>CAZWGS010000075.1:0-25432 GCA_964633315.1 uncultured bacterium | reverse complement strand
GCTCAAAATTCATCCCACCACTGAAAGTGGGAGACTTCTTTTGACATTCAGTTAACTCTCAGCTTCGGGAGTTTCAGGTTGTGGTTGTGGTTGTGGCTGTGGTTGGGCTTGAGGTTGTGGTTTGGGTTTAGGCGCAACAACTTCAGGAGTAGCAGGTTGTGGCTGTGGTTGCACTTGGGGTTGTGGTTTGGGTTTAGGCGCAACAACTTCAGGAGTGGCTGGCTGTGGTTGTGGCTGTGGTTGCACTTGGGGTTGGGGTTTGGGTTTAGGCGCAACAACTTCAGGAGTGGCTGGCTGTGGTTGTGGCTGTGGTTGGGCTTGGGGTTGTGGTTTGGGTTTAGGCGCAACAACTTCAGGAGTGGCTGGTTGAGGTTGCACTTCGGGTTGCGCTTGAGGTTGATTTGGTATTGTAACTTCAGATGTTTCTGGTTGCGGTGTTACTTGAGGTTGGGGTTTGGGCGCAATAACTTCAGGGGTTGCAGGTTGAGGTTGTGGTTGGGGAGTAACAACTTCCGGTGTTTCTGGTTTGGGAGTAACAACTTCTGGTGTTTCTGTTTGAGGTATTGCAACTTCCGGTGTTTCTGTTTGAGGTATTGCAACTTCCGGTGTTTCCGGTTTGGGAGTAACAACCTCAGTTGTTTCTGGTTGTGGTGTTACTTGAGGTTGAGGTTGTGGTGTGACGGCTTCAGGAGTTTCTAGTTGTGGTTTTGGTTTCACCTCTGGCGCTATCACTGGTGTTGTCACTGGCGCTGGTCTTGAAGAGGGACAGATTGACGAATTGGGAGTAAAATTAACAGATATGTAGTAGGGTTTGGGTTGTCCTAGTGAATTAGCAAAACTTCTTCCTCTGATTACGCTAGCTGCTTGATTGTTGAATATTGGATAACCTGAACTACGCAGTAGCTTGAAGCTGGAACCAACTACACTACCATTGGGATTAACTAAAATTCCGTAGGTGGTGCTGACAGTATTTTGAATTTTTAGCGGACAAGCAGTTTTGGGATAATTACCAGTAATAGTAACGGATTCTGGCTTCACTTGTGTCCCTACTTGAGCGATAAATTGGCCAGCATTAACGTTGGCTTCTGCCGCACTCGTGTTAGCATCATCCTTGCGATACTGTTGCCTTAAAGCAGCAATGCGATTCTCTCCCTGCTTAATCCTAGCTGCTGCAATTTGTTCTGGCGATCGCGTTTCTGGAGGAGTGGGCTTAGCATCAACTGGAACTTTGGGTGTTTTAGTGATATCGTCGAGATTATCAGTTTCTGGATTGGCTGTTTCGGGATTGAGGATAGGGTTATTGGGAAAAAGTGCTCTTCTTCTTGTCCACTCTTCAAGGGATTGTTCCAAGCCGTTGGGAGGGGGTGTAGTAATCCGATTGCTTCTGGTAGCAGTGCGTCTGGGGGGAAGGGGAAGGCGAGGAATATTTGTTGGCCTTGGTGGTAAAACAGGGCGTAAACCGGGTTGAAAAAGCCTCAGCAAGGAAGGAGAAGGTGGCGGTGGTAAGAAAGCACTGGTGCTAACTTGGGGTCTTGTGGGTAATAATTTACTAATATTGGGTAAGGGTTTTAATTCTGGTAGAGGTGGTAGTGGTGGTGGGGCGAGATTGGGTAAACGACTAATTTCTGCTGGTGTCAATTCTACCAATCCCACATCTTGAGGTTCATCTTCCCATGCAACTACTCCTTGTAGAGACGAAGCAACTGGTAAGCTTGATAGGGTAGCACCAATGACAGCATGTACGCCAACGGAAGCGAAAGCTGCGAGGTAAACTGGTTTCCTCAGGGTGGTAGAAATATTTTGGAAGAATGACTGGGGGGACATAGCAGCTTAGGTGAATAGTTATCGGTTAGGGTAATTTAGATAAAAAAAACTTACTAGCAGGGAATTTAAAAAAATGGGAATAACTGATTTATTCCTGATAATTATTAGAGTTATACATAGCTTCACATTTCCTATTTTCTCCCTTCCCCTTGCAAATCAGCGAACTTGCACAATTAAAACAGAAAAATAGGGCAATTTAAGGTAAGGGCGATTGCGCAATCCATTATAGATCACCTGATTGGGTAAAGTGGCCCTCTCCACAATGCTGGCGCGATCTAATAGCTGGTACTTTTGTAAAGTTTGCCACACTTGCTCGTAAACAGAGCTAACTTTCATTAGTACCACTACGTCTGCCCATTGGAGCACTGCTTCTAGTTCTCCTGTAGTATATAGAGCAGGTAAAATGGCTAAACGTTGCGATCGCACGGTTAAAGGTATACCCAAAACTGACGCTGCTGCCATGGGAGAGCAAACTCCTGGTACTGTTTTAATTACTGCTTCAGGGTGTAGTTGTTGCAGGGTTTGGGCTAAGTAAGTAAAGGTACTGTAAAAACTCACATCTCCTTCACAGGCGAAAACCAAATCTTGTCCCCGTTGTAAATATTGCCACACTTCTTTGGCTGCTTGTTGCCAGGCTGCTTCTAAAATATCTATTTGTTGGACATAGGGGAATTTTAAAGGCAATTTTTCCTGTTGAGGATTTAACCAGGGTGTAATGACTAATTCAGCCATTCCTGGTTTATCTCCTATGCCCATAGGAAACGCTACCACATGTGCTTGTTGCAATAGACGCAAAGCTTTAACTGTGATTAATTCTGGATCGCCTGTACCGACGCTAATACCGTAAAGTATACCTGTTGTCACTATTTTTTGTACTCCTAGAATTTGCAGTGAAAGAAAATTATTGAGCTGGCGTTCTGGGAACGGTAATGTAAAATTTTGTTGTAAGGCGTTACAAAAATCAACGTCAATCTACTCCCTTTGCTGGTTTACTCCCGGAGAATCTTGATGCTACGACTCGAACATATCAGTAAAATTTACCCCACAGGTGAAATTCTCAAGGATGTTAATTGGGAAGTGAAACCAGGAGAAAGAGTGGGTTTAGTGGGTGTGAATGGTGCAGGAAAATCCACCCAATTAAAGATTATTACGAAAGAGATAGAACCCACCACCGGGGAAGTAATTCGTCCTGCAAGTTTACATATTGCCTATTTGACGCAAGAATTTGAGGTAGAACCGACACGTACTGTACGCGAAGAGTTTTGGACTGTTTTTGTGGAAGCTAACCAAGTGCAGCAAAATTTGGCGCTGGTGCAGCAGGAAATGGAAACAGCAGAGTCTGAGGATTTAGACCGACTAATTCATAAACTAGATAGACTGCAGCGTCAGTTTGAGGCTTTAGATGGTTATGGTTTAGAGGCTCAGATAGAGAAGATTTTACCAGAGATGGGCTTCAGTGAAGAAGATGGCGATCGCCTGGTGAGTTCCTTCAGTGGCGGTTGGCAAATGCGTATGAGTTTAGGTAAAATTTTGCTCCAAAGTCCCGATGTTTTGCTGTTGGACGAGCCGACTAACCATTTGGATTTGGAAACTATTGAATGGCTTGAAAATTACCTCAAAGACTTGAAGACGCCAATGGTAATAGTTTCCCACGACCGGGAATTTCTTGACCGTTTGTGTACCAAGATTGTGGAGACTGAGCGAGGAGTTTCTACTAATTATTTGGGTAACTATTCGGCTTACTTGCAGCAAAAAGCAGAAGCCCAAGAAGCGCAACAAAGTGCCTTTGAACGTCAGCAAAAAGAAATTGAGAAACAGCAAGTTTTTGTGGAGCGTTTTCGTGCCAGTGCTACTCGCAGTACCCAAGCTAAAAGTAGGGAGAAACAGCTAGATAAAATCGAGAGAATTGAAGCTCCCCAAGCTAATTTAAGACAATTACATTTCCGTTTTCCTGATTCTCCTCGCAGTGGTAGAGAGGTGGTAGTAATTGAAGATTTAGTCCATACTTACAATGACAATATCCTCTTTCTAGGTGCCAATTTGGAGATAGAAAGGGGAGATCGTGTTGCTATTTTAGGTCCTAATGGCGCTGGGAAATCGACTCTCCTACATATGATGATGGGGACAGAAACACCAGAAGATGGAACTATTAGATTAGGTAAACATAATGTCATTCCCAGCTACTTTGAGCAAAATCAAGCAGAAGCTTTAGATTTGGGAAGAACAGTTATGGAAACAATCCACGACGAAGTACCAAGTTGGAAAAATGAAGAAGTACGCACTCTTCTAGGTAGATTTCTTTTTAGTGGTGATACCGTATTCAAAAAAGTATCATCTCTTAGTGGTGGTGAGAAAGCGCGTCTGGCGTTGGCAAAAATGCTATTGCGTCCAGCTAATTTATTAATATTAGATGAGCCTACTAATCACCTAGATATTCCGGCGAAAGAAATGCTCGAACAAGCATTGCAAAACTATGATGGTACGGCAATAATTGTTTCCCACGACCGCTATTTTATTTCTCAAGTTGCTAACAAAATAGTGGAAATTCGTGAAGGGGAATTAATTACCTATAAAGGCGACTATCACTACTATCTCAGTAAACTGGAAGAGGAAAAACAAAAAGAGCGTCAGAGAATAGAAGCAGAAAAAAAAGCCGCGAAGAAGGCGGCTAAGGCTGCTAAAAATAAGAAAAAGAAAAAGGTAGCAGCAAAGTAATTAGTTGTTTGTTATTTAGTTATTGGTTGTTTGTTTATTAGTGCGATTCTAACAAGATCGCACTTTAGATGTTTGGTAATCTTGATTTATCAAGCTAGCCATTCATTGAAAATGACTCGTCAACCTGAGCTTGTTGTTTACTAAATTTACTCAGTACTTCTGACCAGTCAGTAGTCAGTACACAGGGTAAAGCTATGCATATAACTGCATTTAACAGAGTCATTGAGGCAAAGCTTAACCAACAAATATCAATCATATTTTGCTATCCTTTACGATTGTGCTATCGAGAAAAACCCATAGTTGCCCTTATAGATTATGACAGTAATTTTCGGAAAGAGGTTAATCGCAATGGTTTAGATTACTTGTGACTATCATAAGTTTTTCTAAACTTAAGACTAGAAACACCATCAGTACTCAACTTTGTCCTGAATCTGAGGAGGGCTAAAAGTAGAGTAAGGAGAAAAAGAGACAAAATTAGGCTACCATTGACAAGCCCCGGTAAAAGTTGTAAAACTTTACATGGAACAAATCAATCGTTCATCTTCCCCAAGGCAGAAAAATGTTAGGGAAGACGGAAATAGGGAATTAATCTCGAAGGAACGCGCTGTCTCTGGAGTGTAGCTCACATATAGCCTTGCATAGCAGACGCAGGTTCTACTTCCGAAAATAATTATTGTACTATGTCTATTCCTCTATCTGTAAGCCTCATTATTTCTTGTGTAGCGGTATGCTTTAGCATCAATACCAAAGAAGAAATTGTTAAGGTTGCAACAGCATCAGTTGCCATAATTGGTTTATTCTTGAGCTTATTCTTTGCTCCTTGGTTTGTAAAATTAATTATTTTAGCAGTTCCTTTATTCTGGGATAAATTACAACTGCTGACATTGCGTCAAAGATAGGCTTTGCACTAAACATCTTGTCTAGGCGAACAATCTGTTGTATCTTCGCTGAGTAGTTGTTAGTTAAGCGATCAAAGTGGGGAACCCTAGTTGATACGTCAGCCAGTGAAAGACCCGCCCACAATGAAGCAACTACCCATTGCTAGCCTTGCTCTTACTCTACTCATTTCCACACCGCTTTCAGCACAAATTAGTAGCGATGGTACTCTCTCTACAAGCGTAACCAGTCCAGATGCGCTTAATTTCCTGATTGAAAACGGCGACAGAGCAGGAGATAATCTATTCCACAGTTTCGATGGATTTTCTATTCCCACAGGTGGTGAAGCCTACTTCAATAATGCTGCTGATATAGTTAATATTTTTAGTCGCGTTACCGGAGGAAATATTTCCAATATAGACGGTATTCTGCGCGCTAACGGTACGGCAAATCTATTTTTGATTAATCCAGCAGGAATCATCTTTGGCGAGAATGCAAGCTTAAATATTGGCGGTTCATTTTTTGCAACCACAGCGGAAAGTGTGGTGTTTAGCGATGGTTTTGAATTTAGCGCTACCAATCCTGACGCAACACCATTATTAACGGTAAATATTCCGGTGGGTTTACAGATGGGGGTAAATTCAGGAGATATTCAGGTTAATGGTACAGGATATAACATTTCCACAGGATTTCGTGCACCTTTAACTCGCAATAATACAGACGCCCGATTGCAGGTTTCTACAGGGAATACCTTGGCGCTAGTGGGAGGAAATATTACTCTCAATGGTGGTATTTTGAGTGCGGAAAATGGCAGAGTCGAATTAGGCGCAGTTTCTTCCCCAGATTTAGTGCAGCTTAACCCCACAGGATTGGATTATAGTAATGTTTCTGTGTTTGGTAACATCGAGTTGAGTCAACAATCTCTAGTGGAAGCTAGCGAAATTGGTGCGATTAGGCTTATAGGTAATAATATATCGCTGCAAGACGGTTCACTTTTATTCATTGAAAACCAGAGTAATCAAGCAGCCCAGGGAATCGAAATTCAAGCGAGTGAAAGCGTAGAATTTATTGAATCTAATCTAGATACTTCTATTCGTAGTGGTGCGATTAGCGATACCCTAGGTTCTGGTGATGGTGCAGATATTTCAATCATAGCTCCAAAAATACGTGGGCAAAATAATGGTGGTAATTTGCGAGCATTTACCTTTGGAGAAGGAAACAGTGGCAATATTACCATAGAAGCAGAAGATCTTGAGTTCATTGGTGGAGACAGGACAACTGCATTAATTGAAATCCGCACTCTAGGTACAGGAGATGGTGGTAATTTAACC
Source organism: uncultured bacterium (assembly GCA_964633315.1). GTDB lineage: Bacteria > Cyanobacteriota > Cyanobacteriia > Cyanobacteriales > CAWCAG01 > CAZWGS01. The sequence continues at coordinate 18,686 of CAZWGS010000075.1, read as the reverse complement.
GTTAATACTGGGCGCTTAACTCTTCAAGATGCATCTCTAATTAATAATATAAACAATGGCGGCTCTGGTTCTGCTGGTAATGTTGTTATCAATGCCACAGAATCAGTAGAACTTGGTCCTAACATTGATAACTCTACCTTGATTGGTTCCTCTACGGTAAGTGCTAGTGGTGATGCAGGGAGTATCACTATTAATACTTCTAAGTTAACACTTGAAGGTGGAGCCTTGATTAGTTCCTCCACTTTTGGTGCTGGTGATGCTGGCACAATTACAATTAATGCACAAGAAAGTATTATACTCAGTGGTTTTGGAATAAATGTTTTTACTAATTCCATTGACCGAACTACAATTCGTACTGCTGGAGTGCTAATATCTGAAGCATCCAGACAGTCATTGGGTTTACCCAATAATGTAACTGGTAGTGCGGGAGAAGTTATATTAAATACTGACCTACTCGAAGTTAGCGATGGTGCTTCGATAGGTGTTCAACACGATGACATTGGTAATGCAGGTACACTAGAAATCAATGCAGAGCAAATTCTTCTGCAAGATGGGGGAAACTTCACTGCTTCTACTCAATCTGGTGATGGTGGTGATATTACCCTAAAAGTTCAAGACTTATTGCAGTTGAGTGAAGGTAGTTTTATTGACACAGAAGCTTTCGGGGAAGGCGATGGGGGAGAGATTGCGATTGCAAGTAACTCTCTTCGCTTGACAGGAAATAGCAGTATTAACTCTAGTGCAGTTGCAGGAAGGGGCGGTAATATTAATTTGCAAATTGGCGATGATTTACAGCTTAACAACGGAGGACAAATCATTGCCGATGCACTTCAATCTGGACAAGGTGGTAATATTAGCGTTGCAGCAGCCAAAACTACCCTCACGCAAAACAGTACTATTTCTACTAATGCTTCAGGTAGTGCATCCGGAGGTCAATTAAATCTTACCAGCGATAACATCTCCATCTCAGGTGGATCAAACCTTTCAGCATTTACAGGTGGTAGTGGTACAGCAGGAAACATCTTTATTCAAGCACCAGAAATCAACATCTTGGGAACCGAAAACCCGCAGAATAGCGATATTGGATTAATCGCTAACCCTAGCTTTATTGGTGCAGGAACCTTTCCTAGTAGCAGCGGTAAAGCTGGAAGTATTAATATTACTACTAATCGAATTCGCATCTCTGAGGGTGGCTTAATCGCAGCTGGTACATCCGGAAATGGAGCTTCTGGAGATGTGGAAATCTTTGCCAGTGAGTCTGTAGAATTAAATGGAACTAGCAATTTTCCAGCCCCTCTTTTTGGCTTTTTTACTAACCATCCCAGCCGTATTTCCGCTGATTCCCTGAGCCAAGCAGCAGCAGGTTCAGTAAGTATTCAGACTCCCATCTTATCTGTTAATGATGGCGCTGTGGTAGAAGTCAATGGCTTAGGAGAAGGTGGTGCAGGTAACCTGGAAATTATAAGTTCTCAAATTCTCCTCGATAACAACGCTAGCCTGCAAGCATTAGTCGCAGGAGGGAGCCAGGGTAATATTACATTAAACACCAACGACCTAATTTTAAGCAATAACGCTACCATTACTACCAATGCCAGCAGTAGTGCTAGTGGCGGTAATATAGAAATTAACTCTAACTTAATTTTCCTGCGAGAGAGCAGCAACATCTCAGCCAACGCAGTTTTTGGTGCAGGAGGAAACATTTCTATCAACACCGAAAGCATCTTTGTCGCCCCAGATAGCACTATCACTGCTAGTTCTCAGTTAGGTGTCGATGGTAGTGTAAATATTAATAATCCAGATGTGGAAACCAACGCAGAGTTAATCGAATTACCTAAAAATTTTAGCGATCAAAGTGAGCAAATTGCCACAGGATGCAACAACAATAACCAAAGTCAGTTTATCGCTACAGGACGTGGTGGCATACCAGCAATACCAAATGAAAGATTAAGTAGCGATCGCACTTGGCAAGATTTGCGAGATATTTCTGCTTTTTTACCAACACTAACAGAACCAATAATAGCAAAAATTGAGCAGCCAGCGATTGTAGAAGCAAACACTTGGTTAATTAATACTCAAGGTAATTTAGAGTTAGTAGCAACAACAAATAATTCTAGGGAGGTTGGGCTAACAGCGCATTGTAGCGGTGGGGTAAAGTAGATGCACTTTTGAGCCAAGCCAGTGACACAATTAGATTTAATTAATAGACATCCTGAGAAATTAAAATATCTCTGAATTGTTGCGGTAAAAGGAGATATATCTTCAAGATATCAGGATAATTTAATTGCCTCGCTTGGTAGCAATAGCTAGTAGCTTTATTGCTATTTTCATCTAGTTACAGTTGAATATAAGATTCTTTTAGCACAATCTAGCCATTCAGTTGCATAACCACCAAAACGAGAACTTAACTGTTCTAATTCTGGATAGTACAGTTTTGCCAAATATACTTTCAGTTCTTGAGAAAAATTATGTTTGTAAACCTTAGCATGAGATTTTGGCGACTTGGTAGTAATTTGCTGGAGATAATCCAAATCTATTTCTAGATTGAGAAACTCACAGATTCGGCAAATAAACCCTTGAGGATTTTGAGTAAGTTCTTCAAAAAAACAGATGAAAATTTGTTCTTTTGGATAATAAAGCTGCCATGTATCAAGAGTCTTTAAATAGTCACTTCTTGTTCTCGATGCTTCACTGTTAAAGTGAGCAATAAAATGTTTATCAGGTGAAGAACCAAGGTTGATATTTTCTCTGCTGAAATCCATGCAAGCATGAGACCAGGATCTATCCATAGGATTACGCAGGATAAAAATAATTTTTACCTCTGGCATTATGCTATAAATATGCGATATACTGTCTTGACTCAGAGTAGAATAATTTGGTGATATTTCTCCAATTATTTTCTCTGGCATAGAACTTAAAAAAGAACTATATAATTTGTCATTACTGAAATTATAGAAGTCATCTAAATATGAAAATACTTCTATTAAATTTCCCCTCATCAATTGAGATTTTACTTGAGTTTTCAGTGAATATGTTCGCCAATTATCAAGGTACTTTTTTACATTTCTTGATGAATGAGGGTGTAAAATTCTTTTCAGCTTTGTTTGATTGAAAACTTTTTCTTTGCCATTAAAATAATTTAACTCTTTGAGAGTAGGTAACCCAATATCAGGATGTTTTTGTAAATTGTTGTGCAACCAGGTAGTTCCAGCCTTTTGTGCTCCGATACAAAGAAAATCAGGAAATCTATGTTTGTTTAGCATCTTTGAAATCCACTAGTTGTTTCTGGATGAGATTATGGAGTTTGTTTTGATTTTTAACTGTAGTACTTCACGCTGGCGTATTTACAAGTACTGAAAAGCTGCATCAGCAGCTTTTTGAAGAGTGAAATTATATTTAGGCAACTCTTTTACGCTCTCTTTTTTCACTTTATGCCACCAATTATCTATGGGATTCAAGTCAGGAGATTAATTCAGTAAAAAAAGTAATTTACACCCAGTTTTTTCAATTATCGCTATCATAGTCATAGATAATGCGAATTTGCATAATTCTAGAACTATTAACTGTTGTGCTTCTTGCCCCGGTAGTAACTATTTTTTCTACCCAAGACTTAATTTAACTATTTCTACCAAGCTTAATAACTCAATCCGGAAGATTTAAGAAGCAGAATTTTTAAGTTGACCAGCTCAAGTACTATCGAGTCAAAGAAATCATTGTCCACTTTTGAATCAGGCTGATTGTATGGATTTCAAAAAAATAACATAAGACTTGATTCTTGCGAAGTTTTCGTCTAAATACATGGTTTTAAACCACTTATTTAGCACTTTCTACTTATTGCGAGCCTTTGCTGCTAATTCAAGGAGTTTTGTCCACTGCTTTTGCACTTTCTTTGGTGTGCAACCAAGTACTTTAGCAATTTCCTTATCACTTTGCTTGCGTTGCTTTAACTCCAACAATTGCTGCTGTTGCCCAGAAAGTTGAGCCATAAAAGCTTCCCATTGCTGAGTTTTCAAACCTAATTTTTGGTCAAGATCCGCACCTAACCACTGATGTACTAACTGCCAATGGGAAGTGCGAGCAAACTTTTCGACATGGTACTTAAAACGCTGTTGGAGATAATCGCGCTCACGAGGAGTTAAACCAAGAATTTCATCAATTTCTGTTGCACTCAAATCTTGTAATTTTAACGCCAAATAATTAGCACAATCACTATGACCTTGACTTTCTAAATATTGGAATAAAGCCTTAATTACGCGATCGCGTGATACAGATTCCCAAGGGTCAGGAGTTTCCGCCACCATCTCTTCTCTAATTTGGTGCATAGCAGCGGTATATCTGCGCGCTTGGGCTTCTTCGCCCTTGCTATACTCTACTGCTTGCTCAATATCCACGGCGGTTTCTTTCGGTTGGCGACGAGCAAAGCTTTGCGCCCGTAGTACAATTAGCTGTTGGTTATAACCGTTTGGTAAGTTAATGCGGCGTTTGGCATACTGTTCTGTGAACGCCATATATTCTGCCAACTCTAATTTAGTGCGTGGTTGGTAGTCCTCTGCCACCTCATTCTCGCGACGAAAAGCCCTTAGAGACTCGGTATAAAACTCCTGCAAAAAGTCCTCAATTAAATTGTAACGAGCCGAAAAACCAAGTTGCTTTTGGGCTGGGGCAATGTGACGATAAATCATGACACTGAGGTTGCTGTGGAGTTCCACACGTCCCTGTTGAGAACCCAACTCGTAGTAAGCTAGACACTTATTGAGGCGATGAGAACCCAAAGAAATTTGCCAAGACTCGATATCGCCAGAAGTTTGGATGCGATTGCTTTTGCTGCAAACCCTTTCCACTTCTAGACTCAAGCGAGTTGCTACCGCCTGAATTGAAGGAGAATTGGTGTGGAGATGAGAGCGTAATTTATCAACTAGCTTTTGTTTGAGAGAATTAGCTGTATTTAGTTCACCTTCCTGATAGTAGTTTTTATGGTTGGAAGAAGTAGAGAGAGAGTTGATTGTTTTAACGTTCATGGTAATGCCCCTAGTGGGTGAGATGATTAGCTTGAAGTCCTAGGCTGTGAGCTTTAACCTATGACTCGATGACCCTTGTCTATACTTAGACTGTAAGATTTTGTTCTGGTGCCTAGGGCAGCACCTGTGTCACAATTGAGAGCTGATGCTACAAGAAAAAATTTTTGCTCTCAAGGAAAAATAGAACAAAATTAGTTCAAATACTTACCAGACAAGGATTTCGGTGCTAAATAATCACCCGATTTTTGTCTCCCCATTCCTCCCCAAGCGGCTAGTTTTAGTGGACAGATGAGTTAACTGGTTACCAGAGGAAAGAGTTGTCAATTTTGAGATGATTGACTGGAGGAAGTTGGGGAAGCGCGGGGAGTAGGGGTAGCAGAGGGAAATGTATCCCTCAATTTAAACTTGACACACAACTACCCCAATCACGCCACCTGTAACCAATTCTCCACAGCTTCCCACCCCAATCCTTTACGCACCAAAATAGGTTCATCTCCGGTTAAATCGAGAATTGTGGAAACTTCAAAACCAGGTTCAGAACTATCATCGATGATGATATCCACCAACTTTTCGAGTTCATCAAACACTCTTGCTTTCTCTAAACCCAGGGTGGGAAATTCTCCATCCTCATCAGGCAGATGGGCTGAAGTTGAGATAATGGGACTATCCAAGGCTTGCAGTAGTGCTTGACAGACAACTCTATCTGGTACACGAATACCAGTGGTTTTCCGCTTGGGATTCATGACTAACTTCGGTACTAACTTGGTAGCTGGTAACACAAAAGTATAGGTACCAGGAATCAAAGCTTTCATAATCCGATAAGCTTGATCACTCACCCAAGCATATTTCGCAATGTTGGATAGAGAAGGACACAAAAAAGTCAGAGGTTTATCATTGGAGAGTTGTTTGAGACTTCTCACTCTCTGTACTGCTGACTTAACCCTCAAATCGCAACCAATGGCGTAAACTGTGTCTGTAGGATACAACATTACTGCACCACGTTGTAGAGCATCATTTATTTCTTCAATACTCCGAGTTTGGGGGTTTTTTGGATGAATGGAATAATATTGAGCCATAGATTTGGTAATGGGTAATTTGTTATTGGTTATTAGTTGTTAGTTATTTTTTATTGGAGAATAAATGGCAAAAATTGCCTACTTACAATGTCCGACGGGAATCGCTGGTGATATGTGTCTAGGAGCAATTGTTGATGCAGGTGTTCCCCTAGATTACTTGAACAACCAGCTACAAGGCTTAGGAATTGCCTCAGAATATAATCTTAGAGAACAAAAAGTCCATCGCCAAACTCAAATTGCGACTAAAGTTCATGTAGAATTAGCTGCTTCCCATCATAATCATCACCATCACCACCATGGGACGCGTCATTTACCAGAAATTGAAGCCCTAATTGAGAAAGCTGACTTACCCACTCAAGCTGCAACCTGGAGTTTGCAAGTATTTCGCCAACTAGCGATTGCCGAGGGCGCAGTCCACGGAGTCACACCGGAAGAGGTACACTTTCATGAGGTAGGCGCAACCGATGCCATTGTTGATATTGTGGGCACTTGTTTAGGTTTAGATTGGCTGGGTATAGAATCTCTCTACTGTTCACCACTACCTACAGGTGGCGGTACAGTGAAAGTAGCCCATGGCATTTTACCTGTACCAGTTCCTGCTGTCCTCAAATTATGGCAAACTCGCCATGTACCTATCTATAGCAATGGTATTAATAAAGAACTGGTAACCCCCACTGGTGCTGCACTTACGGTTACCCTAGCCACCGATTTTGGCTCTCCACCAGCAATGAAACTAGAAAAAATTGGTTTAGGCGCAGGTTCCCAGGATTTAGCGATTGCTAACATACTACGTTTGTGGGTTGGTTCCCCAGTAGACAGACAGACAAAAGGTGTCCCCGAAAAAAAGTCCCAGACTCCATCCCCAACCAAATATCCCCTTGAAGAAGAGATTGCGGTATTGGAGACACAAATTGATGATCTTAGCCCCCAAGCCATTGGCTATGCTTTCGAGGCGCTATTTGCTGCGGGTGCAGTGGATGTGTTTACCCAGGGAATCGGGATGAAAAAATCGCGTCCAGGAATTTTGTTAACTGTCATTTGTCCCCCAGAGAAAATAGCCGCTTGTGAAGCAGTAATTTTCCAAGAAACCACAACTTTAGGTATCCGTCACCGCAAACAACACAGAAGTGCTTTGCAGCGCCAAATAGAGCAAGTAGAGACGATTTATGGCACAGTGAGGCTCAAGGTTGCTCACCAAGGCGATAAAATCGTTAATGTGCAGCCAGAGTACGAAGACTGTGCTCAACTAGCTAGAGAGCATCAGCAACCCTGGTATCTAGTACAGCAAACAGCACTTTCTACTTGGCAAAAGCAACAGCAATGCCAAGCCTCTAAAAGTTAAAAACCCCGCCATCTCTAGATAGCAGGGCTGTTAGACACCGATTACATATTTCCTCCACTCCTGATTGCGACCCCCTTTGACGTATTTCGCAATTTCAAAGTGTAAACTACTGTAAGGTCGCCTAGGTTGTCGTCGTAGGGGCATACTCGCTTCCTTGGGAGTGCGGCTGCCTTTTTTGACGTTACAGCGCACACAAGCTGCAACAATATTATCCCAGCTATCTTTACCGCCACGGGAACGAGGTACCACATGATCTAGAGTCAAACTTTCTGCTTTGTGAGAACAATATTGACAACTGTGACCATCTCGTTCCAAAATGTTACGGCGGGTTAGAGGGATTTCCTTGTAAGGCACTCGAATGTAGTGGCGTAGACGGATAACTGTAGGCAGAGGAAATTCTGCATAAAGTAGTTTACCGTTGTGTTCAAGCCGCTCCGCTTTACCTTTAAGCAGTAGTACAACTGCCCTACGCCAACTGGTAATATTGAGCGGTTCATAGGAAGCGTTCAGTACCAGAACCTTACCCATCGCATCTTCTAATAATTAGAGTAATCTTAATCCAGATGGTAGCATATGGATTCTATTTGGGGTATTTATTGTTGCCTGTGTCGTCATTGAGGTAACTTAAGTTACGATTTTAAGTTTTAGATCCTGAAGTTTTGATCACCATCCACATCCTGAAAATTTGCTTGTAGAAAAAACAAATGCTCTAAGTATGATCACACTAGATCCAAAATGAACGATTGAAGCATACTAAACGGCATAAAGTTAGGAAAATATAAGCAGGAGAAATCATGGAGTCGTTGGTGATGGGAGACAAACAGTTTCAAGATAAAAGGCAAGAACAAGCCGTTTTTCGCATTCTCGATGCTAATTTTGACCGTGCAAGGGAAGGATTGCGTATCATTGAAGAGTGGTGTCGCTTCGGTATCAACAGCCAGCAAATGGCCCATGAGTGCAAGCAAATGCGTCAGGAATTAGCCAGTTGGCATAGTTCAGATTTTCGGGAAGCGCGGGATACCATGGGTGATGTGGGTACAGAATTGAGTCATCCCCAAGAAGAAACACGAGATCGCATCGAACATTTACTCCAAGCTAATTTATGCCGTGTGGAAGAAGCTCTGCGAGTTCTGGAAGAGTATAGTAAGCTCTACAATCGGGAGATGGCAGCCGCTTGTAAGCAGATGCGCTATCGTGTCTATACTCTAGAAAGTAATTTACTCGTCTATCGTCGTCACAAACAACTGCGACGTTCTCCTCTATATCTTGTCACATCTCCCTCAGAACAATTGTTAAAGGTTGTGGAAGCAGCCCTGCGTGGTGGTTTAACTTTAGTACAATATCGTGACAAAGATGCCAGTGACACAGAATTGTTAGTGACAGCCCATAAATTACGTCAACTTTGCCATCACTACGGTGCCTTATTTATTATGAATGACCGAGTGGATTTAGCCTTGGCAGTGGATGCTGATGGTGTACACTTGGGTCAACAAGACGTGCCTATTGCTTTTGCTAGGCAACTTTTAGGTTCTCAGCGTATTATAGGTCGCTCTACCACTAATCCTGAGGAAATGCATAGGGCAATTGCAGAGGGAGCAGATTATATTGGTGTAGGACCAGTTTTTGAAACGCCAACTAAACCAGGCAAAGCTGCTGCTGGTTTTGATTATGTTAGCTACGCTGATGAGAATGCTTCTATTCCCTGGTTTGCTATTGGTGGTATCGATACCAATAATATTAATGATGTCCTAGAAGCAGGAGCCGAAAGAATCGCCATTGTGCGAGCGATTATGGCAGCAGAACAGCCCACTTTAGTTGTTCAATATTTTCTCTCGAAACTGACCAGAAGGCAAACCCCACGTCGCCTGGAAACTATAGAGGTGCAATCCCATGTCTGAAATCACTCAATCAGTTACGTTGCAAGTTAATGGTAGCAATCATACCTGCACTGCTGCTACTAAATTACCTCAATTACTAGAGGAGTTGACATTCAATCCTCGCCTAGTAGTTGTGGAATATAATGGTGAAATTTTGCACCGTCAATATTGGCAAGAAACAGAAATTAAAGAGGGCGATTGTTTGGAGGTTGTGACTATCGTTGGTGGCGGCTAATTAGATAGTGCATAATAACTTACTGTTCGCATCAAACTAAAAAAAACGTAAAATAAAAAGATGAAAATCCAGCTTGGTAATTGAGGAATACCCGCAGCATTAAGAATCACTCTAACTAAGGAAGAACATCAAACATTAAAAGAGCTAGAAGTAGCAGACTCTGTGCCTCGAAGAACAAAGCAAAGAGCAACGGCACTTAATCTCAATGATACAGTATGGAAAGTTAAAGCCATTGCTAACTATTTAGGATGGGGACAATCAACTTTCAGACAAACAATTCATCCTATGCAGTTGATTAAGGAGAAAGATTAATTGTGATAAGTGGAGAAGTTCTCAGACAGTAATAAGTAATAACCCACGTTTCGCCCACTTGAAATCGATTTAGAAAAAAGCTGAATGATTTAATCAGGGTTTTCGAATCGACTGAAAAGGTATTGCCTTACAGAGTTTGTGCGAGCATAAAAAAACGGAGTTTTGAGAGTGAAGTCTGTATTTTGGCTCTATGACAGAAATAATTACTTAAACTTCGTCAAGACTAGTTTGTCATTCACATCAGGTGTAATCTTTAAGTTTTAAATAGAGAAAAGAAAAATAAGTGCCTGAGCAAGAGGTTTTAATTGGCTGATGTCTGTAAAAATAGAAATATATTGAGTAAATACTTTACAGATGTCAGTGCGATTAACTCAGGTACAACTAGAACAAATAGTGGCACAGGTAGAGCACTTATCTGAAAAAAAGCAAGCTGAACTTGAGACACAGCAAGTGAGGGAAATTCTACAGGAATTGAACTTACCACCAGAACTTCTCGAAGAAGCAATGGAACAGTTACGTATACAAGAAGCAAGAGCGATCAAAAAACGGCGTCATATTTGGCTTTTTGGTGGCATTGCTAGTCTAGCTAGCTTAATGGTGCTTTTTCCCCTACTTTTACACCAAAATCAACAACAAAAACTGGCTCAAATAAGAGCAACAGATGATCGCATTACCCTTGCTCAAGATAATGGTAATGACTTAAACAGTATATCTAGTCAACAAGAAGGGGAAATATTCTATCGAGTTACTTTATCTGATGCGCCAGTGGGAAAACAACTTTCCCTCTCTTGCAATTGGATTAATCCCAAAGGGCAAATAGTGCATCAAAATCACTACCAAACAAAAAAGATAACTACACCTGTTTGGAACACATTTTGTCGTTATCAGATGACATCAAATGCTCCTGTAGGAAGTTGGGAAGTGCAGATGTTTTTGGGAGAAAACCAGCTTAGTGAAGCGACTTTGAATATGCAATAAAGTCAGTTCCAGTGAAGATTATTTGGTGACTTATCTTAGGTAATAAAGAGTGTGCACTGCAGCAGTTTTTCAATGAACTGTTTTAATAGTCTCTCCTGTCTCCTACCTGATAAAGTATCTGAAGTGGTGTGCGCAGAAACTGGATTTAGTATAAGGTGTAACGCAATTGGTGAAACAAAGCGATTACGCACTGCTTGAGTATGGATCACACTTTTACGGTGGGAGTTGCCACCAGTATGCAGCAATTTGTGGGCTATTGGGGATCTGGCGATCCTAACGCACAGGCACAATTACTCAAGAAAATCCTGCCCCAAGCAGAAAAAAATCAGAATTGGCATATTTGTTCGCAAGAACCTCGCGATGGTATACTCGCAGCGCTTTGTGCATCTGGATTACCATACAAAATGCAAACATCAACCACCTCACCTGATGTTTGGGTACAAGCTGTAGAATACAGTTTAACTTTGGCAAGGGATGCTTTTGGCAGGGTAACACTTTACTGGCTAAAACTTGAGGAGGTAATCTGGTTTGCTTCGCGCTTACAACTGCTTTTACCACTAGTTGAATCTCCTACCGTTGACCTTGCAGCACTCTACGGTTACAGTTGCTTTTCCTATATTCCCACTCCCTTAACACCAGTGGCAGGCATTTGGGCATTAGCAGCAGGAATTAAACAAACCTGGAAGCTTGATGGGTCAGGAAAGATCTTACCTCCCCACAGCCATAACCTGATCAACTGGCAAGAAAATAGTCACCAGATTGCAGATGAGAAAGTAGCCATAGCCCAACTCCAAACTCACCTCAAAGCAGCCGTAGAGAGGCAAATTAGTGACCTTGGGGATGAAACTGTAGGTGTGATGCTATCTGGGGGCTTGGATTCGTCAGTAGTAGCAGCATTATTGGTGCAAGCAGGAGTCAAAGTACGTGCTTATACTCTTAATCTAGGAGACAAAAGTGTCCCAGAATTTCCCTATGCCCAAAAGGTAGCACAGTGGTTAAAGATTCCCCTAATAGAGGTAGATGCTACACCAAAGCAAATTAAACCAGCTTTAATCGCAACTATTCGAGCCTTAGATTTGCCCTTTGGGGATGGAGTAAGTGTTCCCCTATTTTTACTCCATCAAGCTGCTAGTCGTGACACCAGAATTATTTTCAACGGAGAGGGGGGCGATCAGTTGTTTGCAGGTTGGACAAATAAACCCCTCATTGCAGCCAGCATCTATCAAGAAGAGCATCCGGAGGGTGCTACATCCTTTACAAATCAATATTTACGAACTTTCCATCGACTTTATGGCTATGAAAAACAGGTATTTGAGCCTAGGGTGTATGCAGAAATTCAACAGCTTCAGGCTCAAGATTGGCTGGATGATGCTTTAGAATTTAGTTCCAACCCATCCCTGCTGCATCAATTACGCCGTGCATCTTTGATGCTTAAAGGTGCGCAAAACATCCAACCACGGGCGACTAACCTAGCATTTGCCCATAGTTTACAGGTGCGCTCTCCCTTTTGCGATTTACCCTTAGCACAATGGACTTTCCAATTGTCAGGAGAGTTATGTTTGCAAGGAGCCTGCGAGAAATATATCCTGAAACGGGCGGTAGAATCATGGCTACCCCCAGAAATTGTCTGGCGACAGAAACGGGGCATGGGAGTGCCTTTAACCCCTTGGTGCTTAAAAGATTTTTGGCATTCTCTGGGGATGTGGTTAAATCCCGGTATTCTAAAGGCAGAGGGAAGATGGCAGCCAAATATTGCTGCGAGAATTGCCAAGGGCGATTTAGGAGGTATGCTTACTGGACGCCGGATTGGTGAAATTATCTGGTTACTGATTGTTTGGCAATTGTGGCGAGTTCATGTTTTAGGAGAATCAGCAGAAAATTTCTCCTGGAATCATCCTTTTTTGATACCTTATCCTGTCTGGAAGTTAGCTAGATATATTAACTGGCATGAGGGATAATCCCATAAACTACCCTGAGCGTCGCTACGCTTTGCATAGGGAATAGTAACGTTTCATCGTAAATTTGACGCATCAGCACAGTTTTAACACGCCGCTAAACCTAAGGGGCTGAGTGCGGACGCAAGTTCCGCACCTTGAACGCCCGGCCATCCTTCACTTCGTTACAGATGGGGACTGCGCGGCTTAGAGTTCAAATATTTACAAAATGCCACCAGACTGATTAAAGTCGATTGCGCAATCTTCTGAGCAGCTGGCGTAATCGTTCTAAAGCCTCCTGCCTGTCTCCATAAACTCCTGTGTTGAATTTGTTAATTCTTTCTCGATCATACACATTAGAAGGTGGTTTAACATCGCGCAAACTTACCATATTGCCTTGCGATTCTTGTCCACCTATCGGCGCTGGCTCACCATCATTGGGACCACCCACTTGAAATTCGACCATCATATCATTATCCTCATGAGCTAAGTTATGACAGTGCATCATATATCGCCCCTTATGAGGGCCAAAAAAACCACCAATGTCCATCGCTTCATTAGGGGGAAGTAAGAAGACATCTTTCCACCCTGTTTCGTATGGCTTCTTCTCTATCTCCGTGGTTTTGTCTTCGCCGTATCGTTTGATTAAGAAGGTGTCGATAAGATGAACATGTACTGGATGATCTGCCCCAGATAGATTGATTATTCTCCAGACTTGGGGACAAGACTCATCTCCTCTCTCACCATTTTTCTTACATAGGGGTGGGTTAGCAACCCTTCTCTTAGGCCATCCTTGCCCCCAATAGTGATACGTAACCTTATCATTGTCATCTTGAACGCCAATGACCGCCATTCTATTGTCAAAATTAAAAACTAGTATTTCATCAGGGTCTTTTGTAACATCATCTGGAGGTTGCTGCTCTTGACTCAAGGTTTCAGGAACACAAGATGGATCTGGCACCTCATCACCAATTTTAAATTTCAAAAGTTTACTCCCACCCTCATGAAAAAGAAATACATCATCTCCTGTGTGATAGTGACTGAAATCAACTACAATTTCGTAGCGTTCCCCAGGAGTCATCCTGATTGAAGAAGTACCCACGGGTGCTGGTATCAGCCCACCATCCGATGCAATGACATAGAACTCAATTGGTTCAGTGCCAATCATCAGAACAAGCCTCTTTGTATCTGTGGCATTTAGTAACCGGAAGCGGTATTTGCGTTTATTTACATTTAGGTAGGGCTGAAAATCTCCATTCACCAGGATGTAATTTCCATAGTTGGAGTTATTCAATGCACAGGGATGGGATTGGAAGATGAGGGGCACATCATATTCTGGATTATCACCAGGATGACCAGGCAATTTCAGCTCTTCTTCAACTTCTGGGTCATAAACAATGTACATTCCAGCCATGCCCATCGCAACATTTCTTTGAGTATAGTGAACAGCATGGTCGTGATACCAAATTGTAGCTGCACGATCATTCGGATATATATAGTCTTTATACTGACCATCAGGATAGTCTTTTGAACCAGGAGGATACATCAGATCATTAGCAAACCCATCGTATATAGGCTTCGAGGCCATTCCATGTAAATGAATGGAAACAGGAACTTCCTCATTGTTGGTATCTGAAACTTCCAACTTATTGATGAATCGAACAACGGATGTGTTATTTAACTCTTGACGAATGAGAGGACCGGGAGTGCTGCCATTATAACTCCAGATCGGAACGTTCTCATCTTTCCCTATCGTCTGTGTCGCTGGCAGAATTTCAATCTGATATCGGTTTATTTCATCACCGCAATCAAGAGACTCCAACTCCTTTGGAATCATGAGTTTACGAGAAAATGGCGTCCAGTTCGTTTTTGCTGCACCTTGGGTAAGTACCTCAGGTTTCCCTAACAATCTAGATTCATCCTTTGCGAATGCTTTTTGCTGCCAATTGAAGAACAGTAATGAAGAAGGTAAGCTGCTGAGTCCTAACTTCATTAAAACTCGTCTTGTAATGTTCATGACCTAAATTAAGTGATAGCTATACTACGGGTTAAATGGAGGTTAACAGACTTAATCTTTGCTAAACAAACAACTGTAGTGTTGATAGAGATTTCATAGTTTTAGCTCAGTGAAAAATTCAAATAACCACGCATATAACAGCCAATATCATGTCGAGATAATTGACCATAACATTCACAACCTTAAAAACAGATACAAGCTTGTTAGTATCTACTTTTCTGCTTTTGGTTGATGCAGACACTAAGGGCAATTGAGAGCTTTTTTCCTGTTTTCAGGATATGCAATTTAAATGCGCATTAGATTATTGTGGTTGTCCAACAATAAATATTGTATGACACCATGTCATATAATATGACAATTTAATAAAGTATTCATTGTATATCTTTCTTTTCTTAACATGAGAAAACATTGACATTACCGAAATCGCGCCTCTGACTTGCTTAATTGCAGGTCATCAATATCAGTTCTGATTAGAGGACTTGCAGCCGTAGGGCATAGGGTGAAGATGCTTAGTGAGGGTAAATTCATTGGAGTCCCTGTGAACTAAGAATCCCACGGCTAAAAGCGCGTGGGAGTGTCAATTCGATAGTTTTACGGCGGCATGGGAATATTACTTAACTTCCACAACTTTTTTAGTTCACCAGATGACTATTTCTAGCCCAATCAACACTTCCAAACCCAACTACTGCGAACTGCTCAGCATCTATGGTTCTCCGCTGTACGTGTATGATGGAGATCGCTTGAAAACAACCATTAAGCAGATTACTCAGGCTATCGCCTATCCCCACACTAAATTTCGCTTTGCTAGTGTCACTAATGGCAATATCTCTCTACTCAAGATTTTTCGCCATGCCCATTGGGGACTTCATGCTAATACACCTGGTGATATTTACCTGGGTATGCAAGCTGGATTTTCCCCTCAAAAAATTGTTTACAGTGGCAGCAATCTCAACCATGCAGAAATGGAACAAGTGCTAAATTGGGGCGTATCTACCCTCAATCTGGACAGCTTAGCTCAACTGCAGCTCTGTTGTGAAGTATATCAATCACTGCCAGCTAGTGCCAAACCAGCTCAACTCAAGCTAGGATTGCGCTTGAATGAACCAACCCTGACAGGAGAGAGTCGGATTGGAGTGCACCCTCAGGAGTTTCCAGAAGCGATTGCGATTGCCCAAAATGCCCAATTGCAACTAAGTGGATTGCATTTTTATCGAGGTACAGGTACTAATTCTACCCTTGCTTTTACACAAGTTATTGACTCTTTAATTACTATTGGGCAGAAGTTACCTGATTGGCAATATTTGGATTTTGGTGGAGGTTTTGGCTATCCCTATCGCGAGCAAAATATTACTTTTAACTGGAGTGAGTTTGGCACAGTGCTAACACAAAAGTTACATCAACTGGGAAAATCTATTGAGTTAGTAATTGAACCAGGAAGGGCTGCGATTGCAGGATGTGCCACACTACTAGCAAAAGTGGTTTCGGTGAAATGGCAGGGAGAGAAACAAATTGTAGGAGTTGACACCACTGTAGCTAATCTTTGTGTACCTTCTGTTCATGGAGGATATCGAAAAATTGTTACTTTAACTCAACCACTTGCAGATCGCCTTTTTCAGACAGATGTTTGCGGTAATACTACCTATTCTCGTGACTATTTAGGACGCAATTGCACTTTGCCTAAGCTAGAGATGGGAGATATTGTAGCAATTTTAGATGTGGGAGCCTATGGTTATGCCATGTCATCTCATTTCCTACATCGCCCTCGCCCTGCAGAAGTTTTGTGGCAACAAAATCAGCATCGTTTAATTCGCCATCGTGAAGATTATCAGGTTTTGTTAGTAAATCAGGTATTTGAGTAAAATATTTGGAGTTAATTTGATGGTATATTGCCATCAAATACTAGCGATATGTAAATGTTTAAATAATTGTTTGAAACAAGGAAAGAGAACAATAGATTGTTTTTTTTTGAGGATGTAGGAAAAAATTTATTCTTAAGTTATATCATCAAAAAACACTAGTTTAATTACACGAGTGGTAATGTTTTTCTGAAGTCTTTGTAAAATAACGATTCTTGCAATCCAATTAAGATAAATCTCCGGGAGTTGTATTTTAATACACTACTGCAGGAGTCTTAAGTCGATTATGGGAGTTTCTAAGGTATTATCTTAACGGAATTGACACTCCCATCGCGAGACGTGAGGGATTCTTGGTTCAGTGAGTCCACATAAATTATTTTTGTAGCGTCTAAAAATCTTAACCTTCCCAGTCGTGTTAATTATCTACTCTTAACTACACCTAATTTCAGTAAATCATGAAATGTATTCAATGTAAGACAGATAACAAGCTTAAAGATCGCCAAGCGAACCAAGGGCGTTGCAAAAATTGTAATCATCCCTTTGCCTTTGAACCAACTAAAATGGGGAAAATTAAGTTTACTGACCCGTTTTTTGCTCAAGCTCTTCAAGATATTTCAGCAAATAATACTCTCTTTTTTACGCCCAAACAATTTTTATATCTTCTAGATAGAAGGTTGAAACGTAAAAAGGCTAGTAATATTTTGGGTCTTGTTTTTAACTACCTATTTTTTAGCTTTTGGATACCAGGTTTTTTTGGTGGACTTCTCTTATTATTACTTGGAAATATAGCTTTCCTATTAGTATTAATACTTTGGAATATCTTTTGTATCCGATACTTATTAAAACTTAGTAACTCTACTCAATTGAGTATAACGGCTCGTCGCCAATCTGCCACCTTACTGCAAATTTTAGGAACTTTTATCTCAATCGTAGCACTAATTATTATTTTTTCTAGCTCTTCTGTGACAGGTTTCTTTTCCATGGTTAGTTTCTTTACTTTAGTCCCATTAGGTTTAACGGTTGTGTGGTTAGGTTTTTCCCAGAAACGTCGCCTTGCCAATGCTACAGAACCATTACTCATTAGTGCTAGACAAATGGCAGAATGGTTGTATCAATGGCAAAGAGCTAATGGTGAAATTAATTTGATGCTAGGCAAACCAGAAAGCAAATTATCATCCTCAACAGAAAGTAGTAATCTAACTCCTGATGTGACAGCTTATAGTTTTGATCGCCTGGTAGTTTGTGACAGCGAAGAAATCGCTCAAATGTTAATTGCTAACAACTTCCATTTTGAAAAAAATTGTGCAGTATTAAGTATTTCTGGCTATCCCCAAAGTATTTTTGAGACGACAATGGAAATGCTACGTCGTAATCCAGATTTGCAAGTTTTTGTCTTACATAATTGTAGTCCTGAGGGCATGAAAATTGTATCTCAACTGCGTACAGATCCAGCTTGGTTTGCCACAAGTGATGTGATGATTGTGGATGTGGGATTATTGCCACGTCAAATTATGGCATCAGCTAAAAATATGTTCGTACAAAATTCTAGTAGCTCAGCAAAAAAAGCTCAAGAATTATCTAAGGAAATCCGGCAAAATTTATCTGCTCAAGAATTAGAGTGGTTAGATGCCGGAAATTTTGTAGAATTGGAATCTTTTACTTCCAGAAAGTTAATGCAAATTCTCCAGCAGAGTATGGCAAAAACTCAAGCCATGACCATAGATAATACACAATTAGAACCAACTAGTAATACTTTATTATTGGTAGGAAGTTCTGAAAACAATTACTATGCTATAGATAGTTTCGGTTAAGCTATAGGAATTTGATACTGATGAGGTAAAAGTTTTTTTTGAGGCAGAAGATAGGAAGCAGGTTTAGGTGTAAATAATGAGTCCGATAAACGCTATCAGTCAAGATTTTCTATTTACCTGTAACCAAATTTCCAAACTAACCAGCAACCATAACTTAACACCATAGCGTTGCCAAGTATCATTGCGATAATTAAGCCATTCTCGAATTAAAGCTTGATTGATAAAGGGAGCAA
>CAZWGS010000074.1:22524-25570 GCA_964633315.1 uncultured bacterium | reverse complement strand
TTTTTCCGTAAGTCCCTCCCAGAATCCCTCACTTTTAGTGACGGGAGTCGTCAAACCTGAAACTCATGGTAAGCTGATTAACCGCATCATTGGAGTTGCCTGTGGCAGAAAGTTGATGACAGCATCGACAAACTGTTCAGCTTTATCTATTCTTATTATTTATGCTAGTTACATACTGTAGTCCATTCATTTTAAAATCGCTGTATGAGTGGTGATTGGTTAGGTTTAATGATTGGTAACTCCAGGCTGCATTGGGGTTACTTTCGCCATGATAAATTAGTGCAAGCATGGGATACTAAACATGAGCAACCAAAGACTATCATTCGTGGTGAATTACCTCCACATATCTTCCTTCCTCATCTGCAAGATTTAGCTCAAAATAAGTTACAGTTACCCCTATATTTTGCTTCCGTTGTTCCTGTGCAAACACTGCAATGGCAAACTTATTCCCGAGCAAAATTAATTACCCTAGAGGCGATTCCCTTACAAGGTATCTATAATACTCTAGGCATAGATCGCGCCTTAGCTGTGTGGGGTGCTGGCGTGAGTTTAGCTTTCCCTATTTTAGTGATTGATGGGGGAACAGCTTTGACTTTAACGGGGGTAGATGACAAGTTGCAATTAAAAGGAGGAGCAATCTTACCTGGTTTAAGTTTACAACTATCATCCCTAGCTACCAAAACAGGATCTCTACCACAGGTGGAGTTACCATCCCAGCTACCTGCGCGTTGGGGACTGACAACACCAAATTCAATACTTAGTGGTGTAATCTATACTATTATCGCTGGAATTAAAGATTTTATAATTAATTGGCAACAAAGCTTTCCCCAGACTCAAATTGTGCTTACTGGTGGAGATGGGGAATTAATACTTTCCTATCTAGAAGCAGAATACCCTGAACTTGCAGCCAAGATAGTAATTGAGAAGAACCTGATTTTAAAAGGAATCGCCCTAGTACACAAGCAGCTTTCATATAAACATCTTGAAAAATCTGTGTGATTCCTGGATCCTAAGCAAACAGGGAAATATGTACCAAGAAGTATGTTTTTATCACTGTTGTTTAGATTCCAGGACTTATTACTTATTACTTATGTACGGACGTAACATGTTACGTCCCTACTTATTACTTGACTTCTTACAGAAGTCTAATCTGTTCCCAGCATTTGCAATTTATATAAGCTTGCATATAAGCCATTTTCCTCTAGTAATTCCTCATGGCTACCTGACTCCACTAATTGTCCTCGCTTTAGTACTAAAATGCGATCTACATTACGGATTGTGGATAATCTGTGAGCGATAATAATGGCTGTACGCTTCTGTAGTAAGCGTTCTAAGGCTTCTTGAATTAAATTTTCTGTAGCTACGTCTAAATTAGCAGTAGCCTCATCTAAAACTAAGATACGAGGATCGCGAATCGCAACACGAGCAAAAGCTAGAAGCTGTTTTTGTCCACCGGATAAATTAGCTCCTCGCTCACGCAATTGTGTATTATAACCTTGAGGTAACTGGTTAATAAAGCGATCAATATTAGTTACTTGGGCTGCTTGTTGCACCTTCTCAAGAGAATAGTCTTCCCCCAGAGTTATGTTGCGCTTCACATCTCCAGCAAAGAGAAAACTCTCTTGCAAAATCACTCCAATATAACGGCGTAATTCTGCTTGGGCTAAATCACGAATATCAATACCATCTACAATAATACGTCCTTTGCTTGGTTCATAGAGACGGCACAGAAGGCGAATAATCGAACTTTTTCCAGCGCCTGTAGGTCCAACAAGGGCAACCTTTTCTCCAGGGCGAATGGTAAAGTTAAGATCGCGCAGCACATAATCATCTTCTTTGTAAGCAAACCAAACATTCTCGAAGCGAATCTCACCACAGACTTTGGCTCCTCCGTACTCTAGAGTATCATCAGTGTGGAATTTTTTCGCCTGCAATGCTTCTGGATCTTGAATTTCAATCGGTTCACTCATTAACTCATTAATGCGTTCAATAGCGGTAAATCCCGACTGAAACATGGTGAATTTTTCCGCAAAACGGCGCAGGGGATCGAACATTCTTTGGGCGTAGAGAATGAAAGCTGAGAGGGTACCAAAGGTAAGTGCTGAACCCAAAACAAAAGCACCACCAACTGCTAGTACAATCGCAATAGCAATTAAAGCAACCCACTCCAACATTGCAGAAATAGAAGAGTCAAAGAGAATGGTGCGATCTATTTCCTTGAGGTATTTCTGGTTGGTGCTGCGAAACATCTCAGCGTTGACAATTTCGCGGCGAAATAGCTGGACAATATTAATCCCTGCTACGTTTTCCTGTAGCATTGAATTAAGCTGTGAGAGTTCTTCCCGTGAACGATAATTAGCACGTCGGTACTGCTGCTGAAAATACACACTCAAACTACCCACTGGTATCAGCATTAACACCAACATCGTCGCCAAGCGCCACTCCAAGCTAAATATAGTGACGACAATCACCAAAAAAGAAACCACATCACTGAGAATACCAATTGCTCCCGTGGCGAAAACATCTCCTAGCGCCTCCACATCACTGGTGAGACGCGTCACCAAACGCCCCACCGGAGTCTTGTCAAAAAAGTTAGCGGCGAGGGAGGTAACATGGGTAAACAAGTCAGCGCGAATTCCGGCGGTAATTTCTTGTCCTACTCTCTGCACCAAATAGCCCTGGAGAGAAGAAAAAATCAGCCGCAGCACGATAGTTAAAATTAGGATCGCGATTAAGAGCCAAATACCTTGGTTTAAAGGTAAATCCGCCAGAAAAAACCAGGTAGATTCTTCCTTGAGTAAAGAAATTGCTTGTCCAATAATCAGGGGTTGAATCGCCCCAGCTATGGATGCTGGCACTAGCAAAGTCAAAGATAATATCAATAATCCCTGGTGGCGACGAGCATAGGGTACTAGCTTGAGAAATAAATACCAATCATTTGCGCGAGGTTGTTGCTTGGAGGTAGAAACAGACATGGAGAAGATACTGTAGTGCTAGCTGGTTTAATGCACGCTCTCTCACTTTAACCTAGAAGCGTTTTCAGGGT
>CAZWGS010000074.1:0-22424 GCA_964633315.1 uncultured bacterium | reverse complement strand
TGCTAGCTGGTTTAATGCACGCTCTCTCACTTTAACCTAGAAGCGTTTTCAGGGTCGTTCATGGCTCCTTTGTTGATGCCATTTTTCTTTGCTTCATCTGCTTTTTGGCGTAGATGCTCCCGCTATACGAATTTTAGCGGTGGGAGGATATCATCGAAAGCGGCGATCCCTTGGTTACTGGTTATTTTTCCTTTGACAAACAAACAACAGGAAATCCCCCAGCTAAAGCATGAGGGATGAGTTAACGTCTTTCTACTTCCCCTAAGAAGTAAATCTTTTGGTCACCAGTTGACAATTTCTTGTCTCCATCGATATTATTAATTTATACAAACTCATAACGACTACGACTTAGCCCCAAGGAGTAAGGATTAATGTTAGCTAACCACGAAGGACAAAAAGTACCCAACGTCACCTTCAAAACTCGCCAAAACAATCAATGGGTTGATGTCACTACAGAAGAAATCTTTGCTGGTAAAACGGTAGTCGTTTTCTCTCTACCAGGCGCTTTCACACCAACTTGTTCTTCTACTCATCTACCAGGTTATAACGAACTAGCCAAGGTATTTTTTGCCAACGGTGTAGATGAAATTGTCTGTCTCTCCGTCAATGATACTTTTGTCATGAACGAATGGGCAAAAGATCAAGAAGCAGCAAATGTGAGACTGCTTCCCGACGGCAATGGTGAATTCACCGAAGGCATGGGTATGCTGGTAAATAAGGAAGACTTAGGTTTTGGCAAACGCTCCTGGCGCTATTCCATGCTGGTAAAAGATGGAGTAGTAGACAAAATGTTCATTGAGCCAGAAGTTCCAGGCGATCCCTTTGAAGTGTCTGATGCCGAGACCATGCTCAACTATATCAATCCCGAAGCCAAAAAACCACCTCTAGTTTCCTTATTTGCCAAGATTGGTTGTCCTTTTTGCGCCCGCGCCAAAGCCGCACTACAGGATGCTGGTTTAGAGTATGACGAGATTGTTATGGGTAGAGATGCTAGCACTCGCTCTTTAAGAGCAATGACAGGGGCGACAACGGTTCCCCAAGTATTTATCGATGGTAAGTTAATTGGCGATTCTGAGGCGATTGTTGCCTATCTCAACAGTAAATAACCTGCATAAATTACGGAGGATTGGTTTTGACGACTACAACTGCAATTAGAAATCCAGGTCAAGCAACTACTAAACTTTATCCCACTCGCATTGACATAGCCGCAGAAATCCGTACTCAAGTAGTAGAAATTCTCAATCAAACCCTAGCTGCTACCTTGGACTTGAAAACCCAAGCTAAACAAGCCCATTGGAATGTTAAGGGTATGAATTTTTATCAACTGCACGAACTATTTGATCAACTATCTGGTGAGTTAGAAGAGTTTGTAGATCTCGTTGCAGAGAGGATTACGGCTTTAGCTGGAACGGCTTTAGGAACTGCTCGTATTGCTGCTACTAATTCCATTTTGCCAGAATATCCTTTGGATGCGGTTGATGGCAAAGAGCATATTAGTGCTTTAGCTGAACGTTTTGCAATTTACGCAGAGCATTTGCGTTCTGGAATCGAGCAAACTGATAAATTAGGAGATGCAGATACAGCAGATTTGTATACTGAGATTTCCCGTGGGATTGACAAGCGTTTGTGGTTCCTGGAAGCTCATTTAGTGAGCAAATAAGTTGATATTTGTAGGGACGCTAAATTTCGCGTCTCTACAGGTACGCAAAAAAAATATTGGCTGTCAAACTAACATTTAACAGCCAACGAGATATTAAACTATCAGCAAAGAGAAAACCTAGAAGCTGAAGATGGTGCGGATGGTACCAACGTATACGGTATTATTATCATTGTCACCATCAGGGTTGAAGAGGACATAACCACCAGGAGCAACATTAATGTTGTCTGTGAGGTTAAAACGGTACTCTACATCCAATAAATAGGGATTATCTTCATCTTCATCAAGAACATCACCATTATCAGATTCAATCAGAGTAGGTGGCTGACCAAAACTTACTACAAAAGCACTACCTTCCTTGAATAAGTCGGCGATAGTTAAGTAAGCATTCCAGTTGAGAATCTCAGCAGATTCGTTACTGTCAATACTGTCAGCAAAGGTATAACCAAAATAACCACCCACTGCAACTTGGCTAGTAAGTTGGAACTTAGTACCTGTACCAAGGTTGTGGGTACGGTTTGTTTCTGCGCCAAAGGGATCAGTAGCTGCGGAAGTACCAACAAATCCAGCAAGATCGTAACCACTATCGCCTGTTTGGTAAGAATAGAGATAGTTGAAGGCAACATCTAATTTGTCGAAGAGGCTGATACCTAATTGTGCACCAGTAGCGAAGTTACCATTAAAGATACCATCACCATCTAGAGGGCTTTCGGCATCACTAGTAGGTACCCAATAACCAACGTCGAGGGCTGCGAAATCTAGGTCAAGATTAAAACCAAGACCAGCACCACCGCTATTGCTGT
The DNA here is from genome assembly GCA_964633315.1 of uncultured bacterium. Classification (GTDB taxonomy): domain Bacteria; phylum Cyanobacteriota; class Cyanobacteriia; order Cyanobacteriales; family CAWCAG01; genus CAZWGS01. The sequence goes on along the minus strand of CAZWGS010000074.1, from coordinate 19,964 downwards.
TGTCGTAGATTAGGTTATTGTAGGCGGGGAACAAAGCTAAAGCATCGTAGGCTAAACCGTTTGTGGAAGCTGCATCGAAGATATCATCATTCAGTACTCCAGTTGTACCGATGTGTCCTGTGATGCGATCATTGACAGGAAAAGAGTAGATTAGCTTACTCATGGTAACGTTATTACCACTGTTACCACCTAAGTTTTGAGCTAAGGAATTAGAGCCGTTAGGGTCAGCAGGACCAATAATATTTTGGGCTTGTAAACGAGTCCGCAGGCGATCTTTACCTGTGAAACTGGTATCAAAGTTGAGTCGTACCCGACTGCTGAAAGTGGCTTGGTTATCGTCTACATCGTCACCAGCAGTAACAAAGATGTAGTTTAGCACTTGACCATTTAACTTGGTCGTTGTGGAGAATTGGTGGTCTTCTAGGAAAGCAACGCGTCCCTCTAAATTATCAACACGAGTACCTAGAGTTGCTAATTCTGCCTCAAATTCCCCTAATAATCTTTGCAAGATTACCAAGTCATCTCTGGTAACAAAATCTGCCGTAGAAGCAGCAATAAGGCGCTCAATTTGCTGCAGGCAAGCGTTTAAACCAGCAGCGAACTCGTAGCGAGTCATGGCGCGATTACCTCGGTAAGTGCCGTCAGGATAACCAGCAATACAACCGTAGGTTTCTACTAAGTTACGTAGTGCTTCGTATGCCCAATCTCCGGGGGAAACGTCCCGCAGTTGGTTAACGTTAGTTACTTGGTTTATAGAATTGCTCGAACCTTCGCTACCGTAGTTGTTAATTTGGTTAATTAGTTCACTGGTAGAAGGCTCACCTAAAGTATTACTTGGTGTCGCTGGGGTTAAATCTGTAACTTCAGCAGCTACAGAACTACCTAATGTTGCTACGGCTATAGAACCAAGAATAGCCGCTGAGCCCATACGCAGGGCGCTGCGAAAAACCTCTGACATTTACTCTCCTCACACTTTTACTCACACATAGACAGGAATTGATAATCCCTGACCTAGACCCGAAATGGATCTTTCGCCCGATGATCTTACCCTGAAATTTGCCTTATCATTAAGAAGTTTGCATTTTTCTTGAGATTGTAATCGCGCTACAAATTAGCCAATAATTTTGGCTGGGTGCAGTGCTATTTATCCCTGGATTAAAAAAATTGCAGGCTTTAACTTTTTGTCATAGTTTCTTGACAATTGACTCTAGAGGGCAATTTTCAGGCCAAGATACTGTTTAGATACAGTTCCTACAGATACACAATATCTGTAAAAATAAAAGTCGTCAATTATACAAACTATTTTTGTCTGAGTCATGCTACCTGAGTAAGAAAAATGTCTATTACAGGTGTGAGAAACTGGTAACAGGGTTCGTCGTCTACCACGTGAAAAGGAGAATTGAGCAAGTAGCTTTCTAATGACAAAATTAGCCGAAGAGTTGGAACAATTTTGGCACTCTCGTCTGCTGAAGGATTTTCCTCAGCAAAGTCTAGACAGTAGAAATAGCGTGGTGCGTTGGTTGTTGGGAGAAGATAGAGCTAGATTTGAGCAAATGAGCCCTAGCGAGTTGCTAATCGCCAAGCAAGCGATGGACTATCGCTATCGGATCCTACAGGGACGTTATTTAGACAGTAAGCCAACCCAAGCATATCGCAATCTGATTAATCGCCTGGGTTCGCTGATGATGTTGCGTAACAAGATTCGCACTTGGGTTGCTTTGAGTCGAGATCGCAAACGGGCTGTGGCGGATGTATTACAGGAAGTAATTCAGGAAATGCTCAACAGCGATCGCTATATCCAAAAGCAGATTGCTTGGATCGCTCAATGTTCCGACCAAAGTACTTTAAGGGATGCTTTACTATTTACTAGTATAGAAGAATATTGTCTGCGACCAGTGCGCAACCAACCATTGCTGGTTTATCGCTTCGTCAACTTCCTGCGACGCGCTCAAAGAGGAGGAGTTACAAATGTGCCACAAAAGGACATTGTACGCCTTATTTCTGAGGAAGTAACTTTGGATGAGGAAGATGCACCAGTTAGTTTACTTGATGCTAAAGCAGTAGCTGATTATCAACAGGAACAAGACTGGGAGGAACAGCAGGTTTTGCGTCTGAAAGTCAAGCAGGAATTCAGCCACTATTTGCGGGAAAATGTGGGTGAATTGGAGACGAAATGGTTAAACCTATATTTGCAGGGAAGTAGCCAAGATGCGATTGCTAAAAGTCTAAATTTGCCAGTTAAGCAAGTTTATCGCATTCGGGAAAAAGTTAGTTATCATGCGATTCGTGTGTTTGCGATTAAAGGACAACCAGAATTGGTGGCTAACTGGCTAGAAATTTCCCTAAAACAGCATAATTTGGGATTAACGCCGAACCAATGGATAGAATATTGGGATAACCTTGAGCCTCTGCAGCGTCAGATATTAGAGGGAATTAAAGAAGGTAAAAAATTAGATATGATCGCTCAAGATTTAAAGTGGAAAACTCACAAAGTTTTAGGGGAGTGGAGTAAGCTTTATTTGAAAGCACAACAATTTAGAGTTTTGAGTAGTAAAGAAGTGTGAGATAAGTAATAAGCGCCTAACGGCGAATTAAAAATTAAAAATTGATGAATCGCCGAAAAATAAGGTTGGAAACTAGTCATGTTAAAGGATTAAGACATCCTGTAATCATTTATATTTTCTGAATATTAATGATTTAAAAGTTAGTACTTATCTGTTAACAATTAACTATTAACCATCAACAAAAAATAACCAATGGGACGAAAAGCAAAAATCAAAAAAGCGAAACGCGAAGCAGCGAAACAAGAATCATCTACACCTAAATCTCAGGCTGAGGAAAAGGTGCAGCCCACTCAGTTTGTGAGGCAATTGGAAAGGCAGGGTTATGCACTAAAAAAGATTGAACGCAGTCCAGACTTGCCTTCTAATCACGCTGAACCCCAAATTTAAATTTATCTCAATATAATGATGGAATTGCTGAAGCGCAAACTTTAACTAAACTTGAGAAATTAGAGAAAAAAAATCAGGCAAAAACAGCGCCCAAAAATACTAATAAATTTTCCTCATCGCTGCAATTTTGTAGTCGGGGATAGTCTGTAAAGCTACTATATGAATTTGGCTTTTTCTGAGCCTAATGGATAGTCTTATAAAACTTTATAGTCGTCCAGAAACAGTTTCAACTATTACTTATTTAAACTAGGTTTCTGGACATTTGAACTTGAGGTTAATGGCTACTTTGCCGCCAGTTTCTCCTTAAATTACTAGATGACTTAAATACCAGTCATTAGTCTTCTTTTACTTGGTGGAAGTGAAGTAGGACCGCTCAAAATTGATACCAGTCGCCAAATAACTGAATAACCATCTTTGATGCCAAGATCTGTGGTATATGGAGCCGTAGGGGATGGCAAAGGTACGCGTTTTCCATTTTCATCTAATACGTAGTACTGCCAAACGGTATAAGGGTTACCGATAAGGTTCTCTGGTAAGAAATACTCTCCTGCAGGATAATCCATTTCTGAAACAGAACTAGTAAAGGGATTGTCATATTTTGCAGTAAAGCTACTGACAGATTTATATTCTGAGATAGAACTGTCATTTAGGGTATAGTGAAATTTTTTGCCTGGTCCTGGATTTGAGACAGCAGCATTAAGAACAGCCTCAACACTGCCTCCTTTTACTTGCAGTGGCTCAAGAGCGACTGAGTAGAAAATACCAACAATCCGTAATTTAATGGTCATTTGAATTTACCTGTAGACAAGTGTATTGGACAGAAGAGAAAAAGTTGATTTTTGTCTCTTCATCTCTATAACGATCTCAAAGGTCAATTTATGAATTTTTCGAGTTAGAGTGAAATTTTTCTCTTTTCCATGTCCATTGGTCACAAGTTAAGGCAATCTGAAAAAAGTCAAGTACAAAACTCAGCCGTCTTAGTTTCTTGGTTAACAATCTTTCCTCATCTGCATCGCGACAAATTTTTGTGGTGGCTTTTCGGTACTTTTGTTTTTAGTTATTAGATAGGCAAAATTGAACTTATCCTAATACCTTTCCCCACCTAACAGCACCCCTCTCCTGCAAAGGAGAGGGGATGGGGGAGAGGTCTTATATTTAATTTGACCGACTAATCACTTCCTAGTAGAAACAACCTTCCGAGGTGCTAACTCCACCTGCGCTTCCTCAACGGGAGACATTCCACGAAAACCATCTTTGAAGCGACCAAAAAAGCCGACAATTATGATGTAGAGTATGGGAACTACCAACAGACTCAACACGGTAGAGACAATCATACCGCCAAATACCGCCGTTCCTAAGGATTGCCTACTGGCGGATCCTGCTCCCGTGGCGATTACTAGGGGGAAAATACCCAGTAGGGTGGAAATCGCTGTCATAATAATAGGGCGCAATCGCTGTTGGGATGCTTCTACGGCTGCTTGAACCACCGATAACCCTTCGTCTCGCAGTTGGTTGGCAAATTCTACAATTAAAATCGCATTCTTACTCGCCAATCCAATCAGCATCACTAAACCCACCTGACAATACACGTCGTTGGGGAAGCCTCGCAGATATACAGCTAGAAGTGCTCCCAAAATCGCCAAAGGTACTGCCAAAAGGATGATTACGGGGTCAATAAAGTTCTCATACTGGGCAGAAAGTACGAGAAAAACAAAGATAATTCCTAAGCCAAAAATAATCGGCGCTTGTCCACCCGATTCTAGTTCCTCTAGGGATATTCCTGACCATTCAAAACCCATACTACTAGGTAAAATTTCGCTGGCGATGCGTTCCATGGCTGCAATCGCTTGTCCGGAACTATATCCTGGTGCTGGAGAACCGTTGATTTCGATGGAACGGGAGAGGTTATAGTGGTTGAGGGTTTGAGGTCCTGTGGTGCTAGATACTGTTACTAGGTTATCCAAGGGAATCATCTCACCTGTGGCTGAGGGCACATATAACTTGCTAATATCAGCAGGATTGGAGCGAAACTCTTTGTCGGCTTGAATATAAACTCGATAGGTGCGACCAAAGGCATTAAAATCATTGACATAGCGTGAACCAAGGAAATTCTGCAAGGTAGTGAAAATTTCATCCACATCTACTTGCTGCGCTTTCGCAAGGTTGCGATTAACGTCTATTTGTAGTTGGGGTGCGTTGGCGGTGTAGGTGGTGAAGACATTCTGCAATTCAGGAGCCTCATTAGCTTTCGCAATTAGCTCATCCTTGGCTTGCAAAAAGGTTGCGATGTCATTGTTGGCGCGATCTTGTAGTTGAAAAACAAAACCACTAATACTACCCAAACCTTGAATTGTGGGCGGGTTAAAGGCGATGACATTGGCTTCTTTGATTTGTCCAACTTGAGGTAAAACCTGATTTAAAATTGATTGCGCTGATTGCTCAGCTTGCGGGCGATCTCCCCAAGGAATAAAGGGAACAAAAATAACACCATTATTAGGTGTGCTACCGCTAAAACCAAAGCCTCCTAGGGAAAAAGTTCCTGCAACTTCGGGAATATCAAGGTAAACCTGATCCACCTCATTAATAACCTGACTGGTGTAATTTACCGACGAACCTTCGGGTCCTTGGACTAAACTAATCACATAGCCTTGGTCTTCATCGGGTAAAAATGCAGTGGGTACATGGGTATAGAGCCATCCTGCAGCTACTAAAGCCATTGTGAATAAAGCCAATACCAAGAGCTTCAAACGAGTCAGATTACCTAGGAGAGAATGGTAACCACGGCGCAAACCCTCAATACCTCGATTCACCCAGAGAAAAAAGTAACCTAACCAGCCCTTTGGTTGCTGTTTATTGCGAATGAGGAGGGCAGAAAGAGCTGGAGTGAGACTGAGGGCGTTAAACGTGGAAATAGCGATGGAAAAGGCGATAGTTAGGGCAAATTGCCGATAAAGCTGTCCCGTGGTTCCAGGGAAAAAGGCGACGGGGATAAATACCGCTAGCAATACCAGAGAGGTGGCGATTACCGCGCCAGTTAATTCTCGCATTGCTTCCACTGCGGCGAGGTGAGGGCGCATTCCTTTTTCCTGAATTTTCCCGGCGATGTCTTCTACTACCACAATCGCATCATCTACCACCATCCCCGTTGCTAGGGTTAAACCAAAGAGGGTGAGGCTATTTATGGAGAAACCAAAGATTTTAATAAAAGCAAAAGTACCGATGAGAGACACCGGAATTACCAAAGCGGGAACGATAGTAGCGCGCCAATTTTGCAGGAAGAGGAAGAGAACCAGGACAACGAGTAAAATAGCTTGCAATAGCGTACTCACCACCTCCTTACTCGATTCCACCACAAAGAGGGAAGGATCATAGGGAGTGGCGTAGGTTAATCCTGGGGGAAAATTCTGAGATAATTCTGCCAGAGTTGCTTTAACCTGATTGGCTGTTTCCAACGCATTTGTACCAGGGGTTTGCAAGATTCTATAACCTATTGCACCTTGCTGGCGATAGCGGGCAAAAGTACTGTAATTTTCTGCTCCTAATTCAGCCCTACCCACGTCTCGCAGATAAATTAATGTACCATCAGCCTCGGTTTTTACAACTATATTTTCAAATTCTGAAACATCCTGCAAACGACCATTTGCTCGCAATGTCAACTGATAACTCAATCCATCTACTGCTGGTGGTTGTCCAATACTTCCCACACCAATTTGGAGGTTTTGCTCCTCAATCGCATCTACCAAATCCTGGGCGGAAATGTTGCGCGCCGCCATTTTAGTAGGATCTAGCCATAATCGCATCGCATAACGCCGTTCCCCAAAGGGTTCAATACGAGCCACACCTTCAATCCGACGTAGGGAATCTAGCACATAGAGATCGGCATAATTACTCACAAAATTATCGTCGTAGAGCCCCTCCTCTTCGCTATAAATCGCCATTCCCATCACCACACTACTAGACTGCTTGCGCACCGTTATCCCTGTGCGTTGCACCTCTGGTGGTAGCTGGGGAGTGACAATGGAAACTCGATTCAACACATCCACCGCCGCAATATCGAGATTATAGCCCTGCTGAAAAGTTACAGTAATCGCTGTATTACCATCATCGCTGCTGATGGAACTGATATAGCGCATCCCAGTCACGCCATTGATTTCCCTCTCCAGCAAATTTGTTACCGTAGATTCAACAACTTCTGCACTGGCTCCAATGTAGTTGGCACTAACCACAACTTGCAAGGGACTAATATCAGGATACTGTTCCACAGGCAAAGTAGGAATGCTAATTACTCCCACCATCAGAATAATGATAGAGCAAACCATTGTCAGCACTGGACGACGGATGAAAGTTTCGACAAACATAGCAATGGGAAAAGTAAGAATTTAATCAGAATTAGATAACTCGCAAGTCATCAAGCGATTGAGGAAATAATTAGTCATTTTTGAACCGTAGGGCGAATTCCACCAACGAGAAGGATGACAGCCCTTTGGTGCATTAAGAGAAAAATCCAGTTCATTGCATTTACGCCAACTCTCACCCCTCGGATTTTCCTCACTCACGCCATTGCGCCAGCCCAACTGCGCACCCCAGCGTTCAATCAGCGATTGATTTTCACCAATAGTAGTTTCCACACTTCCCCCCAAATCCTGGTAAACCTGAAGTTGAACACTAAAACCAAATCGCCCCTCACTGTAATTACTCCACAGGCGATCAATTACCTGCAACTCACCACAGGAAAAACTACGAATCGCACGGGGACTAAGATCTTCAAGATCAGAAACACTAGCGATCGCAGCGATTAAATTCACCGTCTCGCGATCTGCCTCAAACCATTGCTGGGAAGCCAATTGCTCGTGCAGAGTCTCATAGCGATAGAGATCACCCACAACCATGAGACGACGTTCAATTTGACTAATGCGTTGAGGTAAATCCGCCAGATGACTTACCTCTTGTCGCAATTTAGCCATCTCCCCACTCATCTGAGTCAAAAGCTTTTGAATCGCATCTAATTGTTGTGCTGATGTTTGATTAGGTGTCTGGGAAAGCAAATCTGATGGTAGGTTTGACTGGTTCATTAATTTGGTTGTTTGTTGTTTGTTGTTTGTTGTTTGTTGATTGTTAATTGTTAATTGGAAATTGAGCAAGTGGAAGTAAAAAATTGTCTAATAGATAAACAATCAGGCAGTTTTGGCTCTTAATTGCAAATCCTACTTATTACTTATTACTTATTACTTATTACTTACTTGCCTGCTTCCGGCGCAATCGGTGCACCATCAGACAACCTTAAAATCCCTGTGGTGACAATAGTTTCTCCCGCTTGCAAACCACTGGTAACTTGATAGCTATTACCTTGAATAACACCTAATTGAATTGGTCTTTGATTGGCAACATACTCTATTTCTGGATCCTCAGAAGGCTCCATAACAAAGACAAAACTTTGCCCACCAAGACGAGTAATCGCCGTAGTTGGCACCAAAACAGACGTTTCCTCTGTCCAAACTACAGTAGCGCGAACAAACTGTCCATCGCGCAAAACACCTCCAGGATTGGGAAATGTCGCCTTAGCCAGAATCGATTGTGCTCCATCTGCAACTCGCTGTGCAACAAAGCTGATACCCCCCGTCACCAAAGGTTTACCACCAACTTCCGTGCGCAACTCCACTGGTAAACCTTGGCGCAACTGTTGACTACGCCCCACTGGAATTGACAGACGCAAATCCATAGTTGCATTGCTAGTGAGATTAGTAATTAATTCTCCAATGCGGACATAATCTCCTACTTTAACCGTCAAATCGCCTATGACACCATCAATTGGAGCCTCCACCTGAAAATCAGATAAATCTTCAGTGGCGACAGTTGCTTCCGATTGTGCTTTTTGCAAAGATGCAGTTGCTTCTGCTAGATTGGCTTGTGCTGCTTGAATACGCTTTTCTGCGGCGTTGAGACTGGCGATTGCAGCATCTCGATTACGCGTCATGCGATCTAATGCTTGTTGCGCTAGCGCGCCCTGTTCAACTAATGTTTGAGTACGTCTATATTCCGTATCTTGCAGATTCTTATCTGCAATCGCACTATCTCGATCTGCTTCTGCTTCTAAAACCCTAGCCTGAGCTGTATTACGCGATGCTCTGGCTACTTCAATATCTGCAATCGCACTGCTGACAACTGCTTGAGAGCGTTCTGGACTCAACTGCATTATAGGTGTCCCTGCACTAATTCGGTCACCATTAGCGACGAAAATTTGCGTAATGCGCCCTTCCACCTCTGGACGCACCGTCACCTTTTCTTGAGCTTCTAGAGTACCAATAAATTCAGATGAAACCTGAACTGGAGATGATTGCAGCGTCTCAGTGGCGACGGTTGTTGGTGGAATTGCAGCTAATGTTGCAGGAACTTCTCCTCGCCGCGTCAGATTCCAAATTAACCACCCTCCAGTCAAACCCAACAAACCAATAAACCAACCAATCCACCATGACTTGCTGACTCGCTTCCCAGAAGAATCAGCAGATTTTTGGTATGGGATTGCAACATTTGTATCGCTAGTATTGTTTTGCTGAGTCATAAAAGTTGTCTCCAAGTATGCCAGTGAGGAAGAGGGAATTCACTAAATTTAGGTTGCTATATCTAGATGAGTAGTGGATGAGTAGAAAAATTATGCACAAAGTAAGAAGTTTTATTGATGTTTATTTCCCGAAAATTAGCTGATTTTCCCCTGCTACCTCACTCATTTTTCATATCTTCAATTAACAATCAATACGGCTTTACCGTCACACAAACCTCAAACTTGCGAGCTAGCAAATCTTGGGCATAGTTGGGAGTTTTTGACCAATAAGCTTCAATAATTGGCGCTACTTTTAGTTTTCCCTGTAAAACTAAATGCAGCAATCTTCCCAAAACAATAGATGAGCTTTGCAACTCTACCTTTGTGTATTTGGTAACTTTAATAAAACTCTGATGGGGTAAAAGATAGGGTTTTGCCTGTTTCCCCAAAAGTAATAAACCCCTCATGATTGGGGTCTGTGATGAAACATCTCATGATATTCGTTTTGCTTCAGCACGATGGCGGAAGAGGCTTTCAGAGTCTATGGTTTGAAAATAATGGTAAAATGCCCAATCAAATTTTCCTCACAACTGTTGGTAGAAATCTCGAAGCTGTCGGTAATATTGAGCAGATTTAAAGCATGGATACTCTTCATATGGCACTAAAGTAGTTTTCGCTGGGTACTTACCTCGAAGATGAGCCTGAATATTGACAGGGACAATTAGTTAAGTAGAGTTACCAGCATTGTCTGGAAGAAGAATTTAATATTTTCTTCACAAATCCCTTAGACATAACTTTAGCTAACAAAACTGATGTTCGATACTCCTCAGCAGGATGTTTTTTTAGCCATTATTTTGATTAGTTCTTTACCTACTCGTTTGGGTAGGTTAACTCCTGATTACTGATATGAGTTAGTTGGTTGAAAGAAGAATCCTCGTCTCTTGAGAGAGGGGAGTGTCAACTAAAGGAAAGGGTTGGTAAGCCTATTTTTTCCAAAGAAAGAACCAACAGATGTTAATACATGAGATGGATAGCTGTGGGCTACTTGGTTATGGATTATTTGTTTTTTGACAAAAAACTAACAACTAACAACCAATAACAAGAAATCCTCCGTCCTTTAGCCAAAAGATGAGTTAAAGCTTGATAATTCCCTGTCGTAATGCAACCACAACAGCACTAGTGCGATCATGAACTCCTAGTTTCAGCAGTACATTATTAACATGAAATTTCACTGTATTTTCGGTGATATTCAAGGCGGCAGAAATAGCTTTGTTATTCTTGCCATTTGCGATTAAGCTAAGAACATCTAGTTCTCGATTGCTGAGGCTGGGGCGTTCAGTTCTAGCAGCTAGTTTTTCCCCAATTATCGCAGGTACATAGCGCTGTCCTTCCATCACCGTCCGAATCACTTCGATAATTTCCTCACAAGGTGTATCTTTGAGTAAGTAGGCTCTAGCTCCAGCCCGCAACCCCTGGTAAATATCCTCATCACTATCGTAAATAGTAAACATGATGATACAGGCGGCGGGGAATTGAGCGCGAATTGTGGTAATAACCTCAACACCGCAGACTTTGGGCATTCTTAAGTCAATTAAGGTAACATCTGGCTGATGTTGAAGAAACAGATCAATTGCCTCTTGTCCATCGTTAGCTTGTGCAACAATTGTCATATCAGGCTGATCTTCGAGAATCGCCACTAAACCTTCTCTGACAATAGGGTGATCATCGGCGATTAAAATGCGGATTTGCTTGTTTAGAGGGGCAACAGTTGACAACATTAAAAATTGGACTTTAGACAAAAAGGATATTCTGAGCTATTCATAGGGTGAATTTATCACTCCAAAACTTGATCGCAAGCTTAAGAAATTGGAAGGTTAACCCCTTAAGGCTTATGAACTTTACGCGATAAGTAAGGTGACTCTCAATAATTAATCAAGAAAGAACTTGGAGACGTACTCAACTATCTAAGCTATATCGCTTATAAATATAATTTTACTCTTGAATAAGTAGCAAAAGTGAACATGAAAAAGCTATAAAAATTTACTTATAAAAAAACGCTTTGAGATTCTAGTGATGACCGATAGTATCATTAATTTCAAGCAAAGTCATTGCTTAACCCCATTAGGAATAAATTTAGCAAACATGAGTGTTAATTTACAAAGTGAAATTAGTGCTAAAATCAAACATGTTTAGAAAATGAGTAGGATACTCAAAAGAAACATTATCTTGTAATTACCAGCGGTCTCTAACATAGATGAATCTTAATATTCAAGGTATACTTAGTTCTATTAACGAAGAGCTAGCTCCCCAGTTTGAGGAAAAATTACGCAGTTATTTAGTACAACAAGATCGAGAATGGTTAATTGAGCAAATTGTACGTTTAACCTTAGAGCCTCTCCATCTAAAAAAGAAAGATATTAAAGCGATTCAAGAACACAAAGCTCTAGAGAGGTCTTCAAGAATAGCACGTCTGAAAGACATGGCATTAGATAGAGAAAAGTTATCTGCTTTTCTCAAAAAACATGAAAATTTTGATCGTCATCAACTAATAGAAGCTGCCTACTTGACAGATAATCCTCCTGAAAAAGGAACTGAATTAATAACAGAAAAAAATCGGAGTCGTCAGGGTAATGAATTACTTACTCTAGCTAAAGATGTGCTTTTTGCACTACTATTTGGAGATGAAAGTAATCATGTCAAATTTAATAGGATTGAACAAGAGCTACTAACATTAACTGTACCAAGATTCAAATCTAAATCATTAAGTTTTATGAAAGCGACCACAGAAATTAGTGGTTTGGGAACTTGGCAAGATCCCGATAGTGTATCTAATGATTCACGGGCAGATAATATTATTTTACAGGTCGAGTATGGAGAGATAGAAGGAGAATTAATAGGCAACGGTATTGTAACTTGTCTAAGCTTAATCAATAATCTAGAAATTAATGAGCAAATTCTCTATGCAAGGATGATAAACGTTGAACAAAGTACCTTAATTACTTAACTTTGCGTGAATGTTATAAGGAGCAACGCGATAACCGTTAATTGTCAATTGAAAACCTAAATCAATAACTGATGCTGAGCAACAACGTATCCCAGCATAGACCTTAAAAACCACTACAAAAATTAAGCACCTCTGTTGAAATTACAAAGTAAGTAGGGGTGCTTTTTTGTTGGTCTAAAGATTGCGTGGACTCCAGAAGTTAATCATGAAGAGAATTGGTTTCAACTGACACTATTAACTGCTGTTAATCTATGGACAGTAAGGAAATTAGTTTTTGAAAAGCGGACTTGGTATCATCCTATTGTGGAAGCAATGGAGCAAGTTATCTCAATCACTGTACCAGATCCAGGTTGACTGGTAAGTCGAAAATCTGCCCCCAGAGAATCACTGCGTTGTTGCATTCCGGTTAACCCAAATCCTTTAATTGGTAAGGTAGGATCGAAACCATGTCCGTTATCGCGAATCTGCAGGCTAATTTGCTGGCTTTGATAAACTAGGCGTAAAGATAGGCTGGATGCTTGGGCATGACGCACAATATTAGTCACAGCTTCTTGTACAATACGCAAAAGATTTAAACCTAAATCGGGATCTAAGAGATAGGAATCGCCTTCAATTTCTACTTTAACTTCTATGTTACTTGAAGCTGTTAATTGCTTAACTACCTGAGCAACGGTAGTGCTAAGATCGCGATATTCTACACTTTCTTCGTGTAAAGACCAAACAGATTTGCGTGCTTGAGATAGTCCTTCTTTGGCTAAATCTCTGGCGGTGATGAGGTGAGTGGTGGATTTTTCCGGGTTTGAGGAAGCAAAATAGGTAGCAGCTTGCAGTTGCATCAAGATACCACCAAAGCTTTGAGCTAGGGTATCATGAATATCTTGGGCTATACAGTTGCGTTGACGAATGAGGGCGGTTTCGGCTCGAATTCTTTCTTCAGCTAGGGCTTCTTGAGTTTGGCGCAATTCGGTAATATCAAGTTGCGATCCCCAACCACCAACAACATAGCCATTTTGCAAATCACAAACAATATTTTGCAGAAAGTATCGTGCTTTTCCACTAACAGTAATTTCTTGAGTTTCTCTATTGTGTAGTTGGTAACTGTTTTCAATCACATCACGACTGGTTTGACAATTTGTCTCTGAATTTTGAGGACAGAAAAAAGAACAATCTTTGCCAATCGCCTCCTCAGAAGTGCTAAAACCATACTGGGAAGCAAAGGTATGATTAACCTCTGCAATACGATAGGCTTGATGGAGTTGTTCCACTTGTTCTTCAATGGACAAAGAGGTATCAAGAGGAGGCTCAATGATAAAGCGATAAATTCCCTCATTACTCAACTCAAATAGAGTGCGATAGTGTGTTTCTGAGGATCGCAATTGTTCATCTCTCATCTGTCTTTCAATAGCTGCGGCAATACTATCGGCTGCAATTTTCAAAATAGCAATTGCTGTCTGATCAAATAATTTAGGTTCACCACAATTATCAAATCCAATTTGTCCCCAAGGTTGATTATTGACAATAATAGGTAAGTACACAATCGAACTAACTCCCATAGCCTCAAATACATTGCGGCTATATTCTGAAATATCTTGAATCAAATAGTTAGAAACCTCTGCATTTACAAGATTTTCATATAGTTCTGTAAAATCTTGCAAAACCATCGTGTCTATGTCTGGAGTGCATTCCTTACTTCCAGAAATACCTTCTTGGCACCATTCACTTAAAACCTTAATAGTATTATGGGTAGATATAGGATAATTATTAGCATTAACAATAGTACATCTATCACTTTGTACTGCTTTACCTAATAGTTTAACAACATCATTCAAAACTGTCGTGTAATCTGATGATTTTAGTAGTAAATTAGCAACTCTGGCAACAGTAGAGAGTAAATTAGTTCGTTCTTGTGTTGCCATTTTTTGCTCTATCAATAGTTTTTTTTGTAGAACGAAAAAATCATTAAAATCAGCTGCAATTTCTACTATTTCCTCAACAAAACCTGCCTTATTATGAATCGGTGCATAATGCCCTCGCCCATAGTTAAATTTACCCCCAGCAGCATCTCTAGATGCATCGTAGTAGGTTGGTGGTTCAATTACTGCGACTCCCGAAAATGCTTGTTTCATGTAGGGCAGGGTGCCATTCTCTACTAATTGAGGATTTTCAAAAATGGGACAAGCTTGCTGATCAAATTGTTCGAGAGGTAAACCATATAATTGCTGTGCAGCACCATTCATCTGTGTTAAATGACCATCTGTATTAATTAAAACCATGCTAATGGGAGAATTCTCAAAAATCTGGCGATAGCGAGATTCTGATTTACGAGTAGATTCTAATTCTTGCTGATATTTCGCAAGGCGCGATTTTAGAGCAGCATTTTCCTTTTCTAAGGCAGAGAGGTATTTTAGGTAATAAGTGATAAGTAATAAGGGATAAGTTTCCTGATTAAAATCAAAAAGGTGTTTTAATAAATGAGGCCAGATTTTATTCACAGCAAGAAACATTTTTGCAATTTACCAAAGAATAATTTACTCTGGATTATACTTCAGTGAATAATGTTTTGAGACTTTAAATAACTCGGCAATTATAATTTTTTCTTTTAAAGATATAGTGCTAAGGGAAAACATTAGGAAATTTATCTGTTCCCTATTTCCTTGTTATTATTTCAATTTTAACCAATAAATACTGTCCTAAATTATATGCGTAGCGCTATCTCTATATATATTCAATTAGTTTTTGAGACAAAATAAGAAGATACCAAAGCATAAAGATAACTAAAAGCAATAGATTTTTACCAAATTTAGAAAAGCAATTATTTTGAATATTGTTTCTATCAATTGCTGTTTTCCATTGCCTCTTATCGACTGCAGCAAGAAGTCTAAAGAATCTTATATAAATGCAACATTATTAGCTACACTAACTTACTCAGTTGAAAATTGAGGAAATAAGATTACAATCAAGTAGTGAACTTTCGGAGCAAGTTTATGACTTCTACTCTGAGTACTTCTAGAACCATTGAATCTTGGTTAGGTGAGCAAGCAGAATATTTGCTTAACTACGAAGCAAAGGTACCAAAAACAATGCTGCATCTACCAGATTCAGACTTTGTGGAAAGGCTATTTGTTAACAGCGATCGCTCGCCTCAAGTACTACGAAGCCTCCAGCAATTATATTCTACAGGACGATTGGCTAATACTGGATATTTGTCCATCTTACCAGTAGATCAAGGCATAGAACACTCTGGAGCTGCTTCCTTTGCGCCCAATCCCCTCTATTTTGACCCAGAAAACATCATTAAGTTAGCCTTGGAGGGAGGCTGCAATGCTGTGGCTACCACCTTGGGTGTTTTGGGTATGATGTCGCGTAAATATGCCCATCGCATACCTTTTATTGTTAAACTCAACCACAACGAGCTACTGACTTACCCCAATAAACATGACCAGATTATGTTCGCTAGTGTAGAACAGGCTTGGAATTTGGGTGCTGTAGCAGTAGGAGCAACAATTTATTTTGGTTCAGATCAATCCAGTCGTCAAATCCAAGAAGTAAGTAAAGCCTTTGCTCGTGCTCATGAACTGGGTATGGTGACTATTCTCTGGTGCTATCTGCGCAATAATATCTTTAAACAAGATCAAGACTACCATTTAGCGGCCGACTTAACAGGACAAGCCAACCACTTGGGCGTAACCATTGAAGCAGATATCATCAAGCAAAAACAACCAGAATGTAATGGTGGTTATGCAGCAGTCAAGAAAGCGACAGGCAGTAGTTATGGTAAAACTGACGAGAGAGTATATACTCAACTAACTACAGATCATCCCATTGATTTAACCCGTTATCAAGTCCTAAACTGTTATGCAGGAAGAAACGGCTTAATTAACTCTGGTGGTGCTTCTGGGGATAATGATTGGGCTGGGGCGATTCAGACTGCTGTTATTAACAAACGTGCAGGAGGATGTGGTTTAATTTCTGGTCGTAAGGCTTTTCAACGTCCTTTTGCAGAAGGAGTAAAACTCTTCCACATGATCCAAGATGTTTACTTATCTTCGGAAGTAACGATAGCTTAAATCAGTCTACCGTTTTCCTTCAGGCAAGATAGCTACGTAGTTAAAATTGTTAATCAACGCGACTCTCAATTGCCTCTTGGATAGATTTTGGCACTAAATTGAGTAAATTATAGCCTGTTTTGGTTTCTATTTGATCCACGCTTACCCTATACTTTCGCCAATCAGAGCTAAGATTGCTGCGATTGCCAATATCTACTGCTATAACTTGAGTATCCTTGGAAACTGCTCTCAAACTTCGTACTGGTTTATCCATAACAACGATTACTTTCCAAACGGAGGAGGGAGCAGTTATTTTTGGATCATCACCAAATTTCTTTTGTTGACCATAAACTCCAGCAGTAATATAGAGTTCTTTGCCTTCTTCAACTAAATCTCGACAGTATTCTTCCAAATCTTTCCAGACACCGCGATTATTTTTGGCAGTTTGCGGCACAATATTGGTCATGAGGAAAGTAGCAGAGTTATCTTCAACGTTTGCTGTACGGTCAGCAGAAGGTGCCATATGCCCTCTATCGTAACCGCTATTGGTATAATCGCTAGTAGTAACCTTTTCCCACCCTTCAGGTAGAGAAGGGTCAGAACGAAAATCATCTTGGCGTTCTGCATCACCTAACCATTTACTATTAAGTTGCCAAGATACCCAGTTAGGTGTGCCACGCTCTTGATTGTAGGATAAGGCGTATTGGGGTTTAATCATTAAATAGTTATTCGGATCTTCACCAGCATCACTGGGGTTTCCAAGAAGGAGATGGGGGCTACTGGGTGACGAGGAAAAGCCACATCTGGTAAGCAGTAGGGCGAGTAGAATAAATGAGCCGACAATTAGTTTCTTATTCACTGGATAGATTATGCTGCAAAATTTGAGGATAGGAAAGCTGGGGAAGCAAGGAGTAGGGAAAGATTATTGATGACTAGCCTTTGAAAAAAGGACTTTGTATGAGGATACAGAGAGATTCACTAATAAGGGACAACTATTTTACGTCCCTTGAATAAGCAATAAGTTTAATTCATTTCTTATACCCAAAATTATTTATTTGTAGCTAGATTACGGGTCTTACTGCTTCTAGCACCCTGATGTTTTCCATGATCTCAAGACCCTATCTGTTGATCCAAACAACAAATAACAAATAACTAAACACAAATCAAAAACTTTAACAGAAGCTTAAACATAAATCGCTAATATTGCCCCCATAACTTAATTTTTCTTCGTTTCCAGTAATGGAACAGCCAACGAAATCAAATCCTAATTTATCTCAAAAACTAAGAGAACTAAGCCAATTATTCCTCAAACTTGGTGTCATTGGTTTTGGTGGTCCCCAAGCCCACATTGCTATGATTAATGATGAGGCTGTAGTGCGACGCAACTGGCTTACCCAAGAACAGTTTACAGAAGGTGTGGCTGTGTGCGAAATGCTGCCAGGTCCAGCTTCAACACAAATGGGTATCTATACAGGTTATATCCGAGCTGGTCAGTTGGGCGCAATAGTTGCAGGTTTGTCTTTTATTAGTCCCGCATTTGCGATTGTGGTGGCGCTGTCTTGGGGCTATTTTCGCTTTCAGGGTGTACCCCAAATTGAGGCTTTGTTTTTAGGCGTTTCTCCGGTGGTAACGGCGATTATTCTCGCTTTTTGCTGGAAGTTGGGAAAAAAGGCGGTAAAAAATTGGGTTGGCGGTGCTATCGCGATTGCTGTCTTTCTCATCATCGTGATGTTTAAGTTTAATGTCTTGCTTCTATTCATTGCTTCTGGCATTGTTGGGCTATTATGTTTTACTCCCAAACCACCTTCACGTTCCCTGGGATTGTTTTTCCCCATACTACCGTCAACTTTAAGTAGTATAAATCCTGAAGTCCTAACTCTTTCTAGTTTTTGGGGGTTAGAAAGGATTGAGGAATTTTTATTACCTTTAAGCCTATTTTTTCTCAAAGTAGGTAGTTTTATTTTTGGTGGTGGTTTAGTAATTATTCCTCTGCTGGAATTTGAAGTTGTGGAACAATTGCAATGGTTGACGCGCACAGAATTTATTAATGGCGTGGCGATTGGTCAGCTAAGTCCAGGTCCTGTGGTGCTTACAGCCGCTTTTGTTGGTTATAAAGTAGCTGGTGTTTTGGGTGCTTTGGTATCTGCAATTGCTATCTTTTTGCCCTCTTTTGCCTTTATTATGTTTGCAGCTCCCCTACTATTAAAAATTAGGGGTAATCCTAGGGTAAAAAGTTTTTTGCGTGGTGTCACTCCTGCGGTACTCGGCGCAATTGCAGCAGCAGCAATTCCCCTTGCACAAACAGCTTTGGTTCAAGATAAACTTTCCCAATCAATTAGTGCTAGCATAATTTTAATCTTGGCATTAGTTGCCCTGTTGCGCTACAAAGTACCTAGTTGGCAATTAGTACTAGGTGGTGCGATTTCAGGCTTAATTTTGGCACAATTATAGACAACTGGCGTGGGGAATAATAAGATGGCGATCTTGGTCTACAACAATCCAGCCTCGTCTCTGGAAATCCCCTAATAAGCGTGTAATTGTCACTCGACTAGAACCAATTGTATTAGCCAAATACTGATGGGTTAAACGGATACACAAACGGGTTCCTAAATCTACAGGTTGACCTAATTCCTGTTTAAGTAAGCTTAGCAGTTGCTGCAGGCGCTCTTCAATACGTCGTATTCCTGAAATCGCTAGCAAGGTTTCTGTCTGTTGCAAGCGGCGATTCATCTGCTTCCATAGTTGCAAGGAGAGACGAGGAGAAGAGTATAAATCTGCTAGGGAGAAATATCTTAAATAAGTATCGCACAAAGCCTTAGCTTGGTATACTTGCAAAGAGGCAAGGGAGACACTAAAAGCTGTATCAGCAACAGCCCAACCTAACATGACCTCATTACCTTGGATATCAATTTTACTAAGCTGCACTACACCACGACAAATTTCCCAAATTCCAGGTCTGACTAAGGGTATATTATCTTCCTTACCGTACCAGTTCAGCAGATGCCCTTTACTATTATAATTTTGAGCGATTGTGGAGATTCTATTGTGGCTGAGGAGCATACTGAATATGGATTAATGTCTTAGAGTTTTAGCCTTAGCTTAGAGAACAAAAGTAAATAATTGATGATTAAAAGGTTAAGCTTAGAACTGTTAAGGTCAAACTCTAAAATAAAGAGCACTTTGGTAGAGTAAGGATTTGACAACCAAAGTCCAGGCGAAAATCGATGGGCTCACAAGAGGTTTCAATCATCGCATTTGGTCTGATACCAAAGTATATATGTTGAAAAAAAATAACATTCTATATGTTTTTACAATAGTCTATTATTAACGAAGTCTTTTTCTTTTGACATCCTCCCCACCCTAAAAGAGTGGGGATTCCAATCTATCCAAACAACGAAAGCTGAATGGATTCCTGGTGGGTTGAC
>CAZWGS010000073.1:21286-25986 GCA_964633315.1 uncultured bacterium | reverse complement strand
TCACTACTAACCAGTGTCTTACTTATTAAAGCCAATTCCCTACCATAATAAAAGGTGCCCAATAATAGGGATGCTGACGGTATTTAGGTTGGTTGAGAATAAAAACTTGAGCGCGACGCAAAGCTTCTGCTTTTGTGGTTTCTGGTTTTGCTAACTCTTGATAGAAATGAGTCATTAATTTGGATGTTGCTTCATCATCCACAGACCACAGACTAGCCATTGTACTACGTGCCCCTGCTCTGACAGCAACTCCAGCGATTCCTAAGGCGGCGCGACTGTCACCATTAGCAGTTTCGCAAGCACTAAATACTAGTAATTCGATGGGTTGAGAACGACCTAATTCTTGGGTTTTTAGTAAGTTACTTAGTTCGTTAACATTAATTTTATCGTTCCAAGTTAAGATGAATGTTTCTTCAGCTTGGGAACTAAATTTACCGTGGGTTGCGAGGTGGACAACAGGAAAAGGAATATCACTAATTAATTCCTGAACATTGTCTTCAGTAAACTCTTGATTGAGCAAAACGGAACTTTTTACTTGAGATTTGATTTGCTCCAGTTCATACTGAACACCAGGTAGTTGATTAAAGCCTTGACGGGGTTCAGAAAGCCCAGCAGTGAGGACATTTAGTTGTTCAAATTTTAGTGGTTTTGATTCCAGTAAATCTAAACCAGGAGCCACTGCAAGAGCATACTTTTCTGCTAAATATTTCTCGCCATCATATAATGCTGCCATAGGCAAATTACGCAATTCACCATCGAGGACAAAAACGATAGTTTCAACCTTACTTTGGGCTAATTCTTCTTCAGCAGGGCGAATTAACCAATCATAAAGTTCTTCCACTAAAGATAAATCATTCCAGCGCAGGCGATTTGTAACACTACGACGCAATTTTCTGAGATTGCTGTTAATTTGCTCTTGCTTAATTTCAGTGCTGTAATGGCGTAGGGTTTGCCCAGGAATACTGAGAATTACTTCTAGACGGTCTGGGAGAATGATAGGGTAAATAACGGCAGCCTGATGGTCGATTTTTTCTAGGGGTAAGGGATTTGCCGTCAAACAGGCAGAACGGAAAAAATTATCTAATTCTGCCAATTGGAGCGATTCCATTAGCCTGCGAGCCTTCTCGATATTTTTGGGAGAACTTTTTTTATTATCTGCATCCAGTAATAAACCCACTAATTCCCGGTAAACTGGTTCAACACTTTCCCGAAAAGAAAATTGCACATCAGCGTTGATAGCCACTAAATCGCTACGCAAGGATTTGAGTAAATCAATAGCAGTTTCGTAGGCGGCGATCGCACCTTCTTCATCTCCTTGCACTTTGAGTAGTCTACCCAATTGCCATTGCCAAAGATAGGTTAATTCTGGTGCTTGAATTGTCTCAGATAAAACTAAAGCTTGTTGGGTTAATTGCTGTGCCTCTGACCACTGCCTATTTTCCTCGTACAATTGACCTAAAGTGCCCAAAGCATAGGCTTCCATACGTTTGTCTGACAACTTCCTCGCCTGTTGCACTGCTTTCGCCAGGAAAGGGTGGGGAAATTGGGATTTGGGGGGATTTGGGGAGTCAGATTGTAAATTGATCAAGATTTTGGCTAAATTAACACGTGCTGAAACAGCATCGCGTCCTTGGGGTAATAGCTCAATTTGCGGTAGAATTTGCTTAATTAATGATTGGGCTGCTGACTCATTCCCATTTTCTTCAAGTAATCGCAGTCGATTCAGTTGTGCCTGTATGGTAATATTTTGTGCTGGTGATAGAGCTGTTGCTTGTCTATAGAAATCGATTGCTTTGTCTACTTCCTGTTGAGTGCGAGCATGATTACCGAGACTAAAAAGAGCAGCACTTATATGCTCAGAAGATTTTAGTTTACGAGCTAGAGTAAGACTTTCCTCCAAGAATACCAGAGACTGATCGCGATCGCCAACCAACTGCAAAACATCACCAAGGGAGCGTAAAGCTGCTACTTTAGTAAGGGAATCGGGCTGTGCTGCTAAATCCTCCTCTGCTTCGTGTAACACCTGAAGGGCGCGACGATAGAATCCCAAGACTTGCAATGCTTGCGCCTGGTTAATTTGGGTGCGGATTATCCCTTCCTCATCAGCAATTTCACGA
Organism: uncultured bacterium; assembly: GCA_964633315.1. Classification (GTDB taxonomy): domain Bacteria; phylum Cyanobacteriota; class Cyanobacteriia; order Cyanobacteriales; family CAWCAG01; genus CAZWGS01. The sequence continues at coordinate 23,869 of CAZWGS010000073.1, read as the reverse complement.
TAAACTTGAGCCGCCCTCTCCCAAGTTTCCAGTGCTTGTTGCGCCTTTCCTTGGGAGAATTCCAAGCTTCCTTGACGGTTAAGAGTTTGGGCGGTAATCCTAACAGCAGAGGTGGAATTATCCTGTTGCGAAAGAGTCAAACTTTGCTCAATTGCAACCTCAGCTTCCGACCACATACCCAACTTCTGATAAGCTAAGGAGAGATTGCTGAGACTAATCGCCTCTCTTAAGCTATCACCTTGATTTGCATACAAGCGAGCCTCTTGCTCTAGAATTTCTGTTGCTTCGCTAAATCTGCCTGTTTTGTAAAGTACTTGTGCTATGTTTTGTTGATTAGCGATTGAAGGCGTTGCCATGGTAGTAAGATGCAAAAGTGCCATGGCAAAGCCAGTAGCAAACAAAATTAGCAATTTAGTAACTTTGTTCATAGATGTTCCTGATGATTTAGTTATTGGTTGTTTGTTGTTTGTTGTTTGTTGTTTGTTATTTGTTTGTTGTTTGTTATTTGTTATTTGGGGAAATGGATGTGGAAGCGGATGAGCGAAAGTGCGACAGCTTGATTGATAGTAATGTGGAAACGGATGAGCGAAAGTGCGACAGCGTAATTGATAGTAATGACAACGGATGTGGAAACGGATGATGAATAGTGCTACAGCTTAATTGATAGTTAATAACAACGGATGGGTAATGCATTCTTACTAACTCCCCCAACTTCCCCCGCATCCCCTGCTTCCCCCGCATCCCCTGCTTCCCCTGCTACCCCTGCATCCCCTGCTACCTCAACTACCCCTGCATCCCCTGCTTCCCCCCACCTTACTTACTCTGACAACCGGAAGCATCTACGAAAGAATTCGCTGCAATCTCTTCCTCTGATTGCGCAGTTAAAATCACTTTTCCATTGGCACTAATCACCCAACCTTGAGCCTCTACAATCCTTTCGGGCTCTGCAATTGCAACTTTTTGTGCTGTTGCGATGTCATTTTCGGGTAAGTTATCATCGGGAGCTAACCAATCGTCCAAGATGAGATTATTAGTAAAAGCTTCACCAGGATTAGCTGGTAAGCCACCTCTTCCAGTAACAATAAATTGGTTGAAGGGACTATCTTTATCGCCTCCTGCGGGACAATTTTGAGCAATTTGATTCGAAGCATCGGCAACTTCAACCGACAAAGCCGTGATACTCTGGGCTGGGTTGACGTTGGGTTGGCTAATTGTCACAATCCCAGCAGCTCCAGATTGGGAAGTGGCAGTGATATCATTCAATGGGGTGTTAGTAGGGCGAAATTCGATACCAAATAAGCCTTGAGTCTGGATACTAACTAAGCCACCATTTCCCGCTACTGCATTAGCAGAAATATCGCTACCTATATCTCCTGTGGGTGGCTCTGCGATAATAAAGCGAGCATCGATGTTGATATTACCACCACTAGCAGCACCTGTAGCACTGGCAGAAATTAGGCTTTCATTACGTAGTCTGAGGAGGTTGGAAACTTCAAGGTTAATATTAGCACCTCCTTCACCAGCTCCAGTTTCTGCGGTAAGGCTACCGGAATCGAGAGTGAGATTATCGGCGCTGACAAAAAGATTTCCTGCTTGCCCTTGAGGACTACTCACGGTAGCCTTTGAATTAGAATCAACAGTGAATTCGCTGGTGGTAACCTCTAAATTACCAGCCCTGCCCCCCTCTGTTGCTTCTGAGAGTAAACCGCTATTGTCGCTTATTGATACTGAATCAGCCGCTTCAATAGTTAAGGTGCCCCCTTCTCCTGTTGCAGTGGAAGCAGAAATCATGGAGTTGTCGGTAACGCTGAGACTATCGAGGTTTTCCAGGGAGATGCTACCACCACTACCAGCATTGGTGGTTGCTTGGATTTGCGCTTGGTTATCTAGAGTTACTCTTTGCGATTCTACAATTAATTGTCCCGCATCTCCTGTGCCTAAACTACTTACTGCAGCGACTGAGCCATTTTTGATGGTGAGCTCTGGTGTGGTAATTTCGAGGTTACCTGCAATCCCATTACCTGTTGCTCCTGCTGAGAAGCTACTATTACTATCTAGTTTTACAGAATCATTAGCACTAAGATTAATCGTCCCACTTTCTCCGTCTACTGTGGAAGCAGAAATCACAGAGTTATTGCTAACGCTGAGACTATCAAGGTTTTCCAGGGAGATGCTACCACCACTACCTGCATTGGTGGAGGCTTGGATTTGAGCTTGGTTATCTAGAGTTACTCTTTGCGATTCTACAATTAATTGTCCCGCATCTCCTGTGCCTAAACTACTTACTGCAGCGACTGAGCCATTTTTGATGGTGAGCTCTGGTGTGGTAATTTCGAGGTTACCTGCAATCCCATTACCTGTTGCTCCTGCTGAGAAGCTACTATTACTATCTAGTTTTACAGAATCATTAGCACTAAGATTAATCGTCCCACTTTCTCCGTCTACTGTGGAAGCAGAAATCACAGAGTTATTGCTAACGCTGAGACTATCAAGGTTTTCCAGGGAGATGCTACCACCACTACCTGCATTGGTGGAGGCTTGGATTTGAGCTTGGTTATCTAGAGTTACTCTTTGCGATTCTAC
>CAZWGS010000073.1:0-21186 GCA_964633315.1 uncultured bacterium | reverse complement strand
TGGTGGAGGCTTGGATTTGAGCTTGGTTATCTAGAGTTACTCTTTGCGATTCTACGATTAATTGTCCCGCATCTCCTGTGCCTAAACTGCTTACTGCAGCTAATGAACCATTTTTGATGGTGAGCTCTGGTGTGGTAACTTGGACACTACCAGCACTACCATCACCTCCTGCAGAAGCCAAGATACCTCCAATTTCCATCCCGTTAAAGGTATCAGAAACACCACTGAGAAATACTTCTGTTGCTTCAACACTGATATCTCCAGCCTTACCATCTATCGTAGAAGCAGAAATTAAACTATCAATTACGCTCAAGCTTTCTAAGTTTTGTAATTCGATGCTACCACCGCTACCTTGCTGCGTTTCCGCCGTAATTTGAGCTTGGTTATCTAGAGTTACTCTTTGGGCTTCAATTTCCAGATTTCCCCCATCTCCACTACCAAAGCTGCTTACTGCTACTTCAGCATCATCAATAGTTAACTGTTGTGTGGTAATTTGGAGATTCCCCGCACTGCCATTTCCTGTTGCTTCTGCTAAAACAAGGGAACTATCACTAATTTCTACAGCATCATTGGCGCTAATAGTTATAGTGCCACTTTCCCCATCTACTGTGGAAGTGGAAATGACTGAGTTATTGGTAACATCAAGAGTGTCAAGGTTTTCCAGGGAGATGCTACCGCCACTACCCAGGTTAGTTTCAGCGCGAATTTGAGCTTGGTTATCTAAGGTAACACTTTGCGCCTTAATTTCCAGATTTCCTGCATCGCCTTCTCCGTTGTTACTCACCACAGCTTCTGCACCATCTTGCAGCGTTAATTGCTGAGTTACAATTGTCACACTTCCCGCATCTCCTGCTTCTTGACTCAAGGCGGAAAGAGAAGCTTGATTAGTTGCAGTGATAACGGGTGCATTTAACTGCACACCACCACCATTACCTACTGCTCCTTGGAGTGTAGCACTGGATATGGAACTATTATCAATGACTAATTCTTCCATTGCAGTAACATTCACATCTCCCGCACTACCGAATCCTGCTGTAGAGGAAGAGATTTGGGAATTTTGCGTAATCGCGATGGAATCAGCACTCAAGTCAACAATACCTGCACTACCGTTTCCTCCTGGTGCGATGGCGGTAGTAACAGTGCTGGAATTTAAGGATAGATTATCAGTGGCACTAAGATCAACATCTCCTGCACTTCCTATCCCTGCACTACTAGAAGAAATAGTAGCGAAGTTGGAGACGTTAATTGTGGGAGCATTGAAAGTAACGCTACCTGCATTTCCTTCTCCCATTGGTAGCACCGCAGAGATTGCTTGACTAGCACTAAAGTTAATTTCCTCTGTTGCTGTAATTTTTACTTCTCCCGCATTACCTTCTCCCGCAGTAGAAGAAGATAATTGGGAGTTATTGGTGATGCTAATTATGGGAGCATTAAGAGTAACGCTATCGGCATTGCCTACTCCTGTGGGTAGCACCGCACTAGAAAGGTTGCTATTGCTGATAGTTAACTCATTTTCTGCGGTAATGCTAATGTCTCCAGCATTTCCCATTCCCGCAGTGGAGGAAGAAAGATTGGAGCCTTCTGTAATCGCCAGATTAGGAGCGCTTACAGCAATACTACCAGCATTTCCTTTCCCTGTGGGTAGCACGGCGCTGGAGATAGTCACACCACTGAGTTGCAAATTTTCTGTCGCATTGATTTCTACTATTCCTGCTTCTCCCATACCAGCGAGGAAAGAAACCAGTTGAGAATCTTGCCTTAAAAAGATTTCGGGAGCAGAGAGAGTTACAATACCTGCAATGCCATCTCCTCCTGGTTGAATCGAGCTAGTGGCGGTGCTAGCGCTAAAATCGAGGATTTGTGTTGCTCTTAAAATCACATCACCTGCATCACCAACTCCGGCGCTGAAGGAAGCAAGATTAGAGTTAGCACCAACAATGATATTGGGTGCGCTAAAAAACACATCAGCTGCATTGCCCACTCCTCCAGTTTCAATGGAGCTACTAGCAGTACTACTATTAAAGTTGATAGTATCAGTAGCTGTAAAGAAAACATCTCCCGCACTACCCAAACTAGCGCTAGAAGAGGAGATTTCCGAGCCATTGCTAACGTTAATTAGGGGTGCATTGAGGAAAACAACATCTGCAATACCCATCGCATCTGCTTGCACTTCACTAATCACTTGGCTACCAGAAATAGATAACTCTATCTCTGCATTGAGATTCACATCTCCTGCATTCCCAAATCCTGCAGTGGAGGAGGAAATAGTGGAGTTATTGTTAACAATAATTTGTGGTGCATTAATACTTACACTTCCCGCATCGCCTACACCGCGCACTTCCACACCGTCTACACTGCTAAATTCTACGGCACTGGAAATAAGGCTATTATCTATGGAAACAGTATCGCTGACATTCACCGTAACATTGCCAGCACCACCTTGCCCTTGGGTATTCGCTTCTAATTCCGATTGATTACTGAGGAAAAGAGAAGCAGCATTAATAATAACATTGCCTCCATCACCAACTCCTCCCGCTTCAACTTCACTGTCAATTTCGCTGCGATTGAGAGTGACATTACCTGTCGCTTCTATTAGCACATTACCAGCACTACCTATACCTGAGGTATCTACAGATATAGTAGCGCCATCACTCAATTCCAGGGAATTAGTAGTAATATTGATACCAATAGCATCGCCTACACCGCCACTGTTTACGGTACTAAAGACTCCACCAGAATTTCCTGAAAAACTAACACTATCGTTAGCAAAAATCGTCACGATACCAGCATCACCCATACCTGAGGTGCTAGTAGAGATTAGGGAACCGCCTGTAAAATCAAGGGAGTCAGCAGTTACAGTAATATCACCTGCATCACCCACAGCATCATCTAAAACTCGGCTCAAAATTTGGGAACCCATCTCGAAAACAATCCCACCGCTAGCATTAATTTCAATACTCCCAGGATTTCCCTGACTAAAGGTATCGGTGGAAATTAGAGAGTCATTAGTAGCTAACAGAGAATTGGTATCAATCGTGACATTGCCAGCAATACCCTCTGCTCCTGCGGAAACTATACTGGAAATAGTGCCATCATCGAGGCTAACCTGCTCAGTGGCGTTAATATCTACAATACCAGCATTACCTTCACCAGCAGTAGAAGAGGAAATTACAGCACCATTGCGAACAATAACTGAAGTAGCATTAATGGTAACACTAAGAGCATCGCCTACTGCTCCAGAAACTACCTGACTTGCAGCACCACTAACATTTTCAGCGTCACCTGCATCTAAAATCACACTGCCAGTGGCATTAACTGTTAATTCACCTGCATCACCTTCACTAAAGGTATTGGTAGAAAGCAGGGAACCATTTGTCACAGCGACTGAATCAGCAGTAACAGTAACATTTCCAGCATTACCTATTGCTCCCTCTCGTACCTCGCTGGCAACCAAACTACTATCTGTGGCGTTAAAATCATTGGTGGCAATAATTTCAATATTTCCAGCATTACCATCGGCAAAAGTATTAGTGGAAACTAAGGCTCCATCGCTCAATGCTACCGAATCAGCCATAATACTAATATCACCAGCCATACCCATTGCTTCATCTTCCACCTGACTAGCAATTACACTCTCACCTGAGACGCTAACACCATTGGTAGCGACAATTTCAATACCTCCAGCATCACCATCGGCAAAAGTATTAGTGGAAACTAAGGCTCCATCGCTCAATGCTACCGAGTCAGCCATAATACTAATATCACCAGCCATACCCATTGCTTCATCTCGCACCTCACTAGCAATTACACTCTCATCTGAGATGCTAACGCCATTAGTAGCAACAATTTCAATACCTCCAGCATCACCATTGGCAAAGGTACTAGTGGAAATAAAGGCATTATCACTCAATGCTACTGAGTCAGCTGTAATAATAACATTTCCAGCATTACCAATTGCTTCAATTTCCACGTCGCTTCCCACTTCACTGGTAACGCCACTCAATGAGCCAGTAAAGTTTACACTGCCAGTAGCGTTAATGGTAACGATTCCAGCATTACTATTACCTAAAGTATTACTGGAAATTCTGCCACCATTGTTAATTTCCAAAGAGCCAGTATTAACAGTAACACTACCACCTTCCCCACTTCCTTGGTCCAATACAGAAGAGCTAACAGTACTACTATTGAGGGTAACGCTATCAGTAACATCAAAGTCAATATTGCCACCACTACCTGCACTGTTGGTAGAAGTGGAAATACTTGAATCTGATTCCAAATTCACTTGCGCTGCGATGATATCAACATTTCCCGCACTACCACTTGCTTGCATACGAGATATGCTTTCAATTTCAGTATTATTGAGATTAACACTGCCACCATTAATCGCATCTAGCAATACATTACCAGCATTCCCGGTGCCAGTAGTGCTGACATCTATATCAGAATTAGTAAGATTAATTTGTGTTCCTTCTAGCTCAATTTCCCCAACAAAATCGCTACTTGTATCAAAGGAATCTAAACCAGAGGTAGTAGCAATAAATTGACTGTCGGTGACGGAAATAGAGTTAGGAGTAATTAATTCAATAATGCCAGCAACACCGTTATCGGCACTACTTTCAATTATGCTTTGATTACTAACAGCAATATTATCTCCTGCTCCGAGAAAAATATTGCCAGCAAATCCTGCATCTACTGCTGTGGTACTAATTACAGTTTGCTCTAAATTAATTGAACCATTGATCGCATTAAGATCAATTGCTCCTGACTCACCCAAGTTTTGAAATTCACCAAAATCTAAACCAAAGCCTTGAGCTGTTATCAAGGTACCAGTGAGAGAAACGGAGTTGTTAGCAGTAAGATTAATAAATCCTGCACTATTTTGAGTAGCGTCACTAAAAATAAAGCTATCGGTAGTAGTAAGAGAATCCCCTGCAAATAAGCTCAAATTACCCGCAACACCACTACCAAAAGAACTAGTGCTAAGTGTACTTTCATTGAGATTTAGGGAACCTGTTTTTGCTGTAAGTTCAATAGTTCCACCTTCACCAAAACCATCAAAGCCCGCACCTTCAGCTGTTGCTAAAGTATTTTCCAGGGAAATGGAATTTACTGCATTAAAGACAATAGAACCTGGTATACCTGTAGTGGCGTTAAGTGCATCACTCTGAACAAAACTATCAGTGGAAGTGATACTATCACCTGCCATCAGAAAAATACTACCTGCAAATCCACCTGCCATTTCTGTGGTGCTAATTCTGGTATTTTCTAAATTAATAGAACCATTCATAGCACTGATATCAACTGCTCCTCCTTCACTGGGAGTTTCAGAGTCAGTAAAACTAACACCAAAGCCTTCTGCTGTTACTTGAGTATTAATTAGGGAGACTGAATTGTTAGCAACAATATCAATAAATCCAGCACTACCTGCCATCGAATTGCTCGTAATAGAGCTATCACCGCTAATGCTAAGAGAATCGCCTGCAAATAAGCTCAAATTACCCGCAACACCACTACCTAAAGAACTAGTACTTAGTTCTGTTTCATTGAGGTTTAGGGAACCTGTTACTGCTCTAAGTTCAATAATGCCACCTTCTCCAAAATTATTAAATCCTGTACCTTGAGCTATCGCTACAGTATTATCAAAGGTAATATCATTTCCTGCATTAAAGACAATAGAACCTGATATACCTGTGGTTGCATTACTCTCAATAACACTATCAGTGTCACTGATACTATCACCTGCAGTAATAAAAATGCTTCCTGCAAATCCACCTCCCATTTCTGTGGTGCTAATTCTGGTATTTTCTAAATTAATAGAACCATTCATAGCACTGATATCAACTGCTCCTCCTTCACTGGGAGTTTCAGAGTCAGTAAAACTAACACCAAAGCCTTCTGCTGTTACTTGAGTATTAATTAGCGAAACTGAATTTTCAGCAATAATATCAATAAATCCAGCACTACCTGCCATTGAATTGCTCGCAATAGAGCTATCGCTAATATTAATCGAATCACCTGCAGATAAACTCAAATTCCCTGCAATACCACTACCCAAAGAACTAGTGCTAAGTGTACTTCCATTGATAGTTAGGGAACCTGTTTCTACTCCAATATCAATAATGCCACCTTCACCAAAATTATTAAATCCTGTACCTTGAGCTGTTGCAATTGTGTCAATAATCGAGATTGAATCGCCTGCTTGCAAACTAATTGAACCAGCATTACCATTATTCGCAATTGAGCTAAGTTCGGCACTATTTATGTTAATAGTTCCTGTTGCTTCTAGATTAATATTTCCTGCACCATTAACATTAGAAGTGACAATACTTGCTCCTGGTGTCAAACTAATATCTGTACCAGAAAGTAATACCGTACCACCCGAAGCATTGAGAGAACCTGAACTAGTTATCTGAGTCCCTGATAAAGTTAAATCTTGTCCCATTCCCACCATTAAATTTCCCGCATTGGTTATTTCCGCTTGCGGAGGTGAACCTAACTGCAATCCGGGAGTAATATTAATTGAAATTAAAGGTGGTGCTGTGGGATTACTAGCACTAAATTCAAAACCATTATCGAAAACAACACTGTCAGCAGTCGTAGCGAAAAAGGAACCGGAAATATTTAAACTAGCGTTAGCACCAAAATTAATACCATTTGGATTAATTAAAATTAAATTTGCAGCACCATCTACCCCTAAAGTTCCAAAAATATCCGAAGGATTAACTCCAGTGACGCGAGTAAGAATATTAGCAATACCTGCGGGATTATCAAAAACAACATTTTGCCCGTTGTTAACATTGAATTCCAGAAAACTGTGGAACAAATTATCACCGCGAATCGCCCCTCCCTCAATTAAATCTTGCAGCATTTGAGGTGTAACCACAGAATTTTCTGTGCCCAAGGTATTATCGGGAATAAGTTGAGCCAAACTAATAGCTGGAGCGGCAACAATTACACCGCCAGCGAGAATAACCGAAGCGATTTTGTTAGTGAAGGAGGATACCATGGGTGACTACAAAACTGTAGAGGGGTGATAGTTTTTAGAATTCCCAACTATCTGACATAACTAACATTTGCTCTGGGCAACTTGAGAATAAGATTATTTCTTGTCAGAGCGATTAGTTATCTTCTATCAGAAAAAGCAGGAAGTTGGGAGTGGGAATAAGGGAGCAGGGGAAGCAGGGAGATCAACGGATTGGGTGTTGTGGAAGTAGGGGAAGTAGGAGAAAAAAAGATTGTTTTTTCCTTCTCATTAGATGGATAAATAACTACTTTTTTCAACACCTACTCTTGAGAGGTGGGGAGCAGGAATATATTAACCTTTGTAGAGATGTAAGATTTGACATCCCAAAATTATTGCCAGGATAAGTTTAGTAACTTACCAAATTAATGTAGGAAATGCCAAATTATTCAAGGCAAATACAAAAGACTTTCTCTTGCAAACTGTAAATATTTTATCTGTATTAAATAGCACCATGATGTTTATGTGTTCTGCTTAGTAGTTAAAAATTAGATAACAGTATAGCGGTTCTCATTTGACTGGGGTACAAGCAAAATCCTGATTCTTGTTAATGGTTAATGGTTAATAGTTGATTGGGATGTAGCTCACTAATTCGATAATTGCTGTAATAGCTAAAAAAAATAAAAAAAAATAATTGTTATAGCGCCACAGAAAAAATAGGATATTTTTTTCCTGTTCCCTTTTGATTTTATTATTCACTGTGTTCTAAATTATATGCATAGTGCTACACCTTGTTTAATTCTGTTATTTTTTATGATTTGCTCCTGCTTGTTTATCCTTGGTTCTATTTATCTAGAAAACAAAAAAATAGATTGCAAATTAATTACAGCCTGTTATCAAAACTTAGATACAGTTTTCTCTCGCGAATAACAGAATAATAAATAATTATTAAAAAAAGAATATAGCGATCCCGGCAATATTAAAGTGTCCTTGACTTAAAAGGAGCCACTACCATGACTGAAGAGAGGATGAGCAAGCAAGCAAAAATAGATTGGGGGAATGTACCATCATGGATCGCAACTATGGTATCTGTCATTACCTTAGTTACAGGATTGGGTAGTGGTAAAGTTTTATCGGATATACACAATGAGGGAATAATTCAAGCTCTGCGAGATTCTCTTGAACCCTTAGAAAAAGAGAAGGAAAGGCTTGGCACTGAAATTGCAAATCTCGAAACAGATATCAGTAAAGCACACGAAGAAAAAAAGAAACTGACAGCAGAATTAACTCAAGCGAAAGAAGAATTAGAAAAGCCAGTTGTGATAGATCTTTCTGGTATAAAACCCACAGAACTTATCATAAACAGACAGTTGCAACCCAGAGGTCTTTCCGCAGTTGAGATGACGCTAGATAAAGTCTTAATTGAGCAGGGTGTGGGTATGATAATGGTGTTTAGTGTGTGGAATAAATACGAAGGTTCTGTAAATTCTCAAGCTGCCAATCATTCCAGATTAATTGATAACCTTGGTCGCGATTATGGTTTACTAGAGAGTACTGGGAGACAAAAGATTAATGGTGGCACAAAAGCTGAATTAAAGATTCGCTTTCCTATTCCTCAGTCTGGAGCTACTCAGCTTACTGTCAAACTTGCAGAGCATTATCGTAAGGGCGTTTTTAATCTTTCCCCATTCTCAATAACTATACCAGCCTCAATCCAACCTGAAACTACTGAATAGGTTTGCAACAATCTGCATCATTAGAATTTTTGCATAGGGGATGTAAAATTTTTACGTCCCTACATTCTTTCACGCAGAGGTCTAAGACAAAATTAACAGCAAAGACGCTTTTGCTAGAGATATATTAATTAAAATAATTCTCCTCACACCAAGTCCGATTTTCAAAGGCTAATCATCTCTTCCTGCTGCTTGTTTCTTGCTTTCTCATACAGAACTACAGTGTAATCGCGATTCAAAACCTACAATAGGGTTGTGGAAAAATGGCACAAGTAATTAATGAGGATCCTATTAGTAGATGATGATGAACCATTAATGGAGGCTCTTGCTAGCAATTTAATTGAACAGCGCTATGCTGTGGATATTGCTATCGAAGGTGAAGCGGCTTTAGAATATGTCGCTCTGTTTAATTACGACCTCATTGTCTTAGATTTAATACTACCAAAAACTGATGGTATTAGCCTCTGTAAACAACTACGTTTCCAAGGCTATACTATGCCAATTCTGATGCTTACAGCTCGTGATACTAGCCAGGATAAAATTAGTGCTTTGGATGCTGGCGCGGATGATTATGTGGTTAAACCCTTCGATTTTGAAGAATTAACAGCGAGAATTAGAGCTTTATCGCGCCGAGAAAGTCAAACATTACAACCGATATTACACTGGGGAAATTTAAGCTTAGATCCGAAAACCTGTGAAGTAAATTATTTGGGAAAAACAGTCAATCTTACCCCCAAAGAATATGGATTATTGGAGTTGCTACTGCGTCATCCTCAACAGGTTTTTACCCCCAGTGCTATTATCGACAATCTTTGGTCTTTTGAGGATTCACCCAGTGAAGATGCAGTTAGAACCCATATTAAAGGTTTGCGCCAAAAACTAAAAGCAGCAGGTGCTTCACGCAAAACAATTGAAACAGTCTATGGTATTGGTTACCGTTTGAATTCTCAAATTGCAACGGTAACAAAAATACCTTCTCCACAACTAGCAACAAAGCAGAAGCAACAGAAAAAAGAGGAGAATAAGGCTAATGTAACCAAAGCCTGGAAACAGTTTAAAGAAGTAGCTCAGGAGCGAGTTTTTATCCTAGAGCAAGCAGCTAGTGCTTTGCAAACAAGTTCCCTAGATCTTAAACTACAAAATCAAGCTAGATTAACTGCACATAAATTAGCAGGTTCTTTAGGGGGATTTGGTTTTCCTGAAGGTTCTAAGCTAGCACGCAAGTTAGAGGATTTACTCCAAACTCAATTATCCACTGAAACAGCGCAAATACAGCAATTTATTCAACTGGTAAGCAGCCTAAGTAAAGAAATTGAACATCAACCTTTTGAGGAAACTGCTGCTCAAGCTGCCCTAGTTTTGATTGTAGATGATAATTCTGAATCTTCTGAACCTCTAGTTCACGCAGCTACTAGTTGTGGCTTACGTAGCCAAATTACGAATTATTCTACCGCTCAAGACCAGATTAAAAAAATATCTCCTGCTGTTGTCTTGCTTAAAGTTTCTTTTGATAATTATGATCGCAATCAACTGAAACTACTAGAGACAATTCATCAACAGCAAATATCCTTACCTATTGCAGTGATTATGGAGGGAGGAGATTTTGCTCATCGCTTACAAATAGTACGTCAAGGAGCTAGTTTAGTTTGGCACGAATCTACTACTCCTGAACAAATAATGGCATCTATTGCAGAACTTATTCGTTGTTCAGGTAGTGGAGCTAAAATTCTGATAGTAGATGATGATCCTCACTTTCTAGCTAGTTTAGAATTAAATTTGTCACATTGGAACTTCCAGCTTACTACCCTTGAAGATCCTCAAATATTTTGGCAAGTGTTGGAGAAGGTAAACCCTGATTTACTAGTTTTAGATGTGGAAATGCCTCAAATAAGTGGCATAGAATTGTGTCAGGTACTTCGTGCTGATTCCCGTTGGCAAAAATTACCAGTTTTGTTCTTAACTGTTCATCAAGATGAGAAAACTCAGCATCAAGCTTTTGCGATTGGTGCAGATGATTATGTAACTAAACCTGTTTTGGGAGCAGAATTAGCAAATCGAATTCTCAATCGCTTAAAGCGTACAGGTATTACTAAAACTTCAAGTTAAATTTTTGGGACAATAGCCTAATCCTTCAATAACTTTTTGACGAAAACAGTCAATTTCTTCTCGTTGTGGATAACCGTGGGAAACTACAACTATCTGGAAACAATGCATTACTTCAACTGGAGATAATCCTTGCTCCAAGCTATATAGAGCCATTTTAACTATAATGTTTGGATTGTAAGCAATGCCAATTTCGTTGAGATAAGCTCGAAAGTCACCATCTTGTTGGGAGGTGAAGGGAGTCTTCATTTTCAGTTTAATAATCCACGAATCTAGCAGATGAATAACACTAATAGAGTCTAGATACGGTAGCATTTTATTATTTAGATACTCAATTAACCTAATAGTGAGACTGGCATTGGCAAAACAATAGATATATTCCATCTCCAAGTTGATACCTCAAAATTTTACCGCAAGGGTTGGTAAGCCCATTTTTGCAAAGTTGGGAGGTACAGCCGCCCAACCCTTTGTTATTTGTTATTTGACTTTCAACCAACAACTAACAACAAACAACACGAAATCCCTCGTGCACCTATACGGGGGATGAGTTAAAAACTAATAGACCATTTCTAACCAATCAAATACCAGCTCCAATTGTTTTAAACTCAGCAAACCATACTGCCAAAGTACGATTGGTAAAAGATTTGGATCTTGAATACCAGAGGCGTTAGCTAAATTTATTGATTCATCTGGTATGTCTAATTCGGATTTTAGAAAACTGATTAATTGTTTCAACATCATCGGTTTCAATAATTTTTTAAACAGAAAGTACTAAAAAAGCTGATGACTCAGTAAAATCCACTCAGTTGCTTTAACTAGAAATTAAATGAAAAATTTGAGGAATCTGTGAAGAAGCAAGGCTTTTTTTGTTACAAGTTATTAACTTGTTGTGAAAATTAGTACTCAAATTAGTGGCACCAATCATTTTTTTGGCTCAAACTTGTCCTAGTACTGTCTCAATTTGGAGTTAAGAGATAAATTTTTCCCTGTTTCCTCTACTTGTTTGATACTAAATCTTGTTCACCAAAAGCGGCGATAAGCCCATTTTTTTTCAAAGAAAGCAACTAATGTTCATACGCAGGAGGGATAGTCGCCCAACTATTTGTTATTTGTGATTCGACAAACAACAAACAACAAACAACAAACAACACGAAATCCTTCGTACTTTAGCCAGGGTATGATTTATAGCGCTAGGAGGTTAAGTTAGGATATTTACCTGTTCTCAATTTACTTTTTATTATTCACTTTTGACCGATGTACTCTGTCCTAACGTATGTGCCTAGTGCTATAAAGAGTAACCATTAACGCAAAACCTCAAAATCTCCCCCAGCTATCGATTTACCCAATTATATTTTAGAGAAAAATATACTTTTAAAATCAGAATTAGTATTAACTAATCATTCCACAAAAAATACAATTAGACTTAGTATGAACTAAATATTCTAAAATTAAAAGACTATTTAAAACCAGAAAGTACTTATTTCAAAGAAGCTCTCAAAAGTTAATTATGCAGCCACAAAAGCTACCAATTCACTTACTTACCCTAGAGGACATAATTAATCCAAATCCTCTGATTGTGGAACCTAATACTTCCTTAACAGAAGTAATTGAACAAATGAGTCAGATTCGAGGTAGTAATTGTGGATTATTTGCTGATAGCCAAGATATTTACCGACTAACAAGAGAATACAGACGCTCTAGTTACGTATTAGTAATGGCAGAAAAACGTCTGCTGGGGATTTTTACAGAGCAAGATTTGGTTAAATTAGCTGCTGCACAAATTGATTGTTCCCAAACTCCTATTGCTCAGGTCATGACTAAATCTGTAATTACTTTAGAGCGATCCCAAGCCCAAGATATTTTTCAAATTCTGTCATGTTTTCGCCAATATCATATTCGCCATTTACCTATTGTTAATCAACAACAGCAAGTTTTGGGAGTCACCACACTCGATAGTATTCGCCAAGCATTGCAACCCTACAACTTTCTCAAGTTAAGAACCACAACAGAGGTAATGAAAAAAGATGTGATTGTCGCATCCACAAACACATCAATTCTGCAATTAGCTCAATTGATGAGCGAACATCATGTCAGTTGTGTGGTGATTATTTTAGAACGTAAATGGGAAGAAACACAGAGTCAAACTCCTGTGGGTATAGTAACAGAGCGTGATATGGTTCAGTTCCAAGTGCTAGGTCTTAATTTTGCCACAACCGAGGCAAAAATGGTGATGAGTACACCTTTATTTCCTCTCAAGCAGGAAGATTCTCTATGGTATGCTCACCAACTGATGCAACGCCATCGTGTGCAACGTTTAGTGGTGACTGGCGAGAGGGGAGAACTAGTAGGAATTGTAACTCAAACTACCTTACTGCAAGTGCTTGACCCCTTAAAAATGTGGGGTGATATGGAACAATTGCAGGATATTTTAACTGCACAGACAGAAGAATTAAGGACAGTTAATCAGCAATTGCAAGCAGAAATTACCCAGCGCCAAAGCTTAGAAAATCAACTGCGCGAAGCTAAAACTATTTTAGAGAAGCAAGTGGGATTAGCAACTGCTCAACTAATTCAAACTAACACTACCTTACAAGCGGAAATAGCTGAACATCGCAAAGCAGAGCAAGAATTAGAGCGTTTTTTCGCTATTACTCCAACTATGCTTTGTGTTGCTGGTTTTGATGGTTACTTTAAGCGTTTAAATTCAGCTTTTACTCACATTCTCGGTTTTAGTGAAAAGCAATTACTTGCACAACCTTTTTTGAACTTAATTCATCCCGATGATCAACAAGCAACTATTACTGAAGTAGAAAAACTGAGTCAGGGTGAAACCACAATTGCTTTTGAAAATCGCTATCTTTGTCAGGATGGTTCCTACCGCTGGTTGCTTTGGACAGCAACTCCTTACCTAGAAGAAAAGCTAATTTATGCAGCTGCTAGGGATATTACCCACCGCAAAAACTCAGAGTTGGAACTCAAGCAAGAGCGAGATTTTATTGCTGCTGTAGTTAATACGGTAGGTGCTTTAGTCGCAGTGCTAGATAGACAGGGTAAAATTTTCAGTTTTAATCGCACTTGTGAGGAAGTTACTGGTTACTCTTTAGCAGAAGTTAAAGGGAAACAAATGTGGGACTTTTTATTAGTTTCGGAAGAAGAAACAGCGGTTAAAGCTGTATTTTCTCAGTTAATTAGTGGACAAGTTCCTAATCAATACGAAAACTATTGGCTTACCAAAGAAGGCTACCTGCGACGCATTGCTTGGTCTAATACCGCTTTATACGATGCTAAAGGTGAGGTTCAATATATTATTGCCACAGGAATTGATATTACCGAAACACAGCAAGCGCAAGAGAAGCTACACCGCCAACACAAACAAGCACAACTGCTAGCAGAAGTGACGCGTAAGATTCGTCAGTCTTTGCGCTTAGAAGAAATTTTGCACACAACAGTAGCAGAAGTACAACAATTATTGACCTGTGATCGCGTTTTAATTGTTCAAATACACCCCGATGGTAAGGCGATTCCAGTCAGTGAAGCCGTATTACAACAACTTCCCAGTATGCTTGGTCAAGAATTAACGGATCCTCTACTCTATGGAGCCTACCAAGAAGATTATCGTCAAGGGCGTATTTTGTCAATTAGTGATCTAGCTCAGGTAACAACTCAACCCCAGACTAAAGCATTTTTGCAACAATTTGCAGTTCAAGCGAAGCTGATTGTACCAATCTTAGAGAAAAAGCAGCTTTGGGGTTTATTAATTGTTCACCAGTGTCATGACACTAGAAAATGGCAAAACTGGGAAATAGAATTGTTGCAACAACTATCAGACCAAATTTCTATTGCTATATCCCAAGCGCAATTACTTAATAATCAAGAACAATTAGTAGCTGAGCGTACTTCTCAATTAATTAAAGCAAATCGACAGTTACAACGAGAAATTAATGATCGCCAATTAGCGCAAATCGCCCTTACTGAAAGCCAACAAACTCTAGCTGGTATTTTAGATACTGCTGATGAAGGAATTATTTCCATTGATCAAGCTCAAAAAATTATCATTTTCAATCAGGGTGCAGAAAGGATTTTTGGTTACACTCCAGAGGAAATTCTTGGTCAATCCTTAGATATTTTATTACCAGAAGCATTTCGCCAAATTCATCGCCAACATATCCAAAATTTTGGTAACTCAGAGGAAAAATCCCGCAAAATGGTGCAGCGTAGCGGTACTGTTTTTGGTCGTCGTCGCAGTGGAGAAGAGTTTCCAGCTGAAGCTTCTATTTCCAAGTTGCACTCTCGTGATGGAGCGATCTTTACCGTCATGCTTAAAGATATCACTGAGCGTCAACAAGCAGAACAAGCCCTACGTCGCAGTGAGAAACAACTGCGTTTACTCACCAATGCTTTACCTGTCTTAATCGCTTATATTGATGCTCAGCAGCGCTATCGTTTTAATAACCAAGCCCACGAAAATTGGTTTGAAAATGTCTGTGAGCAAATTAATGGATGCTACATTTGGGAAATTATTGGTGCAGTTGCTTATCATCAAATTCAAAATCATATCCAAGCAGTATTTTCCAGACAATCTGTTAGCTTTGAAGTAGAATTGCCCTATCAAAATAATAGTTCTCGTTGGGTTAGTGCTAGTTTCATACCTGATTGTGAACCATTAGGAGAAGTCAAAGGATTTTTTGCGCTTTTTAGCGATATCAGTGAACATAAAGCTATTGAAAGGGTAAAAAGTGAATTTGTTTCCGTTGTCAGTCATGAGCTACGAACACCCTTAACCTCAATTCATGGCGTGCTACAACTACTAGATGCAGGGCGCTTAGATAAACTTTCTGAAACTACTCAAGAAATGGTTGCTATCGCCCTAAGAAATACTGATCGCTTAGTACGTTTAATTAATGATGTACTGGATTTAGAGCGGATGGAATCAGGTAGAGAAAGTATGGCACAACGCTCTTGCGATGGTATTGAATTAATTCAGCAAGCAGTGGACACTATGCAAACTATGGCACAACAACATGGCGTTAGCTTATACGTCAGTATTGGTAAGGAGAAAGTAGAAACGCCCCTAAATCATCCACCAATTATGCTTTGGGCAGATTCTGACCACATTTTGCAAACTCTAACTAATTTAATCAGTAATGCGATTAAATTCTCACCCCAAGAAAGTCAAGTTTGGGTAAGTTTAGAAGAGCAAGAATCGCAACTACTCTTTGCAGTTAAAGATCAAGGAAGAGGTATTCCTGCGGAAAAATTAGAGACGGTTTTTGAGCGCTTTCAGCAAGTAGACGCTTCCGATTCCCGCCAAAAAGGAGGTACAGGGCTAGGTTTAGCCATTTGTCGTCATATTGTGGAAAAACACCACGGCAAAATTTGGGTCGAAAGCACCCTTAACGAAGGCAGCACTTTTTACTTTACACTCCCGACAGTAGACTTCTTGCAGAAGTCAAGTAATAAGTAATAAGTAATAAGTAATAAGTAATAAACGTCTAACGGCGAATTAAAAATTAAAAAACAAAATTTGATTAATCGCCGACAAAAAGGTTAGAGACTAGTAATTTCAAAGGATTTATACATCCTGTAACTATTTCTATTTCCCACAAAATTAACAAGTAAAATAATTTAAAAAAAACTGATTACAAAAATACTTTTACAAGAGGTCTAATATGAGTAAATCAGAAATTTATGTCAGTACAGATATTGAAGCTGATGGTCCTATTCCTGGTCCTCACTCCATGCTCAGTTTTGCTTCTGCAGCCTATACTGAAAAGAAAGAGTTAATTGACACCTTCTGTGCTAATTTAGAAGCGATCCCAGGAGCATTTCCACATCCTGAGACCCAAGCATGGTGGGAGCAACATCCCAAAGCATGGGAAGCTTGCAGAAGTGAATGTCAGCCTCCTGAGTTAGTGATGAAAAAATATGTTGAATGGTTACACGAACTACCAGGAAAGCCAGTCTTTGTAGGATATCCAGCCGCTTATGATTTTATGTTCATCTACTGGTATCTCATACGATACACAGGTGAGAGTCCATTTTCACACTCTGCTTTAGATCTAAAATCCTATGCAATGGCTGTTATGAAAACAAGCTTTCGGGAAACATCAAAACGAAAAATGCCAAAGCATTGGTTTGATAACTTACCTCATACTCACATAGCTCTTGATGATGCCATAGAACAGGGAGCACTGTTTTGCAACATTCTTGCAGAACATCAGAAAATATCAGTCATTTAAGTAATTATCTCCCTAGAAGTAAGCTTTTAATCTTAGTCAAATACAGAAATAGCACCTCTAAAAATTGTTTAAAAATTAAACTATTTCAACCTACTCGCCAGCAAGAAGAATCTGTATAGCGCCAAAGGAAAACCTAGTGAGTCACATAAAATCTAATACAGCAGTTTTCAGTTGAGTAGACATCAACATTAAAGTAGCTAACATTAATTGTTATTGGTGCTGAATTACATACCGTAGTCCATTCATTTGAAAATCGCTGTAAGCTAGATATTGAAGCTGAAAATTTAACTCTTTAATTCGTTAATTCAGCATTTTTTATGAGCAGCAAACGTATCCTCTTAATCGATGATGAACAAGACATCCAACACTTGACTCGCATCAGCTTAAAATGCGAAGCAAATTGGGAGTTACTCAGTGCTTTATCTGGAAGAGAAGGTATCACCATCGCAGAAACTCAACAACCTGATGCGATTCTTTTAGATGTTATGATGCCAGATCTTGATGGTTTGGCGACCCTAGAACTTCTCAAAGCTAACCCTAAACTAAAGACAATTCCAGTCATTTTCCTCACCGCAAAAGCTCAAGCATCTGATCGCAGACGCTTCTACACAGCAGGAGTCCAGGGTGTAATTACAAAACCTTTTGATACCCTTACCCTCGCCAGTCAGATTGCTGGTTTTGTCGGTTGGGAAATTTAAGTGAGGCTTTACTTAAAATTACTTAATAAAAAAACGGCTCTCTCTTCACAACTTCCCCAAACTTCCTGTCTAATCTCTAAGATAGTTAGCAAAAATTTTTAATTTGTGTAATTCATCAGACTGAATTTTAAGTGAGAAAGAGCCATGAATACTTGCCCTTGCTGTTCTGATCCTCTACTACGCCATGTGCGTCACGGTAAAGTTTACTTATTTTGTCGCCATTGTTGGCAAGAAATGCCTGAGTCTTCTGGAATATCTTCAGTTAGTCTCAACACTATAGGAACTCTGGCGTGCTATTTTCGTGGTGAATTAAGTGTTATCAATAAGAATCATACTCTGGTAACATCTTAATTTTAATCAAGTAACAGCCATTCTCAAAAGCTAAGTTTTAATCCCAATGTATTTGGTTATAAGGAAGTTAAAATCCAAATTGCCATCTATATTTTATCAGTAATTTTTTTGGCTTTTTCTGGAGAAGTATTAAGATGGCAAAAAAAATCATCAACTTAACTTTAGTTTTGGTTGCGAAAGAGCTAAATTTACTTTTGAAGCAATCCTCAATTTCTATTCAAAAATTGTTTTTAAATCGTAATGACCTCCAACAACATTTAATTGAATATGTACTCAGTCGCATTCCCAATATTTATGTAGCTTTAGAAGAAACATCCATAAATCAGGATAATTGCCAACTTATGAGTTATTCTCTCTCAGAGAGACAGCAAATCAAAAACTTAATCAATCAAGAATTTAACTTCCTAATTACGAGAGAAAATAAAAATACTATGTGCAACCTGAGTTCGGGATAAGCGCAAACCCTGATGATATCCTTGTCTGCAACTTTATTACTTCGCAAAAAAAAATAGCATAATAGCCTTAAATTAAACTATTTTCATGCAAATACTATCTTAAATTTTTATTTGAATAAAAGTTTAAATCTCCATATAAAATAGTTGTAATAATTGCTTATTATCTAATTTTTAATTAGAGTTACTGTTGTTGTTTTTGCCAATAAATATACTTTTCAAACCTAATTTAGTACAAATCAAATACCTATAATTAGCATTTTTTTTGTCTGTCTAGAGTTTAGACTAGTATTTGATTCTTTTGAGTCAAGTACACAGTCCCAGTATTTTAAATGAACACAAACGTTTCTCTTGCTTCCGCAAATAATAGTGATCTCGCTCAGTTGCGTCAGCTCCTGCTAGAGTTATTAGTTAAACTTGCTTACAAAGAGGGAGATTTTCTCCTCTCCTCCGGACAGCGTAGTTCCTATTACATCAACGGAAAACAAGTAACTCTGACCGCTGAAGGGGCTTTAATCATCGGTCGCCTACTCTTCGCCATGCTACCAGAAAATACCTCAGCAGTGGCAGGTTTAACATTAGGTGCAGACCCCATTGTTACCGCCGTCAGCGTCGTTTCCGCCCTCGCAAACCAACCTCTACCAGCACTAATTGTCCGTAAAAAAGCCAAGGGACATGGTACACAAGCTTATATTGAAGGACCACAATTAGAGCCAGGAAGCAAGGTAGTAGTGCTCGAAGATGTTGTTACCACAGGACGTTCAGCTATGCTTGCTGTAGAGCGATTACAAGCTGCTGGCTACAAAGTAGACCAAATTATTTCCCTCGTAGATAGACAGCAAGGTGGAGAGGAATTTTATCAATCCCAAGGTATTAAGTTTGAGGCGATTTTCCCTATTACCGAAATTCAAGAGTATGCACGCCAAGCCTAACACCTCACTCACGGGAAAGACGTTTGCTAATATAGCCGGTTAAGCCACTAACAATAGCTCCCAACATCAGAATACCAATCGCAGGGGTAAATAGAGGTTCCCAGAGCTGATACCAAATGTCTAAGCCTAGGGGAATACCTAGAGAATTTCCAGCAAGAGCAATCGCGAACCAAAAAAAGCTCGCTAAAACGAGAAAAACATCGGCGACTAAAAACCGATTTAACCAAGTGAAGAACTGCTCTTTCATCTCCCCTTCCGCGTTCCTGATTAAGTACTAGATACTAACCTCTTGATAATAGTTGATTTCAACCACTACTTCTCTATCAAATATAAACTCACTGTAGTCAGCAATATTATCTAGTCCAATCAAATTTAAGATAATTTCCGCAGCTAACCAGATAATGACTTTGAGCCATACTTTTTGCCACTGAATGTTAACCATGGGCAATTGTTTCCTCAACAGAGCTAAAACATTCTGTTACATTTTGCCCGATAAATCATGAAGTTTTAATGAAATTCAGCAGCTATTTTGATTAAATATGCATCTAGAAAAAGAGGGGCATACCGTAGTACACCCCTCAAACTCAACTAACGCAGTTTTCTAATTCAAGAACTAGCAAGAATTAGTAGTCAAAATCACCACCGGGAGCTGCGGGAGCCTTATCTTTCTCAGGCTTATCCACAACAATGCACTCAGTAGTTAAAACCATTCCTGCAATAGAAGCTGCATTCTGCAGGGCGCTACGAGTTACTTTCGCTGGGTCAACGATACCAGCTTCAAGCATATTCGCAAACTCATTATTTGCTGCATTGTAGCCAATGCTAAAGTCTTTTTCCTTAACGCGCTCAGCAATAACTGCGCCGTTTTGACCAGCATTTTCAGCGATGCGCTTCAAAGGAGCAGATAAAGCACGAGAGACAATCATTGCTCCTGTCAAACCTTCATCTGTCAGGTTAGCACCTGCCCACTCTTCCAATACTGAAGCCAAGTGAGCTAGAGTTGTACCGCCACCAGGGACAATACCCTCTTCTACTGCTGCTTTGGTTGCATTGATCGCATCTTCTAGGCGTAGCTTGCGGTCCTTCATTTCTGTTTCTGTCGCTGCACCAACTTTAATTACAGCAACACCACCAGATAGTTTCGCCAAACGCTCCTGTAGTTTTTCCTGGTCATAGGAAGACTCAGTTTCCTCAATTTGGCGGCGAATTTGATCGCAACGAGTCTTGACTGCTTCCTCATTACCTTCTGCAACAACGGTAGTGTTGTCTTTGGTAATGGTGATACGACGTGCAGAACCAAGCATTTCTAGCTTAGTGCTCTCAAGCTTTAAACCAGCATCTTCAGTAATTACCTGACCACCAGTTAATACTGCAATATCCTCAAGCATTTGCTTACGGCGATCGCCAAATCCAGGAGCCTTAATTGCTGCAACATTGAGTACACCGCGTAGACGGTTAACTACCAGAGTAGCTAGTGCTTCCTTCTCAATATCTTCTGCGATAATGATTAATGGCTTACCCGAACGAGCAACTTGCTCTAGTACGGGGACAATATCCTGTACCAAAGCAATTTTCTTGTCGGTAATGAGGATGTAAGGCTCATCGAGAACAGCCTCCATGCGCTCAGTATCAGTGGCGAAATAGGGAGAAATGTAGCCCTTGTCAAAGCGCATTCCTTCGGTAATTTCCAACTCGGTAGTCATGGACTTACCTTCTT
>CAZWGS010000072.1:0-25995 GCA_964633315.1 uncultured bacterium | reverse complement strand
ACCCGCGAGTGGTGGAACCACAATCCACTGCCTTAACCACTTGGCTACGCTCGCCGTGGTGTCTTTAAAATATAGCATTTTGGGTGCAACTTAATCCAGATCTAATTCAAGATCTGGAGAATAAAACCAGAGTGCCGTAATACACCACCTTAGGAAATCATGAAGGTTTTTCAGCCACTCACAGCATTTGCAGGGTTTGCACTCACTGGTGTAGCCATCGTGATGGCATTGACTAATCCGAGTCAAAAAGCCTACGAAGAGTATGCCATGGAAGAGTTAGCAACCTATCTCAAAGAAGAAATTTGTCCTCAAGCGCCTCGTTTAATGGGTAATTTCTTGCAGCAGCAGTGTAAGCTGCTAGTGGATAGCGGACGACCGCAAATTGAGGAAGTTATAGCCCAGAAGACACAAAGGCAAAATTTAATTCTTTTTAGTGTTTATCATACTGACCTGGATGTCCATCCTTCTCTACCAAGTTATAAATTTGAAACAGTGGGAGTGATGGGAAGTTTCTATATTTATATGTATGAAGAGCAATAAGCTGCGGAGGATAGGACAATGGCAGTGGGTGCGAAAGTTAGAAAATGGGCGCAATATTTTCTTCTGTTTACCCTCGCATTGCTAGTTAGTCTTTCCGGGTGTCAAAAGGAACAGGTGATTTTTCCTCCTGAACCCTTACCAGCAGTGGAATCTTTGCCACTGCCGGAGTTACCAGAATGGATTGAACAAATTAGTCCTACGGGTGATGTGGCAAGTTTGGCACAAATCCGCATCCGTTTTCAAGAACCTCTTATTCCCTTGGAAAGTCTCGATAGTCCGCAACAAGAAGATTTACTGAGTAAATTTGAGATTTTACCTTCTCTTCCCGGTGAATTTCGCTTCCTAACACCTCGGATGGTGTGTTTTCAAGCAGATAAGGCGATTCCTCAAGCAACAAGGGTTCGCGTTACCCTCAAAGCAGGTTTAGCGGATTTAAGTAACCACACTCTAGAGACGGATTTGGCTTGGACTTTCCAGACGCAGGGAATTAAGTTAACTAATTTACCTGGTGCTTTTGGAGGGAGGAAAATAGAAGATGTGGAACCTTTGGATGTTAGACCTAGTTTAAAGGTTACTTCTAATAGTCAGTTGGATTTAGACTCTCTAAAAGAGCATATTCAGCTTACTAGTCCAGAGGTAGAGGAAAGTGTTGAACTTGAAGTTAATTTAGAGAAGCCTCTATCGCCACAATTTGACCCTTCCCAACGTAAGTGGGTATATAGCCTCAAACCCAGTGAGGATTTGGAGAAAGCTACTATCTATACTCTGGAATTTACTCCTGGTTTACAGCCCCAGGGTGGTAATTTACCTAGTGAAGTGAGTTTTAAAAGTAAAATTAAAACCTACGCACCCTTGGAGTTTAAAGAGCTATCTTTTGCTGGTAAACCTAATTCTGGTGGCGTGTCTGGACGCTTTAGTCAGGGTATCGCCCAACTAAAATTTAGTAATGGTTTAGTGGCAGAGTCAGCCCTAAAAAATATTAAACTGGAGCCGGAACCGAAAGAAGAGACTGAAGTAATTCGAGCTTATGAGGGTTCTAATGTAATTAGTTTTAATCCTTGGTCTCTAGAGCCCAATACTAGCTACAAAATTACCATTGGCGCAGAACTAGAGGATAAATTTGGACAAACTTTAGGGGAAACTATTAGAAAAACATATAGTACTACAGATTTATCTGCTGATTTTTGGGCGGCGACTGGTTTCCATGTTTTCCCTGCAACTAAGGAGTTGCAACTCAATCTCTCGGCGGTTAATTTACCTAAACCAGAATACAAAGCAGCCTATAGGGTGGTTCAGCCTAGGGATTTGGTTTACACTGACTCCGCCTATCCCAGTGGTAGCAATAGCCTACTTCCTCCCAGTTCCGCCTGGCAAACTTTTGCGATTGAGGAAACACAAAAAAATAAAACTAAGGAAATTGCTGTACCCCTGAGGGAACAGTTGGGTGGGGCAACTGGTATGCTGGCTTACGGGGCGCAAACACGCACTAATAGTTATCTATCTAATGGTCAAAAGCGTTGGCGTGAACCTAGTTACTACGGCTTAGTACAATTAACTAATTTAGGTGTTTTTGCCCAGTGGTTTCCCGAATCTGGCTTCATTCGCGTCCATCATTTGGATAATGGTAAGGCAGTTGCCAATACTCCAGTAGAAGTATATCAGTCCCAATTGGGAGCAAGGTCTCGACCCCAACCCCAAGCTTGCGCCACTGGAACAACTGATGCTACGGGAACTCTAATCTTAACTGGTGAGGCTTGGCAAGGCTGTTTAGGGCAAAAAAAATCCTCGGAAGGCTCAGGTCCCGAATTACTAGTAATCGCCCGTGAAGGGGAAGATTGGGCGTTTGCGAGGACATTTGCCTACAGTGGTGCCTACGATTATGGAATTAGTCCTGGTTGGGATGATGGGAAGCCGAAATCTCGTGGCACAATTTTTTCTGATCGCCAATTGTATCAACCAGGAGAAAAGGTAGGGTTGACGGCGGCGGCGTATTATTTGCAAAATGGTACCCTGGAGCAAGATCGCAATGCTACCTATCAAGTACAGCTTCAAGATCCTAACGGTAAGATACGGGATTTGGGAAGGCAAACGACGAATCGCTTTGGTACTTTTTCTGTGGAGTTAGATTTGGAGGAGGATGAAGCTTTAGGTTTCTATTCCTTGGTGGCGAAGCGGGATGGTTTACCAGAAATTAAAGGGGAGTTTCGAGTTGCCCAGTTTAATCCGCCTAATTTTAAGGTAGAACTTAGTGTAGACCAAAAGTTTGCTTTTAGAGACCAAGAAATAGAGGCAAAGGCACAGGGTAATTATCTCTTTGGTGCGCCGCTGCAAGGTGCTGAGGTGAAGTATTATGTTACCCGTAGCCGCAGCAATTTTACGCCCGAAGGTTGGGAAAAATTCAGCTTTGGACGTAGGTGGTTTTGGCCAGAACAAAGTCCAGAAGTACCCAGCGATGTCTTGCAAAGAAGGCAAATTTTAAATGGGGAAGGGCGCAGTAGTCAGAGGATTCGCATTGGTAAGGATTTACCCTATCCTATGACCTATCGCATTGATGCTGAGGTGACTGATGTTGCGAATCTGGCGGTGTCTAACTCGAGAACTTTTACTGCGCTGCCGAGTAATCGCATAATTGGTTTAAAGAGCGATTTTGTTGCTGATTCTAATGAAACTTTTGCTGTTGAAGTAATTGTCACAGATGCTGAGGGAAAAGCGATTGTAGGGGAAAATATTAACCTGGAATTGCAGCAAATTGACTACAGTAGTGTGACGCAAATTGTCGCTGGTAGCCTCAAACCACGCAATCAGGTAGCCTATAAGACGGTGCAGGAAGTACAATTGCGTTCTGGTAAGCAAGCTAAAAGCGTAGAACTTACACCTCCTGATTCTGGTTCCTATCGTATTCGTGCCAATTTTAGCAACGCCGAGAACGAAGTTACAGCAAGCGATAGGCAAATTTGGGTAACTGGAAGCAGCCCCGCCTATTGGGGTAGTCGCTACCGCAACAATCGCCTGGAGGTAAGGTTAGATAAGGATAGTTACGCCCCAGGAGAAACAGCCACCGCTTTGATACAATCTCCCTACGAGGAAGGGGAACTCTATTTTGCGGTGATTCGCCACGGAAAAATATACAGTGAGACTCGCCAAGTTAAAGGTGGCGCGCCGGAAATTAAGTTTAAAGTTACCCCCCAAATGCTTCCCAATGCTGCAGTGGAGGCGGTTTTGGTACGCCAAGGGCAACCCCTCGAGCAAGTTGAACCTGGTAGCCTAGATAAGTTAGTTAAGGTGGGTTTTGCCCCTTTTAAAACTAAATTAGAGGATAAATATCTCCAGGTAAAAGTTGCAGCGCAAAACGAGGAATTGCAACCGGGAGAAGAACAAACCCTAAATTTAGAAGTTAAAGATAGCAACAATCAGCCAGTGGTGGGACAATTCACCGTCATGGTAGTCAACGAAGCAGTATTGCAACTCACAGGCTATCGTCCCCCGGATTTAGTCCAAAAAGTGTATGCTGAACAAACAATTTCCACCCGCTTTGCCGATAATCGCCCTGATGTGGTTTTAGCAACTCAAGCATCCTTTTTAGAAAAGGGTTGGGGTTATGGTGGTGGCACTTCTGCTGGTGGCGCTAATACAAGAGTTCGCACCGATTTTCGACCCCTAGCCTACTACAACGGTTCCGTAATTAGCAACGAGGAGGGTAAAGCCAGAGTTAGCTTCCAGCTACCCGACGACTTAACCACCTGGCGTGTCATGGTAGTAGCTACTGATGGCGATTTGCACTTCGGGAATGGGGAAAGTACCTTTATTAGCACCAAACCCCTACTTTCAAATCCCATTTTGCCTCAATTTGTCCGTCCCGGCGATAGTTTCGAGGCGGGTTTAAGCGTTACCAATAACACCAAACTACGAGGCAAATTAAGGATTAACGGCACCCTAGATGGTAGCGTTAAATTTGCCAAAAATAGAGCTAAATATAACCGGAGAATAGACGCGCCATCAGGAACAAAGGCTTATCGCTTCCCCATGGTGGCGCAGGAAGTAGGCACAGGAAAAGTCCAATTTGCCAGTAAAATAGGACCCTGGGATGATGCCTTTGCTGTAGATTTAGAAGTTAAGCCCCTAGAAATTACCGAACAGGTAGTAGAAACAGGAACCACAGAAACTCAAGTAACCATTCCCCTCAACATCGAAAAGAGGAAAATAGCCAATGCTGGTGGCTTAGAAATCAATTTAGCTAGTACCCTAATTCCTGAAATTATCGCCCCTGCGAAGCAAGTTTTTACTGAAGATAGTTTACCCTTCCTCGAAACCACCAGCAGTCAGTTACTCATCGCCGCCAACCTGAAACTTCTCGCTGCAAACTACGGACAAACATTCAATCAATTTAACCCCAGCCAACAGGCAAACCAAGCTTTAATACAACTGCAAAAATTGCAACTTCCCGACGGTGGTTTTGCCTATCTACCAGGAAGAGAAAATTCCAACCCCTACCTTTCAGCCTACGCCACCAACGCCATCTCCCAGGCGATTAAAGCGGGAATTGCAGTAGATTCCAACCTCACAAACAACCTCAAATCCTACCTCCGTAGCATCCTCGCCAACCCCAGTCAGTATCGCAACTGCTACAAAAATAGCTGCAAAAACCAAATCCGCTTAAAAGCCCTCATCGCCCTAGGGGAACTAGGAGACAGACGCAGTGACTATCTCGTCTCTGTATACGAACAACGGGATAATTTG
Source organism: uncultured bacterium (assembly GCA_964633315.1). Lineage (GTDB taxonomy): Bacteria > Cyanobacteriota > Cyanobacteriia > Cyanobacteriales > CAWCAG01 > CAZWGS01. Next base: position 20,718 of record CAZWGS010000072.1, on the reverse strand, counting down.
AGCGATTATGACAAAATTAGCCTGATTCGCTACCTTTTCCAATTCCCCCAATGGCAAAAGGAAGCCCAGGAAATGTTAAATCAATTCCAAGAAACCATCTACGAAACAGGGCGTTCAGCCAGAGTAAATTTGCCCTCAAGCTGGCGTTGGCTAAGTTCTAACACCACCCTCCAAGCCCAAACCCTACGCCTGTTCATCGACCAAAATGGTAACCCAGAAGTAATAAATCGCCTGCTACAAGGACTCCTAGACTTACGCCGCCAAGGAACCTGGCAAACCAGCTATGATAATGCCCAAGCCCTTTCAGCTTTGGTAGACTATGCCCAACTGCAACCTACACCACCCGATTTTACCGCCACAGCAAAACTCCAGCGCCGAGAATTAGCTAACTTCCGCTTCTCCGGCTACCAGAATACCAGCCAACAGCTACAAATCCCCATATCCCAATTACCTCGCGGGAAAAATGACCTCGTGCTGCAAAAATCTGGTTCTGGAACACTACATTACCTTACCGCCTACCGCTATCGCCTGCAAGGTAACCAACCAGGGCGTTTAAACGGTTTACGGATTACGCGATCCATTCGCCCAGCCAATCAACAGGAAGTATTGCGTAAAATTGGCTTAGCCCCTGAAGAGAAAGCCCTCAAATTAACCAGTGGACAGGTATTCGACATTGGCTTAGAAATTATCAGCGATCATAGCGTAGACCACGTCCTCATTACCGATAATTTACCAGGAGGACTCGAAGCCGTCGATACCAGCTTCCAAACCACCGCCAATTACTTCCAACCCCAACAAGATAGCTGGGAAATCAGCTATCAAAAAATTCATCGCGATCGCATTATCGCCTACGGTGAAAACCTAGAAGCAGGAGTCTACACCTTACATTATTTAGTGCGATCTGTTACCCCTGGCACATTTTTATGGCCTGGGGCTGAGGTACATTTACAGTATGCACCAGAGGAGTTTGGGCGTAGTGCTTCCTCTAGTTTGGAGGTTAACTAAACCTTAACTACTGGTCTGTTAATTTCGACATGATTAGTTAAAACACGCTGTGGAAGTTGGGGGAGATTCATCCCTCAATTCAAACTTGACACAGTACCATTCTCTTATTCAGGTTAGTTCATCTATATTTCTTCTTCCGCTTATAGAAAGCGGTGGGAAGCCTATTTTTTCGAAAGAAGCAATGGATTTCATACGTAGGAGGGATAGCCGCCTAAACCTTGGTTATTGGTTATTGGTTATTGTTTTTTTGACAAACAACCAACAACTAACAACAAACAACATGAAATCCCAGTTGAACAGGATTATTCTTCTAAAATCCGCAAAATTACTTGGATCTTCTAGAGTAAGTATGATAAATTACTAGCAAAAATACTAATAGAAGACAAATCTTCTTCTAAAAATTGCAAGATTAGCTAGTCCATAAGCTCTTATCTGAATCAGTTTAATGTTTTGATTAACTACCTCTACTGCTCATTGAGTTGTTAGGTATCAAAACATGCTGAAACTCCCCTAGCCATATTTTTAGAGGTATATTTCTAACTCTATAACGGTGAGATTGACGCACTCTATTGGTTTGTGGATGACAAGGCGGACAAATCTGTGGGATTTCCCTATTCGCTAATGCAATAAAGAATTCATTCTCAGTGATAGAATGATAATCAATTGCTTTTAAACCTTCAAAATTAATTATTTTAGTTATAAGATAAAGTAAGGAGTTCTAAGACATTTATTAAAAAAAATATTTTCAGAATCCAACTCATGATATCTAATATCACAAATTTTATTCTCTAACCCTTATTACACAAGAGTTAGACATCGTTTGTTTATCAAATGTTTTTTGATTAACAACTCTTTTTTGTAGAAAAAAATCGCAATTTATCCACAAAATAAAATTAATTAAGCCATAGGCTGTCTTATTAGTCAGTTTAATTTTCTGATTAATTACTTTAACGACTCCTGAGGTGTATTGGTGCTAAAAGTGAGCCAGAAATTTGTTTCTCAGGCGACTATTTTTCCTGCAAATTTTCGGAAGATTTTTGTAAGAGTTATTCAAGTAACCCACAGTTAAAATACGTGGGCTCTACTTCCAATTGTGTAACTTTTTTTTATTTTGTTCTGTATCTAATTTATCAATTAACTTGCTCTTAAACTATTGCATAAGTCTAAATTAATTGATTCAAAAATTGATATTAAAAAAACGGATTTAGAGATATATGATACTTGTGTTATATTAAAATTTGTTTCTTGAAATACGACCTTAATTATAAATTATCTCGCATTGGCAGACTGATTTCTACCTGGGTATTTTTTATAGCTAAGGGGATGTTTGAACAGTAGTTTTCGCTACTGAAAAATAGCCTTTTTCACCTAAATTATCAAGCTACAAGTGATATCAATCCACTAAGCTTGAGCTGCCAGAAAGTATCAAAAGTAACTTCTGGAACATCCTCTCAAAAGTATCTATCTGGACAATGTGTCCAAATTTACAATCAAATATTTTGATCAACTTAATGGTTATAAAAACTTGTCAATGCACAATTACTACAACTTTCACAACTTCACAAACCGCTTTCTGAAAGTCGCCTCTGTCAACGTACTCTCGAATATTACAATTCCCTTATCCGGAGCCATTAGTGTCGCTTTCTTGGGACATCTGTCTAGCATTGAGTATCTAGCAGGTGTGACATTAGGTACTATGGTGTTTGCTTTTCTCTATGAAAGCTGCTTTTTTATTAAATCAGGAACCACTGTAATGACATCTCAAGCAGTGGGAAGAAACGATAGAGAAGCACTTATCTTAGCCGTATTACAAAATGCCTTAATTGCCTTGGGCTTAGGAATAATTTTTCTGCTACTGCAATATCCTCTGGGAAAGTTAGGTTTTTTCCTCTTAGATGGAACTCCAGAAGTAGAACTAGCTGGTCTTACTTATTTTAATACCCGAATTTGGGGAGCACCAGTGGCTTTAGTCAACCTAGTTTTAGTAGGATGGCTACTAGGACAAGAACAAAGTGGTAAAGTTCTTGGACTAACTATCATTGGCAATGTTGCTAATATTATCCTCGATTACCTCTTCATCATGGTCTGGGATTGGGCAAGTATGGGGGCAGGATTAGCACAGGCAATTAGCCAATATATAGTTTTATTGATAGGACTGGTAATAATTTCTCGTCAAATTTCCTTTTCAGAAATCAGTGCTGTAGCAGGAAAAGTTATCAATTTATCCAAACTGAAAACTATTTTTTGGTTGAATCGTAATCTATCTACTCGTTCTTTAGTTATTGTCTGTGTGTTTGTCTTTTTCAGTGCTTGTAGTGTAACCTTAGGCACTGAAACTTTGGCAGAAAACGCTTTGCTGCTGCAAATTGTTTCCATCAGTATCTATATGTGTAATGGAGTAGAGTACGCGACAACAAGTTTTGCAGGTAACTTCAAAGGACAAGGAGCAACCAATCAATTTATACCACTTTTGCAAACAGCATTAGCAACTAATGTTGCGATTGGTTCGATAATTGGAATCTCCACTATCTTGTTCCCTGATACCATCTTTAGTCTGTTCACAAACCATTCTGAATTGATAGATTCAATTAGAATTTATATTCCTTGGATTCTAGTCGTTGTTGTGGGTTCAGGATTTGCTTACGCCCTAGATGGATATTTTGCTGGTTTGGGAGAAGGGGTTGCGATTCGTAATACTTACTTAATCAGTGGTTCCATTGGATTAAGTTCACTTTGTTTATCAACTTTTTATCTGCATAGTAACCATTGTTTGTGGTTATCTTTAGCAACGTTTATGTTCTCTTGCGCTATCTGTATAGGCGTACAGGTTATCATGACACTACCATCATTGCCATCGAATCAGGAAAAAGAGGCTATCATGACATTGCCATCATTGCCATCGAATCAGGAAAAAGAGGCTATTATGAGCTAATAAAATATAAAAAATTAGTTAACTTATCCCCCGGCTAAAGTGCGAGGGATTTTCTGTTGTTAGTTGCTGCTTGTTTGTCACACAACAAAGAACAAATAACCAAAGTTTTCTTCACCACCTCCCCCACTGACCCCCCAAATTAGAAAACAAATTGATGCTTCCTTGAGTCAGTTGCGTAACGATGATGTTAATTTATCCCTCTTCTAGAAATTCAGTTTCTCAGGAGAGGGATATTCTCCTGTAAAGTGAAAACTCAGATGCAGTTACTAAACCGGAATGGTAAGCTGACAAATTGTACTGATTTAATAGAGGACTCAATCTTTAATTTCAGAAAATGCACTGAGTAAGCACCTCTTTACCCTTTGTTAAGCTAGTTGCGACAATGGTCTTGGCACCAAATGTAACTAGTAAGTGTTAATCTTCACTCTAAATTTTAGCCGTAAAAGGAGTCTGCTATGGCAATGCTCTGCCCAGAATATAATTTACTCTACCTCATGGCACCACGGACGGGTTGCACTGCGGTAGAAGACACCCTAGAGAAGCAACTTGGTGGTCAACTGATTCCACCACAAGATATTTTAGACGACCAAGGTAACTTCATTCTCCACAGAAGGCATCATTCTTTGCAAGCGATGTTGAAGCACAAACTCATCGCTCCAGAAAAAGCCGCCTCAATGCTAAAGTTTAGTTGTATTCGCAATCCTTTCGATAGCCTAGCTTCCGACTACGTTAAGCGAGCTTCCAAATACCAACACTACATCGAAGATCCTAACTCTTGGGTGCATCGTCTGCCTGGTTATGTGGAAGATATGCATTTTTGCACAACCCATTCCTTTGATGATTGGGTTGAAAAGCACTATGGTGCGATTTACAGCAATAGTTTTCAAAGAAGCGTACAAACCCTTGCTGATGGCACTCAGGGGCGAGGAAACCGAGTTAAAAAAGCTCTAGGTTTACGAACTAAACCCTACACCATGTATGGAGATTATACCACAGGTATGGATGTGGTGATGCGTTTTGAAACTCTCCAAGCAGATTTTGATAAGGTTTTGGCAAAAGCGGGAGTACCATTTAAGGTGACGATTCCCGTAATTAACAAAACTGAAGAGCGTAGTGCTAATTACAGGGAATATTACACTGAGAAGTCACGCCAGATTGTGCAGTATATCTTTCGCTATGAATTGAAGCGCTATAACTACCAATTTTAATGAGTTAAGCTGTAGTCTAGATTGCCTCCGGAAAGGTAAGAAAAGTCTATGATGAATTTAGATAGAGAGTCAAAGGCTCCAAAATTAAGCTCAAAACTGTGTGAGGAATAGCTAGTGTCATCAACAACTATTTTAGTCACTGGAGGAGCAGGTTATATTGGCTCCCATGCTGTCTTATCCCTACAAAATGCTGGCTACGAGGTTATTGTTCTTGATAATCTGGTTTACGGACATCAAGATTTAGTCGAGCAAGTATTAAAAACTAAGTTAATTATCGGCGATACTAACGACGGTAAATTACTAGAGGAAATTTTTACTAACCATGATATTGCTGCAGTAATGCACTTTGCTGCTTACGCTTATGTGGGTGAATCGGTAACTAATCCTGCTAAATATTATCGTAATAATGTATTGGGGACATTAACTTTATTAGAAGCAATGCAAGCTGCTAATATTAATAAGTTTGTCTTTTCCTCCACCTGCGCTACCTATGGTGTACCCCAGGAAGTACCCATACCTGAAAATCATCCCCAAAGTCCCATTAATCCCTACGGTGCTAGTAAATTAATGGTGGAGAGAATTCTTAAGGATTTCGATGTTGCTTATAATTTTAAATCCGTAATCTTTCGCTATTTTAATGCTGCAGGAGCAGATCCTCAAGGGCGATTGGGAGAGGATCATAACCCCGAAACTCACCTAATTCCTTTAATACTGCAAGCTGCCCTTGGTAAGAGAGATTCTATCTCTATTTTCGGCACAGATTATCCTACTCCAGACGGAACTTGTATCCGCGATTATATCCACGTCAATGACCTTGCCCAAGCTCATGTTTTAGGACTAGAGTATTTGCTAAAAGGTGGTGATAGTGAGATTTTTAATCTGGGTAATGGCAATGGTTTCTCTGTTAAAGAGGTAATTGAAGCTGCCAGAAAAAACACTGGTCAAGAGATTAAAGCAATAGAGTGCGATCGCCGCCCAGGAGATCCACCTATGCTAGTTGGTAGTGGTGAAAAAGCCAGAAAATTGCTGGGTTGGTCACCAGAATACGCCGATATTGATAATATTATCGCCCATGCTTGGCAATGGCATCAACAGCGCCATAGCTAACATTAAAGAGTCACTTCAATTTCTAATTATGGGTTACTTGAAGTGGCTCGAGAGAAAAAGATAGAGAAAAAGATATTGTATTTACTCAGTGGTTTCTCATCTTAAATTTACATTATCTTCTTCTTGTAAATATCACCCCCAATGGAGCAAGAAATATAATTGAACTAGAGCGAACAAGATATAAATAACTAATAGCAGGTTGGAATAACCTATGTCTCTACCAAAAGTCACATTGATTATTACCCAGCGAGAAAGATTTAGCTTAACTAAGCCCTCGCTAGAAAGTATTCTCGCCGACTATGATTCCTATCCCTTTGAACTAATTTATGTCAATGGGAATAGCCCACCTCACATTGCTCAATATCTACAGGAGCAAGCTGATAAATACGAGTTTATGACCTTGATTAATCGAGATCATTATCTCCGTTCTAATGAGGCTCGTAATTTGGCTTTACCCTATGTCAAAGAAGCAGATTATGTTGCTCTTTTTGACAATGACGATATGGTGGAACCGGGTTGGCTGAAACTATTAGTAGATTGTGCTGAGGAAACCAACGCCGCGATTGTTAGTCCTTTAATCTTACAAGGTTATCCTCAAGAGCAAGATAAAGAAATTCACGTTGCGGCAATTAAAACTACCTGGCGTACTCGTAAAAATGGTAGGAAATGGTTTGAGCAGAAGCAGCTTTACTACGCAGACAAGCTCAAAGATGTTCAGCACAATTTAACTCGTTCTGTAGTTGATTCTGTGGAATATCACTGTTTGTTATTACGCCGTTCTCTATTCGATAAAATTGAATTGGATGAGGTTTTTGACAGCCTGGCAAGTCACACTGACTTGTGCATTCAAACCCAAGCTGCAGGAGGAGAAGTATACTTAGAACCAGCTTCGATGGTTACTTTTCTCAACCCCAGACAAGTTCCTTGTTTTGCGCCTGAAGATATACCTTTCTACCGCTTTAAATGGAGTGAAGGTGAAGTTAATAAGGTCTTCAAACGTTGCGTCAAGAAATGGAAGTTAGATAAGAAGGATCCTTCTTTCTGGGCGATTTGGAGATGGGTAATTGAAAATCGCCAATTACCAGTTGCAAACTTAGTTACTCCTGGTAGTCAAGAGGACAAATTCCTGCAAATTGCTCAAAAGCGCTGGTGCCCAAGTTGGCTACGTATGTTTCTGGAAAACATAGTTATTGAAAGGGTATTTCCCCAGGCTGGAGTACCAAATAATTTTGAGCAAATTATTAGTGATTTGAGAGAACACGCCAAAAATCAATCTTCTGCTGCTGCAAAAGCAACGGTTACTCAATAGTTATTACCTCTTGCTCTAAGGAGGATGATATCTTGCGCATTAGAAGCATTCAAAACTACGTAAAGTTAATGAATGCTTCTTTTTTTGTTTTATGTTACTCAGATACTATTTTCGGGAACGATATAAGGATAAACTGTAATTACTGTATAGGGATTTAAGGTTAAAAGATTAAGTCAGAGTGCAGTTTTTATTGGAAAAAATAATAGAAACAAGAGAAAACAAGTTTAGATTCCATGAATTCCCTAGTCTCAATTGTTATTACTTCCTACAATAAAGCTCAGTATTTAGAGCAATCGGTTCAAAGTGTTTTAGCTCAAACCTACTCTAATATTGAATGTATTATTATTGATGATGGCTCCACAGATAATACGGCTGAAATCGCAGCTAAGATAACAGCTAATCATCCAGAAATAAAATACTTTCTTAAAGAAAACGGTGGTGTTTCTTCTGCTCGCAATTTTGGCGTAACTAAAGCCCATGGGGAGTGGATTCAGTTTTTAGATGCAGATGATTGGATCGCAGAAACTAAAATTGCGTCTCAGTTAAATTCTCTGGAAAAGTATGGCTCGCAACCAGTAGTGGCTTATGCAGATTATGAGCGGGTTTATGTAGATAAAGATAACAAGATAGTTAAGCGTCAAGCGAACCAATTAGGTCAACTATCTAAGGATGAATTGGTAGCAAGATTGTTAATTTGTCCTGATTTTCTAGCTGATTCACCCTTCCCTCTCTTGCAGCAAGCGATGCTGTTTTCCAAAACTTTATTAGATAATAATGAGTTTGATACAACTCTCAAAGCCTGTGAGGATAGGGAGTTTGTTCTGGACTTACTGATGTCAGGAGTTCCTTTCATTCACACACCTATAATTGGCGCTTTCTATCGCAAACACGCCACTAATATGACGGATAATGACTTGTTAATGCGAGAGTCTTATATCGGTTACTTTGAAATCGCTAAACAAAAACATGGTCAGGCAATTAGCTTACCGGAAGTCAGCCTTAATTTATTATTAGATAAATCTCTGGAAGTTAAAGACAAAAATATTTTTGATCGCACTTTGAAAATAGTTGAATTTCCGGTGGCTGTTTTTAATGGCAAGCTAAAAATAAATCGCCCCTTAACTTTGCAAGTTCTGTATTATTTCAGGCTTTTACTACCTAACTTCCTCCTCTATCAGAAATATCGTGGACCTCGTTCCCAGAAAATATTTAGGGCGTTGCAGCAAATAATTAAATTGCCGAAATCGCTGACAACTATTGGTTAATAATCAGGACTATTTGCCAGGAAAAAAATAATATGAAAAAACATAAATCTTCCTCTCCTACCAAGGCAAAAGTATCCTTAGTTGTGAGTGATTTTTCTAGTGGCGGTGCGATTCGTGCTTTTTTATTGGGACAAGTACTAAAACAGCTGGAGTACGAAGTAGAAACAGTTGGTTTTCAATTTGGTGAACAATTGTATGCTTATCCTCCCGAAAACATACCTATATTTAGCGTCCCAGGTGATATTTATCCTCAAGTTTGGCAATCTACACGACAACTTTTAGCCAAAATAGATGGAGATATTATCTATGCAGTGAAACCCAAACCCACTAGTTTTGGTGTCTCCCTATTGCAGAAATTAATGAAGCGTCGTCCTGTAATTTTAGATATGGATGACTGGGAATTGAGTTGGTATGGAGGCGATGAGTGGCGCTATCAACCACCATCACTGAAACAATTTTATCGGGATTTGTTCAAACCCAACGGTGCTTTGCGAGAACCAGATCACCCATTATATGTGCAATGGACAGAAAAATTAGTGCGCTATGCTGATGCTGTAACCATTGACACCGAGTTTTTGCAACAGCGCTTTGGTGGAACTTATCTTCCTAATGGTAAGGATACCAACTTATTCAATCCTCATCTCTACGATGCTCAGGCAAGTCGGGAAAAGTATCAACTCCAAGGATACCGCATTCTGATGTTTCCCGGTGCTCCCAGGGCTCACAAGGGTGTAGAAGATATTTTAATGGCATTGGAGCAGCTCAATCAACCAGACTTGAGATTGGTGATTGTGGGGGGTAGCCCCTATGATGACTATGATGAGCAACTTCAGGAAAGATGGGGTCAGTGGATTATTCAACTACCTCGATGTCCCGTAGAAAAAATGCCAGAAATTATTGCTGCTGCTCATGTGGTAGTTGTACCACAAAGAGATACCCTCACAGCAATGGCTCAATTTCCCCTCAAGCTTACTGATGGGATGGCAATGGCGAAACCTACCATATCAACTCGTGTCGGTGATATACCAGAGATTTTAGGCGAGACAGGCTTTCTTGTGGAACCAAATAATCCACAGCAACTAGCTCAAACTATAGAAGAAATATTTAATAATTGGGAATTAGCACACTCGAGAGGCGAGCAAGCGAGAGCCAGATGTGTTAATAACTATAGCGTAGCCACGATGGCACAAACCCTGTCTCAAGTACTTGCCAATATTTAATAATTGAGTAAATTATTGATAGTTTTGTTTTTTTCAGAGTAGGAACTAAGGAATGTCCTCCAATCAGTTACTAATTAAGTTTGCTCTGCGATATCCCTGGTTAATTATAGCAACAGTTATCTTAGGTTTTTCCGGTGCTATTTTTAATGGTATTGGCACCACTTTAATTGTCCCTCTACTATTAGGATTCCTCGGTCAAGATGTTTTGAACTTGCAAGGTGGTCCACCAATTATTCGTAAATTCTTTTCCCTCTTTAGTGATGCGCCAGGTAATCAAGGTTTAATTTTGATGGTTGCTGTAGTTTTTATGGCAATTGTCCTCAAAAATGTTGCTGCCTATCTGAATACAATGGTAGCCAATGCTCTTTCGAAAAAATTGGTTAACAGCATCCGTAAAGATGGAATTAATTTATTACTAGAGGTCGACCTAGACTTTTTCTCCAAAATTAAAATTGGAGATATTATGAATCGCATTAGTCAAGAAATTAACCGCACAGCCAATGCGATAAAAATTGCTATTAGTCTCTTTACGACTGCGATTACAATTGTTGTTTTCCTCAGTATTTTGATTTCTATTTCCTGGGAACTAACCATAGTTTCTACAGTTCTAATGCTCATTGTTGCTGTTACTAACCAACTATTTGTCAGACGTGCTCGCGATTATGGAAAGCTTTTGTCTGAGAAATCTAAAGGTTACTCCACTACCTTGCTAGAAATTATGACTGGCATGAGATTAATAAAAACAGTGAGTAATGAAGATGCCGAATATAAAAGAATTGAACGCTTTATTGATGAGCGAGAAAAGGCAGAATATCAATCCCAGGCAAACTTTGCGATTATCGCACCAATCAACGAAATAACCGGAATTTTAGCAATTGTTGCAATTGTTTTTGTGGGAGCAACTTTACTGCAAGATAACTTAATTCAAGATACTATTACCTCAGAACCAGAAAGACAGAAGGCTCTCTCAACTTTACTCCTTATTTACCTCTATGCCTTGTCTCGAATGCTGCCAATTATTGGTCAATTGAACGGGAGACGCAGTCAGTTTGCCAATGTTTCTCCCAGTGCAGAGATTGTGACTAAATTCTTAAGCAGAGATGACAAACCATTTATGACAAATGGTGAGAGTAAATACCAAAGAATCAAAGAGAAAATAACTGTTGAAAACCTACATTTCTCCTATCCTGGTCACCAAGACTCTGTTTTAAACGGCGTTAACTTGTCAATTCCCAAGGGCACAACTTTAGCTTTAGTTGGTTCTTCAGGTGCAGGAAAATCAACTCTAGCAGACTTATTTCCCCGATTTTATGACCCAGTTCAAGGAGCAATTAAAATTGATGGCAAAGATTTAAAAGAGTATGACATTAAAGATCTCAGACGCAACATGGGAATTGTTAGTCAAGATACCTTTTTGTTTAACAACTCCGTACGTCATAATATTGCCTATGGACTACCAAATGCTACCGAAGAGCAAATTATTCAGGCAACGAAACGTGCTAACGCCTATGAATTTATCACCAAACTAGCTAAAGGCTTTGATACAGAAATAGGCGATCGCGGTGTTATGCTTTCTGGAGGACAAAGACAAAGATTAGCCATCGCCCGTGCTATCTTGCGCGATCCTGATATTCTGATTTTAGATGAAGCTACTAGCGCCCTAGATACAGTTTCTGAGCGTTTGGTACAACAGGCACTAGATGAATTATGCCGCGATCGCACCACTATTGTCATTGCTCACCGTCTCTCCACAATCCAAAAGGCTCATCAAATTGCGGTCATGGAGAAGGGGCGTGTGGTGGAAATAGGTACTCACCAAGAACTACTGAGTAACACCTATGGTCACTATTCTCGCTTGTACAGTTTGCAGTTTGACGATAGTCCTAAGCAAACATTACCAGATAACCCTGCCTTACTCAAAACTTCGCTCTTTATTTCCCGCGAATTAAGACATCGTCTTTCCTATGAAGTGCGTAGTAGTCTCACATCTATGATTGGTTCTTTAAGTTTATTAAATGACCAAATGGTTGATAATCCAGACGAAGAGCAAGAAATGATTCATCAATCCTACCAATCAGCATTAAGGCTACTCAATACGATTGAATTATACGAAACCACAACTAATAAGCCTTAATTAAACAGAATATAGCAGTTCTCATACTAGTGAGGTACAAAGTTTTTGTTTCAATTTAGGAGGTAAGTGTTAACTTTTCCTCATCAGTCCGAGAAACGCTATATAATTATTGTTTTCCTTAAACAACTGGTAACAATGGTTGCGATTTTTAACCGCAAACTTGGGAATAATTCCAGTATAGCTTTGTATTCAGGTAATTCTACAAAATGATAAAATCGCAGTTCTTGAAAAGTGCAATTAAAAGCATTCTACCTCAGGAGTATCTTCAACGTCGTGCAGCAAAGCAATGGTATGAATTGCAAAAACAAAAAATCAATTCCCTAGAAGAAGCAATCGAAGCGATTGAAGAGCGTTGGGAAATTTCCTCCACACAAGTTACCGACAATCCCATTTTTCTCTTAGCTGCTGGTTGGCGTTCCGGTTCTACTTTAATCCAAAGATTAGTTAACTCAAGCGGAAAAGTTTTAATGTGGGGTGAACCTTTTGCTCACAGCAATTTGATTCAAACCCAAGCAGAATCTTTGAGGATTTTTAATGGTCAATATCCACCAGAATCTAGCTTTCTTGATTCCGCACATTTCCAAGATAATCAAGCACATTTATCCCAACGTTGGACAGCCAATCTCTATTCGCAAATTACCGATTTAGTAGCAGCACACCGTCAATTTTGGCGTACCTTGTACGGTATTCCTGCTAATAAACAGGGTTATGATCGCTGGGGGATAAAAGAAGTACGTTTAAGTATTGATCATGCCATTTATCTCAAATGGCTATTTCCCAAATCTCAGTTTATCTTTCTCTATCGCGATCCCTACAAAGCTTACCGTTCCTGTCGCAACTGGCGCAATTTATATCTGCGTTTTCCCGATGAACCTGTATATACTCCAGAACAGTTTGGTTGGTATTGGAAAAACATGATGGAAGGTTATCTTGATGGTTACCAAAAAGTTGATGGTATCCTGATTAAATACGAAGACCTATGCAGTGGTGATTTTCCCCTACAAAACCTTGCTGATTATCTCAACTTAGAATTAGATGAAAATGTAATTGGTAAAAGAATTGGTTCTCAAAATAAGGTGGAATCAATTCCTCCAGGAGAACTTAAAAAATTAGAGCAAGCAGTAGCACCTTTAGCGGAAAAGTTGGGTTATACACCGCAGTAGGAAAGGAAGCAAGGGAGCAGGGAGCGGGGAGTAGGGAGCGGGGAGTGGAGAGAGGGGAGAAACTTTTATAGCGCTATGGAACAACATTAAGAGATTTATCTGTTCCCTATTTCCTTGTTATTGTTCACTTTTAACAGATCTATTCTGTCCTAACTTATATGCGTAGCGCTATACTAAGTAGCTTTCGAAAAGCAGAGTTACTATTACTCGAAATTAAAGTAAAGTGTAAGCCAGGAAAATTTCTAGCTCCCAAATTTTCAATATATATATTTTTTACTAACTGAGATTTACTGATTTTTCTTATCAAACAGCATTAAGATTTATTTTACAGACATTGACTCCCCTAAAAAATGTCTTGAATATAGATTTATAAGATAAAATCAATAAGAAATGAATATAAAAGAAATTCAGTTTTATTTAAAAGAAGCTGAAAGTTATGCAGGAAAAAATTTCTTGCAGCCAGATGGTTCTGCTTTTGTCATGACACCACCCTCAGAATTGACACTGAAGTATGAACAACTACGTCAAAATTTAGAGAATAAAAATATCCAAAATAAGGTTTATCGAATAGCGAAAAACTGGTCAAACATAATTACTGAGATGCCAAATGGAGACCAGAAAAACACTCCTATACACCAGCCTCTTTCCCTCACAAATATCGATACTCTTTGTCATAATCGCTATCTTGTAGCAGATTTATCCCCTGGAGATTTAGAATCTTTTCCCCTGGAAACTTTAGGAGGTGCTTATTTACAATATATGTGTCATGGGGGATTTTATGAATTCGATAAAAATCCAATGACCCCAGATTCAGAGCTTAAGTGGTTCCTACGTTTACTACGTCAAACTCATGATTTCTATCACCTTATAACAGAAATTTATCACTATAGCTGGGATGGAGGCTTTATCGTTTATAACAACCCCGAATGTTATGAGAGAAATCTACTTGTTCTCTCTGAAGAAATGTGTATCTATGCCTTTATTATGGGTCAGGTTCGTCTTAAAGGAGTTATGCCCATTGTTGCTCAGTGGGCTAATAACTGTGTTTTATATAGTTCTAAGTGGCTTAAAGATGCTTACCAATTATGGCTTGAGACTCAAGATTATGAGGCGATAAAGCAATTTGACTTTATTAACTTTCTTTCCGAGTGTGAAAAATGGATGTATGCTTCATTCAAATTAGGCTGTCTTGAGTCTGAAATTTGTGTGGATGATTATTTAGAGGAACTTCATGAAATTTTAGAACCTTTACCTAGTAACGCAACTCCAGAAGAGCAAGAATTTAGAGAGATGGTATTAGAAAGTTTTGAGAGAGGACTACGAAGTTATCAATTAGTAGGTTTCCAATGGGATCGCTATTTGGGTAATACCCTTAAAGAGGTGCGAGAATTCTTGAGGATTCCTCGGCGTAAATTATTCAGGGATGGTTCTTACTATCTCGATGCAGATGTATCTTAGATTTTGCTGGAAACAGGTGATTACTTTGGTGTATAAAAATCTTTACTGAACTATATATTATTAGTGTGAGAATCGCATCGAGTCAATCGCTAGGTTGTTCAATAAGTTGTATAAATCCGCTTCTTAGAGTAACTTTATTGGCAAAAACTAGAACTTTTTCTCTAATTACCTAATTACCCACTAGAAAAAAAGCTATTTTTATAACTGGATTCAGTATTATTGATTAACTAAAGATTGGAAACGTGAGTCGGAATGTAAGTCTTTCCAAGCGATATCATGACGCGCCCAGATAACGGCTTGTTGTTCAAGTGGAATAGCTTGCTGAAGGTAGTTTAGGGCTTCTTCATGGTGTCCTGTGACTGCAGCTAAACCACCTATTAAGTAAAGTGCTTCTCCGCGATTTTTTGTGTCTAGTTTAGATTGTATAGCTTTATGAGCAGTATCGAGTTGAACTTGAGCCTCAGAAATACCTTTCCAGAGAACCATTGCTAGGGCAATATTGTACCAAGTCCAAGAATCTTCAGGGTCTAATTCAACAGCTTTTTCTAAATCTGCTAGCGCTTCTTGGTAGCATTCTTTCCAGAAGTATATTTCGGCTCTTTCTACTAATACCCATTCATAGGTAGGATCTAGTTCAATAGCACAGTTTAAATCTTGTATTGCTTGCTCGTAGCGCTCCATTAAGCGATAAGTTTCTCCTCGCTGTTCGAGTACCAAATAAAATTTAGGATCTAGTTCAATAGCTTGGATCAGGGAATTTAGCTATTAAACTGCGTATCAATTCCGATCTATTCATACCTCTGCGTTTTGCTTCTTGCTCTAGTTGTTTCAGCTCATATTCAGTCATTCTAATTTCTATTTTTTTAGTCTTCATTTTGCCCTGACAATTATCCATGTATAAAGTATACTGTTAATAGGTCGAAAACAAAGAATTAACATGGCTATCAAAAGAATTACTTTCAGGCTCTACCCAAGCAAAGCTCAAAATCAAAAAATGCATTATTGGCGCAAACTGCATTGCAGTCTTTACAATGCTTGTGTTGAGCATCGCAGTACTTCCTTCAAGAGATTTGGTAAGTCAGTTAACTATTTTGACCAACAGAAAACTTTACCAGGTTTCAAGGAATGTTTCCCTGAATTTAAAGAGCTTGGTAGCCATGCTTTGCAAAATACAATCAAGCGCGTTGACTTTGCTTTCAATAGGTTTTTCAAGCTAAAATCTGGTTACCCAAGATTTAAAGCTTCTAGACGTTATAAAGGCTGGACTTATCCTTGCAAATCTGGATGGAAAGCTTTAAGTAATGGGAAGAACGGACATCTTAAAATCTCTAATTTGGGAATGATTAAGATGCGTGGTCAAGCTAGAGATTGGGGGAAACCAAAGACTTGCACCATTATGTTTAAGCAAGGCAAATGGTATGCATCAATAACAATCGATTGTGTACCCACCAGGTATCAAACAGACAAAGGTGCAATTGGCTTAGACTTCGGTACTCATCATGCTATTGCTGATTCCAATGGGAATACAGTAGAAAATCCTAGGTTTGTTAGAAAAGCTCAAGCAAAGATTAACCAGATAGCTAAAACCAGTAGACGAAAGCGACCACCGAAAAGAAGTCAAAAAGCATCTAGAAGATGGAAGAAAGCTAACAAAGCTGTAGCAAAAATACAATCTAAAGTTGGCAGACAAAGGCAAGATTGGCAACACAAAGTAAGTAGCAATATAGTTAGCGGTAATAGCCTAATTGCTACAGAAAAGCTCAATCTTAAGGGCATGACCAAGAAGGCTAAAAAAGGCAAGAGGAAACGCCAAAAATCAGGACTCAACCGTTCTTTGCTGGATGTAGGAATTAGCAACCTTAAAAGTCTAATTAAGTACAAAGTCACTGAGGCTGACGGTTTTTACATTGAGGTTCCAACCAGAAAAGTAAAACCATCTCAAACCTGTCCTAATTGTGGTCATCAGAAAAAGAAAACATTAGCACAAAGAATACACCACTGCGAAAAATGCGGTTACACCTGTGACCGAGACGTAGCAGCAGCTCAAGTAATGCTAAATTATGCAAGGGGTAAGGAACTTGCCTCTTTAGGCAAGGGGCTGTCTGGCGAACCTGCGTCGCCAGCTTGTAAGCCCCGTACAGATGGGTTTACCTCTGTTTATTGCGGAAGCTTTAAAAAAGTAGCCCAGATGAAGTGTCTGAAACCCTATGCTGAGCGTAGCGACGCTTAGGGTAGTTCATGGGTAAATTTATATTGTGGCGAAAAATATCAATTTGTTCTTCTCTACCAACGAATACCGACT
This sequence comes from uncultured bacterium, assembly GCA_964633315.1. Classification (GTDB taxonomy): domain Bacteria; phylum Cyanobacteriota; class Cyanobacteriia; order Cyanobacteriales; family CAWCAG01; genus CAZWGS01. The sequence goes on along the minus strand of CAZWGS010000072.1, from coordinate 3,615 downwards.
GACGGCGACGGTTGAGAATATCCTGAAAACTTTTGGGCTTTTGAGGATAATTCATGTAATTGAAGCGCTATTGCTGAATTTCTTCTAGGGTAACAATTCACAAACAACAAACAACAAACAACAAACAACAAACAACCAAAAGAAATGGTATTTTAGTGACGCACTAACCCAAATTACCAGCGATGCTCAACGAAGAGATTAAGCAATTTTATGATTCCTCCAGCCAACTATGGGAACTGGTGTGGGGAGAACATATGCATCATGGTTATTATGGCAGGAATGGTAACTATAAAATTGAGCGTCGCCAAGCGCAAATTGAACTGATTGAAGAATTGCTATCTTGGGGCTACAGTAAAATACCAAATCCATCCCCTGAGAATATTTTAGATGTGGGTTGCGGTATCGGTGGTAGTACTCTTTATTTAGCCAATAAATTTGAAGCCACAGCAACAGGAATTACCCTCTCTCCCGTACAAGCCTCTAGAGCGCAAGAAAGAGCAGTGGAGGCAAATTTAGCAGCAAAGGCACAATTCCTCGTGGCTGATGCCCTAGAAATGCCCTTTGCAGACAATTCTTTTGACCTGGTTTGGTCTCTCGAAAGTGGCGAACATATGCCCCATAAGGAAAAATTTCTTCAGGAGTGTTATCGGGTACTCAAACCAGGAGGCACTTTAATCTTAGCAACTTGGTGTCATCGTCCCACCAACTCCGTCGCTGGCGATTTAACCGAAGATGAGAAATCTCATCTAGCGCAAATTTATCAGGTTTATTGCTTACCCTATGTTATTTCTTTACCAGAATACGAAGCCCTTGCACTCAAATGCGGTTTTAAGGATTTGCGTAGTGATGATTGGTCAACTGCCGTTGCACCTTTCTGGGATATTGTAATTGATTCTGCTTGGGAGTGGGAAGCAATTGTGGGTTTATTGCGTAGCGGTAGTCGCACTATTCAAGCAGCATTATCTTTGGGTTTAATGAGGCGTGGTTATCAGCGTGGTTTGATTCGCTTTGGTTTGCTATGTGGTTGCAAATAGATAGATATAGCTTTTTCTAGACTCTTAATTGCCAAGCATGGGCTAAACTCAAAATGTCATGAGTCCAGTGCGGTAAAATGAGCGTCATAGCGATTTCTTCTATGGTGTGGACAATACCAACTAGAATCGCTAACCACAGAAATATACCTGTATAGTGAAAGCCAAAAAGGGCAATGGTTGCAAGAAAGAGAGTGATACCCCAAATTTTAGCTGAATAGGTATGATAGCTGGCAGGTTGTCCATACTTGAGTAGATTCACAAACCACCAGATTAACTGCACCATTAATAACACAAGTAAAGGTGTTTGGAATTGAGTAAATACTTGAGGTTGCACTCGCCAAACACAGACAGTAACACCTAGATATAAGCATACATCTGCCCAACTGTCGGCTTGACGTAACTTTGCTGTGCTAATACCAAGGCGACGGGCGATAATACCATCGAATATATCTGAAAAAAAGGCTGTTAGATAAGCTAGTAGGAAGAAGAAGCTAGTTTTACCATCCCAAGCATCTCTTATTAGTAGTGGGGTGAGGAGAAAACGGAGAATGATGAGGAATTGGGGTAGAAATTGCCATGTGGTAGATGCATATTTCCACTCTAGTAGACTTGCAATCGCGCTGAGTAACATTGTATTTATTTCGACTGTCCAACTTTAGTTTGAACGCAGCCGTTATAATTTTGGCGATGCTAACTACCAGTTTGGCGATAGTCTGTGAGAAGAAGATTTTTCTCTACGATGTATTAGTATACACAGTCCTTTTTTGCCTCAACACAGAGAATTGAGCTCAAGACAGTAGAGAAATCTGCATAATCAGATAGGTATATAGGTCAACTTTAGGATAAAACCTCTGCCACAAAGAACTTAGGGAGGTAAAATTTCACTTCCCTACACTGGGTAAAAATCTCTGATTTTTAATTTCCAGCAGCTTGTCTCAAACAATTATTTAGAAATGACATCACGACTATTCAAAATCGTGTTGACTAGACAGTCAAGAGGCACATGAGTGGTAATTTCTAATCAGGGTGTCAATCTACAAGCAATACTGTGAACTTTTTGTGTCCATCCCCAAATCTGGAGCAAAACCAGGAGCTAGTGTATCATTTTATCCTTTCCTTAATAGAGCAGGATAATCCGGAAGGAGTTTTGCGGGAATTTAGCAGCTTATTTCTCCTCTTCCACACCACACCATATAATCGAGTTGCCAGAGAAGCCCTATTAAAATTGTTATTGGGCAATAATGAGCAAGTTTTTTTGTACTTACTCAAGCGTAGTTGCTACATTTTAGTTAATAACTGGAGTACCAAGAGGTATGACAGCTACATTTTGCAATTGATTACATCTTTTCAAGAGTTAAAGTTAGATTGCACTTCCCGAAATCTATCTCGAAACCGTTTGCAATCGTGGCTGAAAAAATTTATTTCTAGTCAAGATTATCAAGATTTACTGCTCTTTGCGAATCGACACGAAGCCAGCGCACAAAAACATTGGAGCGAACGTTATATCTCTTACCTTTTAGTTGCTCAATCTGTTAACGCAAGAAATCCTCAAGAACAAAGGGAAGCCGCCAGATTGTTAGCAGATAAACTCCAGCAAAAATTTAAATTCGATTTGGCTATGTATACAGCGCATTCCCAATTCATCAGTCATCGGAATCCGCGCTATCTTAATCCTACTAGTCTAGGAGATGAAGTCTTACGCTTAATGAAGTTAATTGTGGCAAGGAGAGGTCAGTTTAACTATGAAAATATCGCTAATATTTTCTTGAGGCAAACAGAAGGAATTAGTTATCAACGTTTCAAACTTGCTTTGGTTAAGTATTTACAGTTTGCCAACTATAATGGTTATTTACTGAATAAAATCAACACCAATATAACTTCACTCTATCCACAAAATAATGCTCAAGTATGGAATCGCCCTCTGCTACTGCGTACTAGCAAAAGAGTTATTGACAACTTAACTGTAGACGATAGTTATAACCCCAGTGAATTATTTGTTTTGTTTGCGGCACAAAATAGTCCTTTATTATTAGTTATAACTTTACTCAAACTAATTTTAGTTTGCCCTAATGCTCGCATTCACCTCGAAAAACGCATTGCTGAATTAATCAAATTTTATCATGATGAAACACAGGAAAAATGTCAATGGTTATCACAGTTTATTGATTTACTCAATCTAAGCTTGGCAATCTATGCTGATCAAGACGTTCGATATCATTTACTACAGGTAAATGTGGAGCAAAATCCCACAGCATCTATACTTGATCGCTATCACCTTTTTTGCCAGTATATAGGTGAGCGTAATTAGACTTCTTGCTCCAAGTCAAGTAATAAGTAATTATCCTAAATTTGTTTTTCAAAGGCTACTTATCAATAAGTCTCTCCTCGCGCATTCCCTTGCTAAGCTTTACGGCAAATCAGGTTCTGACCTATTACACTCGACGCGTGGTCGCTCGTCTCCCTGCTTTTTTTGATAGTAGTCTAATTAAACTGGATTTAGTATTATCCCTCTTTTGTCACTGTGCGGAATTTTAACTCATCCCCCGGCTAAAGCACGAGGGATTTCGTGTTGTTTGTTGTT
>CAZWGS010000071.1:0-26007 GCA_964633315.1 uncultured bacterium | reverse complement strand
TTACGTCTGCGTGAAACCTTGAGATACACTCTACCTAATTTGTTTCTGGCTTTTTCCCTATCTCTTTAAAATCATACTGGGAGCAAACGAGCACCAGATCTTGAACTCAAGTCATAATGTATAAAAAGTTGCACTACCTTAACAACCTAGTAAATAGATAAGATAATCCCTATCCATGAATAGTTCTTTCCTCAACCGCCTACAAAGCCCTGAACGTCCTGTGCTAGTCTTCGATGGCGCCATGGGAACCTCATTGCAAACGCAGAATTTAACCGCAGCAGATTTTGGCGGTGCGGAATATGAAGGTTGCAATGAATATTTGGTACATACTAAACCTGAAGCGGTGGCTAAAGTGCATCGCGGCTTTTTGGAAGTGGGTGCAGATGTAATTGAAAGTGATACCTTTGGTGGTACTTCGATAGTTTTGGCAGAGTATGACTTGGCAGACCAAGCTTACTATCTCAACAAGAAGGCGGTGGAAATTGCCAAACAAGTAGCTGCGGAGTACTCTACGCCAGAAAAACCCCGCTTTGTCGCTGGTTCCATGGGTCCTGGTACAAAATTGCCGACTTTAGGACATATAGATTTTGATACTTTAAAAAATTCCTATGTGGAACAGGTAGAAGGTCTATATGATGGTGGCGCAGACTTGCTGATTGTGGAAACCTGTCAGGATGTGCTGCAAATTAAGGCGGCGTTGAATGCCATAGAAGAGGTATTTGCCAAGAAGGGAGAACGTTTACCTCTAATGGTCTCAATCACGATGGAAACCATGGGGACAATGTTAGTTGGTACGGAAATTAGTGCAGCAGTAGCGATCTTAGAGCCCTATAATATTGATATCCTGGGTTTAAATTGTGCCACGGGACCCGAACAGATGAAGGAATACATCAAGTATCTGTCGGAGAATTCCCCGTTTATTGTTTCGTGTATTCCCAATGCTGGCTTACCGGAAAACGTGGGTGGTGTGGCTCACTATCGCCTGACACCGATGGAGTTGCGGATGCAGTTGCTGCACTTCATTGAAGATTTGGGGGTGCAAATTATTGGGGGGTGTTGTGGTACTCGTCCTGACCATATTGAACAATTGGCGGAAATGAGTCAGGGAATGACACCAAAAGTTCGTCAACATAGTTATGAGCCTTCCGCAGCTTCCATTTACAGCACTCAACCCTACATTCAAGATAATTCGTTCCTGATTGTGGGTGAAAGGTTAAATGCTAGTGGTTCGAAGAAGTGTCGCACCTTGCTGAATAAGGAAGATTGGGATAGTTTAGTTTCCCTGGCAAAATCCCAAGTGAAAGAAGGTGCACACATCCTCGATGTCAACGTAGACTACGTAGGCAGGGATGGGGAAAAGGATATGCACGAGTTGGCATCCCGGTTAGTGAATAACGTTACCCTACCCCTGATGCTCGATTCGACGGAATGGACGAAGATGGAAGCGGGGTTAAAGGTAGCAGGGGGTAAATGTATCCTTAACTCTACTAACTACGAAGATGGGGAAGAAAGATTTGTCCAAGTACTAGAACTAGCGAAAAAGTATGGCGCAGCTGTGGTAGTTGGTACGATTGACGAAGATGGGATGGGACGCACTGCTGCGAAGAAGTTTGAAATTGCTAAACGTGCTTACAATGATGCTGTAAATTATGGTATTCCCGCCCACGAAATATTTTTTGACCCTTTAGCCCTACCTGTTTCTACGGGAATTGAAGAAGATAGGGAAAATGGTAAGGCGACGGTGGAAGCGATTAAGCAGATTCGAGACGAATTACCAGGTTGTCATATCCTGTTGGGTGTGTCTAATGTTTCCTTTGGTTTAAATCCTGCTGCGCGTCAGGTACTCAACTCGGTATTCTTGCACGAGTGTATGCAGGTGGGTTTGGATTCTGCGATTGTTAGCGCCAGCAAAATCCTACCCCTAGCCAAAATTGAAGAGGAACATCAGCAAGTATGTCAGGACTTAATCTACGACAGAAGGGAGTTTGAAGGAGAAGCTTGCACCTATGACCCTCTAGGCAAGCTTACCACTCTCTTTGAAGGCAAAACCACCAAACGCGACCGTAGTCTCGATGAAAATCTCCCAGTGGAAGAGCGTCTCAAACGCCATATTATTGATGGGGAAAGAATTGGTTTAGAGGAACAGTTAGCAAAAGCCTTAGAAAAACATCCTCCTCTGGATATTATTAATACCTTCCTCCTCGATGGCATGAAAGTAGTAGGGGAATTATTTGGTTCTGGACAAATGCAACTTCCCTTCGTCTTGCAATCCGCGCAAACAATGAAGGCTGCAGTAGCTTATCTAGAACCGTTTATGGATAAAGACGAAAGCGATAGTAGCGGGAAAGGTACCTTTGTCATCGCCACAGTGAAGGGAGATGTTCACGACATTGGTAAAAATCTAGTGGATATTATCCTCTCCAACAACGGTTACAAAGTAGTGAATCTGGGAATTAAGCAACCAGTAGACAATATTATCGCTGCTTACGAGGAACACAATGCCGATTGTATCGCCATGAGTGGTTTACTGGTGAAATCCACTGCGTTTATGAAGGAAAATTTGCAGGTATTTAACGAAAAAGGAATTACAGTTCCCGTCATTCTCGGTGGCGCAGCGTTAACACCTAAATTTGTGAACCAGGATTGTCAACAAACCTACCAAGGACAAGTTATCTACGGAAAAGATGCTTTCTCTGACTTGCATTTTATGGATAAATTAATGCCAGCTAAGGATGCAGATAATTGGGATGATATCAAGGGATTTTTGGACGAGGTAGATTCTGGTAACGGTGTAGAGGCGCAAAATTCCCCATCCCCGAAAGCAGAAAAAACAAAACCAGCAGCACCAAAAGTTATAGACACCAGACGCTCCGAAGCAGTAGATATAGATCTAGAACGTCCCACACCTCCTTTCTGGGGAACTAAACTCTTAACACCAGAAGATATTTCCCTCGAAGACCTATTCTGGTACATGGACTTACAAGCGCTAATTGCAGGACAATGGCAATTCCGCAAACCCAAGGGACAACCACGGGAAGAATATGACCAGTTTTTAGCTGAAAAAGTGCATCCTATCCTAGATAAATGGAAACAAAAAGTTGTCAACGAAAACCTCCTCCATCCCCAACTAATTTACGGTTACTTCCCCTGTCAAGCAGAAGGAAACTCTTTGCATCTATATAATCCCGAAGCAATGAATAATGGTGGGGAAATTGGGGAACCAATTGCGACATTTACCTTCCCACGTCAAAAATCAATGCGTCGCTTGTGCATCGCTGACTTCTTTGCACCAAAAGAGACAGGAAAAATCGACGTCTTTCCCATGCAAGCAGTAACCATGGGTAATATTGCCACAGAAGTTGCCAAAAAACTCTTTGAAGGAGACGAATACACCGACTACCTCTATTATCACGGCATGGCAGTACAAATGGCAGAAGCCTTAGCAGAATGGACACACGCCAGAATTCGCCATGAATTAGGCTTTGGCGACAAAGAACCCGATAATATTCGAGATATGTTAGCCCAGCGTTACCAAGGTTCTCGTTATAGTTTCGGCTATCCTGCTTGTCCTAATATCGCAGACCAATATATACAGTTAGATTTATTAGGTACAGACAGGATTGGTTTGTATATGGATGAAAGTGAGCAAATTTATCCAGAACAATCCACCACGGCGATTATTACTTATCATCCAGTGGCTAAGTATTTTAGTGCTTAGATTTTGATTTTTGTAGGTTGGGTTGAATTAATGAAACCCAACTTATAATCTTGCTGTTGGGTTACGCTGTCGCTGTCTTACCGAGCATTTCCTTGCGCCTTTTGGCGACGCGGAGTCTCGGCGCAACCCAACCTACTTTTATTTCTTTTTATAAGTAGTTATTGAGTTCTTTATCAATCACCTTTTTGATTTCACTCGAAGTGTCTATCAATAAACTAGGTTTTGTTGTAGAACTAGTAACTTTGTGAAATCCACTATTAATAAAGCCATCTTTGATAGATTTTTTAATTTTTTCCATTAAAACATCATCATTAAAATCAAGTTTTACTTTTTTACTCTCTATTAAATATTTTATACATGAAACCATGCACATCATAATACTTACTTGAAATTTGTGATGCCCTTTTACCCCATATACAGATTTAGAAAAGGGGTTTTCTAATCCATCATCTATGTATGCTTTATCCAAAAATAAGTTAAGTGAATTTATAAGGTAATCGCACTTGTTGATCAAATTAGTCATTTCACTAGGAGGCATTTCGTAAGCCATCTTCATTATTTTCTCTGTATATTTCGTAGAAGTCGTACACCTTTCGTCTAAATCGTCATTAAAAATTGAAAACAAAACAAATAAATTTTCATGGATATTTTTATCCGAATATCTCTTATCTGTTATGTTATATACGGTTTTGAACTTATCGTCTTTTTGCAACTTGTCGACTAATTCAAGTACCCAGTCTTTAAATGGAGAGTTGTATATAACATGTCGAATTTCTTGACTTGTTAGTGGGTTAGTTCCTTTGTTATAGCGCGTGAAAATCTCAACCTCTAAATCTGGATTATTTTGTACGTGTATAAATTGCAAGTTTAAACTCACCTGATATAACAGTTTATTAGCTATTTCTTGCTCAAAGTTTTTAAAGTACTTGCCATTTAGATTGTCTAGCCTGTTTAGACCAGTTAATGCAAATTCATTCTTGATAAAACGGTGTATTGCCCTTAATCTATGGTGACCATCAATCACATTACTAATATGTGGAACTTTACTGGTATCAGATGCAAGGTAAATGGTAGGTATTGGAATTCCAATCAGCAATGATTCTATTAAAAGACTCTCATCTTTACGTGTAAATTTGTAATCTCTCTGATAGAAAGGTTTGAGACGTATACCTCCTTCTTCTTTATCTCCCATATCAATGTATTTGCATATTGTATCAATATTCATATTGCTGGTATTGGAGTGAACAACCCAGCTTGTTTCATTTTGTGGTTCAGATGTAAATACCATTTTCCCTATTTTGGCAAAAAACTAAATTTTTCGTTGACAGATTAAATTTTAGACGAAATATTAGGTTGAAGTCAAATTTGTGAGACGAATAGTTTTGTCACAAAATCCTTGACATAAAAAACGAGGAAGTTTCCAAGGGCTGCAAGAATTTGACACAACGCTGAGAACCTAGAATCTTAATCGGGAAAAGCCACGCCACTGAAGAGATTGCGGATATATAATCCTAAAGCTGGTAGGTTGGGTTGAATTAATGAAATCCAACTTATAGCATTGCAGTTAGATAACAGTGCTACCAAACCAACTTTAATCAAAATTCAGGGTTAAATTTACAATGAATAACCAAAACATTTGCCTAACCCAACATGGTTCAGAAGCTCAAAGCTATCTTGACCAAGCTTTTATACTGAATAACGAAATTTGTTTACTACCAAAATTTGGTTTCCCCGAATCCATTTTTGAGAATATCGCCACAATTTTAGAGCTAGAAGAAAGGTTTGGTAGAGAAGCATATGGTCCCCCTTTTATGATTAAGGTTGAACTATTTGCCAAACCTGCAAACTTTACTCCAAAATCAACAGATATTGACCGAGAAGTTGTTCTATCCTTCTACGATTTGAGGGAGCAATATCTCAATAATGAAATGGATATACCATACGACGAATATCAAGAGAAGCTAGAAGTTATTTTTAGCGATATGAAAGACCTAACTCAATCTGAATTTACTGAGTGGTTCAAGGGAAAGTTTTTAGATGAAGAATATTACGGTATCTACTACGAAGATTATGAGTATGGGGAGGATGAGGAAGAGGAAGAAGATCAAGAGGAGTACATATCAACACCAGAAACAGAAGCTTGTTTGAAACAGCGAAATGAAAATATAAACTCTCTTCTGGAAATAATTCTTCCTCAGCTTTTCACTCAACCATCGGATACAGTCCTTATCTTCCCGCTTAATGAAGGCGAACACAATGAAAACTTTGCTTTTGTTCCCTACATTGTGATTGGTCAAACTTGTTTACTTGGTTTGCTTGTAGAGTGGATTTTATAAATAACTAAAACTAAAAAGAGTAGAAATATAGAGCTATAACAACTTAGCTTTAGCTTATCGTACTTGATATTCATGAAGCATCTTAGTCCAAAAATATACTAAAATGCTGAAATTTCTACAACAACAAAATCCTTAAGTATCTAGCTATTAGCTCAAAATATCTCCACAAATCTAAAAAAAACATTGATTTACATCTAAAGTCAGATCGCTGTGATAGTATCGAAGCTTCCAAAAGTTCGCGATCTGAATTCAAATCATACTCACAATCTTGCACCAGTGCAAAAAAATACTTAATTATGAGTTTAAGATTTAAGTACCAGGAAGCAAAAGAGGAGATATTCTTCGATGTTGAACAGTACTATGTGCTGTACGACAAAATGAAATCTCTGACACTAGAAACTCAATCTAATCAATTAGTGCGAGAACGAAAACGTATTATTGAAGCAGGAGAGTTAAATGATCATAGCCAAGACGGCATTTTTAATCCAGGTGTTTTATCTATAAATCAAGAACTAAAACTTCTTTGCCGAGGGGAAGAAAATGGTAATACTTGGGTTGGTGATATTTTATCCAGTCAAGCTACTCCTATTTGGTGTACCTTAGATGAAAATTTAAAAGTTAAAAATCACTTCAATTTAACCTATAAAAATCTACCGGAACATTACAGACCAGAAGATTGGCGATTATTTGAATATCAAGGCAAGATTTATGCCAATCATAGTGTATATTTGGAAAATCATGGTAGATTGAAATGTTTTCCTGGTATCTCTGAAATTAACTTAGAAGCAAAGGAAATAACATTACGCTGTCTTCTCGAACCACCTTTTAATCCATCCCCAGAAGAAAAAAACTGGGTAGTATTTGTTCATCAAGATCATTTACTCTGTATCTATTCTTTTCAACCATATATCATCCTCAAAATTAATCTTGATCAAGGAACTACAGAAAAATTTCTTGTGGTAGAAAGTAACCTTAATTGTCCTTGGCATGATAAGCCGAATCAATTCATTGCTAGCAGTACTAATCCAGTGGTTTGGGATGAGGATCATTATATTCTCTTCATTCATGATTATCTCGAACCATTACATGAACCTAGAAATAGGGCTTATATGCAATATGCTGCTTTAATTAGTAGAAAAACTTTATTACCTACAAGTGTCATTCCAGAGCCTCTGGTTATGGGTGGAACAGAACAAGGGAGACATTCTGGTGTTCATTACACTACTTCTTTGATTAACCGAGAAGATGGATTATACGCATTTTATGGAGAGGGAGATACCCATACTAGCTTAGTTATTTTTGATAAAAATGAACTGACAAAATTATTTGAGGAGCATCAGATTTTAGCATGAAAATGATAGATAAAATTGACCCCAATAAAGGCATTATTATTTCTTACCAAAGAAGTGGTTTAAATTGGGTGCGTTATTGTATTGAACATTTCACCGGACTGCGCACTCCTGGAAGAACTAAATTAATTGAAGGTGGGAAAATTGCAGTTTACAGAACCCACAATATAAATAAACGAAAAGGTCATGACACTTGTGCTTGTTCTTTCTATGATAAAGCAGGAAATCCCTTACATAGTAAAGTAGTTTTGCTACTGAGGGATTATCGTGAATCTTTTATCCGAGTAGGGAGAGGACGGAAAGAAGGAATGCCCACAGTAGAAGATATTAAGCAGGGAGAAATGTTTAATTTCAGAAACTATTTTGATAATTTGCGAGCCTATGACCAATTTAATGGGGAAAAATTATTAATTCACTACCACGATTTAGTTCAAGATTTTTCTCAAGTGATTAAAATTTTGGATTTCTTCAATCTCAATTATGACCTTGAAGGTTTTGACTTGGAATATCATCGTCAAAAATCTATTCAAATTTATGATACACAGCATAAATCTTACACTAAAAAAAGTGTCATGGATTTTAGTTACCATCAAAACAGTGTAGATTCAGCAGTTCTAGATGCCCTTGATGTTTTCGTAGACCAAAATTACCCAGATTTACGAACTAAATATCTTGCTCAAGTTTTCACCTAATTTTTTGTCGGTAATCACATCAAGAAAGCACAAAAATGCTAATTTCCCACTCTCATAAATTCATTTTTATCCATATCGGTAAAACTGGAGGCACAAGTATTGAAAAAGTTCTGTGTCAACATCTGAATATTGACTTTGAAGAAACGAAAAATGATTCTGAGGGGAACAACTGGAAACATATCTGGGCTAAAGATATGAGAGAACGAGTGGGTGAAAAAATTTGGGATGATTACTTCACCTTTGCCTTCGTTCGCAATCCCTACGATATGATTCTCTCTTTATACTCAATGTATACTCAATATCCTCAGTATACTAATCCTGCTCAACCCGAATTCTATCATCCTTGGAATCAGTATAAGAGCTTTGAAGACTTCGTTATCAGTATGGATGAACATAGCCATGAACCTGATAAAAAATGGCGTAAAATCTTAAAAAGATTTGAGGTAGAAACTCAAATGGATGTGTGGACTGATTTAGAGAATTTACAAACCAGTTATTTAACCGAAAGTTGGAAAGGAACAGATGGTCCAGGGAAAATTTTAGTGGATTTCGTTGGTAAATATGAAAACCTAGTGGATGATTTTCATCATGTTTGTCAAACAATTGGTCTGCCAAAACTAGACCTAATTCATTATGGTGGCACTAAACATAAACCATATCAAGACTCCTACAATGAAAGGATGAAAAAGATAGTCTATGAACACTCTTCTTTAGATATAGAACGTTTTGGTTATTCTTTTGGCAACTATTGATCGCAAAAATTTGGTTGTTTGTTATTTGTTATTTGTTATTCGTTGTTGGTTATTTGTTGTTTGTTGTTTGAGAAACGGATGATGGACAGTACTACAGCGTAATTGATAGTAGCTACAACCGATGAGCAATGGATTCTTACTAACTCCCTGTCTCCCAACTTCCCCCGCTTCCACAACACCCAATCCGTTGATCTCCCTGCTTCCCCATCTCCTCATCTCCCCAACTCCCTCACCTCCTCTTACCGAGTTTTTTACTTTTTCCCTCTATCTTGGATTTCAGAGTCAAGAAAACAGAGTTCACAACAGCAATCTAAGCCTAGTGGATTAATGCAAGGAACGCTGATAGTAAACAAAGATAGGAGGAATCTTTAATGACCAAATTTAAATTGGTTGCACTGTCTCTGATAGTTGGTTCTTTTGCTGTTCTCAATGCTTGTTCACCGATTGAAAGTCAGGTGACACCAGAGGAAGGAAGTATCGAGTTAGAGACTCCTTTAGAATTAGAAAATCCTGCAGAATTTGAAGGAACTGGCGAGTTAGAATCAATTGAGCCAGAAACAGAATTAGAATTAGAAAATCCTACCGAATTTGGAGGAACTGGCGAGTTAGAATCAATTGAGCCAGAAACAGAATTAGAATTAGAGCCTGCTGAAGTTGAAGGCACTAGTGAAATAGAAGAACCAATCGAATCTGAGATAGAAGCCTTACCGACTGAAGAGACACCAGCAGTTAGTCAGTAGACTTTCAACTCTCAAGGAAAAGGATTGGTTAATTAAACTATCGGGGAAAATTGATGTAGGCAAGTTTGCGGACTTGCCTATTTTTTTATCTATTTTATTTAGGGAAGTAGTTTCTCAATCCACCTCCCTAAAAATATTACTAATTGCCAGTGGTTGCTAAAACTTTCTGAGTTAGCTTTTCAGGAACTTCTTGAAGATGGCTATAATTCCAGTTAAAAAAGCCTACTCCCAAAGTTAAAGATCGCAATTCAACGATAAAGTTATGCATCTGTGCTTGGGGTAAGTAAGCTAACACCTGATCCCAATTTTTCCAACCATCGAGGGCTTCATAACCGAGAATTTGTCCTCGCTTTCCTGTCACCAATTGCAGTGCTTTAGAGGTAAATTCACTGGGAACAGAAACCCTAACCTCCAAAATTGGCTCTAAAAGCGTTGGTTGACAACTAGGCATGCCCTCGCTCATCGCAATGCGTGCAGCCTGTTTGAAAGCTTGTTCTGAGCTATCTACGGAGTGATAGGAACCATTGGAGAGATTCACCGCCACATCGACTACTGGGAAACCCAAAGGACCTTGAATTAAGTATTCCCGAATGCCAATTTCTACGCCAGGGATATACTGTTTGGGGACAACACCACCGACTATGGTGTCTGAGAAATTAAAACCTTCACCGCGATTGAGGGGTTTAATATCTAAAAATACATCCCCAAAAGCACCATGACCACCACTTTGATGTTTATAACGACCATGGGAAGTAGTAGCTTTACGAATTGTCTCCTTATAAGGCACCTTCGGCAGGTGGGTAGTCATAGGCAAGTTATACTTGCGACGCAGACGGTCTAGGGTAACCTGGAGATGAATTTCTCCCTGTCCCCAAAGAATTACCTCACGGGTATCCCCATGCTGTTCCCAAGCTAAAGATGGGTCTTCTTCCAGCATTTTACTGAGGGTGGCGCTGAGTTTTACCGCATCCTTGCGATTTTCTGGAGCAATGGCGAGGGCATAAACTGGTGTTAGGAGTTTAGTTTTTGGCAGCGTTTCTCCAGCCTCTACCCTCAGGGTATCACCTGTTTGTACTCCTTCCAAGCGAGCGATCGCCACAATTTCCCCAGCAAAAGCTTGGGAGAGGGATTGTTGCTGTTGACCCATGAGGCGATAAATACCTGCAGCACGACTACCATTGAGTACCATGCCATCTTTGAGTTGACCTTGCCAAATCCTAACTAGGGAGAGTTTACCACCTTGGCTGGTGAGGTAGGTTTTGAGAACTTGAGCCAAAAGTTCCCCTTCACTTTCAAGTCCCCGTCTTTGCGCCGTTACATCGGGAGTTGGTGCTTCTTTAACTAAAGCATTTAAGAGGGGACGAACACCAAAATCTTGTTCCGCAATGCCTAAAAATACTGGTACAATTAAATCTGCACCCAAATCCTGTTTGAGATCGCGTAGAATTTCCTCTTGGGGTGGTTCGATGTCTTCGAGTAATTCTTCCAGGAGATGATCATCAAAATCAGCTAGGGTTTCCAGCATTTCATCCCTCGCCGCCTTTTCTTGTTCCTTGAGGTTTTCGGGGAGGGGTATGGGGTCTGGGGAACTACCCGGATGGTAATGATAAGCTTGTTCGGTAACGAGACTGACGTAGCCAACTAAATCTCGCCCCTGATGAATGGGATACTGGTGGGGGACTAGGGGACGACTGGAAACATCCTTGAGGGCGTGGAGTACATCCATAAATGAAGCGTCGTGATTCTTGTCCATTTTGTTGACAAAAACCAGGTGGGGAATTTCCCAGTCATCAAGGAATTTGAAGAGGGGAGAGAGAGTTAGCACTCGCTCAATTATTGGTTCGCAGACGACAATGGCTGCATCTACACCCAGAAGTGAATTATAAGTTTCTTGAGCAAATTCAATTGAGCCAGGACAATCGAGGAAGGTGAAGTGAGTTCCCTCGTAGTCGCTGCTAGCTGCGGAAACTTCCACACTCATGTGACGCTCGCGCGCCTCTGGTACACTATCACTGACAGTGTTACCTTCTTTAACGCTACCTTTGCGGGAAATCGCTCCTGTAATCGATAAAATACTTTCGAGTAAGGTAGTTTTACCACTCGAATAGGGACCCACAATAGCAATATTGCGAGTAACATCGCACACTTTACGGTTCATATAATATCTGCGTTTCTGCCCAGTGGAACAGATACGCCCTCCAGAATTAGGTCAATAGTCAGCCCATTAGATTCGTTGCTGCAACTTTAGGCTGAGGGTGCTGTAATTTATTTGAAGATGCGATTGTTGCACCACTCCGGATTAGGGTTGGGGCGAAAGGGAAAGTGAATGACAACAAGCCCTAGTAGTACCCAGGCGAGGGAGCAACATGAGTTTTAAAGGGACGTGCTACCGGAACTGTGCGTCCAGTGCGATAATTCGTCCAGGTTATTGCTTAGAACAATAACTTGTTTTGGTACTGATGAGGAGTAATTTGTAACTTCTCTCTAGAAGAGTTAACTAAAGTTAAAAACATACTCACCAAAACTAAGAAATTGGCTCAATTTACTTCAAAAAAGTTATTAATTACCTTCCTATACTCTCAAGTAAGTACACCTCATTAAACTTCAAAGCTATACTCCAAACCCCAACTTCGTAATCGCTACTTATCTTATCCATTGTCTTATTTTATTTTAACCAAGCTGAGCAACTTATAGCGATTCTCAAATTAATGAGGTACATTCGAGTCAACAAACAACAAACAACAAACAACAAACAACAAAAAAATACTGATTTTGCTTGCACCTTAACCAAAAAATAACTGCTATAGTGAATCTTCTTGTATTTCTATGTTCCAACTCTCTAAAGTAGTACCGAGGGTTTGTTCTAGGAGAGTGATGGCGTTGAAGTAGTTGATAATTGCATTTACTTCCTGATTTTTGGCTGTTACTAAATCGTTTTCAAAGTCAACAATATCGATAATTCTAGTACCTCTAACACCCAATTTCAATTTTTCTCTTTCATTGGCTAATTGCTGTTCCGATAATTCCCTGGCTCGACTAGCAAGTTCAACTTGTTTGAAGTTAAACTCTACATCTCGCAGGCGATTTTTCAGTTCAATTGTTAAGCTTTCACGAGCTTCGATTAATTCGTTATTAGTTATTTTTAAATCTACCTCAGCCCGTTCTACGGCTTGTTCACGTTGCAAGTCGCCAAATTCACGGGTTAGGGTTAATCCTGCACGCCAGTTATTGGTATCATCATTATCTGTATTGCTAGAATTTAAGCCATAGGTGAAGTTAACGCCTAAATCCCAACGTTTTTCATCTTCTGCTAAGAGTAAATCTAATTGAGCAATTTCTACTCGTTTAACTGATTGTAAATATTCTGGATTATTTGCGAGTGCAACTTGTCCTAATCTCTCTTGGTCTAAGGCAATATCTTGCTCAATATTTGGTATTTCTGAAGCAATAATTTGAAAATTATTATCTAGATCCAGAATCTCAATTAAGTTAAGGCGAGCTTCCTCTAATTGATTTTGAGCAGACAATAAACTAACTTGGCGATTAGCAATATTAGTTTCACTTTGCACTAATTCAGATCTAGCCCTTCTTCCTGCTTCAATTAGAGCTTGAATTACTTCTAACTGTCTGCGAGTAGTTTCTAGAGAAAGTTGCTGAATCTTGAGGTTCTCTTGAGCTTGCAACAGACTGCGATAGGCTTGAATCGCTTGAGTTACGGTGTCAATTAAAGTTGATTTAAGCTCAAAAATATTAATTTGTTCATTCAAGCGAGCAATTTTTATCGGTGCGGTATTAACGTCAATGCCAAAGCCTCTAAGTAATGGTTGATTGAAGCTTAATTCAAAATCTTGACTGAGAATATCTTCGTTGTTGCTAATGCCGAAGTTATCGGTATCTTGTAAATTTCCCAATCCCGTCCATTCTAATTCAATATCTGCACCCGTAGGAATCGCCATACTGACGGTAGCACCACCGTCTATTTGTCGATTAACAGTACTACTAGAACCTGCTCGATCGCGCTCAAAAGAGACTGTGAGTTGTGGAGTAAAATTAGGAACAAAAGTATCTTCTGCCACTTCTAAATCTTTTCTGTCGATAATGCGATCAAGATAAGCATTTTTAATCTCGCGATTATTCTGAACTGCTAAAATAATCACATCAGAAAGACTTAATTCTATTCCTTCTAGTTCCTTTTCCTCAGATACAGGAGGTAATCCTTCTGGTTGATTTTGAGCGATTTTAAGAGGTTTATTAAACCTGTTGTTCCAATGCTGAGTACTGTCACTATTATTATTGGACTTAACTAAAGGTAGATTAATAGAAGTATTGGAGGCAAAGGGTATCTTTATACTCTGTTTAGGAGCGAAGATTAGTACTTCTTGTTTCTTTTGTTTGGGAGCAAAGGAAGGTGATGGTATTAGCTGCTTATTTTTTAAAGTAATTTGAGCTTCAGTTTTTACTTCTACCTTTTTTGTAACTTGAAAGTCAAGATTTATTTGGTTTGGAGATTGTACCTGAGAAACAATTGATTTTTGCTCACTAATTAAACTATTATCTATAAATAATTCTGGTACAGAGCTATCATGTTCTTGTTCTAAAGATTTAGCCTGTGCAGAAACTTTATTTTGGGCTGAAAAATTCAACAAAAATGCCAGAATTAATCCAGCAGTAGAAACTGTAGTAAAAAGCAACCAAAACAATAAATACCAGCCATGAAAGTTGTTATCAAAATAATTTCTTCGCCGGAGAATAATTAAGTCTTTTTTCAATCGCTTATTCATAAAACTAATGAACAAGAAAAAGTATCTAGATTAATATAATACTTTTTTTACTCACAAGGTACAAAAAGATTAAATTCACAAACTAATACTAAGTCCGGTTGTGACGCTAGCTTTTTCCCTTATGGGGTAATGGGGATTTGGGGGGAGGGCTTGATATTTTACATTAATGGTTACTCACACAAGCAGGATTTATTATAATTTTCCTCAGCTCTTATATCCCTAAGTCTCTAAGCCAAAACTATTTATCCGTTGTCCTATTTCCTGTATCATCAAGGCGAGCCACTTATCAATCCAACCCATAATCTAGTTATTACGTAAAGCATAAACCGGGTCAAGTTTACTAGCTCTCAATGCAGGGAAAAAACTAGCACCAACTCCTACTAGTAAAGCAGAACCTAGAGCTAAAGCTGCCACATTGCGATCAAATTTGTAGGGTAGAGCAAAATTTTCAGCCACAACACTAGTAATACCATGAACAGTTGCGATCGCAGCACTACCGCCTACAAAACTAAGCAATGCAGCTTCGAGAACAAACTGTAGCATAATATCCCTTGCCCTTGCACCAATAGCTTTACGTAAACCAATTTCTGGAGTTCTCTCTACCACCGAGGCAATGGTAATATTAGCGATGCCGACACCACCAACTAAAAGAGCAATTATACCAACTGCTAACAATCCTCTGGAAGTCATCTCCAAGGTTTTTTGCTGCTCAATAATATCATCCACATTGTTTCCAAACCAAAATTCGTGACCAGGGAAACGTTTTTTCAATAAGCTTTTAGCTTGGGTTTCTAACTTATCTAAATCCTCAATTTTTTCAGGGCGCAGAGATAACCAACCAATATTACGTCTTCCTGTCAGCGCAATCACCAGTGAGCCAGGAAATAATAATAAACCATCTGGTTCTTCCCCCTGAAATTGCAGTTTACTTTCAATTACACCAACCACAAAATAGGGCCTGTTTTCGACATATATCTTCTTATCTACAGCTTCTTGAATACTAGAAAACAAGTTTTTGGCTAAGATATCATCTATAATAACCACTGGTCGGTAACTATTAAAATCAGCTTGGTTAAAAAACCTGCCTGCTACAAGAGAACGTCCAGAAGTTTCAAGAAAAGCTAGAGAAACACCACCCATTTCTGGTTGAGCCAGCTGCGTCTGAAATACCACATTCCGAGATCGATACCATACATAGTAACTAATTGCCTGCAAACCAACTAATCTTGTCCGCAAAGCTTCCAAATCTTCTAGCTGAAGATGCGCCCTACTTCTGGTAATTGGATTCCATCTTGCTCCCAATACTAGTTTAGGTGCATCTCGCTTCGCAAGTTGTCCAGCGATTACCGCCTGACTAATGCTACCAACTTGTAGGGTTGCACAGACAGCCGCCACACCCATAAAAACACCAAAACCCGTTAAACTTGAGCGCAACAAATTACCGCGTAGGGATTTGTAGGTGAGTTGCAATAAATCAAAAACTGCAATCGCCATTAATTATCTTCTCCAAAAAAATATCAAAATGTATAGCAATTCTCATACTAGTAAGATACAAAGTTTTGTTTTGGCGACGCGGGGTCGCTCGTCTCCCTGCTTTGTGTGATAGTAGTTTAGGTAAACCGTATCTAGTATTAGGTGTACTTCATAATTCTGAGAAACACTATAGTGCGATCCATGAGTAAATACAGCTGCCAAACTCCCAAATTCAAACTATCCTATTGCCCATCAACTACCACAGTTATTCCTGGTTCTAAACCAGATTCTAAAGGTGGTAAAATAACCTCCTCATCAACTTCTAAACCTGATTTTATTTCCACCTTTGTCAATCCTTCCAAACCCAATTCTACCGATTGCTTTGTTGCTTTTCCTAAATCATCCATAACCCAAACAAAAGGCTGAGAACCCATTGTTTGAATCGCCTCAATACTCAATACAGGAACATTTTGCTGCTGTTGCAAGACAATTTCCACACTTACCTGACTACCGGGAATTAGAGTATTACTTGGTTGATCCAATTCCACAATCGCAGAAACTGTAGCTTGTTGATTACCATCACCTCTAGTCGCTTGGCGCGATAACTCCTTAACTTTCCCAGTAAAAGTGGTAGCATTAGGACCAATAATACTAATACGAGCTATTTGTCCCAGTTGCACCTTCTGTGCGTTGAGGGTAGAAAGCTGCAACTTTACCACTTCTCGTTGCGGATTTCCCAAAGTCAGTAGTGGTGAAGTGCTTTGCTGCACCACATCTCCCTTCTTCACATTCACCCCCAACACCATAGCACTAGTAGGCGCACTAACTATATTTTGCTGCAATTCCTGTTCGCTTTTTTGCAACTCCACCTGCAATTTTTCTAAATCAATAACTCCTTGACGCACTTCCAACTGAGCTCCTTGCAAACTTGACTCCACCTGTTGCAATCTAGAATTAGCCTCGTTAATCGTATTTTGAGCCTCAGACACAGCAAACTTGATATTTTGCTGCAAATTATCCGCTTGTAACTCCAGGGTTTGTAGGCGAATTTTCTCCTTTTCCACCTCAAGTTGTGCCTCCCGTAATCCCTTCTTCGCAGTGCGTAATTGGTTTCTTTGCTGTTGCACCTCATTTTCCGCAATAAAACCCCTAGCGAACACCTCCTCATCCCTTTGGAGTCTACTTTCTTGAGCAATTACATCCTCTTGTGCTTCCGTCACCGCAGCTTGCAAATTAGCCAAATTTAGTTTTGCTTCCTTAATTTGCAACTGACGCTCTTGCAACTCATTTTCATCCACAGAGCCATATTGAGCAAGCAATTCCTCCAAGCGCCGTGTTGCTATTTGTCGCTGTATTTCGAGACTAGAAACTTGCTGACGTTGACTAGCAAGAGTAACTTCCTGCTTTTTAATCTCCAGTTGTCTTTCAGCTAGTTTTGTTAATCGTTCAGGATCGCGTAGGATAATTAACTGTTCTCCCGCACTAATGCGATCGCCTACACTTACCAATACCCTCTCCACACTACCATCGACTGGAGCATTAAGAGTTTGCTGATCTGCCAACTCCACAACTCCACTCTCATTAATCAGATTGACGACATCATCCCTGGTAACAGCAGTTAAGCGCACTTCTACCACTTCAGATGAGCGATTGAAATTCCAGCCATAAACCAACCAACCACCCATACTTACCGTTGCGAAAACGGCTGAACCTACAATCCATTTTACTCCTTGTTTCATTGGTTATTTGTTGTTGGTTGTTTGTTGTTGGTTGTTTGTTGTTGGTTGTTTGTTGATTGTGAATTGGATTATTCCTTTACTTCCCCTGCTATCACAACACCCAATCCGTTGATCTCCCTGCTTCCTGCTACCCTAACTTCTCCTGCTACCAGAAGTGTGCACCCTTGCTTCCTGATATTCTATTCTTTGTAGTGATAGGTTTGATATATGTAGAGAAAAACTAAAATTTAAGTTATGGCAGGTCATAGTAAGTGGGCAAATATTAAACGCCAAAAGGCGAGGGTAGATGCCAAAAAGGGTAAAACTTTTACCCAGCTATCTCGTGCTATTATAGTGGCAGTACGTAACGGAATTCCCGATCCTGAAGGGAATTTCCAACTACGCACCGCGATTGATAAAGCCAAAGCAGCAGGAATTCCCAACGATAACATACAACGTTCGATTGCTAAAGGTGCTGGCACTTTCAGTAATGAGGATGCTAAGTACGAAGAAATCCGCTATGAAGGTTATGGTGCGGGTGGTGTAGCAATTTTAATTGAAGCGCTGACAGATAATCGCAATCGCACGGCTGCGGATTTGCGTTCTGCTTTTACTAAAAATGGTGGTAACTTGGGGGAAACTGGTTGCGTCAGTTGGATGTTTGAACAAAAAGGTGTGGTTCGCATTTCAGGGGAATTAAGCGAGGATGAATTACTAGAAGCATCCCTTGAAGGTGGTGCAGAAACCTACGAATTGCTGACAGATGAAGAGACGAAGGGGGCAGAAGTTTTTACAGAAGTAGCTAATTTAGAATCCCTCAACCTGACGTTGAAAAATGGTGGTTTTTCTGTTGCAGAGGTAGAGTTACGCTGGATACCTAATAATACGGTGGAAGTAACCGATGAGGAGCAGGCAAAAAGTCTAATTAAACTGATAGATACTTTAGAAGAATTAGATGATGTTCAAGGTGTAACGGCTAACTTTGAGATGGCAGATAATTTATTAGCTTTGATGATGGTTTAGTTAGCTAAAAGTTAGTTTTTTGAAACTGTGCTAATAGTATCAATTATGAGTTGGGAGCTAGTTGTAATATGAAATACTTAAATGAGTGTAAAAGAAGATAAGCAGGTGAAGTAAAAAATTAAAAATTAAAAATTAGGGAGTAGCAAGTAAGGACAAAAGAGTAGAAAATTTGGGAAGTGGAGATGCTAATTTGTAGCATTATTTTTTGTATTTCATACGTCTAATGTGAATCAAGTTCTGAAACTCTTGTAATTGTGTATGTAGTCCCTTTCAAGATAATTTCATAGCCAACTCAAAACCCTCACACTACAAGGCTCGTTTTTAATTTCAATCAGGCGTTTCATATAATTATTGATGCTGTAGCGTTACGGGAAAACATTAGTAAATTTATCTATTCCCTCTTTCTTATTTATTATTCCTTTTTAACCGATACACTATGTCCTAACCTAGAAGCGTATTGCTATGCTCATCTTTTGTGAATTTCTGAGAAGCGATATCTACAACATTTATCATGAAAAAAAACTCAGCGATTTGAGTACATCTTGGAGTGTTGATTAGGAAATGACATTTAGATCGCTTTATAGATAAGAGTTATAGAAATTAGAAATTGTAAGAGTTTTCCCAGAGTGAAAAAAGAGGGATATTGAGAAAATTTATAACCATTAATTCTAGAATAGGATTTTCTTTTTCGAGCCAACGAGCCACTTTTGATCCAGTCCAAATTTCTCCATCTGGTGGTTTTGACTCTAATTGATTGTATTTTTTGAGAACTTCTTTAGCATAATCATAATTAATACCTACAGCGATAGCACTATTTTTAAGAGTCAAACCTAACGACTTGATGCCACAGGTTCTTTACTTTTAAGGTATTTTTTTTGAGTTCATGAGAACTAAAATGGGGAGCTATGTACGCTTTTTTAGGCATGGCATTGATGCAAATACTCTTCTTTGCATTACAAGTGGGGCGTGGCAACCGAATTTGGAGTGAAAGTAGTGCTGCTAAAGTGTTTTTTCTATCATCGTGTAGTGCAAACTGAGTATACTAAATACTTCTTGTCTGGAAACTAGAAGATAAAGCAAATAGTTTCGGTGATACTTTACAAGTAAGACTAAATCCGGTTGAGAGAAGTTATGATCGCAATGCTTTCAAATTTCTATTGTTGCTGCGATTAGAGGAAAATAAAAACTAAACTCTAGGAATCAGATTTAGTATAGCGATTCTCTTTCTTGGTGAGCTATATCTCAATCAAAGATTAACCATTAACAGCTCGCGCGTTCCCTCGCCCATCAACAAAACTGAGAATTTTGCTTGTATTGCAGTTAAATGAGAATCGCTATATAACCTGTTCTAAACGAGGTGATTGGGAAAATTGTAGCCTTAGCGATCAACTTTGAAATCTGATTTTTGGCTTTGCTCAGGAGTTAAGGAGTTAAAGGCTCCAGCATCATATTTTTTACTCTGCATTACTCGCCAGTAGGCAAGGGGAAATGTTGCTATAAACATCAGCAAACAACCGACACAAATTGAGACGTATTTATGTAATTTTTGCTTTGATGTGATGGGACGAGTATGGTTTTGTTCTCTAGTAGCTTGCAGCATTTTCATTGACCTCCAGTTCAATTAATTATTTAGGCATTAATGGTAAATATGGAAAGAGCGGATGCCAGTTCATTACCGTCGCAGCAACAAGAAAAGAAAACAGGAAAAAGAAAATAGTTGCTAGGGGAATTTGGCGATTTCTCCAAAGTTTATGCAAGAGCAACCAACTGACTAACCAACCGATTAACATCACTGTTTCTTTGCCTGAATAACTGCCAATTTCACCGTATATGGGGTCAGGATTGTGACTACCAGGAATCCAACTACCCAAAGTCCAGATGAATTTTTCCCAGCCTTTGAATAAACTGCAAAAGTGCTGGTTGACCATTAATAAAAAACAACTGAAAGCGGCACTTACAAGAGCTGCGGCGGCTGGTCCAGATACCTTTGGATATGATTTTGCTCCGGCTGCTAAACCTTGAGGAAATAGTTTGAATTGATTCCAAAATTGGACGTACCAAGGTAAGTATTGATCATTACGGTTAATCGTTGGCACAATAATTCTCCTTGTTGGGATTAACAACAATAAAAATGGATGAAAAATTTACAGTGAGTGCATTCTGGCGACGTTTAAACCACTAATTAATCCGCCAATCGCAAAGAACATCATCGCCATTAATGCTAAGCAGGTGCTGATGAGAACAGAACGATTTCTTTTGTCTAAAATAGAGTCACCATAGCGCCACAAAATCCAGGTGCAGGCAACACCTAATGGTAAAGTAAAAAGTACAGTAAATTCGTGGTACTCCATAAATAGATAGTGAACTAAAGGCGTATTTTCTCTTAACCAAGCCCTAGCACCATTCGCAGGAGCACGATAACGCATATATACCCAATTACCTGAAGCAACAGCTAGAAAAGACAAAAAAGTTGACCAAAAGGTGAGGACACGCATTTGAGGTACAATTTTGTATACTCCTCGCAACAAAGGAAACGCCATGTGTCCTGCATAGGCAATGACAACTGTAGCTAAGAGTGCTGCAAAACCGTGGATTGCACCCATATAACGTTGCCAAGGACTTGGACTTAAAAGGTTAGCTAGAGGTAGAAACATGAATAATCCTGCTGAGAGGAAACTCAAGCCGTAAACGCAGGTTGTGGCGATATCTAATTGTCTGGGTAATCGCGATTGACTGGAGTCTGGAGACTGGGTAATCATGAAACTGTGCTCCTTACATTGATTCTTTGTGGTTAGATTAGCCAGCAAAAGGAAGGAAATAGTAAGGGTGTCCCATCAATTTATCAAGTGAGGGAGTTTGAGGGGTTCGATACCCCGATAATTAGCAACTACATTAATTATTTACACAGTACTATAGCTCATGTAAGTTATAATCTTGTCATGCTAACAATGACTTACGAGTACAAGCTAGAGCCAACTACCGAACAGATTGCTATCATCGAGCAAACTCTCGATGTATGTCGTTCTGTTTGGAACTTTGCCCTTAGACAACGAAAGGATTGGTGTAACTCTCGTAAGTCGCCTGTTAATGCTTGTTCGATTCACTCTGAATACATCATTGGTGCCGACGAACCGTTTCCGAACTACCACAAGCAAGCCAAACAACTAACGCAAGCAAAAAAACAATATTCTCAACTCAAATCAGTTCACTCTCAAGTAGTGCAACAGACTCTAAGAACCTTAGATAGGGCTTGGGATGATATGAAAGCGAGAGGTTTTGGTTTCCCGCGCTTTAAGAATAAATATCGGATGCGTTCTTTTATTTTTCCGCAATTAGGAAAAGACCCAATTAGAAATGATGCGATTAAGTTCCCCAAACTAGGATGGGTTCAATGGCGACACTCAAGACCAATTCCAGAGGGTTTTGAAGTCAAACAGGCAAGGATAGTTAGAAAAGCATCTGGTTACTTTGTGATGCTGTCATTGCAGCTAAATGTTGATGTACCTCAAGCAATGCCTCACGGTCATCCGCGAGGATTAGATTTGGGCTACGACAAATTTGTCGCTACCAGTGATGGCGAACAGATTAAAAGACCTCGGTTCTTAAAAACCATGCAAGGTAAGCTGAAATTGCTACAACGCAGGTTAAAGAATAAGCAAAAAGGGTCGAATAATCGGCACAAGTTAAACCAGAAAGTAGCTAGGCTACATCAGCGTATATCTGATACTCGCAAGGATTGGCACTACAAGTTAGCTAATCATCTTTGTGATGGTGCTGGCATGATTTTTGTTGAAGACATCAACTTTATCTTATGGCAAAGAGGGATGCTCTCGAAACACTCCGCCGATGCTGGCTTTGGTCAGTTCGTGAGTATTCTTGAGTGGGTCTGCTTTCGCCGTGATGTCTATTTTGCCAAAGTGAATAAGAATGGCACTAGCCAAACTTGTCCTCAGTGTGGCGCACATACAGGCAAAAAAACCCTAGATATTCGTTTTCACCATTGCCACGAATGCGGGTACACAACCACAAGAGATGTAGCAGCTAGCCAAGAAATTAGAAATAGAGGAATAGCAGCCGTCGGGCAGACGGTAGTGGAAAATGTCTGTGGACTGGAAGCGACGGGGAGTATCGGTTACGCTACTCTAGTTGGCACGGGTCGAAGCAGAAAAGCAGCATCGCAAGGTGTTGGAATCGCCTCCATCAAAGACACTAAGCGTAGCGAAGTGCCTTAGGGAGGGTAGGATGTCAATTTTCTTTACTCAATATAGGCAATCGCACTCGAAAGCAAGTACCCATACCCACTTTGCTACTAACTTCAATTATCCCACCATGGACTTGAGTTAAGGTTTGAGCAATCGCCATTCCTAAACCTGTACCCTCACTTCGCTTTTCTCTAGCATTCTCGCTGCGCCACAGGCGATCAAAAATATAGGGTAATTCTTCTGCTGCAATACCTATTCCTGTATCTTCTACGGTAATTAGAGCTTCTCCATCGCTAGCACAGAGAGAGACTTTGACTCTTCCTCCCGTGGGTGTATATTGTAGGGCGTTATCAATTAAATTAGCAAAGACTCGTTGCAGTTGCTGTCCATCTCCTAAAACCCAGATGTCTGACTGGAGTTGGGATTTGAGTTCAATCTTTTTTGTTTGCGCTTGTGGGTGTGCAAATTCGATGGTATCTTCTATTATTTCATCGAGGGGAAGAGGAATTTTATTAACGGTGACAAGTGCAACGGAACCATCTAAACGAGCTAATAATAACAAATCTTCCACCAAACGAGCCATGCGATTGCTTGCATTAACGATTGCTGCTACTTTATTTGTATCAGCAGGATGAATACGTTCGGGATGACTTTGCAGCACAGCAATTGAACTTTTAATCGCTGTTAGGGGACTTCTCAATTCGTGGGAAGCATCAGCAGTAAATTGTTTGAGGCGAGAGAAACTTTGTACAATAGGTTGCAATGATTGTGCGGTTAACCACAAGCTACCCCATCCAGCCAATCCTAAGGCAATGAGGCTACCAATTCCTAATCCCCATCGTAATCGCTCTAATTGAGTGTCTAATACCTCTGTAACGTGACTGGTGCGAATGTAACCTGATATTTCTTGGTTTTCGCTTCTGGGAGTTGTGTAAAATACTGGCAGTACGAAACTACGAATCTGATTTCGCTCTAGGATATGACCTGATTGCTCTAGATTATCAGATAACGACCAGGCAACAGTAAGATCGCCTTCACGGATTAAAAGTTGCTGTTTCTCATCAAACCATTCCACCCCCTGAGCATAGTACAGTGGATGGTGTTTAGGAACTGCTAGAGTACGGTGGCGATCATATGTAGCCAGTAAGTCAGCCAGTTTGGGATAGGTTGCTGGATAATGGGGTTGGTAGTGTTCTTCCCGTTGTTCTTTTGTGTATTCTCCCTCCTCGTATTCGTTGTATTCATGTTTCACAATTTCCAGAGTTTGGGAAGCGGTTTCTGCTAACTCCAGTAAATAATCATTAAACTGTTGATTAAGATCGTAAACTACCCAACGTTCTACAGCAAAAAATGATAGTCCTAAAGTAGTAGCCATTACTCCTAAATAAGACAAAAGTAGGCGCGATTTAACCGCTTTAAAAGGAGAAGATTTAGACATTAGGATTGAGTCGGTAACCGATGCCATAAATATTTTCAATCAAATTAGGAGGTGCGCCTGCAGCTTTTAATTTTGAGCGCAATCCATGCAAGTGAAATTTAATCGTTTCCTCTCCCGGTGGATCCTCAAATTCCCAGAGATTATCAAGAATATTGCTACGACTGAGAATGCGATCGCCACTGCGGAGTAATAATTCTAGTAGAGCATATTCTTTGGGAGTAAGTTGGACTAATTTGCTGTCGTATTTAACCTCACAGCTACTAGGGTCAAAGCTGAGATTTTCCCATTCCAAAATTGGCGGCAATGTTGTTTCCTTACGGCGCAGCAAAGCTCGAATCCTGGCTAATAATTCCTTCATTTCAAAGGGTTTTACCACATAATCGTCTGCCCCAACATCCAATCCCAAAACGCGATCATCACTGGTATCTTTGGCAGTGAGCATTAAAATTAAAGTGCGATTTCCTGAACTACGTAATTTTTGACACAGCTCAATTCCATTGAGTTTAGGTAAAATTAAATCCAGTACAATTAGGTCGTAGTTAAAAGTTTCAGCAAGAGCTAAGCCTTGCTTGCCATCTAAAGCAATTTCCACAATATAATTGCGATCTTCCAAAGCTTCCGAGATGGCTTGAGCAACTTGCAGATCATCTTCAACTAAGAGAATTTTCATAGTCATA
This sequence comes from uncultured bacterium, assembly GCA_964633315.1. Taxonomy (GTDB): domain Bacteria; phylum Cyanobacteriota; class Cyanobacteriia; order Cyanobacteriales; family CAWCAG01; genus CAZWGS01. The sequence goes on along the minus strand of CAZWGS010000071.1, from coordinate 1,108 downwards.
GGTTTGGGAAACAAATGAGCAACTTAAGCTTAGTTTGCCCGTTTCTGCCAATATAACCAACGGTCAGGCAAGACCCGTCGAACTGCGGCGCTTAACCTGACCTTACTCAAGAGAAAGTTTTTGCTCGCACTTGTAATAGAAATACCTCAGTCGCTTCGCTCTAATTAAAAATTAACCCCATATATACTTGCAGGGGCTTATATGCCTAATTAATCCATTAAAAATCATCAGTACATCTCTTAAATTTTTAATTTTTAACTTTTAACTTCACCAATTCTCTAAGTAATCAATTATATTAGTAATACTGTCTCCAAAAAATAACTGCTACCAGTGCCAAAAAATTGAGTTCATCGGGAATAACTGACTTACTGGTGCAGGTAACATTTCACCACGAAAATCGAGTATCTGGACAATAACTAAATAAGCGATAGCTAAAGCGATGGAGATGACTCCAGTAATAACAGCTAGAATTTTGCCTCGTTCCATGATTTGCTGACAATGTTAAAAATTCACCTTAACTAAGGTAACAAATCTTCAATCTGCTTGGATAGTTCAGGGATGACACAATTTCGCTTTTCCAAGGCTATTTCTCAATAATTTCTCCCCTCCCTCACACATTCCCTTGCGCCACCTCTCTAAGTAATCAATTATATTAGTAATACTGTCTCCAAAAAATAACTGCTACCAGTGCCAAAAAATTGAGTTCATCGGGAATAACTGACTTACTGGTGCAGGTAACATTTCACCACGAAAATCGAGTATCTGGACAATAACTAAATAAGCGATAGCTAAAGCGATGGAGATGACTCCAGTAATAACAGCTAGAATTTTGCCTCGTTCCATGATTTGCTGACAATGTTAAAAATTCACCTTAACTAAGGTAACAAATCTTCAATCTGCTTGGATAGTTCAGGGATGACACAATTTCGCTTTTCCAAGGCTATTTCTCAATAATTTCTCCCCTCCCTCACACATTCCCTTGCGCCACCTCTCTAAATCTCTCCTAAAAGGAGAGACGATTGATGTTCCTTCTAAAAGGGGGAGTTTGGGGGTGGAGAGACATCTGACGTTCCCCCTTTTAGGGGGAGTTTGGGGGTGGGGGAAGTTG
>CAZWGS010000070.1:9639-26038 GCA_964633315.1 uncultured bacterium | reverse complement strand
AGTAATAAGTAATAAGTAATAAGTAATAAGTAATAAGTAATAAGTAATACCAAATATGCTTGAAATAGTGCCCTTTTTACAGAGACAAAACTTCGACGAAATACAGATAAAGAGGTTGCTTGAGCATTTGAGTATAAAGTATCCAAAAGAGCCGGATTTGGTTTAATCAAACTAAATCCAATTGCCACAACCTCTTTATTAAAATCGAGCAAATCATTTTATTCCAGGAATTAGAGATTTGCAGATAAGTGGGAAATGAAAACTGGATTTGTTCTTTTACCAAAAATTAGCTGATTCTAGCTTTACTAAATTCTTATTACTTGTAGGCAATCAACAAATAGTTACAGAAAAAGCGGCGATATGGTAGTGCGAAATGCCGCTTTTTAATTATTGGTAAGGGCTAAAATGAAACTGCTAAAGGAGCTGAAGCTATTTCTACTAAACCAACAGAATGAAGTAATTCCTCCCAGTGTGCTTGGAGATTTTTATCTGATGGCTGAGCTGCTTGTAAGCTGGCTAAAATTGCAGCACAGTCATACCAAACACCATGAGCAGCAAAAATAGCAGCAGTCTCTAAGGTGTCTGTGTTTTGTAAAGCTTGGGTTATTTGGAAGTTAGGTTCAATTCGCTTTACCCAACCATCCACAAAGGGGCTGCGGGGCGTCAATTCGCCATCTGCTTTGAGAGCAAAATACCATTGATAGTTTTGATTAATTTGCAAAGCTGGTGCGGTTTCTGGAAGTTTTAAGCTAATTACTTCTGCTACTCCAGAAAGAGGAACTATTATCTGATGCACCATGTTTTTGTTTTCATCCTTGATGCTAAAAACTGCTTCTTGAGCATTGGAAGCAGGCACATAGACAAGTATAGTGGGATGTTCCTGCAAGGTTGTACCATAGTAACTTTCAGGTACTAGGGGCTTGACACCTAATCTTTGTGCATTTTGAGAGCTAGTACGGGCGCTACCACCAGAAGACTGATGTGGTTTGGTGTTGTCCGCTGGAGGAGTAAAATCATCGTTGCGGGGGTTTGTACCAGAACCTTGACGGGACGAAGAATTGCTCGGAGGTGGCGTAAAATCATCGTCGCGGGGGTTTTTAACAGAACCTTGACGGGACGAAGAATTGCTCGGAGGTGGTGTAAAACCACTACGGGAAGCTCCGCCAGAACCTTGACGGGGCGAGGAATTGCTCGGAGGTGGAGTGAATTGGAAAGTGCTACGGGAGGCTCCGCCAGAACCCTGGCGAGGAGTTGAGCTATCAGGAGGTGGTGTAAAGTTAATAGCGTTAGCACTGTTGGAGGAAAAGTAAATTGTTCCTATAAATAGTGCAATCGCACCAAGACTGCTTACCAAAACTTGGAGTGTCATAGCTTTTTTTGGTAGATTCTAATTTTGAATATAGGCAAGAGTGATACTGAATCGCCACGATAAATTTGCTGATTTTGAATTTTTTCCGTATATGTGGGGAGAGATTAATAAGTAAAGATTTGGTAATGAAGAATCTAAAAAAAATATGAGTAGCAAAAACAAATAATAAACAATAACTAACTAAAGCCAATTCCCTACTAATACAAAAGGTGACCAGAAAAAGGGATCGTCATAACTAGGATTTTTTAAGAGAGCAAGTTGTGCTTGACGTAGTGCTTGTGCTTTAGTGATTCCAGGCTGCTGCAATTGTTGGTAAAAATAGTTCATTAGCTCAGCAGCAGCTTGGTCTTTAACAGGCCAAAGAGTTGCTATAGTAGCACGAGCACCAGAACGAACAGCAAATCCTGCTAATCCTAAAGCTGCTCTATTATCTCCGGCTGCGGTGTCGCAAGCACTCAAAACTAGTAATTCAACGGCATCATTTTGGCGATTATCTCGATTTTGCAGTAATTCGGACAGTTCTTGGACATTAATACGTCCTTCCCAAGTTAAGAGAAATGTGTCTTCTTGACGTGAGCTAAATTGTCCGTGGGTTGCTAAATGTACGATATTACTAGAGCTATTTTTAACCTGTTTTGACAAAGCATTTTTGGTAAATTCCTGATTTATAAATGTGGAAGCAGGTATTAACTGGGCAATATCATTAATTTCTGACTCTACACCAGGGAGTGCAGTTAATCCGAAACGAGCCTCGCTAATACCACCGACAAAAGCATCAAATTCTTGATGATTCAGAGCTTGTGGTTCAATTAATTGTAAGCCAGGAGAGAGAGCAACACTGTACTTTTCAATTAAGTAATTTTGCCCGTCATACAGTGCTGTAATCGGGATATTACGTAGCATTCCATCTAGTACGAAAACTAGAGTTTCAGTGTCTGTAAATGTTCCCTCTGCTTCAGCTGGGTGAATCAACCAATCGTAAATTATGGTAGATATTTCTAAGCGATCAAAGTTATCAGAAACTGGATTGAGGGCTGCCAGCATTTCCCTGAGTTCCATTTCTACTTCCTCTTGGGAAATAGGCGTGGAGTAGTAGCGCAGAGGTTTTCCAGAAGTGGAAACAATAACAGCTAAGCGATCTGGCAAAATAATGGGATAAATAACCGCCGCTTTAGCATCAATTTGGTCAATTTGTTGAGGTTGAGCATCAATACACGCTTGACGGAAAAAGTTATCGAGTTCAGCTAGTTGCAGCGCTTCAATTAATTCTCTCGCTTGGCTCAGATTGCTTTGGCTGGGGTTATTATCCAATAGCAGAGCCACCAATTCACGATAGACTGGTTCAACGCTTTCACGGAAGGAAAACTGCACTTCTGGGTTAATTGTGGCTAAATCTGTACGCAGAGATTGCAGCGCATTGACAGCTTGAGTGTAAGCGGCGATCGCTTCGTTATTTTTATGTTGCTGCTTGCGAATTTGCCCTAGCTGCCAAGCTGCTTGAGAGGTAATATGGACAGCATTTATACTTTGGGCAATAACAAGGGATTTTTGAGTTAAATCAATGGCTGGGATTAACTGACCTTTTTGTGTATAAAGCTTACCCCATTGATTGAGAGCATAAGCCTGTGCTTGAGCATCCTGTAAGCTTCTAGCAGCATTAACTGCTTGTCCCAGTAATTTTGACACTTTTACGGCTGCAATGGGTTGCTGGGGTAATTTACTCAAGCTATCAGCGAAGTTGACGATGCTATATATAGACATCCGACTAGCTGGTAAATCTGTCAGCAGTTGCTGTATTTGCGGCACAGAGCTATAGATTTGCTGCCATTGTTCTAATTCAATCTGAACTTTTAATTGATTGAGCTGCGCTTCGATTTGGGCTAGGGGTGTAGTCGAATTTTGCTGCGCTTGCTGAAAATAACCTAAAGCAGTTGCCCACTGCTGATTAGCCATGGCATTATTACCAAGACTGAGAAGAATTGGACTTAATTCTGGTTTCGCCTGCAGTTGCTGCGCCACAGCTAAAGTGTATTCAAGCACTTGCTGGCTGGTTTCGAGGTTACCTACCACCTGTAGCGCTTCGCCCAAACTACGCAATCCACTTACCTTGAGTAATGAATTGGGTGTGGCGATCAACTCAGTGTTAACTTTTTCTAGGAGTTTGCGAGAGCGTCGATAAAAACCTAAACTTTGTAGTGCTTGTCCTTGGTTGATTTGAGCACCTAATGCTCCAAAACTATCTCCCGCTTGCTCATAATATCTTTGTGCTTGCTCCCAAGTGTTTAAAGCTTTATGGGCTGCCCCTTGAGCTAATTGCAGGTTACCCTTTGTATTGAGCGCCACTGCCCAGATAATAGCAGGAGATTGGGAGTTGAGGAGAGCTAAACTTTGATCGCTAGTTGTTTTTGCCGCTTCCCATTGAGATAACTCTTGATAGGCTGAGGAAAGATAGGCAAGACTCATGGCTTGATTGTTGAGATCGCCTGCTCTTTGGTAAGCTGCTTCTGCTTGCTCCCAAATCTCTATCGCTTCGGTAAATCTACCTGCACTGTAAAGATTTCTACCTGATTCTAAATGAGAAGATAAAGATGCAGGTGTAACTACAGGAAATAGAGCCTGTTGTCCTAAGACAAATCCCAAACTCAATAATCCCAATAGGATTAGCCGAATAATTTTTATGCGCACGATCTCACTCCTACCAATTAGAGATGGTTGTTGCCAGAACAACTAGCCGCCATGATGGTATTTGTATGGTTCCCAGTTTTTGCGACTAACTCAACCTTTCCCTGAGAATTAATAATCCATCCTGCTGCTTCAATAACTGGGGAGGTTTCTTGAATGGGTTTTTGCGTTATTTGTTCCTGACTCAAAAAGGCTGAGACATCTCGCAAATCTTGCCAAGTGCGATCACTACTTAACCTGTCATTTGGTGTTGCTGGTATACCGCCGCGTCCGGTGGCGATAAACTGACTTTGGTTGCTATTAGTGCATCCTGTGGCGATTTGCTCGCTCGAATCACTTACTTGATTGGGTAATTCGATTAATTCACCATTAGTTTCCACCTCTGGGTTGCTAATATTGACATTGCCATCAACACCTAATTGGGAACTAGCAGTAATACGACTATCAGGGGCGACAAAGATGGTTTCGGTGTTGATAGAGATATTTCCTCCCACGCCGAAAACAGCATTAGCTGAGACATTGCTATTTTCACGCACAAAGATGAAGTTGGTGTTAATGTCTATGTTGCCACCACTAGCACTATTACTGGCGTTGGTGCTAATGGTGGAGTTGTTACTTAAAATTAAATCGTCAGTATTCAAGGTTATATTACCCTGATTACCTCCTGCTACCAGTGCTTGCAGACTGGCATTGTTATCGAGGAGAATTTGAGAGCTAGTTATTTCCAGGTTACCTGCCCCACCTTCTCCTAAACCGTTAACTTCTACCAACGCACTATCACTAACAGAAAGAATAGGAGTTTTTATACGCACTGAGCCTGCTGCAGCTTCAGTAAAAGAGTTAGCAGAGATACGACTGGGATGATTAGTTTCAAAGCCGAAAAAAGGTGTTGGAAAGTTGCTAATACCAGTTACTTCGACAGATTCACTAGCAAAGATATTAACATCTCCAGAGTCTCCACTTCCGGTTGTACTCGCTGCGATTAAGCCACCCTCAGAGATGCGAATGCCATTAGTGTTGATACTAATACTTCCTGCTTCACCAGTGCTACCCGGGAGAGTGTTGACAGCAATCAAACTGGGGTTAGAGATTAAGCCGATGTTGCTATTTTGGGGATTTCCAACTCCCGAGATGTCAATTTCTTGTGCTTGAATCAGGATGTTTCCTGCTTTACCTGAACCATTTGTAACTGCTGAAAGAATTGAACCACCTGAGAGGGAAAGGATATCACTGGTAAGATTTAATTCCCCTCCAGAAGCGCCACCTTGGGCATTGGTGGAAATGCTACTGCTTTGGGTAAGTATGGTTTGGGATGCTGTAATGGTAATGTTACCACTTTGTCCAGCTTGGAGTGCATCGGCAATAATACCGCTAAGTTGATTGAGTTGTAGGGTATCTTTAACTTGCAGTTGCACATCACCGCCCGTACCAAATTGAGTAGAAGCAGTTATGCTTCCTCCTTGGCTTAAGATTATATTATCTGCATTAATTGCAAGAGTTCCAGCATCACCGATACCATCGGTTCTCACCGTCACCTGTGCACCATCAGTAACTTTAAGCACTGGTGTGTTAATCGCAATACTGCCAGCATTTCCAGAGGGAACTGGAGGTAAATTTAATAGGGTTTGCAAAGTTTCATCTAAAGCGGTAGAAGAGGAAGAAATCAGACTAGGATTAATCGAACCGGGTACAGTTCCACTTACTTCCACAGATTCGGTAGCATTGATAGTTAGGCTTCCTGAATTACCAAAAGCATTGGTGGAAGCATCTAACCTACCACCATCTCGAACTACTAACTTGCCCGCATTAATTGTAAGGCTGCTAGCATCTCCTGTACCCAAAGTTGATGCTGCTAAGGCACTTGGTGCCAGAGTTTCTGGTAATATGCCTCTTACTTCAGCTAAATCGGCATTAATTATTACTTCTCCTCCAGTCTCTGAACCGAAAGTAGTGGATGATACGCTACCACCGTCAAGCACAGCCAGATGCTCGCTTGTCACTGTCACTTTACCAGCAGCAGCAGTGCCAAAGTTTCTCGCCGCAAACCCTCCTTGACGTAAAGTTATCTGGGGACTTGTAATTTCGATGTTTCCCACATTGCCATCAACAAAAGCAGTGGCACTAATACTTGTAGGATCATTGAAGTCAAGACTAGATGATTGAAGCAGTATGGATTCAAAAGCATTGACATCAATATCACCACCAGAACCAATTCCATAGCTATTAGCTGTTATGGAAGCACCATCATTGAGGTCAATTCTGGAAACAGAAATGTCAATATTGCCTCCCTTAGCCACACCTAAAGTTTCAGTTCTTAAACCAGATCCAGGTATACCATCAGTGATATCTTGATCTATAGCATTTCCTGTCGCTACCAAAGAACCAGAAAGATTCACTGTAATGGCTCTATCAGGAATTAAGCCTTGATTTTGCATGAAAATTCTGGATCCATCTTCTAGGCGCAGATTTCTACCTTGTACCTGAATTGAACTACCACCCTGTCCAGCAGTAGTAGCTAAAGCTTGAGAGAGTAAGTTAATATCACCAAAGCTAGATACCGATTCGTACCCTAGTGTCCAACCTTGAGCTGTTTCCCGGAGGCTGACGACACCCTCCAAAGCGCTACCTAACTCAATACGTCCCGATTGTGCAGCAATAATACCACCATCTAGAGTGACTTCACTGCCAACTAAGGCAAGAGTGTTACCAGAATTAACTTGTAGATTGGCGGGATTGGCTATGAAAAAAGGACGTTCTGTGACCACAGTGTAACCTGTACCTTGCACCTCAATCCCACCTGAATTCACTCCCATCTGTAAACCAACGGGGATATTTACACTTAACAATGGCGTAGCCTCAGGATTAGTAGCGCTAAATTCCAAGCCATCACTAAACACCACACTTTCGGCTGTCGTTGCAAAGAAAGAACCACCGATATTTAATGAAGCATTCTCACCAAAAATAATTCCCGCCGGATTAATTAGAAACAGATTTGCTGTTCCGTTAACCCTAAAAATACCATCTATGTTGGAGATATTTCCCCCAGTAACCCGACTAAAAATATTGACAATATCAGCAGCATTATTGAAGTAAGCTTCCCCACCTGTAGGAATAGAAAATTCCTGGAAACTATGGAATAAATTACCACCTGCTCTATCGCCATTTTCAATCAGAAAGTTGAGTGCATCTTGAGTAGTTACAGTGGTGGAGAGAGTACCATCACTACTAATTTGTGCTTGAAGTGGTGCTGCGAGGAGTAGAGTAAAGGCTAGGCTGGCAATGGGTAGTTGCTTCATCATCATAGAGTGAAACTCTCGTAGGCTGACCTATCAGCTAGAGTTCCCTGCTTTGATCCCTAACTATCATTGGTCAATTATTGCTGCAATTAGCTGTGACGACAGCCTGTTTACCATTATCTGTTGTCGCCACCAATTCTAAATTGCCTTGAGCATTTACTAACCAAGCATTTGCTTCCACAATCGCTGGCTGCTCAATTTTTGCTACTATCGCTTCTGTTGGTGTTGCTACAAATGCTGAGATATCTCGTAAATCTTGCCAAGTGCGATCACTACTTAACCTGTCATTTGGTGTTGCTGGTATACCGCCGCGTCCGGTGGCGATAAACTGACTTTGGTTGCTATTAATGCATCCTGTAGCGATTTGATTGCTCGGATCGCTCACTTGATTGGGTAATTCGATTAATTCTCCGTTAGTTTCCACCTCTGGGTTGCTAATATTGACATTGCCATCGACACCAACTTGGGAACTAGCAGTAATACTACTATCGGGGGCGACAAAGATGGTTTCGGTATTGATAGAGATGTTTCCTCCCACGCCGAAAACTGCATTAGCTTGAATGTTGCTGCCCTCGCGCAGGAAAATCAACTTAGAATCAATCGCTATATTACCCCCACCACCAGCACTGTCGAGGACGCTAGTGCTAGTTAGACTGTTTTCACTTAGTAATAAGTCTTCAGTGGTGAGTTGAATATTACCACCACCTGTTTGCAGGGATGTTGCAGTAATCGAGCCTTGATTGGTTTCAATAGTTTGTGCAATCACGGTAATATTGCCTGCTTGTCCCAAACCTTGGCTGTTGGTGGAAATAGTGGCATTTCTGGTGAGAGTAAGGGAGTCAGCATTTAGATTAATATTGCCTGCATCACCCCTTGAAAGTGCGCTAGCTTCACTTAAAACACTGCTGTTGTTTAAATTAAGGTTATTACCAGTGAGATTAATGCTTCCTGCATTCCCTGCGCCTGTAGTGTTGGTGCTAATAGTTGAGCCAGATGTAAATTGTAGGTTATCAGTCACAACATCAATGCTGCCACCAATACCATTTCCAGAAACATCCGCACTGATTTGGCTGTTATTGCTTGCAATTACTGAATCTTGAATTTGCAGATTGATGTTTCCCCCTTCTCCAGAGGCTGTAGAAGCAGTGATTGTAGCTTCACGATCAAGAACAACGGAATTGGCATTAATTTGCAAATTACCAGCATCATTAGAACCCTCATTAGCGACAGAAATGTTAGCCCCATCTGTGACTCGCAATTGAGGTGTATTAATCGTCACATCTCCAGCTCTTCCATCCGGCACGAGAGGCAATTGAAAAGCTTGTTGTAGCGATGCTTCTGCTACATCAGCAGAAGATCTCACCTGAGTGGGAATTTCGGTTCCTGGGATTCCACCGCTTACTTCCACCAACTCCGATGCATTCAGGATAATACTACCAGCCGTACCACTGGCAAAGGAAGCAGAGCTCACTATTGCACCATCAAGGAGTTGCAATTGCTCAGTATTAATCTCAATTTTGCCCCCATCTCCACCATTGAAGGCTGATGCTCCTATCACGGTAGCTTGATTGGTTATGGGCGTTGCTCCAATAATTTCAACCGATTCCGTTGCCTCGATTGTAATATCCCCCGCATCACCAGTTCCAAAGGTTGAAGTGCTGATGAGCCCACCATTTGCAATTTTCAGCCGTTCCGTTGAGACTAAAATTTCTCCCACATCACCAGTTCCAAAAGTGCCAGTGAAGAAAACTGTTCTAATGGTGGGATCTGGGAAGAAAAACCCGATAATCTCGATTGACTTCGATGCATTGGCAATGATATCACCACTGCGACCCTCACTAAAGGTTCGATTAGCAATGACTCCCCCATCTTGGAGGGTTAACTGTTGAGTGGAAATTTCAATATCTCCACTATCTCCACTCCCTAAACTCTCGTTGACTAAGCCACTGGCAATATTGATCTCTGGAACTAAGCCACCGATTTGAATTGACTCGCTGGCGTTGATACGAATTGCTCCAGAAGCCGCCTCTCCTACATTTTGAACTAGAACCACTGAACCATCACTCAGGGAAAGGTTACGTCCTTGGATTTGAATTGAGCCGCCCCCTAAAAAGCCGCTAGCATCAACTAGAGAGTGTTGGGAAAGACTAATATCTCCTGAGCTTTGCACATTCTCATAATTCAATTCCCAACCTTGAGCTACCGGAGTGAGTTGTACAACACCAACATCGGCACTTCCTAATTCAATACGTCCAGAGTTGGCGATAATAACACCACCCTCAAAATTTACATTACCACCAACAAGTGCAAAAGTGCGACCAGGGCTAACTTGCAAACCAGAGTTTACCTCACCTCGATTGATGGGGCTTAACACTGGATGTTCAGATGTGAGGTTATGTCCACTACCATTAACTTGAATATCTCCCGGATTGCTTCCTATCTGCAAACCCACTGGGATATTTACAGTCAATAAGGGTGTTGCCTCAGGATTAGTGGCGCTAAATTCCAAGCCATCGCTAAACACCACACTTTCGGCTGTGGTAGCGAAAAACGAACCGCCAATATTTAATGAAGCATTCTCGCCAAAAATAATCCCCGCCGGATTAATTAGAAATAGATTCGCTGTCCCGTTAGCCCTCAAAATACCATCTATATTTGATATCTTTCCCCCAGTAACCCGACTAAAAATATTGACGATATCAGCAGCATTATTAAAGTAAGCTTCGCCACCTGTGGGCAGAGAAAATTCCTGGAAACTATGGAATAAATTACCACCTGTTCGGTCACCATTTTCAATCAGAAAATTAAGCCCATCTTGAGTAGTGACGCTGGTGGAGAGAGTACCATCGCTACTGATTTGTGCTGAGATTGGTGCTGCGAGGAGTAAAGTAAAGATAAGGCTAGCAATGGGTAGTTGCTTGATCATGGGGTGAAACTCTCGTGGGCTGACGTATCAGCTAGAGTTCCCTGCTGCAGTTGATTGCTTGCCAATCAAATAACAACTATTAACTATTAACTATCCTCAATCCCGTTTGCAATCGCCAGAGACTAGAATAAATACCTTGTTTTTCTAATAACTGCTCGTGTTTACCTTGCTCAACGAGTTTACCCTGCTCCATAACATAAATACAGTTGGCATTACGAATTGTGGACAGGCGATGGGCAATGGCAATGGTGGTACGATTTTGAATAATGCGATCTAAAGAACGACTGATCGCTGCTTCTGTCTCATTATCAACGGCGGAGGTAGCTTCATCGAGGATGAGAATCGGTGGATTTTTCAATACTGCACGCGCAATCGCGATTCTCTGTCTTTGTCCTCCCGATAATTTTTGCCCCCTTTCCCCAACAATGGTTTTGTAGCCCTGGGGTAATTGCAAGACAAAATCGTGGGCTTCAGCAACTTTCGCCGCTGCAATTATTTCCTCCAAGGTTGCTTGAGGACAACCGTAGGCGATGTTTTCCGCCACTGTACCGTGAAATAAAAACACATCCTGACTTACTAAACCAATAGCGCGACGTAAATCACCTAACTGCAAATCCCGAATATCTACGCCATCGATGGTAATTTTTCCTTCCTGCACTTCGTATAAGCGCAACAAAAGCTTCACTAGAGTACTTTTACCAGAACCCGTTGCACCAACAATGGCAATATTTTGACCAGCCGGAATCTTGAGGGAGAGATTATCAATGACGGTATTTCTATTCTGGTAAGCAAAGGTTACATTTTCTAGTACCACCTCACCCCGAATTTCTTCTGTCGGTAGTGCAATATAGCCGCTGGGAATTTTAATCGTTGTATCGAGCAAATTCATCACGCGATTACTTGAAGCCATCGCCCTCTGATACAAGTCTAGGGTTTGTCCGAGACGAGTGAGAGGCCAAAGCAATCTTTGAGTGAGGAAAACTAAAACGCTGTAAGTACCCACCGCCAGATTTCCTGCTACCACTTCCATACCGCCGTAGAGCATAATGGCAGCAAAACCAAGGAAAATAACAATGCGAATCAGAGGTGTAAAAGCAGCCGATAGCGCGATTGCAAAGTTGTTACTGCGGCGGTAAGCTTCACTTTCCTGACTCAGACGCTCAATTTCGTAGGCTTCGGTGGTAAAGCTTTTAATAGTGGTGATACCACTCAAGTTATTAGCCAGGCGAGCATTGAGCAAGCCTACCCTTTCCCTTACCTGAGCATAACGTGGAGCCAGCAATTTTTGGAAAGTAATTGAACCCCACAAAATCACGGGAATTGGTAACATCGCCATCCAAGCAATACTTGGAGTTAGCACAAAGAAAGCACCGCTAATAATAACCACTGTAGTCGCCACCTGCAAAATTTCATTGGCTCCCACGTCCAAAAATCGCTCTAACTGGTTAATATCATCATTGAGAATCGATAGCAGTGCACCTGTGCTGCGTTCCTCAAAATAGGCTAACTCTAAATCCTGAATATGGGCGTAGGCATCCAAACGCAAATCATGTTGGATATATTGTGCCAAATTGCGCCACAATCGCTCATAGGCATACTGAAAGGCCGACTCTAAACCCCAAATAATCGCTGAGAGTAGGACTAAGACTAACAGTTGATCAAAAATATCTTCAATACCCCAACGGGCGATTAGGGAATCTTGCTTTTGTACCACAACATCCACTGCTGCACCAATTAAAGCAGGTGGTGCGAGGTCAAAAAGTTTATTCAGTATCGAACAAGTAACTGCTTGCCAAATTAAAGTGCGATACTTACGTCCATAACGCAGGAGGCGTTTCAAGGGATGTTTACGCTTCGTTGATGCTGAAGACATGGAGTTTAGAGTTCCGGAAAGTACGGATTAAATCCTAAAAACGATGGTAATTACGGCAGGTAGACAGAAATTAAGATTACCAAATTATCATAGAAATTAATTTGGTTGTTGGTTATTTTTTATTTGTCCTTTGTTAATTACCCAATTTTAGAATATCGCTACCGAACTCCTGAGATCTTTCAAGAAGGCTCAATTACTTGCTCCAATGCTGCTTGAGTAGCTGGTGCTGCAATAGGAACTTCCTCTACCTCAGGCAACTTTTCTAAGGCGAGACGGGAAGATTGACTACCACCAGAGAGACGTTTGAGTAGCTTGGGTCTGGGATCGTGCAATAAGTATATAATCTCATCTCCAGCTCGCCACTCTTCAGTTGCCTTAACTACCTGTAGCTTTTCCCCCCGCTTTACCAGAAGGGGTAAAAGTTCTCCAGAACGAACTAAAGCCTTAAGATGAGCTTGTTGAAAAGATAAACCTGCTTCTTTGAGTACAGTTTTACCCAGCTTTACCTGTCCCTCATTAAGGTAATGATTCCAAGTTTTAACAGGAATTTGGGCTGCTAAGGCTTGATCTACCTTGTTTTTGCCTTTTCCACCTGTGCTAACAGCTGGAGGGTTACTGGAAATCGCAGCGAGAACACGAGGCGGTTCAAATTCCTCCATCGCTCTTTGCGCTAGTACAGAGTTAATTTCACCATTACTGGTTAGCGCCAAAAAAGTACCCATTGATTCAATTCCTGCTTCTTCCAGGACATCAGGGTCTAGGGCACTGCTTTGGAATACGGTTAATCCTTCCTCCTGTGCTTTCTGACAAGCTTCTGCATCAGTGTCAATCATAACCACTGATTCCCCTTGTTCCTGAAATAGCCTACCAATGAGACGACCTAGGGCATTGCCACCTACAATAACAGCTCCAGTTGCCTCTTGGGAATTGATTTGCAGCCAACGTGCTATCCAGCGTGCTGATAAACCTTGCAGTAGCACGGTCATCATGATAGTTAGAAAGACTAGGGCTTTAATGGAATCTCCACCATTGATACCATTTTCCGTCAGCAGAATCGCAAATAGGGAAGCAACGGAAGCGGAAACAATACCTCTAGGTGCAACCCAAGACAGAAACAGCTTTTGTCGCCAAACAAGATCGCTCTCCCAAGTACAGATGATGATACTAATGGGACGCACCAACAGCATTAAGACCAAAACTGTCAAGACACTGCCCCAACCTAAGGCAAAAACACTGGCAATGGAAAGATCGGCAGCCAGGAGAACAAAGAGTACGGAAACACACAGAACTGTTAACTGACTCTTAAATCTCCTCAATAGACGCTCTTCGGGAATGGAAGAGGCTCTCATCACAATACCAGAGATTACAGTTGCCATCAGTCCTGATTCACTGCGGATGGTTTGTGCTAAGCCAAATAGTGTCCAAATTCCCGCTAGCACTAGAAGGTTTTTTAATTCTTCGCTCAAAAAGCTAGAAACTTTGAGAATTAAGCCCAAAAGCCAGCCACCAGCAGCCCCAATTAAGGCACCAATACCAAGGCGCAGCACTAAGCCACTCATGACTTCAATGGGAACAGCATCACTGTTTAAGATGGTATCGAGAACAACTACAGCTAAAATTGCCCCTACTGGATCAATTAGGACTCCTTCTCCTTCTAGTAAGGTTGCTACTTGACGATCAACTTCTACGTGTTTGAGGAGGGGACTAATGACGGTGGGACCAGTCACCACAACCAAAGAGGCGTAGAGGAAGGCAATTGGCCACGGAAACTCTCCTAGCCAATGGGACGCCATTCCTCCTCCCAGGAGGGTGAGTAAAGTACCGATAGTAACCAGATTACGCAGGCTACCGGAAACTTTACCTAAGGCTCTTAAGTCTAGATTCAGTCCACCTTCAAATAAAATGATGGCAACTGAAAGAGCCACTATTACTTCTAAACCTGTACCCAATAGATGGGGTTGTAAAATGCCAAAGCCATCGCTACCTAGCACAATTCCAAACAGAAGTAAGAAGACAATGCCAGGTATTTTGAGGTACTCACCCAACACTTGGGCGGTAATGCCTGCGAGAACAGCGATAACTATTTGCAGAGTCAGTTCGAATGATTCTTCCATAGATTTAACTATTGCAGGCGAGCAACTGAGATAACGAATCTCTTAGGGCACACAACTAAATAGTGTCGGTTTTTTCCTAAGACTGCTTTAAGATATTGAGCTCCAGTTAGTACGCTTAACGATATTACTAAAAATCGCCAAATATTTCTTTGCCAGTTCGGATAGTTAATCGAGTTGTGCAATTGATACAAGTTTTTGATAATTAAAGAATTGTTGAAATTATTTTTTATTTTTATTCCGGCTATTTTAACACTTGCTCTCTAACTACTGGAGATGACAGTGGCTAATTTTTAGGAGAAAACACTAATGACGCAGGCTCTAGTCTGTTAGCTAATCTCCAATTGACACTCTTGCTGCGTAATTTTATGGCGGTAGCGAAACATATCCTGGAGACGTTGGTCGACCCACCAACCTAGTATTAATTCGGATAATAATCCTCCTGGAAGCTGATATTCAATGGTGTCAATTAGCTTGGTTTGACCATTTGCTGAGGTAAATTGATGGCGATGTACCCACGATTCCATTGGTCCGTCGATCTGTTCGTCAACAAATAACTGGTAAGGCTTGCACTCGATATGTCGGGCTATCCAGCGCACGGGAATTGGTCCCAGCAGGAGGCGAAATTCTGAAATTGCACCCACTTCCAGTCCTCCTTCTCGACGAATTATTTTAACTGGTTGCCAAGGAGGAGTAAGCAGTTGCAGAACATCTTTCCTCTCGTGAAAGCTCCAGACAACTTCAGCTGGAGCATGGATTAGTGACGAATACTCGAATCTCAACATGACACAACCTAATTAACAATCTTAACTTGAAGATCTCGAAGCTGGAAAAAAGATTACATCTCTAGCGGGAGAAAAATTAAATCACTTTGAAAATCTTCATGAATTGAAGAGGTTATTTTGATTGCTTGAAATTTTTAGTTACAAAACTTTTGACCAATTATTCCTGGCTCGCAGCTTGGAGTTACATCAAGATATTTTTTTTGTAGCTCATTATGGCTAGTCATAATTACAGCCTATAGCTCATTAGACAATTGGAGAATGTTACTTAATACAAACAGGAGCAATAGCAACAAAAGTTAATATTTTTTTAATCTTACTAGGATAATATAGTTGATAGGAATAAAACTGCTAAAAGTCCTCGTGTAATTAAGTAAAGTTATAGATTCGTAAAGGTTATTGATTCACATCGGACAGTAATTTGGTCTGTGAGTTGATGGCTAATCTGATGTTTGTCATCAGAATAGTAATGATACTTAATGAACAAATTTGCACTGCAGCAATAGCAGGCTAGTAAGGCAAGTTTAACTGAGGAATCTAGAGCTAGTGACCACACATAAAAGTTACAGGTGGGGTTGCCAAAGCGAATTCGGAGGTAAAGAATAATGAATACTCGTGAACTACTCAGTCAGTTTGCAGCGAAGGAAATGGATTTTAACGGAGCGATTCTCCATAATGCTAACTTGAGAGGAGCTGATTTAAGCCGCATTAGGCTTAACAGAGCGGATTTAAGTGGTGCTGATATTGCTCGAGCAGATCTCAGTGGTGCTAGTTTAGAACAAGCTAATTTGACCAATGCAGACTTGAGTCATACTAATTTGGTAGGAGCTAATTTAGCTGATATTAACCTGATTGGTGCTGATTTAATAGGTGCGAATCTTAGTGGTGCTGATTTGACTCGAGGCGACTTACGTTGTGCTAACTTACACCAAGCCAATCTTAGAGGAGCAAATTTGTCTGATGCAGACTTGAGTGGAGCAGACTTAAGTGGAGCAGATTTAAGCAATGCTAAGCTAGATGGTGCCAATTTGAGTGGTTGCGATTTAATCGGGACTAATCTAGCAGGTACTGGCTTAACGGTCGAAATTTTACGCTCATCCAATATGGTAACAGGAGCTTGTCATAATTGGTTAACTTGGACGAACCATTGAGTTGTTTGTAACCGAAAGGGTTGGGCGGCTCATTTTTTCAAAGATGGGACTGATAGCCGCCCAACCCTTTGTTATTCGTTATTTGTGATTTGTTGTTTGACAAACAACACTCTCATCGTCCAGCTAAAGCACGAGGGATTAGTTAAAGTCCTACGATCGCGCTGTAGAGAAAAAAGTTTTTCGAGAGTGCAACTTTTCGAGCACTAAAT
>CAZWGS010000070.1:0-9539 GCA_964633315.1 uncultured bacterium | reverse complement strand
GATCGCGCTGTAGAGAAAAAAGTTTTTCGAGAGTGCAACTTTTCGAGCACTAAATACGTCTGTTAGTCTAGAAGCTGCTACTAGATGTTGATCTATGCTTAAGCGATTTCTCTCTTCCTTTTGGCAACGGCGGCGTTGGCAATATGGGTTATTATCCATAATTGCAGCATTGAGTTTCACTGTAGCACTACCTACAACAAGCTACAGTCTTTCTTGGCAGGAATTACTGTTACGAGGAGTGCAGATTTATCAAATATCTAACATCTCTGACCAGCAGGAAATCCAGTTGGGACAAAGAATTAACCAGCAAGTAATCCAGCAGGTCAATATTTCTCAAAACCGCCGCCTCAACCGCTATCTTGATGGTATTGGTCAACGTTTGGTAGCAGAAAGTGGACGTTCCCAGCTTCCTTACACGTTTCAGGTAGTCGAAGACGACAGCATCAATGCTTTTGCGACGATGGGAGGTTTTGTTTATATCAATACCGGATTAATGAAGACAGCCGAAAATGAAGCAGAATTGGCTAGTGTTGTCAGTCATGAAATTGCCCATATTGTTGGTCGTCATGCGGTACAACAAATGCGCCAAAGGGCCATTGCTAGCGGTGTTTTGTCGGTTGCTGGACTAGATGAGAGTAGCGCTGTTAATATTGGTGTTGAATTAGCGCTCAATCTTCCTAATAGTAGGGAGGACGAGTTAGAAGCAGATAGGTTAGGATTGGAGAATTTGCGCCAAGCAGGTTACGCACCATCGGGTATGGTGACTTTTATGGAAAAATTGATGGCACAAAATCGCTCTGCAGTGCCTAGTTTACTCAGTACCCATCCAGCTACTGGAGATCGGGTACAAGCCCTAAAAGCACAAATTGACCCTGCAACAGCTAACTCTGGGGATGGTTTAAGCGAGCAAGCTTATCGTCGTGGTATTCGTCCTTTACTTAATTAACCATCTTTCCATTAAGATCGCAACAGGAGGTGTCGAGGTGGGACTCTAGAAGGCTTAACTTGAGTTACTGCTTGCTTGAGGGGCATTTTCCGCACCGTTCCTAGCTTGGTATTGACTTGGTAAACTAAGCCTTGAGTCATATCCACACCTGTTAACCAGCCACTAACCTGATGATAAGCACCAGTGTCAATATCCAACCAACCTGGTCCTTGGGCTAATTTTCCTGGTTGTACTCCTGGTAGAGTGAATGTAATAGTGTGACCAGTAATAATTAGTTTGTTGGCAAAGTAGGGTTGGGGGTTACGGTGAAATTTACCGCGAATCCAGCAAAATTCTTCAGAGGTTTGTTTCTCTAGAGGTAAGTTGGGATCAACTCCTGCATGAACTAACCATATATCTCCTAAATCTAGGTAGAGGGGTAGTTGTTTCATCCAATTGAGATGCTCTTGAGGTATGCCATCATCTCCATAGCTTTTGAGTGTACTATGTCCACCACTATAGAGCCATGCTTGAAGAGCAGTTTGCGAAATTGGCTCACTACCCAAGACTTCCAGCAACATTTCTTCGTGGTTACCGCGCAAACAAGGATAGTTACTGTTAATTACAAATTCTACCACTTGGGCGCTTTTAGGTCCCCGGTCAATTAAGTCTCCCAGAAAATATACTTGATCGTCTTGAGCAGGAGCAATCGCATCCAGTAAAAGCATTAAAGCATCGTAGTGACCATGTACGTCACCAATAAAAATTCTACGGTGGCTCATTTCCTATTTCCCAAATTTCAATTGCACCACGCTAAACCAATCTCCCCTGGAGTTGTTCTACCCACATATGCGAACAGCACACTCCATTTTTCAAGCCTGTATTTACAGTATATGGGGACAAATAACACTTAGTTAGAGTTTGGTTCAAAGGCTCAAATGTTTTCTTTGATCCTAGTCCCTTGTATTGAGGGAAACAATAGCGATAATCGAAATTCCGGTTGTAGGGTAATTTTTTTCTATTCTGGGATTAGGTTTGATAACGATGTATTTAATAGTTTAACTATTTCAGTACAATCACTTATTAAGTGGCTTTTCAGATATCTGAATGCTAATTTGGAATGGCAATATTGCCCCTTAATATTAGTGATTAATGTCTGTGTCATCTGAAGTTTTTATACAGCAATTAAATTACGGATTTTTACTGTTGACTCATATTATTTGTGCTGACAAGCAAATTCGTTTTGAGGAGTTGAGATGTTTTAGAAAATTATGCGAAAGAGCCAGGATATCACAGGCGACTAAGAATGAGATAAATAAGATTTTGGCACAGGATGAGGAGCATCTTACTTTAGAGCAGATTGCTCATGATGTGTCTGTAGGCGAGCAGTCGGAGGTGATGCGACAAGTCGTAGCGATAGCTTATGCAGATGGTTATTTGGTTTCATCAGAAAGGCAAATTCTAGATCGCATCGCGAGTATTTGGAATTGGTCAAATGCGGAAATAGATCACATTATTGCTGAAGCTGTAAATCCAGCTATTAGAAGGGAGAGTACTGATAATAATCAAACAAGATTATCTTTTGCTGCAAGATTACTGCAAAATGGGAAAAAGTCGGCTTTATCTCATGCTGTAAATGATATGGCTGCTAAAGTTTATCGAGAAGTAGTTGAACAAACAATCAAGCAGTTAGAGCGAGAGATTTTGTTATCTGGACCCGAATATGATGAAGCGATTAAACAGTGTTCTCTAATTGCTAAGGAAGATTATCAGTATGCAGAGTTAGCTTTTAAGAAGACAGAATCAACCTTGCAAGCTTTGATTAAAAGTTTAGAAGATGTAATTGAGAAAGTTGATAAGAATAACACTCAAGCTAAAACAGCTCAAGAAGTTACAAAACAACTAGAAGAGACTAAACAATCTCTTAATGCAGAAATTATTAAAGAGTTGGCGACAGTTCAGGAATCGCATCAAGCGAAGCAGAGAGCTTTAAACTATTTTACTATCGCTTTTATGGGAAGGACCAAGGCGGGTAAAAGCACGCTGCACTCAATTATTACTAAAGATGGTTGGGAATCCATCGGAGTAGGAAAGCAGCGCACTACTCGCTTTAATCGCATTTATGAGTGGCAGAATATTCGTATTATTGATACTCCTGGTATTGGTGCTGCTGATGCAGGAGGAAGAGAAGATGAGGAGATTGCTAAAAGCATCGTAGATGAAGCGGATATTATTTGCTATGTAGTTACGAATGACAGTATTCAAGAAACAGAATTTTCTTTTCTCAAATTACTTAAGGAGAAAGCTAAACCTTTAATTATTCTGCTTAATATCAAATATAATCTTCGCGATGCTCGAAGACGAGAACACTTTCTCAAAAATCCTCATAAGTTATTTGCGCTTGAAGGAAAAAGTGGCATTGGTGGACATATAGATCGCATTCGTCGTTATGCAAAGCAGCACTATGCTAATGATTATTTTGATATTGTTCCCGTAATGCTTTTAGCAGCACAATTATCCAGTGAAGCTGAGCATCAAAATGAAAGCAAAAAATTATACAAAGCAAGTAGAATACAAGATTTTCTCGATTCGATTCGCGAATCTTTAATTAAGCATGGGACAATCAGGCGTTCACAAACTTTTTTAGGTTCTACTGTCGGTGCGATTGAGCATCCTCAGCGATGGATAAATAAACAAAGGAAAAGTTATCAAGATTTAAGCACTACTCTAAAATCTAAGCAGCAAAATGTACAAAGAGATATAGAAAGAGCGAAACAAGATAGTACTGAATATTTGCAGCAGCAAATAGAAGCTACTTTTCAAGCTCTTATTTATGCAATTCCTAACTTTGCTGAAGAACACTGGCAAGATGACGAGATACAAATGAATCTTGCTTGGAAACAGAAAATAAAAAGTATGAAGTTGGAAAAGCGTCTTCAATTATCTAGTGAAGAAGCAGTAGAACAATTCAACCAAGCGATTCAAGATTCTTTAGAAGAAGTAGGAAAAGAATTTCAGCTAATTTCTCAACTTAATCTTGGTGGCTTTAGTTTACAAGAACAAGATTCATTTAGCTTGAAAAATATAGTTAAAATCGGAGGTGGTATTTTAGCTGTAGCAGGAGCAGGTTTAGCATTATTCTTTCCTCCTCTTGGTATTGCAGGATTAATTGGTGTCGGTTTGAATTTGCTTTCTAATTTGTTTGAATCAAAAAAAGAAAAACGGCGTAAAGCTGTAGCTAAAATTTCAGCTTCTCTTCGTGGTCAGATATGGAAGCAAGAAAAATCTGTTATTAATCAAAATGTCGAAAACTTTGAAAATTACTGTGGTGATGTATCGGAAAATATCAATAGCTACTTCAAGGAGTTGACTGAAAGTTTGGATGAAATCTCAAATAATCTAGAAAAACCTCAAAAAAGCCTATTTGCAACAGTAAATTATCTCAATCATGGATATGCTAAGAGAATCATTGATTGGATAACAGGTAAATACGAACCTTTGACTATTCCAAATATCAAACAAGTAATTGTGCAAGTTCAAAGAATTTTTGGTCGTAGTATCGCGATTAACACTAGAACTAACGTAAGCCCAAGCATATCTTTAGAAGAAAGTAGATACATACTACACGAAAAACTTGTAATCAATAATTTTGAAAACAATAAAGACTAATAAAGTCGACCAGAGTAATACTTAAAAACAATAAAAAATCTTCGGTATTAAAGTCATGAATCACAATAACCAATTTTTCGACGCTGCTGTCATCAGCAAGTATTTTGAGTTTGCTTGTAAAAAACTCATTCATCTACTTTCGCAAAACTCAGATGAAAACCTTGTGAAAATTAGCAATAAATTAGAGCAAGATTTACGTGACTACAAACAAGAGGGATTAATCAGCCTCGCTTTCATCGGACAATACAGTGCAGGAAAATCCACTATCATCTCAGCACTAACTGGTAAACGGGATATCAAAATAGATGCTGATATCGCCACCGACAAAACTACTAGCTACAACTGGAATAATATCAGGATAATTGATACTCCTGGACTATTTACAGACCGCAAAGACCATGATGCGATTACGTATGATGCAATCGAGAAAGCTGACTTATTAGTTTTTTGCCTTACTTATATGCTGTTCGACTCTGTAACAGTAGAAAACTTTAAGAAGCTGGCTTATGAAAAAGGCTATGGTTGGAAAATGATGCTAGTCATCAATAAAATGTCTGATGAAGCAGGAGAAGAAGCAGAAAAAATAGCTAACTATCGCCACAGTTTAGCTAAATCACTCCAACCCTATTCTCTTGATGATTTTCCTGTCTGCTTTATTGATGCAAAAGATTATTGTGATGGTGTTGATGAAGAAGATGACTTTTTTGTTGAAATCAGTCGCTTTGAAACTTTTATTCAACAATTAAATGAGTTTGTTACACGTCGCGGTTCTCTTGCCAAATTAGATACGCCTATTCGTATTGCATTAGGTGCGATTGAAGAAGCCCAAGTTATTTTCACTCGCGATTCTGGAGAAGATTCGGTATACTTCGAAATTCTTAATCAACTATCTCGGAAAGTAAGAAGAGAACGCAAACTTATCAAAATTAAGATTCAAAGTATAGCTTTGAAGCTATCTTCAGTAGTTGCTCAAGAAGGTAATAACCTTGCTGGATACGTCGGACAAATAAAAGATGAATATGAATGGGAAAATATACAAAAAGAAATCAACTTGAAAGTTGAGAGCCACTACGAAAAGGCAGGACAAGAAATGCAAGCTGTCTTGGATGCAGCACTCGAGGATATAAAACAAGAAGTAGAAGCAGTACTACAAAGTGATTTGGTTCAAGCTTTTACAGCCTATGTGGAAAAAAGCTTAGATTATTCAGCAAATTATCTACATGATGGAATTAATATTACAGCATTAAGAGCTCAGTTTACTGGGCTACAAAATATCGCTCAATCTGCTGGTGTTACAATTATCGAACATTCTAGTAGAAGCTTTTTAAATACTGCTGGTAAAACAGTCTTTTTTCGTTCCATGGATGTAGCTGGTAGCGGTCTACATCAAACAGTTTTGGGTGTGGGTAAATTTGTTGGTTTTAAATTTAAACCTTGGCAAGCTGTAGGTATTGCTAAAAATATTGGTAACTTTGCTAAAGTTTTGGGACCAGCTTTAGCAGTTGTAAGTTTAGGTTTCGATATAGCTGAAGCTGGTCAAGAAAACAAAAGAGAACAGGAAATGTCTGATATTTGTCGGCAGATTACCAGCCAATTTCAAACTATGGGTAAAGACTTAGAACATCAGTTAGAAATTCAATTCGCTGAATTTGACCAACAAGTTTATGGAGTAATAGAACAAAATATTGCTGATGCCAGAAAGCAAAATGAAGAGGAAATTGCAGCTTCAAACAACTCGATGAAAGAGCTAATTACAATTCGTCAAGACTTAGAAAACATTTTGAAAAAAATTAGTCTTACCAACAAAAATTAGAAATAGGGATGAGATTGCTCTCATCCCCACAAATAATTAATTACAAATCAACAAATCTTGCTGCTAAAAATCTAGCTGGCACTTGACAAAATGTCCTCCGCATGGGTGCTGGTATTGACATTAGCATCAACATGAGAAATAGTGCCCTCACCATCAATAATGTAAGTGACACGTTTCGAATAACCACCACCCTCAACATCGTAAGCCTTGGTGAGTGCACCATCAGTGTCTACCAGAAGCTGAAAAGGTAGTCCATACTTCTCCTTAAACTGTTTGTGAGAAGCCTCATCATCCATGCTGACACCAAGCACCACCATCTCCTTATCTTGGTATTGCTCGTAATTATCTCGGAAACTCTGGGCTTGCCTAGTGCAACCAGGCGTATCATCTTTGGGATAGAAGTACAAAACCACCACCTTACCAGCAAAATCCCTGAGAGAAACGGTTTTACCCTCATCATCTTTAGTTGTGAAAGCAGGTGCTTTCGTCCCGACTGCTAAAGCCATAATTTCCTTAAACCCTAGATGTCAATACATTATCTGTTTGATTTTACCTGATTGCCTAACCTGCTTAACCCTCACGACAAGCCACGACAGAGAATGTAAAAATATTACAGGCGATTATTCCCTAAATTTCATTCTTTAACACCAAAAATAGCCAATCTTTAGCTGAAATATGAAATCTTTTAGTTCAATGCAATACACTCCCAGTAGCATCAACCGCGCAGATATAGCCCTACGCTGTGCGCCCTTTCATCTCTCCCTATTTACCGCCATGCGCTCTCAAAGCGTTCCTCTGAGCGAAATTGCTGGTAAAACTGGTTTCCAACAAGGCTACACCCAATCTCCCCTTTCAGAACTTAGAGTGGAAAGTGAGTTAGTATGGCTGATAAAAGTGGGTATACTGCGACGAGAGGTCGATGGTCAGGGTATCACTGACAGCTTCCGCCTCACTCCCTTAGGTCAGCAACTAGTGGCAAAATGGGAAGAATTCGGAGTGAATTTACCCCTACTGCCCTGGTGGCAACGCCTAGCCCACTTAGGTAGCCGTTGGCTGCGATTACCTATCTAATTCAAGTCACACAGCCTTACTGCTGTCTTTGCCGCAAGAGAAAACACTCAAGTCATCCTCCCGTTTATCTATAAGATGATTCAATCCATAATCCCTAGTCAGAAATATTGAGCATGAAAGCAATTATGGTTGTGGGAACCACATCCCACGCAGGAAAATCTTGGCTCACAGCTGCCCTTTGTCGTCTCCTCAACCGACAAGGTTGGCGAGTTACTCCTTTCAAGGGACAAAATATGGCACTCAATGCCTACGTTACAGCAACTGGTGGCGAAATTGGTTTTGCACAAGCAGTACAAGCTTGGGCGGCTAGGGTAATGCCTTGGGTAGAAATGAACCCCATTCTACTCAAACCCCAAGGAGATATGACCTCTCAAGTGGTTTTGAAAGGTAAAGTAGTAGGCAAAACCACAGCCTCAAAATATTATGAACAGTATTTTGATCGTGGTTGGCAGGCGATTCAAGAATCACTACAAAGATTATCCCAAGAATTTGACCTCGTAGTTTGTGAAGGAGCGGGTAGTCCCGCAGAAATTAATCTTAAGCACCGAGATTTAACCAATATGAAGGTTGCTAAGTATCTCAATGCTTCAACCATTTTAGTGGTAGATATTGACCGTGGCGGTGCATTTGCTCATGTTGTCGGGACTTTAGAATTATTAGAACCAGACGAGCGCAGCTTGATTAAAGGCATTGTGATTAACAAATTTAGAGGACAGCGTGCTCTTTTAGATCCTGGTATAGCTTGGCTGGAAAAACGTACCGGGATTCCAGTTATAGGCGTTATTCCCTGGGTAGACCAAATTTTCCCAGCGGAGGATTCTCTCGATTTATTGGACAGAAATTCCCGTTACCAGCAAGGTGAAATCACTATTGCAGTAATTCGTTTACCTCGTATCTCCAATTTCACTGACTTTGATCCCCTAGAATCAGAATCTACAGTAACGGTAAAATATATCAGTCCCGATGAACCCCTCGCGCATCCAGATGCCGTGATTATTCCTGGTTCTAAAACTACTATTGCTGATTTGTGCAAACTTCATGAAAGTGGTATGGCTAATCAATTACAGCAGTATGCAGCCGCAGGAGGTAAAATTCTTGGTATTTGTGGTGGTTTCCAGATGCTAGGACAAATACTAGCAGATCCAGAGGGTATTGAAGGTCAGGGTGGACGTTACGCAGGCTTAAAGCTCTTACCTTTGAAAACGTCCATCACTCGTAATAAGATTGCCCGTCAACGACACGTTAGTTCCAAATATCCCCAACCTGGTTTACCTGTATCTGGATATGAAATTCATCAGGGACGTACTAGATTAGTTGATATGCCCCCCAGTCAAAAAGAAACTTCCTACCAAGCAATTTTCGATGACCCCAGCTTAGGCATAATCGATATTTCCCAATCAGTAGGTGGTTGCTATCTTCATGGTTTATTTGATAATGGTCCTTGGCGTAGAGCCTGGTTAAATCATCTACGACAACCACGAGGACTTAAATCTCTACCCACTGGTGTAGCCAACTATCGGGAACAGCGAGAAGCCATTCTGGATTCTCTAGCTGATGTAGTAGAAGCTCATATTAATTTAACCCCTATATTGCCCGCCTATCAGAGTTAGAAATTAGAAACTAGCTTGGCGGATTGATTATATGGGTAATACGAATAATCAGGGAATTAAGACTGTACACTAATACTCATTAAGGTTGTCGACAATTGTGTCTAGCCAAAAAAATTTCAAAATTTGAAGTAATCGGAGAGCAAACTAATGAGTGTTAAGGTTCGATTTTTACCAGACAACATTACTGTTGATGCAGAACCTGGAGAACCCATGTTACAGGTTGCAGAACGTGCAGGTGTTTTTATACCAACAGGCTGCCTAATGGGTTCGTGCCATGCTTGTGAAGTGGAGTTAGAAGATGGCACACCTATCTGCGCTTGTATAGCCTCTATACCTCAAGCGCAGAGTGAAGTCTCAGTTAATCTCTATTCAGACCCTTTCTGGTAAAAAAAAGGAAAGAAGTTTGTTTGGGAATGAAGTGGTGAAAAAGAGGAACCTGGCACCGAGCTAT
>CAZWGS010000069.1:0-26224 GCA_964633315.1 uncultured bacterium | reverse complement strand
TTAACTTATTAGCATGAGTAATACTATTGACGGCAGAATCATTGGTAATACTGATACTTTGACAAAGCTCGAACTGATCACAATTGTAATAGCAGTTTATAGATGCATAGTTCGCTAGTTACTATTGTGCAGTGAGATGATGCACTTATACCTCACTTAGTAATTATCCACTATTTAGGCACTTAAGTCATTGATATAACTACTGATTTTGGATTTTTTTTGCTCGACAGGTTCAAGATTTACGTTGTGAAAGTGGTAGAAAAAATCTTTCTATTTCATATCAGTAATGAAGAGATGTTTGTTGATAAACAGGAATTGTAGCTTGTTTTTTAATGTTTAATGGCAAATATTTAGTCGATCCAAATTTCTAAGAATAAATAAAAACTAGATAATAATGACTAAATAAAAATTTGCTTGAGTAAGCTTTTTGGTTCATAAGCTTTAATTAGATTCCCCTGATGTGAAATTTATGTAAATAAGTAGCGATTAGCAAGTATAAAAAATAAGTGTTTTCACGGGTAAACCAGAAATACTTTTCAGTATTTTCAAGAATACTCACAGCTATAAATTTATGACATATTAGCAATGAAATCCGTTAAGGTAAACCTAAATTAATCCCAAACAATTTGGTGTACACTCACCATAAAATCGTAAGTTTAAACTTGACTTCTCAGTATTCCGATACTCCCAGTGAAATTCTAGGAGCGAGTTTTGTCTCACCGCATCCTATTCGTTGAAGATAATGACTACCATCGCTTGATGGTAGAAGATTTTCTGGAAAGTAGGGGTTATAAGATCCGAAGCTTACCAGATGGCAGGGAGTTATTTACTGCTATCAGGGAACTTCAGCCAAATGCAATCTTACTTGACCTTAAATTACCAGATCAAGACGGCTATCAACTGCTAGAGCAAATTAAAGACTCTCAGTGGAAAAACATACCAATAATTATCATTTCTGCCTATGCCTTTCAACATGAACAAGAGAGAGCATTTAATCTAGGTGCTTGTCGCTACCTTACTAAACCAGTGCGACTAGAGCAAATTGTACAAACAATTATCGCTGAAATAGGTCCACCTCAGTGCAGTCAAAACTCTAGCAGTGGTTGAGTAGATGATGAAGCTATGAACAAGAAAATTAAAGAAGTTTAGTAAAGTCTTCTGAGTAATTTGTGGTTAAGCGTATTCTATTAGTTGAAGATAATGATTACCATCGTCTGATGGTAAAAGACTTTCTGGTAAGTAAGGATTATCAGGTTTTGAGTTTACCTAATGGCGAGGATTTATTATCGTGTGTAGCAAAGTTTAAACCCAATGTAATTTTACTGGATTTGCGATTACCGCAAATTGATGCTTACTCACTGCTGAAGCAACTTAAGCAATCTCAGTGGCGTTTTATTCCTGTAATTATTATCTCTGCCTACAGTTTTGAAAAGTACAAGCAAAAGGCATTAGATTTGGGTGCTTATTCCTATTTAACCAAACCAATTAGACTAGAAGCTATCTCCGATGCAATATTAGCATTGAAGCGCATGCAAGTTTCTGAACTTCCCAAACGCTACAATATTGCTCGTTCTGCTGTTTATACTCGTCTTAAAGATTTGGGCATTGAACCAGAAAAAGAAGGTAGAAGAGCTTATGTTAGCGCTCAACAGTTACAATTTTTGGATGCTCTTCATGAACATTTACAGCAAGGAGGCTCTACAACGGAATTTCTTAAACAAAAAGAGAGAGATTCATCTTCCCTCGAACCCAAAATCGAGGATACGCTAAACCTAAACTCAAAGCTTCCAGAAACAGCAGTGGAAGAGTTGGTAAAACGCCTCATACCAAACACAGGAAATAGACTTGCCTATTTACGAGAGTTAGAAGAAGCTTGTGAGAAAGGTTGGTTACTAAGTACCCAAGAGTTAGCTGATTTGCTGATGTTTTCCCCTGATGCGATCCTCGGTTATGGCGAGAAATTTACAGATGCTGGTTTTTTATTTACTCGTGCTGGTATGAGGATACACGGGGAAGTCGCATGGAGGGTGAGTAAAATGGATCTGGAAAAGGATGATGAACAAAATAAAAGCTAGCTTGGTGGTAGGAAAACACAGAAGTTAGTCTTGTTGATGGGAAAATTGGTAAGCACCCCATACAGAAAGTGCAATAGCACAAGCAATTAAGATAGGGATAGCATACCAAGGAAATTGAGAACTAGGTAAATAGGCTGCAGCACGTAAACCAACGGTAGTATGGGTTAAAGGTAAGCAGTAAACAACTGCTTTAAGTACAGCAGGTAGGGTTGCTGGATCGAAAAAAGTAGCACCTAAAAACGACATTGGTACAATCAAAAAGTTATTGCACAAACCCACACTTTCAAGAGACTCAACTTTTAAACCCACAATTACGCCTAAACCAGCAAAGACAGCACAATTGAGTACTAAAAGTAAGAGAAATAGGGGATTGAGAAAACTCCAAATTTTGCCTGTAAACAAAATTGCAACTAAAATTACTGAACCAGAAGTCATCACTCCCCGCAAGATACCAGCAAACATTTTGCCTAAATATAATGCTAGAGGATGCACTGGGAGTAACAGTACTTCTTCAAAGGTTTTACTATAGAGACGTTCACCACAAATAGAAAAAGTTGTACCAACAAAACTAATTGTCATCGAAGATAGCGCCACCATTCCAGGGAGAATAAATTCAAGGTAGCTATCTCCCACAGGTGGTGTCATTGCTTGATCTAAGGCGCTTCCCAAACCTAAACCAAAAGCAAAGATGTAGATCAGAGGTGAGACTAAACCTGTAGCTGCAATTTGAGGGATTCGAGCACGCAAATCTAGCCATTCACCCCAAAAGACAGTTATGGTGTCTTCTACAATAGTCTGTTTTGGGGCGATAGAGAAGTTTTGGTCTGAAAGCTGTAGAGATGGGGATTTCACAAACTTAGGTTAAAGTGCGTTAATAGTAATCTATGCTCTTAAAATACCTTAATATTTCTTATTAATTCAAGAAGCAACTCTGAAATGATCGGGAGATGGGGGGAACAGGGGAAGCAGGGGAAGCAGGGGAAGCAGGGGGAGTAAAAGCAGTGCTATGCATTACTCATGGGTTGTCATTACTCTTAATTACGCTGTAGCACTATTCATCATCCGTTTCCACAATTAACAAACAACAAACAGCAAACTATGTTATATGAACTTATGTAAAGCTTATCTCTAATAAATAGCTCATGTCTCGTCGTAACTACCTCAGTTTTCTTCTCGCTAGCTGTTTAGCTGTGTTTACCTGGTTTAACTGGACAACTCCAGCTTTAGCCCTTGGGGGAAAGCAACCTCCTGTGGGTCAAATGGCACCAGAGTTTACCTTACCAACAAACACAGGTGATGGAGAAGTATCTTTGTCTGATTATCGAGGTAAGTGGGTAGTACTTTATTTTTATCCCAAAGATTTTACCTCTGGCTGTACTTTAGAGGCGCGTCGCTTCCAGCAAGACTTACCTAAATATCAGAAGAAGAATGCACAAATTCTTGGTGTTAGCGCTGATGATGTGGACTCCCACGCCGAGTTTTGCGATTCTGAAGGTCTAAAGTTCCCTCTATTGGCTGATACTAAGGGTATGGTGAGTAAAGCCTATGGTTCTTGGCTTCAGTTTTTCTCTTTGCGCCACACCTATATAATTGATCCAGAAGGAACCTTGCGTGAGATCTTTCTTGGTGTAAAACCAGCGATTCATAGCACCGAAGTGTTAGCACGTTTAGACGAATTGCAAAATTCACAAACCTAACTGGTTACCCAAATCTTGGCGCAGGCGGTGGAGAATGGTGTTAGTTTCCACTTGGCTGAGAATCTCTTGAATTACGGTGCTAGGTCCCAGTGGACCCCAAGTGCAGCCATTTTGCAAGTACCCCTGCGCCGCTTTACCCACAGCATAAGCACCATAACCTGCAATCGCACCTTGGGAAAGGGCGGTGGTAGCAAAAGCAGTGATACCAGCAGGATTCTCTCCAACGCCAACAGCAGCAGCACTTTTACCTACTCCTAACATAAAGCTACTGCCAATTTCTCCCAAAAGTAAGCCTGCGGAACTGAGGATAATTTTACGCCACAGTTGAGTCGCTTCGAAATTAGTCATGGGTAAGCCGTAGAGACGCGCTAGGGAACGAATCAAGGCTAAATCTATAACTACTCCCCCTAAAATGTCTAACAGAGCGATAGGATTAATAGCAACAGCTAAAGCTTTGTATCTTGCATATTGCCAGATTAAATCTTCCGCTTGTTCTTGGAGTAATTCTAGGGTAACCTTGGCTACTCTAACTTCCACTTCTCTAGCTTGAAAAAGGGCGTTAAGAGCTAATAAAGATCTACCTTCTTGATTAAGAATATCCCAAATTTTGAGTTGTAGTGCTTCAATTTGGGGTGAGGAATCTTCCCATTCTTCCGTTACTTGACCATCTTGCCATTCTACTCGCACAGGAAGAGGTTGGGGTTGGGCTGCTACCATTACTACTTCTTGTTTGGAGAGAATAGAGTCTAATTCGCCTCCTAATTTTTGCAGTTGTTGGTAAATCTGTTCCCTGTCAGTTTCTGGATACAAATCAGTTTTATTAAAGACTAGGAGTAAAGGTTTTTGGGCTTGACGCAAATCGCACAGCGCTTCATACTCAGTGCGTGTAATGTCTCCTGCAACCACAAACAGAATCAAATCCGCTTGGTGTGCTACTTCCCGCGCCATTGCTGCGCGCGATTCTCCGGCAATCTCATCTAAACCAGGAGTATCGATTAACTCAATTTGTATCTTACCTCCAGGGGGAGTCCAGCGTACAGATTTAGGATATTGGGTAACACCGTGGAGAGGTCCAGTTTCCAGTACTTTTTGACCTACCAAAGCGTTGATGACTGCTGATTTACCGCGACTGACTAAGCCAAAAGTAGCGATTCGAATCAGCTTTTGGTCAAGTTTTTCTATTGCCGATTTTAGTGTTTGTAATTCCTGACGTACAGCAGCTTGGAGTTCTACATTTGGAACCTGACGACCATGACGACGCAGTTTAGAATACCATGAAAGAGCTTGTTGTAAGCTGGCACGAGCTTGGTTAAGGTGGGTTTCTTGGGGAGAATTGTTGGACTTCAAGGCACAGGATAATTAGAGATCATACATTTCTATTGTGTCGGATTTTCAGTATCGTTTTTGATCAAGAATTGGTCAGGGTAACCGAACTTGCTTGTGCTAGAAGATTAGTAGATATCTCCGGAAATAGTGAAACAGCTACCATTACTATCATCTAGTCAGCCATAGCTAGACAAAAAACTTCAATTTCATAGTTTTGTTGCTCAACTAGCTACTTTTTCCTCAAGAGAATCGATTCCAATTGCTCGAATACTAAGTCTGAAATATATTGTCACGGAACACAATAAGTGTTTATCTTGAACATATTTAAATATTTTTACTTAAGTATTTTGAGTCTACTCATTGATCAGGCATTCGAAAAAACTTGACTTATGACGCAAATACTAGTATATTCACTAGGTTAAATCGTGTTTTTTTTAGTGTTGTGGAAAATCTAAGTGTTATCTCTGATTGACAAGTGAAGATTTAAATTGTTAAAAAAAAACGAAAACAGGTAATTATTAGTTTTTAGTCTATCAAGGTAAGGTGATGGAGATTTAAACTTAGCCCAGACCGGAAACTGTAAAGAGGACGTGTTTTTTTGATCAAAAGGGGTGCCAAAACAACATTTACCTGTTAAAAGCTATTATAAATAGTTAATTTTGTTGCTTGAATTATGTAAGCTAAAAGCTTATTGGTAGGTACTTTGATATTCCTTTAATCAAGGAATATACTTGGAAAAGCACTCGTTTTTTAGGCAACGAAATATGGGTAGCTAACACTATAAAATGGGACAGTGCTATAGTATATGAAAATAAAGTTACATCGAATAGCCGCTTTTGCCACCACAGGTGTAGCCTGTGTCTTTATTTCTTTGGGAACTCCTGTTTCTGCTCAGGAAGAAGTAGTAGAAGAAACAACTATTGAAGCCACAATCCCTGGCGAGGCAATTCCTGAGGAAGCCAAAACAATCAAGGATCCAAAAATTCCTCTTGATGATTTAGGGCTTTTAGTGAAGCCTTTAACTGTAGAAGAGTTGCAGAATGAAGCAGCGGGATGGCTCTTTTTACTTAAGCAGAAGGTTAAAGAAATTAGCGATGCTGAGGTAGCAATTAAGCGCGAAACTCGCTTAATTAAAGCAGAGACAGAAGCAGCTAAACTACTTGAGGATGCTCAGCTACAGCTTGCGCAAGCAAAAGAAGCACAGGAAAAAGCGCAGCCGAATACTCCTGAATACGAGGAAGCAACCAAGCAATTAGAAGAAGCAAAAGTAGCTTTACGAGAAGCAGAAGCCTCTGTTAAAGAAGTAGCAGCAGCGGAAGCAAAAATCAAAGCAGAAGAAGCAGCTTTGCAAGGTGTTGTGGAGGAAGCACAGCAAGAAAAAGCGATTACCCAAGCAAAAGCGTATTTAGAAAAAGCGGAGAAAATTCGCGAAGATCTTGTTGCTGGTTCACCCAGATATGAACAAGTGACAGAGGAGATTGATGCCCTTGCTGAATCACTTATTGCTTTAGAAGAAGCAGAAAAAGAGTTAGCAAGCACGATTCCTGGATCGTCTAAAAATAAGCAAGCAAAGGCTATAGTTAAGCAAGCTCGTGAAGCAGTCAATAAAGCGACACAGCAATTAACTGAAAGTGTTCCTGAGGTACTTGATGAAACTTCTGGATTACCTGGCGCTGCTGTTGCTGCAACAGCTTCAGAGAATGAGACTTCTGAAGTTGAAAATGCACAGGAACAACTGAATGTAAAGGATCTAAATCAGTTGTCATCTCAAGAGGTGAAGCAGCAAATTGCACAGATTAGTGAAACTCTGCAAAAGAAAGCAGCAGCAGAAGAAGAATTAAGAAATCAGCTTCTGGTTAATGTAACTGACTTGCAAGTAGAAAGATCTGGAATTATTGATCGCTTTGAAGTAGTTCTAGACGCGCTGGATGATAAAGGTGGCGATACTAGTTCCTATCGCAAATATATCGACGCTGTCAGTGGAATCGACATTGATGTTACAGATACTAAAGGGCTTGGCATTCGCTTGCTCAGTTGGCTAAGGTCAGAAGAAGGTGGAATACGCTGGGGTCTTAACTTAGCAGTCGTTGTAACTATCTTTGTCGTTTCAGTGGTTGTTTCTCGGTTACTGGCTAAATTCGCCAATCGCCTACTTGGAAAGGTGGGAAACACATCTAACCTTTTCCGCGATTTTATTGTGGTCATGATTAAGCGCGGTGGTTTAGTAGTGGGTGCTTTACTTGGTTTAGCATCCATTGGTGTGAACTTAGGACCAATCCTAGCCCTCGTCGGTGGTGCGAGTTTCGTACTTGCTTTCGCCTTGCAGAGTAACTTAGGTAACTTTGCCAGTGGATTGATGTTACTAGTGAGTAAGCCCTTTGACGTGGGTGATGAAGTCAAAGTAGCAGGATACTGGGCTTACGTAGACTCAATTTCCCTCGCGAGTACTAAACTGAAGGACTTTAGTGGAAGTATTATTACTCTGCCAAATAATACAGTTTGGGGAGGTGACATTATTAACTACACCCACACTGATATTCGCAAAATTGGTATCGCGATCAATATCAGATTTAACCAAGATATGGACACCATTTACAAGATGTGGATGGATATTACCTCCTCAAATCCGAAAGTCTTGCAAGATCCTGCACCTGGTTGGTTCCCTTGGAATTCCTATTATGACTACTACATCAGCGTTAGTCTAAGTGCATGGACAAAAACAGACGACTATTGGGAAGTTTACGTTGAGATGATCAAGGCATTGCAAGATCGACTTGACAAGCTCAATATAGAATTGGCTGTTCCTGTTGTTGAAGAAATCGGTATCGACAAATTAAAGATGCAGGAAATGGCTAAGCAAAGTGCCAAAGATTTCGACTCTTACCAGATTACACAGAAAAAAATTACAGCTTCATAAGCTTGTGGATAATTAAGGGTTTTTCTATGGAAACTCTGGCTCAAGTTTTTTTGCTCAAACATCTCCAACTAATTAACTGGATTTAATTAATGGGGATGTTTTTTTTTGGCACAACTTCTGAGTCTATCTAATTCCACATTCTCTTATTTTCTTTGCCATGACTCCTGCGTGTCGCCACCAATGATACCCACTGAGCCAACAACGTGAGGGTAAATGTCCCACAGGCGCTTTGAGGCTAAAATTAAATGCCTGAGCGAGTTTTTTGGGTTGGTAAGTAAGCCAGCCCACAAGCTCACAAAATTGGGGATATTCGCCCTCTACTTCTTCGTAAAGTCTTGCTTGTACGCTAAAACCAAATTTGCCTCGACTGTATTTTACCCACAACATATCCAGTAGTTCTAGTTCTGGACAAGGTAAATTTTGGATCTCAGAGTAGGATAGATGATTATTTGCCTGCTTTCCCAATAATTGAGACATAATAGACCAAGTTTCCTCATCTGCTTGTTGCCACTTGCCTCGACTCAGGTAAGATTTAAGTTGGCTGAAATCAACTTGCACCTGTGGTATCAATTCGGTATCTTCCTGAACAGGTATAGTAACTGCTTCCTGGCGTTGTATCCAGTTTGTTGGCACAAATTGCTCAGCAAAACTTCTGTTAAATCCCTCAGAAGGCTGCACATTCTCCGGTTTACCAACCAAATCCAACAAGCGCATCGCACTATTAACAGCTTTGAGAGCTTCTGTTGCTGAGCGATAGCGCTGACGTGGCGATGGATGCAACAAGCGATCTAAAATCTTACCCAGTTTAGCACTTACCTCTACTCCTGCAGGCAAATGTTCACGCCACAGCCAACGCTCTTCAAAGATATCAAACATATCAATCGTTGAGACTCCCGTAAGCATCCGCAGACAAGTAACACCCAAGCTGTAGAGATCGCTAGCTGGTAGTACTTTACCTCGTGTTTGTTCAGGAGCCATATATTCTGGTGTACCCACAACAGTTGCTCCACCTAGCAATGCGGTTTTCGTGAGTAATCTAGCGATACCGAAATCAATTAAAACCAGCTTGCCATCACTGCTACATCGCATAATATTATCGGGCTTAATATCGCGGTGAATCACCTCGCGCTCGTGGATATATTGCAAAACTGGTAAAATTCCTCTGAGTAGTTCCCAAGTTTTATTTTCTGGCTCTCCATTTTCTTGCCAAGATTCTTCAATTAAAGACTTACCTACAATTAATTCTTGTACCAGGTAAAGCTGCTGATCTTGCTCACAGTATGCCAGTAAGCGAGGAATTTGTGGATGTTCCCCCAAAGCTTGCAAACGCAAAGCTTCCTGTTTAAATAGTTGCACTGCTTTGTTGCGCGCAGCTATATTTTCATCTTGGAGATATAGTTGCTTAATTACGCATTGGGGTTTTAGGGGTAAATCTTCATCAACCGCCAAAAATGTTTTACCAAAACCACCTTGACCAAGAGGTTTAATTGCCCAATAGCGGTTCTTCAACTTTAAAGTAGCATTGCAACTATGGCAAACGCCAGTATGTTGAGGATTGTGGGGATTGCCACAGTTAGGATTAAGACAGTATGGCATAGAAAAGCAAGAAAAGGTGTCTGCAACTCCAAGCTAGTACCATTTTTTCGGCTTCGCCATTATTCTTGAACCAAAATCGCAAAATTTACTTTCTAATTACTACTAACGTTAGCACCACCGCAATTAAAAGCATCAGGCGGAACAATAGAACCAGAATCAGCAATACCTTGGATGCGGATACGATAGTTTACCAACTGTTCTCTGCTGGCTTCTGAGGCTGGTAAACTGTCAATCATACGACCTAAGATAGTCACTGCTTGATTCCAATTTTGAGCGCAAAGTTGTTGATTTAGTTCTGCATTGAAGTTTTCTAGGGTAGCTACGGGAACACCTTTAGTAGTTAACTGGAATGAATCAAAAAAGCCTGCAATACTTCCAGGTAGAGCCTCTTCTTTTTGAGTAATCACCACTAGTTGATAGAGACGCTGATTCACTATATAAAGTTTGTACTGGGCGATCGCACCTTCGTCAAGCTCAACTCTCAAATCTCTGCCAGGATATTGACCTAAACTAATATTCTGACGACCTAATAATGTACCACCAGAGTTATTAGCGATGCCTTGAATCACTGCATTGAAAAAACCATTTTGACCACCAGAAGCTGAAATTAGGTCAGGGGCAACATCTGAGTAAAGGATTATATAGTTAGCTTCCTCTGGACGTTGAGTGAGGAATCCCCTTAATTCTACAGCCCCCGCAGGTATTTTAATCGTTTCTTGAACTGCTTCGGGAGTTCCTGGCATTAAAACCGTAAAACCGCCATCTCCTGAGGCAAAAGGTTGCCAAACTGATTCAGTTTCTGGTGAATTTTGTTGTGCTTTTGTAGTATCAATTGCGAGGTAATTACTAAAGCATAGAGTGGCGATAAATAGGGGGAGAACTACTTTACTTTTCATGATATACCTAGCTAGATTGAGAGCTTTCCTCACTAAATGCCTATCATACAACCTGAAATTAGGATCAGGCGCTAACTTAATGTTGAATTTTTAAGTTCAAGATATAGTTACCGAGGCGCACTTTTTCTGACTATAGCTCATATTTTAGACGCAAACTTTCTGGTAAAGAAAGACCTTTTGATGTAAACGTAATGTCTAATATCAAATTCTGTTTATTGAGGCTAGTGATGAAAAACGCCGCAATCGACTCTAGAAAAAGCTTTTAGTATTTAGTAATAGTAGTTCTGCTCAAGCGGATTTAGTATCAGTTATGGCTTGTAATTATGTGAAATACTGACAAACTGAAACGTTAAAAAAGTTGACCGAAGGAACCCCAGCAAAAATGCTGTGGACCAAGCCAACTCTTGTGCAATGACTTTTTAGATGTGTTAAGATGTTCGTTCGACAGTGCTATACAAATTCGGGAATCGTATTTGCATATCTGGCGTATAGCCACCGTTAGCCCATGCAATCACATCTGCCAACGGATAGAGTCCAGGACTGAAGTACATTGTAATGTATTGCCCGGTCTCGGGAACTCGTCGGAGTCTGGCCGTGATAGCACAGTCGTATCCACAATGCTGATCAACGTTTTGTTGATTGGGAAGAGCGCCATAGATATGTGTCCCACGGCGGTTTGCCGGAAGACCTTGGTTTATTGGTACTAATCCTGCTGTCGCTGTATAACCCCAGCATTCAATTGTCTCAACTAGAAGTTGTTGCGCCATCTTGGGTGTTTGACTGACAAGCGTCTTGAGTAGAGATGTCGTTCCCCCGGTTTGCTTCCGCGCACCACCACAGGCAGCGAGAAATAAATGATAGTTTCCATTGGTGTTTTGGTCAGCAATCCTAGCCATGAGTCGAAGCGCGGCATTGGTCACATCAGCACCAGCTTCATCATAAAGCTTGTCGTTGTCTGAGCCGTGTCCAATGATGATTGCTGCTTCCCCATTGTTTAATTGGCAGTTCACATTGTTGAATTGGCTGTTGGCATCAAGGTTATCGAGGAGACTGTGTAGCGGTGTCTGTTGTGCGGTTCGGTAGAAATTATTTTTACCTGGGTGTAAATTGCGATTCTTTGTCTGCATGAAGGCTGCACCATCGCGAAGTGGCCCATTGATTTTTGAAAATAAGAAAAGCATTTTTTTCCTCCGTTATTGTGCCTTTATTCTATTTTTTAGGATTGAACGATACTTTCTTTTGGTTTCCAGACCAATACTCGGCGCTCATGCAAGCTGTCCAATAAAGTTGAATGCTATCTCCGCTAGTAAGCATTCCTTCCAATTTTTTAAGAATGTCGGCAAGATAAATCGTTTGTCCATGCTTTAAGTCAATGATCCATTGCAATTTACCTGTGGCTTCAAGCCAATAACAAACCCCACATTGTCCTATTTCCTTGTCTCCATCCAGCGCCAGATTAAGATTGATAGTTTTGTAAGGATGTATCGTTAGAGGGGGTTTTGTATAGTTGAGAATCCCTCTATCGTACCAATCGTCACGTTGTTGTCTTGTCCAGTAGATAATGATTTCACTTTGAATTTGGTTTTGGATTTGTTCAAAACCAACATGTTTGAAAATGTAATCATCAGCAACTTCATCTGACATCGTACTTCCGAATTGCCCCACGGTAATCATGTCTATCGGGAGATCTTTGCTGGGAGGTAACATTTGTTTATCTTCTCCTCCATGACCTCGAACATAGACTTTGTAGATTGACATTTCCTGATCCTCTTTAATTCAGCGTGTTTTGGGGTAAAAATGCAAATTTTTATCGCTGGATGGCTATTAATTTATCACAGAAAATTTCTATCAAAGCTTATTTTTTTATTAATACAAAAAGAATGACATCGCCAGAATAAATCACACTAAATATGTTTTTCGATAGGTACTTTACTTTGGCTCATTGTTACTGCAATAATAGATTTTTTTAATATTTTTAATAATAACTTATATTAATTGTATTTAGTATCAACGACTATCTAGTGAGTCACCCCAATCAATTCATTTTTGGTTAGGGATGGGTCAGGTTAAGCGCCGGAGTTCGACGGGGCTTGCCTGACCGTTGGTTAAGGTTTGATATCCTGCTACCAAGTCAAACCTGGTAACGAGAATCGCTAAGCAAAATTAGACAACTTCTAAGCCCACAGAGAAGACAAAATCGTCGTAGGAACCATCTCCACCGCCTTCTAAATCTTCAAAACCAAAGGTATTATCGGCTAAGAGACGGATATGATCTACTGCGCCGGGATTAGCTTCCGAGAAAGCAAAGAAAGCAGAATCTTCGCTACCATCAGGAAGGATATAAGCTGCGTAGCTGAAACCTCCAAAAAGGTTTACGGTTGCAATCCCTTCGTCGTCAAATTCGACTATACTCTGACTTAAGGCTATCTCTGCATAGTTGGCATCGCCAGGGGATACTAAATCGCCTGTGAGAGGATCTACTACATCTCCATTTTCGTTAGCCAGGAGGTATAAACCGCCTATATTATCAAAGCTAGCATCACTGGTGGCTTGAATTTCGGCTCGTACTAATTGACCAGTAAATTCAGTTAAATCGATGATTTCTTCAGTGCCTGTGCGTGGTTGTTGACCGCCTAAAATAGTATCTGAGGTAGTTGTGGCAACGTTGATTACCACATCACCAAAGGATTCATCACCGCCGCCTTCCATATCTTCAAAGCTGAGGTTGAAGCTACCATTAGCTTGGGCTAAAACTTCTAGTTGGTCAAATCCAGAACTACCAATGCTACCACCAAATAAAACGGCGCTGGTTTCTGTATTGCCATTGAGTACGGCTTCGGTGGTACTGTTGGAAACGAGATAAAATGCAAGGCGTTGACTACCTCGGAAACCTTCGAGGATGCGTGATGGCGCTTCTCCAAATAGTTCCACACTACCATTTTCGCCGCCTAAAGCCGAGAAGACAACCTGTCCCTGTTGCAAAGCAGATTCGACATAACCTGCATCATCGGGAGTTAAGCCGTTTTCTAAGGTTCCCGCATCATCTGAGACAACGAAGACACCGATTTCGCTGACGAAAGAAGCGTTAACTGATTCTAGGCTAACGGCGAGTCGGATTGCTTCGAGGGGGTTACCGTCGAGGGTAAAGATATCATCTGTGTTTACTTGCAAGTCTGCATCACCCAGAGGTAAATCTTCGGTGAGGATCGCAAGGTCGAAGGTTACTTCAGTGCTACCATTAACGGTGAAGTTAAAGCTATCACTGAGGCTATCATCGCTACCATCTTGTTCGTAGCTGACTAAACCTGCGTTGATATCGGCTTGGGTGAAGGTATCGCCTACTTCTAATTCAATGCTATTGAGTAACAGAGTACCACTGGTAACGGCGCTGGTAACGGTGTAAATAATCTCTTCGGGAATGCTACCATCATCGCTAATTAATTCTAAGTCATCGCCGCCGATAATAACGCTAGCGCCAACTTCCACTGCAACTATACTATCGAGTTCGATGATAGTTTCAGCGTTAATGTTTGCCTGACCTTCGATTGTACCAGCGCCAACCACGAGGGTATCTACATCCAAGGTACCATTGGTGACAATTAGGTTACCGCCGGAGACTTCGAGGGTACTTTCAATGCTAATATCTTGGTCGATGGTGAGGCTACCATTGGTGAGGACAAGGGAACCTTCGCCTGTAAAGCTAGTATTTTCAGTGACTGTGGTTTCACCGTTGAGATTGAGGATTCCTCCTGCTGCAATTTCAACTTCACTATTGGCGCTAAAGGCAGTGTTGATGGTAACTTCTTGGGAGATGCTGACACTACTTTCTGCTAAAAATACCAGAGTTCCTTCACCTTCAAAAACGCTTCCGTTTTCAAACTCCGCCTCACCACCAATTTCTAGCATTGCGCCTGCTTCGAGGTGAAATTGATCGCAATTACCAGTAACTTCACCTGTTAGGGTTAGGGTGATACCTGCTTCGACGATAACTAAACCAGTTTCACCATTAAAGAAGTCTGCATCAATGGTGAGATTATCGGTAATAATAACAGTGCCGCTATTCTCGATGGTGGTTTCTAGAGTAACATTGCTGTCAATTGTTACTTCTGCATCTTCAACAATAACTAGAGTTCCTTCTCCAGTAAAGCTAGCGTCTGCTTCCACTGTGACTTCTCCAGCTAACTCGATGCTGGCGTTAGCAGCAATTTCGTAACTACCGCTAATTGTGTTGCTTTCGCTGTCTACATCGTCGTTGTCATCATCGTCGTCATCGTCGTCATTGTCCTCATCTTCGTCATCGCCAAGGGTAAGTAAACCTGCTTCAACAACAACATTTCCCTCATTCTCAAAACTAGTTTCAATACTTACTTCGCCATCAACGGTGAGGGTATTTCCTGCTTGTAAAATTAGTGTACCTTGACCTTCAAAGCTGCTGTCATCATCTAATTCAGTTAATCCTGATAAGGTGAAAGAAAAACCTTCTTCAATTTCCACTGAACCACTATTGCGGAAAGAAGTAGTCACTTCCACATCGCTATTAACGAGTAAGCCACCGTCTTCGCTAACAACTACGATACCATCGCCAAGCAAGCCGCTATTATCGTTGAGTTCAATAAGTCCTGCTAGGGTTAAAGTAAATCCAGTAGCTACTTCTATGGCGCTATTAAATGCAAAATTAGCGCTGATTTCTGTATCGCTATTAACGTTGAAATTGCTAGTTTCGCTGACGTTAACGGAACCATCGCCACTAAAACCGCTACCAGTTTCTAAGACTACGTCTCCAGTTAACACGAGGGTTGTTTCTGCTGTGACTTCAACACTGGTGTTATTAACAAAGTTGGTTTCTATTCTGACGCTGTTGTTGCTGTCGCTGTCGTCATCGTTGTTGTCGTCATCGTCGTCATCGTCGTCATCGTCGTCGTCATCATCGTCATCGTCGTCGTCATCATCGTCGTCATCGTTGTCATCGTTGTCGTCATCGCCATCATCATCGTCATCATCTCCAGAAGCGCCGATGGTAACATTACTATCCGCCAAAATTTCCAGCAAACCATCTCCAGTAATACTAGTTCCAGCCTCAAAAATAATCGTTCCATTTAAATCGAGACTAGAACTTAAGACAACTTCACTACTAATGCTGACTTGAGAAGTTGCAGAAACAGTGATTCCACCCGTAGTAGCGAGGGTTCCACCACTCCAGTTTAAGCCTTCAAGGATATTAATACTACCACTGCCAGAAAGAGTACCACCATTGAGGGTTAACTGTCCCACTGTGGCATTAATATCAAGGGTTACCTGTGCACCCTCATTAATAATCGCATTATCGGTCGCACCAGGTACTGTATTTGTACTCCAGTTTGCAGGGTTAGTAGCTAAGTTATCGCCACCTAATCCAGTCCAAATAATATCCATGTATCTACTTATCTCATCGAGTTTTAAAAGTTGTTTTCGATGGTAAATGCACCTTAATTTAGCTTCAAAAGCTCTGAGATAGTTTACGTAAGAAACATACTCTTGATTTCTCTTTAATAAACGTAATCTCTAGCTCTAGATATTGCTTGCAAAAACAGCAAAATAAGTTCAGCTAATAAATCTTTGAAAAGTTTGCGATCGCTGAATTTATAGTTCCCCAATATGGTTAATTTTTAACTAGAATCAGCTAAAAAAAATCGTTGGCTGAGTAAAAATAACACAATAATCAAAGTATTTTTTATGTTTGGCTTGACTGGATCGCGATTGGTGATGTTCCCTATTTTCGCGACTTTTTACCAATGTAAATTTTATTTTTGAAGATGCTATTCATAAAATATTTTACTTCTACAAAGCAATAATTTTATGATAGATAAGCTTTAAAAAAAATTAAAGTATTTAGTATTTAATTAATAGAATTAACTTTAGTTTACTTGTTATAAACTTTTACTTGTCCTGGTACTAATTATTGTTATGCGTGACCAATAAATTACCATTGTCTTATCATATTTTTTTTATT
Source organism: uncultured bacterium (assembly GCA_964633315.1). GTDB lineage: Bacteria > Cyanobacteriota > Cyanobacteriia > Cyanobacteriales > CAWCAG01 > CAZWGS01. The sequence continues at coordinate 9,728 of CAZWGS010000069.1, read as the reverse complement.
GTTTGACAAATCAGCAACAACTAAACAATAAACAATAACCAAGGATTGGTGGCTATCAGTTTTACCTATGAACATCCGTTAGTTTCTTGGAAAAAATAGGCTTGCCACCACTTTCGGTGACTGGGGATGCTATTGGGGAGTTTGATAAATTTTTCAACCACTTATATTTAAAATTTTCCTAGAATTCAATATCTGAGCAAATCTCAACTCCCTTCATAACAGAACAGAGAGTTCTTGTGGGTCTTGTGGTGTTAAGGATGAGGATGCGTAAGATGGCGATGAGAGTTAACGCCCGTGTTATCACCAAGCATACCCAGAAATAAAGATTGCTCCAAAAAATTTACCAAAAAATACTTATTAACCCCTCAAAATATCCCCATTTTTATCTAGTTCAATTAGTTGGTTAATAGACCAAATTTAAGTAATTGCACACAAAAAAATAACAGTAACTTTACTTATTTAAACTTGTTTTTGTATGTAACAAATTATACTTTAATTAAAATTGAAAAATTGCAAAAAAGAACAATAAGCAAAAAGCAAATAAAAGTAATATCTCAATAAAGGCTAACCATAGCACTTTCCAGGGAACACAGTTAGCATCTAAGGATAAATTTTTAATACTGATAATTTTTAAAATATTTTATACATCTAATCTAATAAATGAGTAGATTTTGATTGATTTTTGGTGGCAACATAGTAAAGCCAGATACAAAAGGTAAACCCTCAAAAATCCGTGGTTTTACTAATTGAAGACTTTCATAAATACGTAGTAAATTACTTCGTGCAATAGATATCAAAAAACGCATACTTTATGCTGGGCATTTTGCACTAGTGAGTGGGTCTTTTAATTTCAAAAGATTGCCATCAAAATACATGGGCGCAAAGCTCAGGGTCTTCTTCGCTATGGTTTTGATTATCCGCGTTGCCTACTCTTGAATTTGGCAACGTTTGACTATTAGTTTCGCCATTCAATCAAACTTTTGTCCTTTACTTAGGAGCTTTTATAGCTTTGAACAGTTCGCTTGTCACGATAAAACGATCTTCGATCATTTTTCTTGCAGTATCTATAGGACTCGTTTTTGGAAGCTTTCTTATATTTAATTATTTCAGTTTTGTTCCTATCGGGAACTTTTTTGCCCTGCTATCAGTAATCTGCTATGTCCTCACATTATTACCCAGTATCACAAAGACTATTTACCCTAAAATTAAGTGTCATCCATGCTTAATTTGGTTGCTTAAATATCGACGTCATGTGGGAGTAGCTAGTTTTTGTTTTGGTGCTCAGCATGGAGCGCTTATTGTTGTCGAGCGGTCGATTGATATGTTGGATATGCACACTTATATCCAGTATTTTCACGGAAGTATTATACTGAGCATCTTTGCATTGCTAACGGCAACTTCTAATAATGAAAGTATTAAATGGCTCAAGCGTAATTGGAAGAAAATTCATCAGTTAACCTATCTGATTCCAGCGGTATTGTTGTGGCATATTACTGACAATATGAGAACTAAGACTTGCTTGACAAAGATAGGAATATGCCTCACTTGCTTCGTAATTATTTCGCTAATATTCAAACTATGGAAACTATGGTTGAGGCATCGTCAATCAACGGCAATAGTAGTGATTCCAAGTTCGAAACAAGTTTATGCTGTTCCGGTGGAGCCAACACAAATTAATCATGATAAGTTGGTCTTGACAGCTATTAACAATAAAAAATAATAAGCTCGTTGCAGTTTCCTTTAAGTGTTTTCTTTGCACAGATACTATTTATTAGACATCTGGTGGAAATTCAAATATCTGAATTTTTAACCCTTGCAAGGACGTAAAACTTTACATCTCCATATTCTTGGCTATCAAATAAGCATTGTAGAGTGAAGGATATGACTTTGCTTTGCATTCAGGAGAAGAGAAGATGGCAGGAAAGAAAATCCTCATGCTAGTTGGTGATTTTGTGGAAGATTATGAGGTAATGGTTCCCTTCCAGGCGCTACAAATGGTAGGACATCAAGTGGATGCAGTATGTCCTAAGAAAAAAGCAGGAGAAACGGTACGCACAGCAGTACATGATTTTGAGGGAGACCAAACCTACAGTGAGAAACCTGGTCATAATTTTACCCTTAATGCCACCTTTGCAGAGATTAATGCGGCAGATTATGATGCATTAGTTATTCCCGGAGGACGAGCGCCGGAATATTTGCGTCTCCATCCAGATATAATCAGTGTAGTGGAGCACTTTGCAACAGAAAATAAGCCGATTGCTGCAATTTGTCATGGTGCTCAACTGTTAGCTGCAACCAATGCATTGCGAGGTAAGCGTTGCAGTGCATATCCTGCTTGTGGTCCCGATGTTACTAATGCGGGAGGTATATATGCAGAAGTGCCAGTGACAGAAGCGATTGTAGATGGTAATTTGGTTACAGCTCCTGCATGGCCTGCTCATCCTCGTTGGTTGGCTGAATTCCTGAAGGTTTTGGGAACGAAGATAGAACATCAAGAAGCGGTGGCTGTTAAGTAACCGTTGTAGGGGTGGAATTTTGCGTCCCCATGTTTCTGGGAGAAGGTTTGATGTATGAAGTAGCTAGGCATAATTAAGTTAACTATTAGACCTCTCCCCCTTCCCCTCTCCTTCAAGGAGAGGGGTGTCGTTAGGTGGGGAGAAACTGTATTTATTATTGAAGGCAAAATAATCTGGAATCAGGACAAACTAGTTTGTATATGCTTCTATCCTTTCCCTGGAGTATATAAACTAGACTATGGATCCTCTAACTATTGCTGCGCTGGCTTTTATCGGTACAAAGGCGGCGGAAACTGTTGTTGGTAAAGTCACTGAAGTAGGATTGGAAAAAGCCAATCATCTGCGTGGGAAAATTTGGCAGAAGTTGCGAGGTAATAGTAATGCAGAAATTGCTTTGCAAGCGGCGCAAGGCGATTCTAAGCCAGATTTGGAAGCAGTGGCAGATTTTTTGAAAGAAGCGATGCGTGAAGATGCAGAGTTTGCAGAGGAAATTAAAGCATTGGCGCAGGAAGTGGACAAGGAAAAAGAAGAAGGTAGTGGGATGATGCAGCATAATTACGGTGATCATGCTACAAATTATCAAACTGACGTTAATGCAAACACATCCTTTATTGGCGCAAACACATCCTTTGTTGGCGGTACACACCATCATCACTCACCCTCAAATTAGCTGAAATCGCCGGAGAGTCAGGTTAAACAACCTCCACAAAACATTCCACTAACAGGCGTAGCTAAATTTGTTGGACGCAGTAAGGAACTAAAAACCCTACACCTTAACTTGCAGAATCACGAACAGGTGGCGATTTCTGCGGTAGCGGGAATGGGTGGCGTGGGAAAGACGGAATTGGCGCTGCAATATGCAAAGGATTACTGGGATAAATATTACCCCGGTGGTGTGTGTTGGTTGCGGGTACAAGAACAAGATGTAGCGAGTCAGATTGTCGAATTTGCCTTGCTGGATATGGGTTTGCAAGTACCACAGGAACTCGCTGGACAACACTTGAACCTGGAACAGCAGGTACGTTGGATTTGGAATAATTGGCAACCACCAGAAAATAATATCTTGGTAGTGTTGGATGATGTGGCGAGTTACGCAAGCGTTAAGCCTTATTTACCCACAGACAAGCGATTCAAAGTCTTGATGACAACGCGGGAACGATTTGCTTCTCCTGTGGTGCGATTGGATTTGGATGTGTTGAGTCCAGAAGCGGCGCTGGATTTGCTGAAATCGTTGGCGGGAGAGGAGAGATTTACGGATGTAGAAGCGCAATATATTGCGCCTTTACTGTGCGAATGGTTGGGTTATTTACCCTTGGGTTTGGAATTGGTGGGACGCTATTTGGCGACAGATGAGGATTTGACTGTTGCTGAAGTGTGGGAAGAATTACAAGAAGAGAGTTTACACCATGAAGCGATAGCAGAAACACCTCAGGAAATGCAGGTGAAATTAGGTGTAGCGGCGGCGTTTGAGTTGAGTTGGCGGCGATTGGATGCAAAGGCTCAAATTTTGGCGTGTTGGCTTAGTTTGTTTGCACTTGCGCCAATTTCTTGGGAGTTAGCGATGGGAATATTTAAAGAGGAATCGCACAAAGAATTAAAGAAGGTGAGGCGCAGTCTAGTTAACCTAAATTTACTGAAACGAGTAGACAAGGAAACCTACCAGCTTAATAGCCTAATTCGAGAATTTCTCCGGGAAAAGCAGAAACAATTTGATGCTGACGAAATTAGACGCAATTTTTGCAAGGCAATGGTAGCGCAAGCAATGAAAATTTTTCAGACTATGAATTTAGAACAAATTGCTACCGTTACACCCTGGATACCCCACCTTGCAGAAGCCGCAACCACTTGGCAAGATTGGGTTGGAGATGAGGATATATTTTGGTCTTTTACAGGTTTATGTTTTTTTTATGAGGCACAAGGAATCTACCAACAAGCGATTCCTTGGTGTGAAAAATGTCTTCAGGTAGCGCAGACTCGCCTAAGAGATAATCACCTAGATGTAGCAGCTAGTCTCCACAATTTAGCTGGATTATACAGTTCTCAAGGACGCTACGAAGAGGCAGAAACACTGTATGTGAAAGCCTTAGAACTGTTCAAAAAACTCCTAGGAGATAATCATCCCTATGTGGCAAAAAGCCTCAATAATTTAGCTTTACTCTACCGTTATCAAGGACGCTACGAAGAGGCAGAAACACTCTTTCTGCAAGCCTTGGCACTTAGCAAAAGCCTTCTAGGAGATAATCATCCCGATGTGGCAACTAGCATCAATAATTTAGCTTTACTCTACCGTTATCAAGGACGCTACGAAGAGGCAGAAACACTCTTTCTGCAAGCCTTGGCACTTAGCAAAAGCCTTCTGGGAGACAACTACCCCTATGTAGCAAAAAGCTTCCACAATTTGGCTGGACTCTACAGTTATCAAGGACGCTACGAAGAGGCAGAAACACTCTTTCTGCAAGCCTTAGAACTGTTCAAACAATTCCTAGGAGATAATCATCCTGATGTAGCAACTAGCCTCAACAATTTGGCTGGACTCTACTATTATCAAGAACGCTACGCAGAGTCAGAACCACTTTCTCTGCAAGCTTTATCAATTCTGTTAGACAGATTAGGAGAAAAACATCCCAAAACGCAAACTTTTTTGGAAAACTTCGTCTACTTCTTGCAACAGGTAATCGCAGCAGGAAAAGAAACAGAATTATCAGATCATCCTTGGACACAGAGTCTGATAGAACAAATTAAACAGCAGTAGAATTAATCGAGCAATTCTAAAACAGCTTTAGGTGACAACTTATCCTTAAACCAAATTACTTTAGCTGGTACATTGCTCATTTTAATCCCTGCTTTATCCAAATTTAGTCGCTCAGAAATCGCCAGAATTAGATTATCTGCTTCGGCGCGTCGCACTTGGGAAAATTTCTTTTGCAAGTAATCTGGTCGCCAAAAACCGACTATTTCGAGCAAAAAATCCCTACCATCGGGGTGTACGAGGCGAAAATCGGGAATCATCACACTCCCAGGAAGAGGAACTAAGTCTACCTCCCTCTCCAATCGCCATTCTGTCTTTTGCTTTTCCCAACGCTTGGCAAAAGATTCTTCAAGCATACTATCGTAGGGCTTACCTGGTGGATAGTGGGTGACTAAACCACAGCGATCATTAACACGGAATTCCCCCATTTTATAATTTCCGGTGTAGGAATCGCGATTTTGTAGTTTTGCTTTGAGGCTCCATTTGGTAACGTGGAGCAATGCAGGTAACATTTTAGCTAGGGCTAAACCGTAGCGAGTACTGGCTTTGAAGAGGCTAGCAGGACCATCAATAGTAATAGTAAAGCCATGATCCGCATCCCCTTCAATATACGCCATCAGTTGAAAGAGTTTGAGATAGCGAAACAATAACTTATATTCTCCAGGATCATTGCGATGGGCAGTAATCGCAATTTGAATCGCACGATAGAAAATACCTTGAACCTGAGATAAATTGTAGCGGTGGAGTAGGGCTTCTGGGGTAGGTGGTTCAAATTCGGTGAGGATGCGATTATCATGTAAATCGGCGTAAAGTCCTGTTTCTATTTCAGCGGGTAAAACTTCGCGATGTAATTCGGCGCTGAGATTACTAGCAATATTTTCGAGGGTTAGAAGGCGATTTTGGGGAATGGGTAGGGTTTGGGTTGCTTGGGCGAAAACACGCTTACGCAGCAGTTGTGGTTCAATGGGGCTAATAATCTCAAATGTGGAAAAGCTACTACGTAGTATATGAGCTAAGCCACGTTTGAGGCGATAGTCGGTAGCTTCACCTTCCAATTCTAAGAGTTTTTGGTTCAATTCTCTCTGGGTTTTACCGAGATGGTTTTGAAAACAGCTAATTTTATCTATTGCGAGGGCGATCATCTCACTATCGAGGGGAACTCTTTTCGGTACAATAGTTTCGCCCTGTTGTCGGTAAATTAGTAGTTCGCTGGGTAGCATTAATTTAAGGTCTTTACTTTATATAAATATGTCTTTGCCAGATTTTAATGCAACTATCTATTTTTACAGCGCCCGTGAGTCGCCCTATGGCTGTTTTTCTAATTTTTCTCGCCACGGTTTTGAGTTGGATGGATATTGGTGGATGACGAATGAACATTATTTTCAAGCGCAGAAATTCGCAATCACAGATTCCATTTGGTTTGAGAAAATTCGTGGCGCAAAAACACCAAAAGAGGCTGCTAAAATGGGGCGTAGTCGCCAACATCCCCTCCGTAGCGATTGGGAAGATGTGAAGGATGAAATCATGCAGCGTGGAGTGCTCTGCAAGTTTTCCACTCACCCAAAAATTCGCGATATCTTACTGAAATATGGCGCGGGAAAGCCCCGCTCTTTTAAGGCGGGGATGCGCCTTGCGGCTAAACTTCCTTTGGTCATCAATTTTGATTAAAATCTTATTCTTCCCGGAACATTTACGCCAAGTGAGGTAGTGTAAGAATAAGGAGGGAACATTATGCTTGTCCTAGAATTTAAGGCCAAAGGAAATAAAGCTCAGTACGCATCTATTGATGAGGCAATTAGAACTGCTCAGTTCATACGCAACAAATGTATTCGCTTGTGGATGGATGACAAAGGAACTGGTAAATATGACCTCAGTAAATACTGTGCTGTTCTGGCTCAAGAATTTTCCTTTGCCAAGAAACTAGGTTCTCAAGCTAGACAAGCTAGTGCAGAAAGAGCATGGTCAAGTATTTCCAAGTTTTACGACAACTGCAAGAGAAGAATATCTGGAAAGAAGCGCACCGCCCGCGCCGAGGTTTCCTCGGCATCAGGACGGAGCAAGCAGGGGTTTCCAAGATTCAAGAAACATTCTCGTTCCGTTGAATACAAGACGGCAGGCTGGAAACTTTCACCTCTTGCCAAGAGAATTAAATTCACTGATGGTAACAAGATTGGAACTCTTAAGCTCAAGGGTACTTGGGATTTGTGGCAGTATGACGTAAAACTAATTAAACGGGTTAGATTAGTTCGTCGAGCTGACGGATATTATGTTCAATTCTGTGTCAAAGCAGATAACAAAGAATCCATGTCGCCTACTGGTAAAACCATTGGTCTAGATGTGGGACTCAAAGAGTTCTACACAGATAGTAATGGTGTTACCAAAGCTAACCCAAGATTTTATCGTCAAGGCGAGAAACGGTTGAAATTTCATCAGCGTCGCGTTTCTCGCAAGAAAAAAGGCTCATCCAACCGGAAAAGAGCCATTAATAGACTAGGTAGGACACACCTCAAAATAAGTAGGCAACGTGAAGAACACGCCAAGAGACTGGCGCGTTGCGTAATCCAATCTAACGATTTGGTCGCTTACGAAGATTTGAGAGTCAAGAACTTAGTTAAAAATCATTGTCTAGCCAAGTCTATTAATGATGCAGGTTGGTATCAATTTAGGAAATGGCTGGAGTATTTTGGAGTGAAGTTTGGTAAGGTCACCGTTGCGGTAAATCCTGCCTACACTTCTCAAAAGTGCTCTAGTTGTGGTGAACTAGTCAAAAAGTCACTATCTACGAGAACTCATGCGTGTTCGTGTGGATGTGAGTTAGACAGAGACCACAACGCAGCTATCAATATCCTTGAACGAGCCTTGGGTACGGTAGGGCATACCGGAACCTGGGTCATAGACCCGAACGCTTTGGGAGATCTAGCCACTACTGTTCTTGGGGTAACCCAGGTTCAGCAAGCCGGGTCGTAGAGCAAAGAATCCCCTCGCCTTTAGGCAGGGGAGTGTCAATGAATACGGGTAATTGTCCCATAGTTGAAAATGCTCCTGGAGATTACTACTGGGGTTGCGGGAAAGATGGTAGCGGAAAAAATAAATTGGGTGAAGTTTTAATGCAGGTACGTGAGATTTTGCAGATACAGTAGGAAAGTGAAATTTTACGTCCCTACAATGGCTAAAAATTTAGATATTTTAATTTCCTAGAGATGTCTAACCATGAATCCCTTTGCAACCTTAATTGGACAAACCCAAGCTGTAGAATTACTCCAGCAAGCAGTGATGCAGCAAAAAATAGCACCAGCCTATCTCTTCTATGGTACTCCTGGAATCGGGCGATCTCTTGCTGCTAGATGCTTTAGTACGATGCTACTGAGCCAAGATATTGATGATAATAACTCAGAACAGATAGAAAAACGCCTCCTTGCAGGAAATCACCCGGATTGGTTGCGAGTTGAACCCACCTATCTCCATCAAAAACAGCGCCTAAGCGTTAGTGAAGCTAAAGCTATGGGTTTGCAACGCAAAGCGCCACCCCAAATTCGTATTGAACAAGTGCGAGAAATAACTCGAATTCTAGCACGTCCTCCCCTAATCGCTCCTCGTTCTGTGATAGTACTAGAAGATGCGCAAACTATGGGAGAGGGTGCAGCTAACGCCTTACTTAAAACCCTCGAAGAACCGGGAAAAGCTACACTAATTTTAATCGCCCCTAGTCTAGAATCGCTCTTACCCACGCTAGTCTCGCGATGTCAGCGTATTCCCTTCTCTCCACTAAATCCACAACAAATGCAACAGGTATTATCTAGGGTAGAGCAAGCAGAAATCCTGCAAGATGAAGTAATTCTCGGTATTTCCCAAGGTAGTCCAGGAAAAGCAATCGAATGTTGGCAACATCTCCAAACTATACCCCAAGATTTGATGCAAAAGTTATTGCAACCACCTTTTAGTTCCCAGCAAGCTTTAGCATTAGCAAAGGAAATTGCTCAAAATCTCGATAGTGCAGTGCAATTGTGGCTCTTAGATTACTTACAATACAGCTATTGGCAGCGATTCCTTGATGGCATGATGGAAAAGTCAGTTATGAAACCATGGGAAGAAGCTCGCAAGGCTTTACTTTGCTATGCTCAACCTAGGTTAGTTTGGGAAGTTACTCTTTTGGGAATTTAAGTTAAGAAATAAGTAATAAGTAATAAGTAATAAGAAATAAGTAATAAGTAATAAGTAATAAGTAATAAGTAATAAGTAATAAGTATAGCAGTTATCGAATTAGTGAGCTACATCCCAATCAACTATTAACCATTAACCATTAACAAGAATCAGGATTTTGCTTGTACCCCAGTCAAATGAGAACCGCTATAGTAAGTTTTATTTGCTTTTAAGCACGGCAATTGACTAACTTTAGGCTATATTTCCGACTTATCACTAAAAAAAACTACAGCCTATCCGTTTCCCCAATCAACAATCAACAA
>CAZWGS010000068.1:0-26574 GCA_964633315.1 uncultured bacterium | reverse complement strand
AAGCGGCGTGGGTGTCACAGGTACAAAATGACCAGAAAAAACCTGGCGGGCACGGTGATCATCACCATCGACCGTGGCATCAGGATCGGCATTTAAGGTGTCCATCAGAGAATAATCCGCCAATTGCACAAACTCATCGAAGGTCGTTACGCAGGGCGTAGCAGATGGTTTAGATGGATATGACATTGTTGCTAGCACCCGTATTGTCGGGAAAGATTCATGTTTAATTGAGGACATTGTAGCGGCTAGCATATTAAATGTGGAGCTTTCCAGACTAATTGGCTGTTCCCCATATATTCACTGTATTTTTTCAACTAACTATAATTTGGGAACATTTACAACACCTTGAAAGAGCTGGTCCTAAATACTTAAACTAAAAAAATTTCAATCCACAATCAACCATCCACCAAAACACCAGTTACAGGAACTGTAGTTGAAACCATCGCCGCCAATAACTGTTCCGGAAGCACCGAGAAAGGTAAACGATGAATATCTGAATTCGGACTGCAAGCAACCACTGCCCCATGGTGTAATTGGGCTAAGCTTACCTCTGTCAAACCCAAATCTGCCAAAGTTTTTGGTAAACCAATCTCCTCATAAAACGCCAATAATTGCCCTCTTGCTGCCGCCGCTAACTGATTTCCCTGTACCATTTCTTCTAGACGCAACTGTACGAGGATACCATAGGCAACCTTTTCGCCGTGTAAGGCATTATGGGCAGACGGAATCTGGGTTAAACCATTATGTACTGCATGGGCAGCTACAGTACGGCATCTAGCGCCACCCAAACCACCAATTACCCCAGCCAAGAGTACGCTAGCATCTACCACTTCGCACCACTCTTGACTTCCAGGATTTTTAATCGCGGCGCTGGATTTTTGGAAGAGAATATCTCGTAAAACTCTTGCTTGCTGCACTGCACCAATAACCAGCGTAGCAGGGTCACTACCACTACTCACCGATGCCTCATACCATTTTGCGATTGCATCGCCAATTCCAGCAATTAACGTCCTTTGAGGCGCATTTTCCAGCAACTCATAATCTAGCACCAGCAAGTCCGGACAGCGACTCAGAGCCACATCATACTGAAATGCCCCTTGATTAGAATAAACATTAGAAAGGGCTGTCCAAGCGGCACAGGTGGCGGCTGAAGTGGGAATTGTCACCACAGGTAAGTTGCATTGATGGGCAAGTAATTTTGCCGTATCCAATGCTTTACCACCACCGACACCAATCACCAAATCAGCTTCTTGCTGACTAATCGCTTCGCGGAGGGATTCAAGGGAAGTTTCCGAACAATCAGGATTGTAGCAAGCCTGGGCAATGGTAAGTTTATATTCTTGGCTCATAGTTTGCAACAACGGGTGCACCACAGCCAATGTTTGCTTTCCTCCCACCACCAGAGGACGTTTGCCCAAATTAGCAATCGCTTCTCCCGCCTGGAAAAGCGAACCAAAACCCTTAATTACCTGTGTTGGTGCAACAAATAGAGTAGTTATAGTTTTAGCTTTCTGAGTCGATGATTTTGCTGTTGCTTTGGCCATTTTTAATTGGTTGTTTATTATTCTTGGTTCGTTGTTTGGTTTTTGAACAATAGGTAAAAGCCAACTATTTCCTTACCTATGACTTACTCTGTTGCTTCTTCTGGCAAAAGGGCAAGGTTTTCAGAGTAAATTTCCATTATCATTGCCTCATCTTCTCGTTTTTCCAAAGAACGCTCAATTTTCCCCAGTTTCAGAGGTTGGGAAAGACCTGGCTGAGGATGCAATATAGTTCTGGCTAAGATAGTTAGATTACCGTTTCCAGCGCCCAAACGCCCTGGTGAATAGAGATTAATCGCTGCTTGCTGTAGAGTTGCTTCTAGTGCTGATTTGCTAATAGACGAGGGAACTGCTATCACTGCTCGATTTGCAGCATTATCATATACCAATGAGTAGCGAACAGCACCAGGAATTTCTGTGCGCGGTACCAAAGCAAAGTTAAGAGCTAACAAACCTGTTGTCAAGACAGTCATAAAACTGGTAACGCCAACAAAACGGAAACGAATGCCCCATTGCGCAATAAAAGCAATAATCGTTACAACCAGGCAAACAATAGTTACAATGGCTGACAATTTAGCGTAAGAAAAGAAATCCGTTGGTATTTGCATAGGAAAGCAATCAAAATTAGGGGCCGTAAAATTTACTTTGCTAAAGAAAAAGGATTCAGATCAGTTTTAAAATTCGGCAGTATTTCAATAAAAACTCGAATCACTGTCATTAATCCTAGTACTAGTTTGATTATCATTGTCCCATGCCTGTCTCGTACCTAGATTTTGTGCCACTGTTCATCAATGGTTAAGTTAGTCAGTCCTCTGATTTAGCTCAGGTTGTAATTTTACCCATACCCTAGGAAATGACGACTAAACATCATCAAGGTTGTCAACATAGACTGGAAGCTCTTTTAGCAGCTTCAGATCAATTAGAATACTACGACATAGAATGAGAACGGCAAGTTTGCTGTAGCATAAGTACATACACTTACAGTAAAATCGCTGACACTCGTCAACCTAAGCGCAATTGATTAAAAAGAAAGCAATTCCTGTTATTTGGAGATGGAATATTACCCAAACACCCCACTCGATTGAAATAGGACTTTCAAGAATCTCAAAAAAAAAGTCTCTCTCACAATTGACTTAGATGGAATTAACCCCACATTAATTTCTGGAGTAGTTACACCACAACTGGGAGGTTTAGATTGGTATACATTGATGAGATTTTTGCGACAGGTGTTTAGGAACTATCAAGTAATTGGCTGTGATGTCATGAAATTAGCCCCTGCAGAGGATTCTGTGGTGTCTCAATTTACTGCTGCGAAGCTAATTCACAAGGTAATTGGTTGCCAGGCATTGAGTCAGGGTTGGTAGTATAAGAGGTTAGTGATACTTTGAATATTAATTTTTTTGATCCACTCAGAGAATATCCAGGGTCAGCCTATGATGCTTCAACAACAAGACCGCAATTACTTTGGTGGTTATGCTCCAGATTTTGAGCTTCCAGGAACCGATAGTCAAGTACATCACCTTGCCCGCTACCTAGAAAGTTTTCAGGTGGTGGCGGTGGTTTTTCTTGGCAATCGTTGCCCTCAGGTTAATCTGTACCTAGAAAGACTCAAGCAAATACAGACTGATTTTAGCAAGCAAGGCTTTACCCTCATTGGCATTAACGCTAATGATGTTGATCAAGTGCCAGAAGATAGCTTTGAGATGATGAAAAAATTTGCTGCCCAAAAACAGCTCAATTTTCCCTATCTATGGGACCCAAGCCAAGATGTTGCTCTTTGTTTTGATGCTAAGGTAACATCAGAAGTATTTTTACTCAATGCTCAGGGTGTAATTTGCTACCGAGGAGCTATTGACGACTGCCCAGAGAAACCAGATTTAGTTAAGCGAAATTATTTACGTGATAACATTGTGACCTTGCTGCAAGGAGAATCTATGGTTCACAAAACCACCAATGTTACTGGCTGTGACCTAAAGTGGAGAAATAAGTAATATTAACTAGTCAGTCATAGTAAAATAAAGCAAAATCAGCAATAGCCCCTAGAGAGGACAATTAGAGGCAAGCACGTGACAAATTACCAAAAACTGCTATCTTATGTGGAGTCAAGCAACAGCTAAAATCACTAAATGGTTTTTGAGGAATGACTTACCACCGAATATTATTAAAATTAAGCGGTGAAGCCCTAATGGGAGACCTGGGCTATGGAATTGACCCTAAGGTAGTAGCCGAAATTGCCCAGGAAATCTCAGAAGTGGCAAAAAGTGGCGTTTCGATAGCCGTCGTTGTCGGCGGAGGTAATATTTTCCGTGGGCTAAAAGCTGCCTCCGCAGGAATGGATCGTGCCACAGCAGACTATGTGGGTATGATTGCTACAGTTATGAATGCCATGACTTTGCAAGATGCCCTAGAACAAATTGGAATCCCTACCAGAGTACAAACTGCCATCTCTATGCAAGAGGTAGCAGAACCTTATATTCGGCGTAGGGCAATTCGTCATCTAGAGAAAGGAAGAGTTGTTATCTTCGGCGCTGGTTCAGGAAATCCCTTTTTTACTACCGATACCACAGCAGCCTTGAGGGCAGCGGAAATTGAAGCAGAAGTGATTTTTAAAGCCACCAAAGTTGATGGTATCTATGATAGCGATCCCAAGACAAATCCGGAGGCCCGTCGTTATGAGAGTTTGACCTACAGTCATGTCTTAGCTAACGATTTACGGGTCATGGACGGGACTGCAATCGCCCTGTGTAAAGAAAATAACATTCCTATCATTGTCTTTGACCTTTCAGTTCGTGGTAATATTATCCGCGCCGTGGAAGGAGAAAAGATTGGCACAATTGTCGGAGGTTCCTATGAAGTTGAATGAACTGGAAAATCATATGCACAAGTCCATTGAGGCAACTCAAAGGTCTTTTAATACGATTAGAACTGGTAGAGCTAGTACTAGCTTATTAGACCGAATTATGGTGGAATACTATGGGACAGAAACACCTTTAAATCAACTTGCTAATATTAATACTCCCGATGCAACTACCATCACAATTCAACCCTATGATAAGAGTAGTCTTACTTCAATTGAGAAAGCAATTCAGATGTCAGATTTGGGTTTAACTCCCAACAATGATGGCAAGGTAGTTCGTCTTAATATTCCACCCCTAACTAGTGACCGTCGTCAAGAATTAGTTAAACTAGCTGGCAAGTTAGCAGAGGAAGGGAAAGTTGCGATTCGGAACATACGCCGTGATGCTGTTGATTCTGTGAGAAAGCAAGAGAAAAGTGGTGATATTTCTGAAGATGAATCACGCAATTTACAGGATGAAATTCAAAAAACAACTAACAAATACACGGCAAAAGTGGAGCAATTATTAGCTGAAAAAGAAAAAGATATTTCCACTGTTTAAAACAGCTAAAGTTAGGATAGAGCTTGTTAATTTCTAGTATTTTTAACTGGCTGTATTATCCATTATCTATGAGCAACTTCTAAGCTAGAAACAGGATGAGCTACAAAAGCTAAATGAAGGGGATAGCCTTGCGAATAAATGGCATCTATGTAGCGCAGGGCAGTCTCTTGGCTTTTGTAAGTGCGTAACACCCTTTCTCTACCATTAGCGTATTGAACGCATACTTCCCAAAGCATAAGCAATTACCTGAATTGGATGAGGTCTGAGTTAATTAATGTTAGAGTGTTTATCTCAGATTTATCTTCAGTGAAAATAATGAATTTTTTGTAAAGTCTACCCAGATGAAATTGCCAATATCTGCTAATATTTAGCCGTAAATACTCTGAAAACCCTCACACAATAAGGTTTAAGCTAGGCAATATCAGTGTTTAATTGAGTCGTCAAAAGATAATCCCTAATTAACCAATGAGTGGCACTACTGATTCAGGTTGGTTAAATTGGTGTGGTTAAACAACTAGTAGTAAACAGTAACTTGACTTCTATGTTTGATTGCATCATCGTTGGCGCTGGCCCTGCGGGGGCAACCGCAGCTTATCATCTTGCAAAAGCAGGACGCTCGGTATTAGTGCTAGAAAAGGCATCTTTGCCTCGCTACAAGTCTTGCGGTGGTGGTGTTTCTCCCGCAGTTGCCCAATTATTTGATTTTGATCTTACACCAGTAATCGACAACACCGTAGATAGTGTGATGTTTACCTGGAAAATGGGCGATGCGGTTACAACCAAGCTGGATTCTGAACCCATGTGGATGGTACAGCGAGACAAGTTTGACAACTTTCTGGTTGAACAAGCAAAAGCTAAAGGAGCCGAGTTTAAAGATAATACACAAGTGAATTCAATTGCCAATCAAGGCGATTCTTGGCAAGTTAGCACTACTGGGGACAGCTTTAGTGCCCGCTATCTCATCGCAGCAGATGGTGCTTTGGGACCAATGGCAAATTGGCTAGGATTTGAGCCCAAAAAGCAGTTCTGTGCGGTTTCTCTAGAGGTAGAAACAACGGTAGCAGCAGCGCAACAACATCAAGCCCACTTTGAGTTTGGAACCCTCAAAAATGGCTCAATTTGGAACTTTCCTAAAGCTAATGGCTACTCAATAAGTGCTGCGGTTATGGGTAATACTAAAGGGAAGGTGCAGGATTTAAAAAATGCTCTCACCAAGTATGCCGAGAAATCTAATATAGATTTGAGCAAGAGCCAATTTTTTGAGCATCCTCTGTGTTTATGGTCAGAAAAGCAGCCATTGCACAAAGACAATGCTTTGCTAGTAGGAGAAGCGGCGGGAATCGTTGATCCTCTTCTCGCAGAGGGAATTCGCCCTGCTATCTCCACTGGTTATCAGGCTGCGATAGCGATTGATAAGGCTTTGGCAGGTGAAACGGATGCTTTAGCTAATTATACTCAAGCTGTGACGCAAGAGTGGGTGAATGAAATGGCACTAGCTCAACGTTTAGCAGGTCCATTTTACAAGTTTACTAAAATTATTTACAAAGTAGCTGTTAAAAGACCCTATGCTAGCCAGATTATGAGTCAGATTCTCTGCGGTCAAAGGCGCTATTCTGATGTTACAGATAAGGTGATGAAGAAGTTTAAATTCATTCCTGGAGTCGGTTAATAGTTTGGGTAGGGACGTAAAATCTTACGTCCCTAAGTAAGTAATAAGCGCCTAACGGCGAATTCAAAATTCAAAATTCAAAATTGATGAATCGCCGAAAAAGAAGTTGAGAAACTAGTCACATCGAAGGATTCAGACATTCTGTAATCGTTTCTAGTTTCCACAAGAGTAATAAGTAAAATTAGCCATAAATCTTTTATCAAAGATTATATTTATGGGATGTGACGCTACCGATGCAGCATAAAACAAGCAAAGGGAAATGCTTCATTTTCCAGGAAAAATTGAGCTGGGAACTAATACTAGTTTTCAGAGTAACTAGAGAATGAGAACTATAGCTACATATATTTGAAGTTTAATTTCTAGAAGTGCCTAATATTTTTTACAATAAGGTTAAGAATAAGTAAAAAAAAGTTAATACTTTCTTGCTTAGACAAAAATAATAAGGCGATATGTCACAAGGAAGTGAGTCTATTCTTATTTTGCATAACTTGATTGTTTGGCAAAACTATCTGGAAAGTTATGGTAAATTAATGTTGTCTTGGCACTAAATTATGAATTCAATTGCGATCAATCAAGAAATTTGTTCTGATTTGCAGAAGAAAAAATATGCATTCATCTCTGCTGATAAATTCTTCTTCACTGCCAATTTAGAAACTGATAAACAGCTTTTTTTTTGCGAGATTGGATAAGATAAGTAGCTTAATCGCTGGTTATCAACAAGTTCAAAAATTAGAAGATGTAGAAAATAAAAACTTACAACTATTTGTTGAATATGCCGCAACTGCAACTTCTTTTTGGCGATTTTGGAAGTACAATATTGAAAATCCCTGTATAGCTAAATCAGATAAATATATACAGATGATGCATCTTGCTGAAGATATAAGTGTAATACCAAAAGCAGTATTTTGCTCAGGGATTTCTTGATGATTTCAGGCTTAACTTTTTTTTGGGTGGTTTGACTGGCACAGGCGGTAAACTAAGGCAGCTCAACATGGACGTTATGATGAGTAGCATTATGGTATCCCGAGACAAAAGGTAAGAATTAGTCATTCCTCTTCCTCAATCGATTAGCGTCAATGAGCATCTGAATTTTTATCGGTGAAAGCAACGAATCCTTAGCCAATTCCGTCACATCTGTTTAGAATAGTTACTGCTGAGTAAAAGTCTAGTAACGAGTGGCACAAGTTTTTTGCTATGATCGATGATGGAAATTGGGTAGATGGAGATGACCTTGAGATACCGCCAGAAACACCACAGGTAAAATCACCCACACCTTCTCAAAAAGCTAGAGAATCCCTCGTTATAGTGGAAACAGCTTTTCTAGCTAGTACCGCTAGCCTCATCTGGCTGATTAACTATTATTTTCCCATTGGTCCACTGCTGCGCATCTTTTTCCCTATTCCCATTGCTCTAGTTTATCTGCGTCGGGGAAATAGAGCCGCCTGGATGTCTGCTTTGGTCTCAGGGCTGTTGCTTTCTGTACTCATGGGTCCCACTCGCAGTATCATTTTTCTGATGCCTTATGGCTTAATGGGAGTTCAATTAGGGGCTTTTTGGCGGCGAGGACATTCCTGGTTCGCAGCGATTAGTACAGCGACTCTAATCGGGACCATCGGCTTTTTCTTTCGTTTTTGGCTCCTCTCTATACTACTAGGAGAAGACCTCTGGGTTTATGTCATTAATCAGGTAACCCAACTGGCAGATTGGATTTTTCTCAAATTAGGATTACTGAGTGTTCCTGGTCCTGTTCTCATTCAAATCTTAGCCTTGGGCATGATTATCCTGACTAATTTAATCTATGTCTTTGTTGTGCATTTAGTAGCTTTACTAGTACTTGATCGCTTGGGAAATCCAATTCCACGTCCTCCGCAGTGGGTACAAATTATTCTTGATTATGAGTAAACATCTAGTCTTTCGATATGCTAATCAATAATTTGCCCTAAGTAAAAATACTATTATATTTTAGTAGTATATAAAGATTTAATAAATATAAAATATTGCAGTACAGGTCATACTAAAGTATAAGTACAAACTTCATTTCAGGAATTACTTCTAGTTCTAGAAGTATGGTGTCTACAGACCTTAATAGTATTTACTTAAACTACATAGAACCGGGGAAATTTGACCATGAATACAGGCGATTTGTTTCTGCCAAAAGACGATCCTATAGCCAGTAAAGTAGGCTTAGAGTTGGCAATGCTCATTAACAGAGAGCCACTAGATCCTTTCTTACCTCTACCACCTACGACAACTAGACAGCAACTCAACCCCTTTATGCCAATTTATGGTGGCTATGTGGTAGTTGATGCTATTGCTTCTGAAGATGCAGAAACTTTACTCTCAGATTTAGAACATTTAGGCTTTCAAGAAGGCTCTATCTTTGGTTCTACGGTTTCTGGTTTGCTTCCCATGAGTGCGATTGAAGATATGGCATCTCTGGAAAGTTTACACTTTGCTAGACCAGCAATGAGCACTACTCAAGTTGGTTCGACTACTAGTCAAGCTGATATCTCGACGAATGCAGATATTGCTCGCAGCACTTTCGGTGTCGATGGTAGTGGTGTTACCGTAGGAGTGCTCTCTGATAGCTATGATAATTTAGGCGGGGAAGCAGGTGATATATCCACTGGAGATCTTCCCGGCGTTGGTAATCCCCTTGGTAATACAACACCAGTTAATGTTTTAGCAGATTTACCTGGGGGTGGTAGTGACGAAGGTCGCGCCATGCTACAACTGGTACATGATCTGGCTCCTGGATCGCAATTAGCTTTCCATACTGCATTTTTGGGACAAGCTGACTTTGCCAATGGCATCATTGAACTGGCAGATGTGGCAGGAGCAGATGTTATTGTAGATGATATTATCTACTTTGCTGAACCAATGTTCCAGGATGGAATTATTGCACAGGCGGTAGATCAAGTGGTTGCTGGTGGCTCTGCATATTTCTCCTCAGCAGGTAATAATGCTCGCGATTCCTATGAAAGTGTCTTTACTCCTAGTGGTACTTTTGAGCCTGTTTTTGGTGGAGAATTGCACGATTTTGATCCAGGAGCAGGAGTAGATACTTTTCAGAGTATAACTGTTGCAGAAGGCAGCTCATTTATTATCTCCTTTCAATGGGATTCGCCTTTCTTCTCTGTTAGCGGTGGCGCAGGTTCCCCCAATGATCTTGATATTTTTGTTTTTGATAGTACCGGTACTAATGTATTGGCTCTAGGTGCAACCAATAACGTTGGTGGAGATGCTGTAGAAGTATTCTCTTTTGTTAACGATGGCTCTTTTGGTACAGATCAGTTTAATCTTGCCATATCTAACTTTGATGGTCCTGATGCTGGATTAATTAAGTATGTGATGTTTGAAAGTGGTGATGTCACTATTAATGAATTTGACACTTCCAGTAGTACTGTATATGGACACTCTAACGCCAATGGAGCCGAGGCGGTAGGAGCAGCCTTTTATGCAGAAACACCAGCCTTTGGAGTCGATCCTGCACTGATTGAGCCTTTTTCTTCAGCAGGACCTACCCCTATTTTATTTGAAACCGATGGTACACCAACCTTTGAGCTACGCCAGAAGCCGGAAATAGTTGCTCCAGATGGCACTAATACTACTTTCTTTGGTTTCGATGTGGAAGGGGATGGTTTTCCTAATTTCTTTGGGACTTCTGCTGCTGCTCCCCATGCGGCGGCGGTTGCTGCTTTAATGTTAGAGGCGGCTCCAGGAACTAGTCCTGAGACAATTTATGCTACCTTGGAAAACACTGCTTTGGATCTAGATGACCCTTTTACTCCAGGTTTTGATGTTGGTGTTGATGATGGGACAGGATTTGGTTTAATCCAAGCTGATTTAGCAATTGAGGCGTTGCTCAACTCTTCTGGTGATGACGAACCAAATGATACCATCGACCAAGCGATCGCAACAGGTTTAACTTCAGCCACACCAGGAACATTCGACTTTTCCGGTGAGATAGGGGATAACTTTAACTTGTCTTTCCTAGAAGACGATGTGGATTTATTCGAATTTCAACTCGATGAGGGCGATCAAATTGTAGCTGACATTGATGCAGAGGAAATAGGTTCTTTCTTAGACCCAGTATTGCGCATTTTTGACTCATTGGGGAACGAAGTTGCAGTCAGTGACGATGATCCAGCCCCAGGAGAAGACTTTACTTTAGACTCATTCATTGAGTTTGAGGCTCAATTTAGTGATACCTATTATGTAGGTGTGAGTAGCTTTTCTAATTTTGACTACAATCCTTTTATAGAAGGTAGTGGTAGTGGTGATGGCGGTAGTACAGGATCCTATGATTTGGAATTAAGCGTAGGAAGCGATCTTATTGGCGGTGAACCCAACGATACCATCAACCAAGCCATCGCAACAGGTTTAAGTTCCGCCACACCAGGAACATTCGACTTTTCCGGTGAGATAGGGGATAACTTCAACTTGTCCTTCCTAGAAGACGATGTGGATTTATTCGAATTTCAACTTGACGCGGGCGATCAAATTGTAGCGGACATTGATGCTGATCAATTCGGTTCCTTGTTAGACCCAGTATTGCGTATTTTTGATTCATTGGGGAACCAAGTTGCAGTCAGTGACGATGATCCAGCGCCAGGAGAAGGCTTTACTTTAGACTCATTTATTGAGTTTGAAGCTCAATTTAGTGATACCTATTATGTAGGTGTGAGTAGCTTTTCTAATTTTGACTACAACCCTTTCGTAGAAGGCAGTGGTAGCGGTAATGGCAGTAGTACAGGATTCTATGATTTGGAATTAACCTTAGTGGAAATCATACCAATCCTCGGTACTCCCGGAGATGATAACCCACTGCTAGGAACTCCCAATGATGACTTTATTGATGGTTTAGCAGGTGATGATACTATCAATGGTCTAGCGGGTGATGACAATATTATTGGTGGAGATGGTAATGACTCTATCAGTGGTGATGGTGGAAACGATACTGCTGATGGCGGCGCTGGAAATGACACTCTCTTTGGTGGTTTTGGTTTCGATATCCTCAATGGTGGAGATGACGACGACATAATTCGAGGTGGTTTCGGTTTTGATACCCTCAATGGTGGTTCTGGAAACGACGCTGTTAGTGGTGAAGAGGGTGATGATAGTGTTAGTGGCGGTTCTGGAAATGATACTCTCTTAGGTGGTTTCGGCTTTGACTTTTTAGATGGTGGTGCTGGAGATGACACTGTTTTCGGCGGTAGTGAAGACGATTCCTTATTTGGAGATACTGGGAATGATACCCTCAATGGCGGTTCAGGAAATGATTTCCTAGACGGTGGGGAAGGTAACGACAGACTCAATGGAGGTTCGGGAAGTGACTTTATGTTGGGTTTTGATGGTGACGATTTCCTTAATGGTGGATCTGGTCGTGATGAGCTTCTCGGTCAAGCAGGTAATGATACGCTGTTTGGGGGTAATGGTAGGGATATTCTCAATGGAACAGATGATTTCCTTGCTGGAGATGGTGAGGTAGACACTCTTGCGGGTGGAAATGGTGCTGATACTTTTGTTCTGGGAGATGAGTTTGCTGTCTACTATGATTCTGGTTTACCAGGCGATCCAGTATTAGGAGATCTTGCCATAATTGCAGATTTTAATATCTTCTTTGGAGATGTGATTCAACTGTCTAGTTTGGGTTCCTATGTACTCGAACAAGTAGACAATGGTACGCAAATACAACTTAGTGACGGTGAACTAATTGGTTTTGTGGAAAACGTAGTTGGACTAGATTTAGGAGGTAGTGAGTTTATTTTTGTTTAGTTATTAATTACTCAAAAATTTAGAGCGTTGCCCAATTAACAACGCTCTTTTCTACATTATATTTTACGGGACTGGCCGGATTCGAACCGGCGACCTAGCGCTTCAGATTGGTATGGGTTTCCCCACTCTCTGGACTATTCCTTCACCTTAGGCAAAACCTTTAGGTGGTGATCTTTACGTTGTAGGAGGTGTTGATTTTGTAGAACATACTGGGACAAATATAGGGACGCAAAAACTCGATAAATTTTTTCCCTTCTTGAGTTCCCATCCGCAGGCGATATTTCTGTTTCCGGCGACTTAGCCCCCACTTCCAGCCCCAAACTTGGTTAAAATAAGCAATAATTTGCTCATTTTCTGCTTGGTTAAGGTTGGTATTAAGAGTAAGTTCTAGGGCGTGAATTTTACCTGCTTTCTTCTTCCAAGATTTTGAACCTAAATCCATAAACCAAATTGCAATTCCCTGGGGAGTAAGGTAGTTAAGAAACTTCCTAGTTAGAGTTTTTTGCTCTTTTTGGTACAGTCTTTGCACCAAAACCCTTGTCAGGGGAATTAACTTTGGTTCTAGGCGGATGAGGTTTTTACCGGAGGAAGTTAGCTTACGTGTTAAACGCACTGGTTTGCGGGTAATTTGCTCTAGAAGTTGCTGTTTAAACAGCAGATATTCTTCTTGTAAGGCTGAGTGTTGAATAAAAAAGTTATTTTTATCTTTTCTCCCTACACCCAACAGCATTCCCGCTAATACGCCACGCTGTTCTACTTTCGATGAAACATCATAGTTCATCTTTTTTTGACTGCCTACAACCAGTCTCTGCACCTTTCAAATCAAAGTTTAGAATTCGATTTTTATAAATAAAATCAAAACTAGAACTTAAGATTTGACTTGGCTCAAGATTACCTTGTCTGTTAAAGATTTAGGCTTCCTTGAGTTTGACCACATTCACTCGTATAGTTTCCTAATACGGTGCCCGATTATTCAGGAGGCGCTTGCTCTATCCATCTGAGCCACAGCCCCTAGTGATTATCACTATAGCAATTTCTATAATAACCTGTATCGGTAGTGC
The DNA here is from genome assembly GCA_964633315.1 of uncultured bacterium. Classification (GTDB taxonomy): domain Bacteria; phylum Cyanobacteriota; class Cyanobacteriia; order Cyanobacteriales; family CAWCAG01; genus CAZWGS01. Next base: position 13,127 of record CAZWGS010000068.1, on the reverse strand, counting down.
TATACACCTAAACAGTACGAGGTATGAGGATGCAGCCTATGCTAAGCACACAATTGCCAGCAATCGCTCACAAATGCCAACATAGTCCTGTTGGTAAATTGTTACCAAATGCTCTCTACGTACATCTTTGCGCCCTGGAAGCCCTCGATATTGAACTACAAGATTATGAGGAAAGGGCGAGAATCACAGTTCCTGAGGCAAAAGAAGCGACGCTGGTAAAATTTTACCTGGAGCAACCGAAGATTTCCTACCTTTTCTATCCTGAATTTGATACTAACCCCCATCCTTGCTTACAGGTTAGTATTCAAGTTAATTTAACCACTGAGCAAGTTAATTATCGCGATTACCGTGACAGCAACAATCCACCAATTTTGCATCGCAAAGAAACCTTTGTGACTAGAGAATATCCCCTCTACGAAGAGTTTGCAGAATTGACACGTCAGGAAGAAGCTTTAGGCTTATTGGGTAATTCCCGTTTTATTGGTACTCTTCAAGGATGGTCAAAACGTCTACGTCACCATCGCCTAGAAATTAAGTCCCATCGTTTAGCGTGTCCCTTCAATGCGCGCCAAGAAGTGGCGATTGCGCGTCATAAAGCAGCCATTCCACGTACTCAAATTTCCCGACCAACACAACTAGCCCTACTAACAGAAATTTTAACTCCAGATCGCACTTTTTTTGACTATGGTTGCGGTCATGGTGGCGATGTGGAACGCTTAAAAAAGAAGGGTTATACCTGTGGTGGTTGGGATCCTTTCTATTTTCCAGAAGAACCCAAAATAGAAGCAGATGTGGTGAATTTGGGTTATATCATCAATGTTATTGAGGATACCGCAGAACGCCGCGAAGCTTTAATCCAAGCTTGGAAATTAACTGGTCAAGTTCTCATTGTCTCAGCTCAAGTACTTATTGATGACCCCAATCGCGGTGTAGTTGTCTATGGTGATGGTATAGTTACCAGTCGCCGTACTTTCCAAAAATACTACGAACAGGAGGAATTAAAAAGCTACATTGACCAAGTATTGCAGGTGGATTCAATTCCTGTGGGATTGGGAATTTATTTTGTCTTCCGCGATGCTACCGTAGCTGAGACTTTTCGCGCCTCTCGCTTCCATTCCAATGCCACTACCCCCACCATTAGAATTAAGGTGAGGAAGTTTGAGGACTATGAGCAATTATTAACTCCTCTGATGCAATTTGTCACCCTCCGGGGACGTTTACCAGTTCAAGGGGAATTACCTGAAGAGGAGGAAATTAGGGCAGAATTTGGAACTTTTCGCCGCGCTTTCCAATTAGTTTTGCAAGCGACTGGGGAGAAAGAGTGGGATGCGATTGCAGAAAAACGCCGTCAAGATTTTCAAGTTTATCTTGCTTTGAGTCAATTTAATCGTCGTCCCCGAATGCGCGATTTTTCTATTCCCGTGAAAGAAGACATTAAGGCTTTGTTTGGTAGTTATAAAAAAGCCTGTCTTTTAGCAGATATGATGCTCTTTAGCTTGCGGGATTTGCAAAATATTTCCGATTTATGTTTCGAGAGTAATGTTGGTCGTAAAACTGCTTCTTACTTCCTAATTCATATTAGCGTACTAGAAACTCTTGACCCTCTTTTGAGACTATATGAAGGTTGTGCTAGTCGTACTATTGGTCGTCTGGAAAATGCTAATGTAATTAAGTTGCACCTCAGACAACCGAAAATTTCCTACCTTTCCTACACCAATTTTGACACTGAACCTCATCCCTGCTTACATACAAGTATGCAAGTTGATTTGCAGGATTTACACGTCAGTTATTGGGAGTACGATGCTTTTAATCCACCCATACTCCACCGTAAAGATAATTTAGTTAGCGCGCAATATCCTCTCCATGACAAATTCGCCAAATTAACTCAGCAAGAAAAAAGTTGGGGATTGCTGGAAAATTTGGCTGAAGTTAGCCGTCGTCAACAATGGTTGCAATGTTTAGAAAATCATTGTGCGATGCTTTCTGGACATCAAGTGCGATGGCGCAAAGATAGCGATCCTGATAAAGTTAGGGAGCAAAAAGCTTTGATGCGCAAGTTACGGAAGTTGCAGTCAGACTAATGTCCCAAGTTTCTATTTATATTTCTATTTTTGATAACTTACAATAATAAAAAAAAGACCTATTTTTAAATATAATGTGTAGGTCTTTAGAATTGTGTTTTGTTAGTTTCTTTGAATTCTATTTCAATTGATATCCATTTTTGGATTGAAAAACTATGCTGGTTCTTCTTCCTCGTCTATGTAACCAGCAAGTTCTTCAATTAATTCTTCATATTCTGGTGTTAATTTAAAGTCATCACCAAACTTTTCTATGTAGTTTGGATCAATAAACATGTATGTGCTTAGATGATAAGTCATTTTTAGACTTTTTTTGGATGTTTTGTGACAATTAGATTTTGTAACCTCCTGAGACTCTTTGACTGTTGTATGTATTAATTGAAGGGTAACTAGAGGCATACCCATTAGGTCTTCACATATAAAAAGTAAGTGTCCAATCTTTTTACCGCTTTCACCTTTTTCGGCAGCTACTGTGAGTGTGTGTCCTGTAGAGCCAACTGCAAGTTGAGCAATTTTTAGAGCACTTCCCATCGAACCGTATCCAGATAAGATATCCTCGATTATTGCTGTATTGAGTTGCCCCATTGCAGAACTATAATTAAATTCTTTATCTTGTCTAGATCTACGAAAAAGCCAGATCTTTCTATAAGTTTTTCGACTGCATCCATATCATGTATCGATCTGTTTTTCGTTGAAAGTGCTTTTGTCCAAGCTCCAAAAAATACTATAGCTTTCTGGAAAACTTCCTTGATATCTTCAGCAAGATCCTCCTCTGTGTCGACTGTTGATGAAATTAGAATATTTCCTGTCTGATTTAGTGAGTAGTATTTTTTTATTTCCTGATTTGATTCATTTTCTTCATTCCTAAGAGTCTTTGCCCTAGGCGTTTTTGCAAGATATTCTTGATACTTCTCGTTATTTGAAATGAAATCGATTGTTGCAGCCCTGGACTTAGATGTAATCATGAAAAAAACATTCTTCTATTTTCTCTTAAAAGAGAAGAACATAATATTTTTATTTTGCAGGTATGTCGGCTGTAGGCTATAGAAACCATTTGGCATCTAGTCAACTAAAATAGCAACTAAAAAAAGGGTGGAATAAAACCACCCTAGGTTACTGTCATCAAACTCTTCGCCAAATCATCAAGCTATATTTTGGCTAGACAAAATCGCTCGCAAACTCTGCTATGGAGATAGCGCCGTCACCAAAATCAACGGCTTCAATACCACTAAAGGTATCAGTAACTACATTGCCATTGACAATGTATTGTGCGAAACCTGAATCTTCTCCTTCAAGGGTAATGGTAACTTCCGCATTGATATCAGCAAAGCTAATGGTATCAAAACCTGCTCCACCGAAGACGAAATCGCTTCCACCGCCACCTTGGAGGAAGTCATCACCACCTTCACCAAAGAGAGTGTCACCACCGCCTAAACCGACGAGAATGTTATCTTGGCTATCACCAATCAGTTCATCTGCACCACTGGAACCGACTACATTTTCAATGTTTGTTAAGGTGTCAGTTTCAATTACTCCACCAACTTCCCTTTGGGCGATACCAGTTTCTAAGTTGACGCTGACACCAATATCAAGATCATCGTAGCGTACTGTATCACTACCATCATCACCAGTGATAGTATCATTACCCAAACCACCGGTTACTTCTACTGCTTGTGAGTATCCTTGGACAAAGGTATCGTCACCTTCTCCCAGTCTTACTGCACCTTCTAAGGTACCATCGTTGTTAAACACAATACTGCCAAGGGCACCAGTAGCATCAACGGCTAAACCATTACCACCGATGATTGTGCCATCGTTGATGATTTCACCGTTAAAGATAACGCCTTCTTCGATGAGAATACCAGCTTCCTCTTCAGAAGCGATTACACCTCTGCTTTCGTTGGTAATATTGCCTGTAAATGTGGCTTCCGCTAAACCAGAACCCACAAATAAACGTACACCAGCGGGTACATTAGCATCACCACGCCCTTGTATGGTGCCATCATTGAAAATATCAACGATTGTTTCTACATCATCTAAGCCTTCGCCAAAGCCATTTGCTGCGCCAACTTGAACGGAAACACCGCTACCAGAGTTACCTTCACCTGCATCGATTACGCCACGACGGTCGTTATCAATGATAATGTTATCGCCAGTACCATCAACATATACTGTGCCGTTGCGTTGATCGCCAGTCCCGAGAATATCACCGGAGTTTTCAAGGAAAACGTTATCACCATCTAGGTTTACGGCGCGACTACCAGATTCAATTAAACCTTTGTTGTCAATCTCGAGGTCGTGATCCGCATTACCAATATAAAGACCATTGCGAGGTCCAGTAATGAAACCAGTGCGCAGGTTATCAATTGTACCTTCAAAAGCAACACCATCTTCTACTACTAAACCACCCAAGAAACCCACATCTACTTCGGATGTGATGTCGCCAGAGTTAGTGATGCTACCAGTCACTATTGCTTCGGCTTCACCAGAACCATTGAAAAAGCGCAAACCACTAGAACCATTAGCGGTTAAACGCCCTCCATCAAATTCTGCTTGACCGCGACCTGCAATTACGCCACGATTAATAATGTTAATATTCTCACTGATGGCATCTTCTGCTGCAGCGCCAACTTGTACAGAGATTCCATCACCAATATTTCCTTCTCCTGCGTCAATAATACCGCTACGGTTATTCTCAATGGTAATGTCATCCCCAGTGCCATCAATATATACTGTACCGTTACGTTGATCGCCAGTTCCGAGAATTTCACCAGTGTTATCGAGGGTAACATTATCACCATCGAGGTTTACCGCACGACTACCAGACTCGATTAAACCTCGGTTATTAATCGTTAGATCGTGATCAGCATTACCAACATAAAGACCATTGCGAGGTCCGCTAATCGAACCAGAACGCTGATTATTGATTGTACCTTCAAAAGCAACACCATCTTCAATAACAAAACCACCTAAGAAACCCACATCTACTTCTGATGTGATGTCACTAAAGTTAGTGAAAGTACCAGTAATGGTTGCTTCAGCTTCGCCAGAACCATTGAAAAAGCGTACACCACTAGAACCATTAGCGGTTAAACGCCCTCCATCAAATTCTGCTTGACCGCGACCTGCGATCGCACCACGGTTAATAATGTTAATATTCTCATTGATGGAATCTTCTGCTGCAGCGCCAACTTGTACAGAGATCCCATCACCAGAATTTCCTTCTCCTGCATCAATCACGCCATTACCAGTATTAATAATGGTGGCGTCGTCAATTAAGCCATTGACGTAGAGAGTTCCATTACGCTGATCGCCAGTACCTAGAATATCACCGACGTTGCGTACAAAAATGTCATCACCTTCAACTAAGTCAACCGCGCGACTATCGGAGGTGATGGTTCCAGCGTTTGATAAAGTAAACCCATCACTAGTGGAACTAACTCCATTGAAAGCACCAGAAATTGTGCCAAAGTTATCAATGCGAACTTCTTCACCACTAGTTGTAACAGCAGTATTACCTGCATCATCAGCGATGATAGAGCCATCAGATGTTACTCTTAATCGAGCATCTTCACCTGGAATTTCAACTGCTGGTTCTCCTGGAGGTGCAATAATTTCCTCTCGAATAACCAAGACTTCTCCATCTTCAATAATAATAGAGCTTTCCAATTGACCTCCGATGCTATCTGGCATGATTTTTATTTCTCCTAATCAACATTCAGTGTTTTGAGATGACATGGGATAAGATGCGATCCTGAATCACTTTAGTTTTCGCAAAAGGGACTTTTTTCTTCTGCACGAGCATAAAAATACGTGTTTATACGTACAGCGTGCCGTCATAAACCACGAATTTAATGGTTTTTTGTTGGTTAAAGGTAGTCACGTCTACGCTTTTCTCAGTGTAAACACTTAATATTCTAAAGTGCTGGCTTGTGAGTTAAATGAGTTTTTGATAAGAATCAGTGGTAAGTTGGATGAGTTTTTGATGAGAAATTCTGTGAAAGGTTAAATAATATGTAGAACAAAGTCTTCTGTTGTTGAGATACAGGATCGCTTGTCGCTATTTCAATAGGTAAGTGCAACAGCTATAAGTTAGGTGAGAAGAGGGTTTTGGGCGTTGCAGTGAGTTCTGTTGTCTGAGTTAAGTCAAAAAATTTGGCTCTAACTCGAAAAATTCATAATTTGGGTTTTGAGATCGTTATATAGGTGTAGTCATAAAAAAAATAATCGATCTGCTATTAATCACAGGAAATATATATCTCTTATGTCCTGTTTCAGAAAGATAGATCGAAAGTTCAACTCAAAAGTGAGATTTAAAAAAGGAAAACTAAAATTATGACAGTACCCATTGGAACAGTTATTGCCTACGGCGGTTCATTTGAAGACAAAACTGCAGATAGATTAAAACAATATTTACAAAAAGATGGTTGGCTTATCTGCGATGGTGCAACCGTTGAGAAGGATTATTTTTTTGAACTGTATGAAGTGATTGGCGATCGCTTCGGAAAGTCTAGTAGTTATGCAATGTTCAAGTTACCTGATTTAAGAGATAGTTCATCAGGAACTCCCCTGGCAAAGATTAACTGGATTATTAAAGCTAAAGAGGAATTAAGTCAAAAAAATTGGTTCTAAATCGCAAAGTTCATAAATTAAGTTTTGAAATTGCCTTATGAGTGTAGTGAGCAAAAAACATTATTTTCACTTCATCAGCGAAAGCGGCAGGAAGATATTTTTTGCAAAGGTGAGACTGATAGCAAACTAACCTTAAATTTTTGTTTATTTGTTGTTGTTTAAAAAACAATTTATTAACTAATAAAATGAAATAATATAGATAAAAAAACCAGTAATAATTCAACAAAAAAAATACTTCTAAAACCTTGTATTTTTAGAGTTAGTAACTATTCTGTATGATATGAAAGCAAGATATCAATATCGCTTCTATCCGAACAATCAACAAAAACAGAGCTTAGCTCAATTATTTGGCTGCGTTAGGGTAGTTTGGAATGATGCTTTGGCTGTTTGCAAGCGTTCTAAAAAACTCCCTAATAACAACCAATTGCAAAAGCTGGTTATTACCCAAGCGAAGAAGACTGAAGCCAGGAGATGGCTAAGTGGAGTTTCTGTGACTCCACTTCAGCAGTCTGTGGCTGATTTGGGAGTGGCTTTTAAGAATTTTTTTGATTCTTTCAGTGGTAAGCGCAAAGGTAAAAGGGTTGGTAGTCCACAATTCAAGCAAAAGTCCCATAGACAATCTGCTAGATTTACAAGACGTGGTTTTTCTATTAAGGGAGATCAGGTTTACTTAGCTAAAATTGGTAATGTCAAGCCAATTTGGTCTAGATATCTACCTTCGAAACCTAGTTCAGTTACAGTATTAAAGGATTATGCAGGGCGCTATTTCTTGAGCTTTGTAGTTGAGGTTGAACCTGTTAATCTGACAGCCTCTAATCCCTCAGTAAGCATCGATTTAAGTCTAAAAAACTTTGCTGTATTGAGTACAGGTGAAAAGGTTTGCAGTCCGGACTATTCTAAGCTAGACAAACGAATTATGCGCCAACAGCGCAAGCTTACGCGTCAGATAAAAGGCTCCAAGCGACGCGAAAAAACACGCCAGCAAATAGCCAAGTTGTACAACCGCATTGCAGACACTCGCAAGGACTTTCTCCATAAACTTTCTACTCGTGTGATTAACGAAAACCAAGTGATCGCACTAGAAGAGATAAATGTGTCAGAAGTAATCAAAAATCGGCAGTTGAAACGAGCAATTAGTCTGCAAGGTTGGCGTGAATTTATAGTTCTGTGTGAAGGGAAATCGCAAAAATTAACGCGGGAATTTGTTGTTATTAATCGATGGGAACTCACAAACCAAGTATGCTCAGATTGTGGGTTTAAATGGAGCAAAATTGATTTATCTATTCCTTCAGTAGTTTGTTTAAACTGCGGCAGAGAGCAAGACAGAGATGAGAGTGCAACAAAAAATACAGAAATGGTCGGCATGGGGCATCGGCACGACCTAAAATGGACGGGGAGTGACTGTGAGACTACTTCGGTAGCAAGTTGCTGTGAGTCGTCAAGAATCACTGTGGTTTCAACCCAGTAAGTATGTCAAAGGAAATATATATTAAATTCTGATTTCCTGTAAAATTTGATTTTTTCTAAGTAAAAAGTCAACACTTAAATTAAACCAAAGAAACACTAGAATGATGACAGTATCTATTGGAACAATTGTTGCCTATGGCGGTTCCTTTGAAGGCAACACTGGAGATAGATTAAAACGATATTTACAAAATGATGGTTGGCTGGTGTGCGATGGTGCAACCGTTGAGAAAGATTATTTTTTTGAACTGTATGAAGTGATTGGCGATAACTTCGGAAAGGCTAATAGTTATGCAATGTTCAAGTTACCCGATTTAAGAAATAGTTCACCAGGAACTCCCCTTGGAAAATGCAGCTGGATTATTAAAGCTAAAGAGGAGTCGAATCAAAAAAATTGGTTCTAAATCGCAAAATTCATCAATTTGGTTTTGCAATCGCCTTCTGAGTGTGGTTATCAAAGCTGAAGATTCTCAATTAATATCTAACCTAGGTTACCCTCGGCGATCGCTAAATATAGCAATTCTCATACTAGTAGGGTGTCTAGGCTAAAATGCTGGGTAGCGTGATGACTGTAATTCAGATAAATTTTGCTTTTACAGATTTCTTGAACCCAACAAATTGAACTAGATGCACTACTAGTAGCGTGATGGCTGTAATTCAGATAAATGGCACTTGTACAGATTTATTGAACCCAACATTTATAAGTAATAGATGGTTTTTTATATTCCTTTACCCATTCTACAAATATAATGTTTAAGCTACTTAGTAAAACTCCTATAATTACTTTGATTATAGAAGTTTTAAAACTAAACTTTGGGAACCAAATTTAACACAGCAATCGCACCCAACTAATTTCTGAGATTAATTCGCTAACCTAGAGGAGTAGTATGGATTGAGGACAACATCCATGATTGCGATTGCACAAGCCCCACCCAATGAACGCGCGGAGTTTATCAGAAAAACCTATCTGCACTTAGCTGGGGCTATAGGTGCCTTTATTGTAGTTGAGTTTCTGCTCTTTCAACTCGGTATCGCTAGATTTCTCACCCAAATAATTGCGGGTAATAGTTTTGGTTGGTTACTAATTTTAGGTGGTTTTGCCTTGCTTGGTTGGCTTTCGAGAGGATTGGCTGCAAAAGCTGATTCTGTGGAAACTCAGTATGCAGGTTTGGGACTCTATGTAGTGGGAGAAGCGGTAATATTTGCTCCCATACTCTACATTGCTGCTATCTACTCTGGCCCCAGTGTACTACCAACAGCAGCAATTTTGACCCTGCTACTATTTGCTGGTTTAACCTTTGTTGCTTTCACAAGCCGTACCGATTTTACCTTTCTCGGTGGCATTCTGAAAATAGGGGGTTTTGTCGCCTTAGGTTTAATCGCCTGTAGTCTAATTTTTGGCTTCACCTTGGGCTTAATTTTCTCGGTGGTAATGGTAGTATTTGCCTCAGCTGCCATTTTGTATGACACTTCTAAGGTGATGCATCACTACTCAAGCGATCAGTATGTGGCTGCATCTTTAGAGCTATTTGCATCAGTAGCCCTACTTTTCTGGTATGTTTTGCGCATTGTCATGGCGCTTTCTTCTCGTCGTTAAAGTTAAATAACAAAAAAAATTCTAGGGTGTTGGCTTACCAAAAAATCAATAAATAATCCGAAATAACAAAAATGGGGACGCATAATTCCACGTCCCCACAATTATTTTCAGCAAGAAATGATGCTTAGCGCTTCGCCAACTTCTTACTCGCCATCTTACGCAGACGAATCGACTCAGGAGTTATTTCTACCAACTCATCAGCAGTAATATATTCCAAAGCCCTTTCTAAACTCATATCCACTGGTGATTGCAATTGTACTAATTCATCACCACTAGCAGCACGATGGTTGGTTAGCTGCTTAGTTTTACAGATATTGAGATCCAAGTTTTGGGGGCGATTATGCTCACCAATAATCATACCCTTATAAACCTTAGTTCCAGGGGTAATAAAGAAGACACCGCGATCTTCCGCATTTTTCAGCGCGTAGAAAGTAGCAACACCTTCCTCAAAAGCAACAATCACACCATTGCGACGCGTCTCCAAATCGCCAATGAGGGGACGATAATCGAGGAAACTGTGGTTCATAATTCCTTCACCACGGGTAAGACGCATAAAGTCTCCTCGGAAACCAATTAAACCACGGGCGGGTATAACAAATTCTAGCTGAGTACGCCCCGTAGCACTCATTTGCATATCCTGCATTGTTCCCTTGCGTTGTCCCAAGCGTTCAATACAGCTACCCACTGAATCCTCAGGAACATCTAAAACTAGTAGTTCAAAAGGTTCGCAAGGTTGACCATTAATTTCCCGATAAATTACTTGGGGTTGGGAAACTTGAAACTCGTAACCTTCGCGGCGCATGGTTTCAATCAGAATACCCAAATGCAGTTCCCCACGTCCAGAAACGAAGAATTTATCCGCAGATTCAGTTTCTTCCACACGAAGGGCGACATTAGTTTCCAATTCTCGCAGCAGACGGTCACGTATTTGCCGAGAAGTAACAAAACTACCCTCTTTTCCTGCAAAAGGAGAATCATTGACGGAGAATGTCATTTGCAAGGTTGGTTCGTCTACCTTAATTAAAGGTAAAGCTTGGGGATTTTCTGGAGAAGTAATCGTCTCACCAATATTAGCGTCACCAAAACCAGCCACTGCAACAATATAGCCAGCGCTAGCTTCTTCGAGATCTACGCGTTTGAGTCCCTCAAAACCCATTAGCTTACTCACTTTAGCTTTGACAGTACTGCCATTTTCTTTAACTAAAGCAGCTTGTTGTCCAGCCTTAATGACACCGTTGTGAATTCTACCAATGACAATTCTGCCTAAATAATCAGAGTAGTCAAGGGTGGTAACTTGCAGTTGCAAAGGCTTTTCAGGATCGCCCACTGGTGGGGGAACATGGTGCATAATCGCCTCAAATAGAGGCTGCATATCACTTCCTTCTCCCTCTAATTCATCCTTGGCGTAGCCTTCTAAACCGGAGGCAAAGAGAGTTGTAAAATCACACTGGTCATCGTCTGCACCCAACTCTACAAAGAGGTCAAAAACCTTGTCAATGGCGACGTAGGGATCAGCGTTAGGGCGGTCAATTTTATTGACAACAACAATAGGGCGCAAGCCTTTTTCCAGTGCTTTTTTGAGGACAAAGCGGGTCTGGGGCATAGGTCCTTCATTGGCATCTACAATAAGGATACAGCCATCTACCATACCTAGAACTCGTTCCACTTCTCCACCGAAATCGGCGTGTCCAGGAGTATCTACGATATTAATTAGGGTGTCTTTGTAGCGAACGGCAGTATTTTTTGAGAGAATGGTTATGCCTCGCTCCCTTTCTAAGTCATTGGAATCCATGACGCAATCAGGAACCTCTTCGCCTTCACGGAAGATACCAGATTGTTTCAGGAGGGCGTCGACTAAGGTAGTTTTACCGTGATCGACGTGGGCGATAATGGCAACGTTGCGAATGGGAAGAGACATGTTTGCGTCGAGTGACTTAACAGTTATTTGACTTCGAAAAGATTTCTTAACAATTGTAGCCTATCATTGATTCTCTGGAGCAATTGTTTCGTTTAACAGGAGATTAACTCCAGAACAATTTGATTGTGCTTGAGAAGCTTGATTTTTCTCTGTTGACTCTACTTATCACTGCTGGTTACTTTACTAAAAATTGTGGGAACAATACCTCTATCACTTCAATCAAACTAGTTTCCGGAGCTATTATGCCCTACTCCCAAACTTTGAAAAAAGTTTTTTCCCTCAGCAGCGCAACTATGAGTTTACTAGCTACTCAAATGCTACCAGCTTTAGCCAATGATTATACTTTTACCGTAACTAACAACAGTTCAGCACCAATTAGAGAGGTTTTAGTTTCTGAAGATGGAGAAAATTGGGGTTACTTTGATCTAGGAGGCACTTCAATTCCCCCCAGAGGTACAGTTGAGTTGGAATGGGATGAAAGTACCAACAGCGCTGGTTGTGATTGGTGGCTTCAGGTTGTTTTCAGCGATGGAGAAGAGTCAAATGCTGCTGAGTTCGACTTCTGTGACAATCCTAAAATTGTGGTTAATTAAGTAGTTTAAAAAAAGAAAATGGATGTAGAGACTAAAACTGTAATCTCTACACCATACTTGAATTTAATTGAAATTATCTTTTGAACCAAGAATGGTGTGTAAAATTTTACTCCTGATACAAATTTCAGAAAACAAAACTACAGATAAATTGGTGTCTTACTAATTTTCTCTGTTACTTGTTTCCTTATCCCCTTAAGCTATTTGTGGTCAACTTAAATGAAAATGCGATTACAAAGGTTAGCAGAATTTACACTGTTTTTTTGCTAAGTGCTTTGCTTACGCTTCAATTTAGAACCAGCACCTAAAGCAACTAAACCTATCAAACTCAGCACAGAAACAGGTTCCGGAACAGATTCTAAATCAACATTATCAATCAAGAGTCCAGAATCAAAAATTGTGTCCAATACATCTGTAACCCCCAATCCTAAAGTGTAAGTTCCAGCAGTTTCGATAGTGAAGGAAAAAGTTTCAAATCCCGTTTCTTCATCAAATAGGGGTGTTAGGGAATCAACAAATGGGGAAAAAGTGTTAGCTAAAGTATCTAACCCAGTGAGAGAAACGAAAGCAAAATCATTGAAAAAAGGATCAGGTGTGAATTCATCGGTGAGAAAATTCCAATCAAATGTGAGGATATCTCCAGCTTCAGCAGTGAAAGTTTGCCTAATTGCAGAACCCACAGTAGCATCACCATTGCCTAAACTATCTAAGCTTCCTGGTGCTAAATCGAGAAAATTCTCTAAAGTAGAATCAGAAACCGTTGGATCATCGGTGGATAAAAAAGCTTCAAAATTACCATCAGTAGGACCACTACCAAAAGCTGATGTTTCAATGCTGGTATTACCAAT
>CAZWGS010000067.1:0-26856 GCA_964633315.1 uncultured bacterium | reverse complement strand
CCCAGATGTTGAGCCATTTTATCGAGAATTACCTCCCGACGAAAGGGTTTACTGATAAAATCATCGCAACCTACACCTAACATCATGGCTTGGTCTTCTGCAAAGGCACTAGCGGTAAGGGCAATAATAATTGGGGATGGGGAATCGCCTGCATCTTGACTACGTTGTCTAATCTCTCGGGTTGCTTCATAGCCATCCATTACTGGCATTTGTCTATCCATCCAGATGAGGTGAGGATGCCAACTTTCCCAAAGTTCAATAGCTTGCTTTCCATTAACTGCTGCCTTGACTGCGAAACCAAGGGATGTCAAGATTTTCATCAGCAATAAACGACTAGTGGTGTCATCTTCAACCACAAGAATGCGAAAAGTTGGTTGCTCAGGGCTAACTCCAACTATCTGAGATTGACTCAAACTTATTCGCTGATGTACTTTTTTATCTTGCTTAATTTTGATACCAAAGCGAAAGGTGCTTCCCTTACCCAAAGCGGTATTGAGCGTAATTTCACCTCCCATAAGCTGGACAAATTGTTGACTTATGGGTAGTCCCAAACCAGTGCCTTCTTGGGATTGCCAACCTCGTTTACCTTGGGAAAAGGCATTGAATAAGTTGCTTATTTCATCATAGGGAATCCCTGGTCCTGTATCTTCGACTTCAAAGTAGAGATAATTGGGTGAGTCAACACTAACCATCACTCGCAATGTAACGCTACCCACCTCAGTAAACTTAATGGCATTGCCCAACAGATTAATTAGCACCTGGCGCAATTTACCTTCATCGGTTTTCACAAATTGGGGTAATTGCGTCTCCCGCATAAATATGAGCTTTAACCCTTTAGATTCAGCCTTAAGCTGGAGCATCTCCTGTAAACTCTGCAATAGTCGATGGAGGTCAAAATTTGTTTCATTGAGGCTAATTTGACCAGACTCTATTTTGGACATTTCCAAAACATCATTAATTAAGGCAAGTAAATGTTCACCACTGCGATTAATAATGTTGATATATTCTCGGTGTTCAGAACTTAAATCTGAGGTGCTATTGAGTTCCTGGGCATAACCCAATATGGAATTGAGGGGAGTGCGCAACTCATGGCTCATTTTCGAGAGAAACTCACTTTTGGCTTGGTTTGCATCCTCTGCTGCTTCTTTCGCCTGTCGTAAAACATCTTCAGCCAGTTTGCGTTCCAATTCAACCCCCGCCCTAGCAGCAAAAATTTGTAATATTTGTTCTTGTTCAGGAGTTCGCATCATTGGTTTATCATCTAGTACAACCAAATGACCAATAATCTCCCCAGAAGAATTAATTAGTGGTAACCCCCAAAAACTATCAGCGTTCAAGTGTGCGATCACTTTTGCGTCAGGAAAACGCTGCTGTAAATGATCGCGATAGTAACGCATTTGACCTTGAAGCACGGTTTCACAAGGCGTGTTGGCTAGATCAAACTCTAGATTTTCTCCCCAGTCATCGCCCGCCCAAACAGCCAGAGTCCTAATCTTTGTTTTTGTGGAATCGCTAAACTCACTTACCATGGCGTAGCGGATTTGAAGTGCTTGGGCGAGGTAGTGGACACAGGAGCGAAAGAACCCCTGATCTACTTTGGTTCCAGTACCTTGGGCGATTAATTGCAGAGCTTTTTCTTGCTGTTTCTGCGCTGTAATATCGGTATGAGACCCAGCCATGCGATAAGGCTTTCCAGTTTCGTCCCATAATGCCGCACCTCGGGCTCGAATCCAACGGTAGGAGCCATCTTTATGACGTGCGCGAAATTCTATTTGGTATACCGGAATTTGTCGCTCTAAATATTTTTGCAGAAAAGTCTGTACACGTTCAGTATCCTCTGGATGGAGACTTTTTTGCCAAGATTCCAGGGAATTGGGCATTTCAGCATCTTTATATCCTAGTAATTGTTTCCAACGAGGTGATAAATAGACGTAACCAGTATTAATTTGCCAGTCCCAAATACCGTCACTAGCACCCTCCGCCGCTAGTGCAAAACCAGCTTCACTACGACTGAGTGCTTCTGTTGTTTGTTTATATTCCTGAAGCAGTAATTCGCGTTCACTAATTTCTTGCTGTAGTTTTTCATTTTGCGCCTGAAGTTGCCCCCTGAGGCGCACCAGGGACAGTTGATTTTGGATGCGGGCTAATACTTCTTCCTGCTGAAAAGGCTTGGTTATGTAGTCTAAACCTCCCACTGTCAAACCTTGCACCTTGTTAACAGTATCCGATAAAGCAGTCATGAAAATTACTGGAATCTCTCGAGTGGAGGGGTTAGCTTTGAGGCGACGACAGGTTTCAAAGCCATCAATACCTGGCAGCATTACATCTAAGAGAATCAAATCGGGGGAAGCTTTTTGCAACTGCACAATCGCTTTTTCACCGCTTTTAGCAATCAAGACTTCAAAACCAGCAGTAGTTAAAAAATTAGACAGTACTTTAATATTGGCAGGTTGATCGTCAACAATAAAAATTTGTTCTTTTTGATGTGCCAACATATATCGATAATGATTCCCTAACTTCTTGGGTTTAGTTAAGTCAGTCCACCTCACTAAACATCAAACTAATTCCCCAAACCCCCGTATTCCTAAACCAAAACTGCTTTATATAGCGCTACGTATTAACTTTAGGAGAAGCTAAAATTTTGAAACCTTTTAATTTTAATATTTCTGCCACCTGCCTTGCGCCTAACCCTATATATGTGTAATCAAATGAGCCTACTTAGCAATAGCTACTTACCTGTTGTCCTATTTTAGGTTGAACAAAGTGGAGTGACTTATCTGCTTGCTCTCTTAAATTCACTCTAAACTCACACTGGGGCAATATAGGGAGCAATTAATTCCAAAACAGTTTCATATTCAAATTCTTCAGCTAGATTAAGCACCTTATTGACAAAGGCTTCATATTGGGGATTGAGCTGTCTGAGATCAATTGCTGCTTGCTTAATTCCTTCAATGTGACCAATTTCAGCAGCAGCCTGCAATGGTTCAAGTTCCTCAGATGTGGGCATAATCTCAATGGTGGTCAAATCTGTCGTTGACTGAGTGGGGTTTGGTGGAGGTGAATTATATACCCATTCTAGATGGAGATACTTTTGGAGTTTTGCCAATAAGGCATCTGCTTCAATGGGTTTGGGTAGAAAATCACTACAACCTGCAGCTTGACTTTTATTTCTGTCAAATTGGAAAACACTGGCAGAGGTAGCAACAATGGGAAGATCTTGATACATCGGTAAAGCACGCATTTGGCGCGTCATCTCAAAGCCATCCATCGTCGGCATCAGCAAATCGGTGATAATCAGGTCAGGAGATATTCGCTTCGCTATTTCAAGACCTTCAGCTCCATTTTCTGCTTCAATTAACTCAAAACCAAGAGGTGCAAGGAGTTGGGTGATTACCGACCTATTTTCCCAGCGATCATCCACCACCAAAATTTTCCGCTGTCGTCCCTGGTAACCCTTGATGTGACGTGTTATAGGCTCGATTTCAGTTGGAATCCAGTCTGGATAAATGGGTACACTCAACTCAAACCAGAAGCAGCTACCTTGACCTGGCTGGCTTTCTACATTGATTTTACTACCCATCATCTGAACGATTTTTTGACTAATAGCTAAACCCAATCCAGTACCTTCAACCTTACGCTCATTTGTACCCGCCTGTTCAAAGGGCAAAAAAATGTGCTCCAACTTTGTTGAGGTGATGCCAACACCTGTATCCTCTACCTGGAAGCGCAATTTTACGTTTTGCTCCTCATCTTGCTCTGTATCGCTATAGTCTTCTAAAACCCCCACTTTAAAATTTACCCATCCTTTGTCTGTAAACTTGATCGCATTACCCAAAAGATTAATCAGTACCTGACGTAGGCGTTTTTCATCCACATAGATGGCTTCTGGTAGAGGGTTGAGGACTTGGTAATTAAACTTAATTTCCTTTTGTTCAGCCTTAATCCGACACAATTCATTAACTCCCAGAAGTAGGGATGGTAAATGAACTCCTGCTGGGGATAAGTCCAGTTTCCGAGCTTCAATTTTAGAGAGATCTAAAATATCGTTAATCAAAGTCAGCAAATGGGAGCCACACTTTTGAATAATACTAATCCCATCTTGCTGACGGGCTGTCATTGTGGAATCACGCTCTAGAATTTGCCCATAACCGAGAATCCCATTGAGGGGAGTGCGCAGTTCATGACTAATATTGGCTAAAAATTCACTCTTTGCCTGGTTAGCAGAATCAGCAGCTTCTTTTGCCCCTTTTAGCTCAGCTGTACGTTCACTTACGCGCATTTCCAACTCTTCGTTTGTCTTTTCCAAGGCGATCATCGATGTTTTCACTTGCTGCGCCATCTGGTTAAACGCCTGAACCAAATTTTCCAGTTCATGAATACCATTAGTTTCCACAGGTAAGGCTAGGTTACTGTAGCTGGTAACCGATTGGGAGATTGCTTGACTAGCTTTATTTAGTTGCAAAATTGGACGCACAATCCAACGTGCAGTCAAAAGTCCCAAAATAATCGCTCCTCCAAGGGCTCCCAAACACAGCCCAATCGTAGTGCGAGTATTGGCATTAATTTGCGCCATAAAATCGGCTTCAGGTACCAAAACCACAATTAACCAGTCAATTCCTCTACCATCTTGGAAAGGCGTTACCTGAAGAAACTGACGCTCATTAGCGATGTTTAACTCCAACTGCATCGAATTATTAATCTGACGCAAATCGCCAAATTCTTCTAATAATAACTGGGTAGCCATTTTGACCCCAATTTCATCGCTATCTCTGGCTTGAATTCTCTCCAAGTCTTGAGTTGTTTGGTTGACAACAAAAGGTTCTGGAATCTTTGATGAGGCTACCATTTCACCGGAGCGCTCAAGGATAAAAACTTGACCTGAGAGCCCAATTTTCACTCCCTGGAGAAATTCGCTTACCTCTAGCAGGAGTATATCGCTACCCAACACACCGAGCAATTCACCTGATTGATCATAGACTGGTTCAGCTAAGGTTAAGCCAAGCTGCCGATGACTAAACATCAAATAGGTTGGACTCCAAGCCATTTGCCCTGTTTGCGCCGCCACCTGATACCAGGGGCGCTTACGTGGATCATAGTCAGGTTTGGCGCTTAGCAGTTTTTTCCGTTTACCGTTAGAATCACTAGCGTAGGTTTGAAAAGCATTCTGTGTCGTTTGATCTGCTACTTTAATCGTCAGTGTCCCATCTTCAAGTCGCCCAGCCCCAATATACTCCCCTTGCTCACTACCAAACTGAATCGTATTGATTGAATCAAAAGACTGGATTTGTTGCCAGAATAATCTTTGCAATGATGTTGAATCTTCTGGCTGAGCTAACTCAAGACGGATAATATCTAATGCTGCTTGATTTACTGTCTCGGCTGTGGTCAAATAGTTATCGAGATGCTGTTGGATGCGCACTGTGACTTCATTACGTAATTGATCAGTTACTTGATTGACCGCTTCTTGCCCATTGCGCAACGAAAAATAACCTGTCAGACCTACAGCAACAAAAGTTTGAACCACAAAAGGTACAACCAGTACCAATCGCAAAGGTACCCGCTTCAACCAGTTTGATCTTGGATGGTTTAGATGGAGACGATGCATGGATTTTTAGGCGCTTAATTGTGAACCTATCCAACTAATCTAATTTTAGTCATCCGCAGATGAATAGTTACTAACCCTATTCTGCCACTTTCAAAGAAGGCGATTTCTACAACCTTTAACCTTACAAGGATTTAGGGATTTGACTATATTTTTGGTTTTTTATTAGGAAATGAGATGGAGATCGCTTGATAGACAAGATTTCTAGAATTTAGAAATTGCAAGAGTTTTCCCCACAGTGACAAAAGCGTCCGAGGAAAGCAATTTCATTCCCTATGGATGTAAAGAAACAGAAATGTTTCTTAGAAGAGGACTATTGGGCGGAAATATACTGGAGCAAAATAAATTTAAAGGAATCTATCCTAGAAAGAGTAGGCTTTAAACCCAAAATTTTCGGTAATTGAATTGCAGAGTTTGACCTAGACTTTGAGCAAGATTATGAGTTGAACTGAAATCTTAATCAGATTTATCTAGCTTCCAGAACGAATACTGCATAGCAAAAGATTTAAAATGTAGCTCTTTAAGATGCCAAAAATTTGATAGCCTATCCTAATAGCTTTGGAAGTAAGTAAGTGGATATTCAAATTGGTCGGGGTAAAATGGCTCGACGAGCCTATGGAATTGATGAAATTGCACTTGCTCCGGGAGTGCGAACTTTAGACCCTAGCCTTGCTAATACTACCTGGCAGCTAGGAGGAATTGAAAGAGAAATTCCCATTATTGCCAGTGCTATGGATGGCGTGGTAGACGTGCGTATGGCAGTGCTACTTTCAGAACTGGGAGCGATGGGAGTACTGAATTTAGAGGGGATTCAAACCCGTTATGCAGATCCAGCTCCAGTACTTGAGCGTATCATGTCAGTGGGCAAATCTGAATTTGTGGGTTTAATGCAACAATTGTATGCAGAGCCAATTCAACCAGATTTAATTGTCAAGCGTATTCAAGAGATTAAAGCCCAAAATGGTATTGCTGCAGTGAGTTTAACCCCTGCAGGTGCGATTAAATTTGGTGCTGCAGTGGCTGAAGCTAAGGCTGATTTACTCTTTATTCAAGCTACTGTAGTTTCCACAGCACATTTATCTCCTGAGGCGGTAACACCTCTAGATTTAGCTCAATTTTGTCAGGAAATGCCCATGCCAGTAATTTTGGGTAATTGTGTTACCTATGATGTGGCATTAAACTTGATGAAAGCAGGTGCTGCTGGTGTTTTGGTGGGAATTGGACCTGGTGCTGCTTGTACTTCTCGTGGTGTCTTGGGAGTAGGTGTCCCTCAGCCGACAGCAGTAGCAGATTGTGCCGCTGCAAGGGATGATTACCAGGCGGAAACGGGCAAGTATGTACCTGTTATTGCTGATGGTGGCATTATTACTGGGGGTGATATTTGTAAATGTATCGCCTGCGGTGCTGATGCTGTGATGATTGGTTCGCCCATTGCTAGGGCAGAGGAAGCGCCAGGAGGAGATTATCATTGGGGTATGGCAACACCTAGTCCTGTGCTACCTCGTGGTACCAGAATTAATGTGGGTACAACAGGAACGATTAAGGAAATTCTCCGTGGTCCTGCGAAACTAGATGATGGTACTCATAATCTATTGGGTGCCCTGCAAACTAGTATGGGTACTTTGGGTGCCAAGGATATTAAGGAAATGCAACAGGTAGAAGTGGTAATCGCACCTTCTTTGCTGACTGAGGGTAAGGTTTATCAGAAGGCTCAGCAATTGGGTATGGGTAAATAAATTACTGCTTTTTGTCTCCCCCTTTTGGGGGAGATTTTTTTGATCGCAATTTTAATCCCCACATTCGGTAATTATTTTTCTTTGCTCGCTCTCGATAGGTTTCATTCCCTTTTCCGTCGCCAATTCGAATCAATTAATTTCCCATCCTGCATCAGTGCACACTCCATGCAATCGCTGATCCCAACTATCCACAGGCAGTTGAGGCACTAGAGCAAAATCGAAGACAATACCAATAGTCGGTATATCCTGCCAATCGCGATTACTTAGCAGGCGATCATAAAAACCTCCACCGTAGCCTAAACGATAACCTTTCTGGTCGCAAGCAACAGCAGGTACAAGGATTAAATCTACTTCCTTAGCTGTAATAGCCACAGAATTAGCATCCGGTTCAAAAATGCCATAGGCACCCTTTTTTAACTCTTCTCCAGGCTGCCAGCGATGCCAGAGCAGAGATTTATCGACACATCGAGGAAAGCCCCAAACTTTTTTTATCTCAAATAGAGAATTCAGATCTGGTTCTTGGCGAAAACTAAAATAAGCGAGAATAGTTGTAGCTTGAGCAAATAAAGGCAAAGATTGAAGCTTGTGGCATAAATTATCACTTTTTTCTCGCCATAATTCCGCAGGTAGCGAGCGTCTTTTCTTCAGTAATTGACGGCGTAGTTCTAGCTTTGTGGTCATGGAATTGATTGGTATATTCTACTACCCATCAAGCTTAGGATATACCAGCCTACGAAAAGATTGTTGCAGCTCACTCCTCGCTCAAGGCTATCTGAGGTTGGCAGTTAATGTATTACTGATGTAGTATATAAATAACGAAAGCTTGGGAATAGTCATGTCTTATAACAAACTAAACCTTACCACTCCAGTCCCTGTATTGTCTTGGGCAAATCATGAGCTTGCTTCTCAAGAAACCCAAATGGCAAAAAATGTAGCATCTCTACCCTTCGTATTTAAGCACGTTGCTTTAATGCCAGATGTACATTTAGGAAAAGGAGCCCTAGTTGGTTCAGTTGTCGCCACCAAAGATGCAGTAATTCCTGCTGCTGTGGGCGTAGACATTGGCTGCGGAATGGCTGCGATCAAAACTCCTTTTATGGCAACGCAACTGGAAGGTAAGCTGAAAAAGATTCGCTCGGAAATTGAAGCTGCGATTCCTGTTGGCTTTAATGAAAATAAAGAAATAGAAAAATCCGTTACTAACTGGCAAAATTGGCGACAATTCAAGGAATTGCATCCTGGAGTGAAAAGCCTCGAAGGAAAAGCCATGAAGCAAATGGGTACCTTAGGCGGCGGAAACCACTTTATTGAAGTGTGTATCGATACGGAAAACTCTGTCTGGTTAATGCTGCATTCAGGTTCTCGTCATATCGGCAATAAGCTGGCACAATGTCATATTAATACGGCAAAAAATTTGGCAAAATTAGCTACAATTTCTTTACCAGATAAGGATTTAGCCTACTTTGTTGCTGGAACCCAAGAATTTGCTGCTTACTGGCGCGATTTGCAGTGGGCACAAAACTATGCTCGCTTCAATCGCGAGGTGATGATGGTACGCTTCAAGAAAATTGTAGAGAAACATTTAGCTGGTGGCAAGCCTACTAAACCTCTTTTGGCGGTAAATTGTCACCATAACTACGCCGAGAAAGAGGTACATTTTGGCGAAGATGTCTATGTTACCCGTAAAGGTGCAGTACGCGCCCAGGAACAAGATTACGGTATTATTCCTGGTTCTATGGGAGCTAAATCCTATATTGTCAAGGGTAAAGGTAATCATGACAGCTACTGTTCCTGTTCCCATGGTGCAGGACGTTTGATGTCTCGTAGCAAGGCAAAAAAGCAGTTTAGCGTTGATGATTTGGTAGAACAAACCAAGGGTATTGAGTGTCGTAAGGATGCGGGAGTTATCGATGAGATTCCCGGCGCTTACAAGCCAATTGAGGAGGTAATGCAGCAGCAATCGGATTTAGTAGAAGTTGTTGCAACCTTGAAGCAAGTAGTATGCGTTAAGGGTTGATATAGCGCTACGTATTAAAGTTCGGATAATCTAAAATCCTGAAACCTTACAGGTACTCTACCTCTGCTTCCTGCCTGTCTTGTGTGTAGCGCTATATCAGGGAAAAGGTGGACGATGTCTGCTTTTTTTTGTTTCAGCTAACCTTTAGTTTTCAACTGAGACTAAATCCTGTTCACAGAATAGCCATTAACGCTAAACTTCAAACCCTCCCCCCAAATACTTTCAAGATTTAGACAGGCAGGGGATGCGGGGAAGCAGGGGAAGAGAAGAAAAGCTACTTTGACAACCGAACTTAGTATGATAGAAGAGCTAATTTCAAGAACCCACTTAAAATTGTGCCAAAACTCGGCATAATTACATAGGTAAACGGAAGGCGATTCTTGACTAAGCGAATATGGATGCTCTGCCCAATTTAACAACACAATCAAACCCTAGTGAGCTAACACCAGTATTACAAACGCGGGAATTGAGCAAAGTTTACCGTAGCGGTTTTTGGTTAAATCAGAAGATTCAATCTCTCAAGGAGTTTTCGCTAACGGTATATGAAGGGGAAACTTTTGGTTTACTTGGTCCCAATGGTGCAGGTAAAACAACCCTCTTAAAGATTTTACTGGGAATTATTCGCCCCAGTTCAGGAAAAGCGAGAATTTTAGGTTATCCCATCAGTAATCGCATTATCAGACAACGCATCGGCTATCTACCAGAAAATCCTTATTTTTACGATTATCTTACAGCTTGGGAGTTTTTAGAGTTTACCGCTGGCTTGTTTAATATTCCGAAATCGGTACAGCAACAACATATTCCTCACCTCTTCGATTTAGTGGGTTTAGACCAAAAAACTGCGAAAAAGAAACAATTGCGTCAATACTCCAAGGGAATGTTGCAACGTGTGGGAATGGCGCAGGCGTTAATTAATGATCCAGAGTTGGTGTTTTTAGATGAACCTATGTCAGGATTAGATCCCACAGGGCGCTACCAGATGCGAGAAATAATTCTTTCTTTAAAAGAAGTAGGAAAAACAGTTTTCTTCAACTCCCATATTTTGGCAGATGTGGAACAAATTTGCGATCGCATTGCGATTCTTGCCAGAGGTGAGTTAATTTGTTTGGGTAGTTTGGATCAATTGCTTGGTCAAGCAGAAAGCTACGAGGTTGTGGGTGTGGGTGGAAACCCTCAAATCTTGCAACGCTGGGTAAAAGATTTAGCCTACAAGAATGATTCCTGGTACGGTGAATTGCAAGGTGATCCTCAAGATTTTTTGTCTAGTTTGCGTTTAATGGGTGCTCGATTGATTAGCATGAATTTGGCTCGTAATAGCCTTGAAGATTTCTTTATGCAACAGTTAAAAGAAAGGGGAATTGAGTCTAGTCGTTGATAAGTTGAGCAGCTGAGAGAGCTTTTTTGTCACTAGCTATTTGGGTTAGTTATAGAAATGGGTAACCAAGACCAGTTATCTTGAAAGCTAAGTCAGGTAGACAGATTAAATAAATTGAACTCAAGGAGAATCAATGGCAAGCTTAAATCTTAACTAATTTATTACAGCACTAAAAGTTTATGCTTCAATAGATCCTAAAAGTGAGCTAGGTCAATATCTCAAATCAATAATGGTGATGCAGATTCCACTGGATAAGGTGTCTATTATGATTGATGAAATTGATGATGATAAACAGTCTAAAGATTTCGATGAACTATGGAGTTATATGCTTTAATTTGCTTTAAGAGATGGATAATTTAGTAAAGAAGAAGATGAAGCAAGCAACTTCTTGGCTGAATTAGAACTAAATAAAGACCTTCAAGAAAAAGTAAAACAGCAGCTAGCAGCGCTGATTAAATAGCAAATGTATTTTTGATTTTATAGCGCTACCAATGAAATTTAAAGTCCTGAAATCTTACAGACAGTATACTATTTTTCTTTGCTTACTGCCTTGGTTGTAGCGCTATAACTATATCTATTGGAGATTTTATCAGAGTAAATTTAAGAGCAAATAAAATTGATAAATTCCTCTTTAGTTACGGAAACCAACGAGGATTAATTCCATTAATCGGTAATTTTTCTAATTCCGAGCTAATCTTGTCTGCGGGAGTAGTAGGAGAAGTAACTAAAAGCCAAAGTTGACCCCCAATAATTATTTCACCAGAACTAGTTGTCATCAAGCCTGGGGGAATAAGAAAATTAGGGTCTTCGGGTGTCACAATTTGGTCAATCATTAAGCCGAGACCATCGGGTGATAGACTCATGTGAATATCGAGTTGATTGGGTAATAAAGCGAGGGGATAAGCTTCCTCTTTTTTGATGTCAACGGCGACTAAATAGGGTTGTTCTTGGTATTCCTCAGTACCTTCAATTCTTTGAGCCACAACGCAATATAGATTGGTAAGGGTAGGATCGAATTGGCAGCTATGAATTGAACCAGGAACAGTCAGTAGTTTTTTTTGTATACCCTGATTATTCACAAAAAATAAAGATTGTGTGTATCTCAACTCGGGGTCATTAGTATTAAAATCAACCATAGCTGCTGCAGATCCATCCCGCGAAAAACTGAGAATTCTGCCATATTTAGGCAGGAAATTGAGGGGTTCTGCTTCTGCTTCTGGTTCAATGGGGACAATGGCGATTCCCTGTCCTTGGGTAATCGCCATTGTTTGGCTATCGGGTGCGATGAGAAAATCGCCTCCAGGCGCTTGATCCAGGCGTTCTAATTCTGCATCTGGTTTGATAATCCACAAACCGAAATCACTAGAATTTTCCCGATGCAACCTTTGGACAACAACGGTTTTACCATCTTGGGAGAGGTCAAATTTGAGGTTGTAATAACTTTGGTTACCCAGAAGGAGTTCAACAACTGTGTCGGATTCAGATTCTGAAGTATCGTTAATACCAGTGGTGACAGTGTAGAGTTTATCGTTGGGCGCACCCTCCAATAGACTTTTGCGATCATTAGCTAAAAATAAAATTTTGTCGCCTTCTGGGTAAATTTCAAAACTACTCACTACCAAATTCGGTGGAGTGAGTACCTTTTTTTTCTCTTGGGTGAGATTCCAGACAATTAGTTGTCCTTCCTCTTGCCCTACTCCAATATAGGCAAAAGCACGGTCACTAGTCCTAAATGTAGCCTTAAATGGCTCAATTGCTTTCCCTAATTGCTCTTTCTGCTTAAAGCTTTCCCTGGCTCCTTCTAGGCTAACTTGATACTCCACACCATATGGAGCTGGTGCATCCAGAGTATATGCCATCCTGCGGCCCGCCCAACTAAATTTGCCAGGTAAAGGTGGCTCAATTTGCAAATTTTGCTCCACACTTTCCTGTTCCATGGGACGACTAAAAGTGAAGAGAAAAGCTTTATCATCAGCTTGAATGCGATTATCGTACCAACTAAAACTAGTGATACGTGGTGTTGTGCGCTCAACCCCCCATACTAGAGCGCCAATAACGACTAGTAGTATCATAATTAGAAAAATGGCAAGTTTATCGATGGGTTGCCAAGATTGTTTTTCCATGGGCTTAGTTTGAATAGAAATGCGGCGAAATTAGAACCTTTGAACTTTTGCCAGCTCAAATTTTGACCAACGGTTAGGTAAGCCCCGTCAAACTGTGGCGCTTAACCTGACCTCTGAATCATTCTAATCAAGGGACACTCCTATGCAAAAATAATAAAGTTGCCTAAAGACGCTACTGGCGGCTTGCGGACAGAGACAAGAATCCAAAAGAACACATTACTAGACGATTTATGAAAGTTGGCGATCGCGTCCGTGTCATTGAATCTGTGGTTGTTTACCATCATCCTCAAAATAGAAAAAAGCCTTTCGATATCAAAGATATGGAGGGTGAGGTAACTGCGATTATTACCGAATGGCAAGGTAGACCTGTTAGTGCCAACCTACCAGTTTTGGTGCAGTTTGAGAAAAAATTTAAAGCTCACTTGAGAGAAAGTGAGCTAGAAGTTTTATAACTTTGCAGTATCTATGAGCTGGCGGTAATCTAGATTAACCTCCCACAGCACCAGGAGTGGTATTACTTTGACTATTTTGGCTATTGCGGGGACGAGGATAGGGAGAGTCTACAAAACCTAGCTCAAATAATTGCTGATAGGCTTTTTTACCCAAATCAGTAGTGGGGCTTTGGGAACGCACAATTTGAATTAGGAGAGGTACTGCCAATTCTGGCTCATTTTGTGCCCTATGTACCAAAGAAAGCTGATAGGTTGCCTGATCGCGCATTTGAGCCGTTTCTAGGGCATTTTGCCTTAAAGATTCGGAGATGCGATTATCAATCCCTGAAAAACTACCCGATAACTGTTGATGGAAGTTGGATAGTTGATTAAATACCTGCCGTGCTTCTTGAAGCTTTTGCCTTGCTAAAGCGTAGTCTTGGCCGTCAATTGCCTGACTCGCTTCTGTCATTAAACGCTGACCTCCCTGTAAACTGAGTATACTATCAGCTTGGGTCAGAGGACGTAGATTATTGGGGTCAGTTAAATCTTCCTGTACTGGTAAAACATTAGGAACAACTTGCTCCCCTGTCTCTGCTTGAGCCAAATTAGAGTTAGTCTCTTGAGCAGGTGTATTAACCGCAAAAACAGCAGCTAAAGGCAAAGCCAGCAAAGCACTAAAACTAAAATGGAAAGCGTTTCTTGGTATTAGCATGGAATGAATTTGTCTGCCAAGGCAGGCAACATAACTGATATGGAATTGAGGATACTTTAACATTTGTTTGTAGTTTGCGATTCATTGTCAATATTTGGTGATGTCAGATTGCTAGTGGGAGGGTATAAAAGATGACTTTTACTACTGATGAGGGCAAGGGTATGGGAATGCCAGAAGCCAGTGTGGGAGTGATTTTGCAGCGTGGAGGTGAGGAACTTTTGCTGCAAAAAAAACTAGATCGTTTTACCGTTTCCCTCGCTTCAACTGGAGCTAATTTTCCGGACTCAATCCCTCATCAACAAGTGCAACCCATTCCCCAAAGCCAACTTTTGGAGGTGATTGTAGCACCCACAGATTTAGAGGAAGCAATGGCGATTGCTCGTTCCCAGTCAAGCATTAACTTTGCTAGCCATGTGTATCAGTTGCAAGAGAGTCACCAAACCCTGGTTTACCTCACAGACGAAGTGACAATTCAATTTGCTCCCCAGCTATCAAAGGCTCAGCAGGAGGCACTTACAGCCCAATTTTCCCTCGAATTGCTGCAACCTGTGGTGGGAATTCCCCAGACATTCGTCTCTCGCCTCACAGCCCAATCGGAGGAAAATCCCCTCAAAATCGCCAATCGTCTCAGCCAAGAACAGGAAATTTTACTCGCTGAGGTCAACATTATCCTGCAACGAGAGTCCTTTTACCGCCCCCAGGACAACTTTTATCCCCAGCAATGGTACCTCTATCACCAGGGTGGTTCCCAACTAACCCCAGGCTCCCATATTGAGAGTGAAAAAGCCTGGGATTTGATTCGTGGTGAGCGTTCTATCGTTGTCGCTATCATGGATGATGCCATAGATATTAATCACCCAGATTTTCAGGGAGAAGGTAAAATTGTTGCTCCCAAAGACTTTAAAGAAGAAGATTTTTTGCCCTTACCCGCCTCCTCCCAAGAAAGTCATGGTACCGCCTGTGCGGGGGTTGCGGTGGCAGAAGAAACGGGTACAGGAGTGGTGGGAGTGGCTCCTGGCTGTGCTTTAATGCCAATTCGTACCAGTGGTTTTCTGGATGATAATTCAATTGAAGCTCTATTTAATTGGGCGATTGAACATGGTGCGGATGTAATCTCCTGTAGCTGGGGTGCAGCTTCTGTCTATTTTCCCCTTTCTCTGCGCCAAAAAGCCGTTGTCACCCGTGCTGCAACCGAAGGTAGAGAAGGAAAAGGTTGCGTCGTTGTCTTTGCTGCTGGCAACGCCAATCGCCCTATCAATGGTACGATTTACGAGCGTGGTTGGGTGGATAAGATCCTCAGTGGACCAACCCAATGGCTCAACGGTTTTGCTGTCCATCCTGATGTGATAACCGTTTCTGCTTGCACCAGTTTGGCGAAAAAGTCTGCCTACAGCAATTGGGGTAACAATATTTCTGTCTGTGCGCCCAGTAATAATGGCTCTCCGGGAATGTGGTTTGCTCAAACTGGTTTTATCCAAAGTGCGCCTGCGGTAACTTCCTATTTACCAGGAAAAGGCGTTTTGACCACCGACCAAATGGGACATTTAGGTTACGATCCAGGTAATTTTACCCGTTCTTTTGGTGGAACTTCCAGCGCTTGTCCCGTGGTAGCAGGGGTTGCAGCTTTGGTATTATCAGCAAATCCCCAGCTTAGTGCTGCTGAAGTCAAGAGTATTTTGCAAACCACGGCGGATAAAATTGTCGATAGCGATGCAGACCCTCAATTGGGCTTACGCATGGGAAACTATATGAATAATGGGCATTCCCAGTGGTTTGGTTATGGCAAGGTGAATGCTTTCAAAGCTGTACGGACAGCACAGCAAAGACGTAGACAACCAGGAACAGTTTCTCATACTCTTAGTGCCCGCAATAATACAACTGTCTCCATTCCCGACAATAATCCCCAGGGAGTAACCAGTAGGATTCGGATCGCACAAACAGCTACTATTAAGCAGATTCGAGTCACTGTGGAGATTGAACATGAATTTTTGGGTGATTTGGAAGTGAGTTTAACTGCACCCAACGGTAAAACTGTGCTGTTGCAGAATCGCACCCTGGGTAATCAAACAAGACTCCAGAATACTTACTATCCAGAAACAGCCCCCGCTTTAAAAGAGTTGCTAAATCAACGCACACAGGGAACTTGGCGTTTATTGGTAGTAGATCATGCGCCGCAAGATACTGGTAGTCTTAAAAGTTGGGAACTAAGTTTGGGGATTTAATTTTGTTTTTTGTTGTTTGTTGTTGGTTATTTGTTTTTTGTAGATAGTTAATCTCTCCAAATCCCCAACTCCCTATCTTCCCCTGCTCCCCCCGCATCCCCTGCATCCCCTGCTCCCTATATCCCAAACCCTATGAGCGATCCCTATAGCTGGCTGGATAAATCTTTATCAACTATTCACCGTGCAAACTGGTATCGCTCTGTGCAAACAATTCGGGGTCGTCCTGGGGCTATAGTAAATATAGAAGGGCGTTTAGCGATTAATTTTGCCAGTAATGATTATTTGGGGCTAGCAGGCGATGAACGCTTAATTGAAGCTGCTGTGGCTGCAACCCATAAATATGGTACTGGTAGCACTGGTTCCCGTCTTTTGAGTGGACATCGCCCCATACACGCTGAATTAGAAGCTGCAATCGCTAACCTCAAACAAACGGAAGCCGCCCTAGTTTATAGTTCTGGCTATCTTGCTAATCTGGGAACAATTACGGCTTTGGTTGGTCAACGTGACCTAATTCTGGCGGATCAATATAATCACTCTAGTCTGAAACAGGGTGCGATTCTCAGTGGTGCAACTGTAATTGAATATAACCACTGTGATAGTGAAGATTTACAAGTTAAGCTGAGCAAATATCGTCAGCAATATCGCCGTTGTCTGATTGTTACTGATAGCGTTTTCAGCATGGATGGTGATTTGTGTCCCTTAACTGAATTGCAGCCCCTCGCCCAAGCCTTTGAATCTATGCTACTAGTAGATGAAGCACACGCCACTGGAGTCATGGGAGTAACTGGTGCAGGTTGTGCTGAACATTTTCATTGCACTGAGCAACCTTTAATTCAAGTAGGAACTCTCAGTAAAGCTTTAGCTAGTTTAGGTGGTTATGTAGCTGGTTCAAGCAAATTAATCGACTTTTTGCGTAATCGCTCCCCTAGTTGGATTTATACCACAGGACTTTCCCCCGCAGATACAGCCGCCGCCCTAGCAGCGATTAAAATTGTACGAGAAGAACCCCAAAGAAGGCTGAAATTGTGGCGTAATGTGAATTTCCTCAAACGCCAACTAAATTTAAGAGCCAAGCATTTGTTGACTCTACCTTCCGCCTCACCGATAATTTGTGTGGAAATGGCTGATTCTAGTCAAGCATTGGAATTTTCGCAAAAAATGACAAGGGAAGGTATTTTTGCACCTGCAATTCGTCCACCAACAGTACCCAGCAGCCGCATTCGCCTTTCTATTATGGCAACTCATGAGACTGAACAATTGCAAAAATTAATGGACGCTTTGCTTGCTTGAAATTGCTAATTACTTTTTCGGAAATTCCCCAGGAAATACCCGAATCATCTCTTCTCTTCCCTGACGCACAACTTCCACTTCCAGCAAAGAACCTATTTCGCTCATTTCTACCTCCTGCTGCACATCATTAGCGGTAGCTACAGATTTACCACCAACTTTGAAAATCACGTCTCCTGCTTGAAAACCAGCTCTGTCTGCTGGGGAATTGGGAACTACCTGTACAATCAAAACTCCTTCATCTTCACTAATCGAGAATTCAACATTCCTCTCTTGGTTCAATTCTTCCTTAATTTGCGGATTAAGAGTTACCATTTGAATACCCAAGTAGGGATGTTCCGCTTTTCCTTTAGCTAAAATTTGCTCCGCAATACGCTGGGCGGTTTCCACGGGAATCGCAAAACCCAAACCTTGAGCATCGGCACGAATTGCGGTATTAATACCAATTACCTCACCATTGGCGTTAAGTAAAGGACCACCTGAGTTACCAGGATTAATCGCAGCATCAGTTTGAATAAAGCGGACTCTTTTTTCTGGGACACCTACTTCTCTACTAGATCGCCCCAAAGCACTGACAATGCCAACAGTAACAGTATTATCTAAACCCAAAGGATTGCCAATAGCGATCGCCCATTCTCCGGGGATTAAATTTTCTGTACTTCCTAACTGAACACTGGGTAAATTCGTTGCTTCAATTTTAACCACAGCGACATCAGTTATCGGATCTGTGCCTAGTACCCTACCATCAAAAGTGCGACCATCTTTGAGAGTTACCTTAACAGTATCTGAGCCTTCAATAACATGAGCGTTGGTAATTAGATTACCATCATTACTAAAAATAAATCCTGAACCTGTACCACGTTCAAATTGTCGTCTGGGGATGGGCATTTCTTCGCCAAAAAAGCGTCGAAAGAAAGGATGTCCAAAGGATTCATCAAAAGATTGGGAAACCTCACGTGCAGCGTCAATACGTACTACAGAAGGTCCCACTTTTTGCACTGCTTGAGCGATAAAGTTACGATTTTGTGTGGTAGCTTGAGTCGGTGAGATGGGAATTTGTTTTAGGGCTGCAGGTAAAATAGGTGATGGTTCAATAGTTTGTTTTTCCTCTAGGTAACGACTTCCCCACAATCCCGCACCACCACCAACGATCAATAGACTTAGATAAATACCCAACTGATTCGCAAATCTGCTCATGACTTCTCTGGCTCAAGGGTGACAGAAATATACATAATCCACTATTACCATTGTGACACCCCTTTGAAAGAGGATAGTAATTGATCTGACATTCTCCCGTTATACTGCGGATTAGTGGCATGCGACATTAGCATTCAAGTTAATTTGAGGTTTCAACTTGCAGTTGACGACGCAAAAATGGCAAGATAGCTTGGTTAATCTCTTCATACCAATGCTCTTGAGGGTAGTGTTTTGCTTCTGGTAGTTTAACTAACTCTCCATTGGTTAGGTTACGAGCCAGATTTTCTGCGTCTTCTGCTGCTAACCAAGGATCTGCCATACCCCAAACTATAAGGGTAGGTTGTTGCCATTGGGAAAAACCTGTTTCTAATTCTGTCATAGAGGAGGCAAGATTTAATTTTTTCACTGTTGTCAGCAAAGCGCGCCCCACATCTGAACTTTGGCGAAATGGTTTACGGAACATGGCTAAGTTTTGATCTGCGATCACAAAACCACTACCATTTTCTAGGGAACGGTCAACTAAAAGAGGGTCTTGGGTGAGCATATCACCTGCAAATAACCAACCCCACTGTTGCATTTTAAAGGGTAATTTAGCTTTGGTAGAGAGGGGAGTATTAAGAATAACTAAACGTTCAATTTGTTCTGGATGACGCAAGGCATACTGTAAGCCGACAGAGGCTAAAAAACCTTGGACAATGAGGTGAAATTTGCTGATGTTTAAAGCTGTCAAAAAATCACCTAAGGCATCAATATAGGCTTGGGGAGTATAGGAAAAATCACGCTTGTCTGGCTTAGAAGAGAAGCCAGAACCAATCCAATCCGGGGCAATCGCACAGAACCCCGCAGCTGCTAAATCAGGCATCATCTCGCGCCAAATAAAGCTATGGGCAGGTAAGCCATGGAGTAAAATTACTGGTAGTTTGTCGCTTTCATTACTCGGTTGCGCTTGACGATAGAACCATTTCCAAGAACCTACTGTAATTGAATTTTCAGTTGTAGACATTATTTGTGAGCGTTAATTTCTTATTAAGGTGGTAGCTTACCTTTTGCTCGTTACCTTGGGCAAGTGGTTTTGTAAGCAACCCCGGTCTAAAGACGCGGGGCTTCAGCCTAATTCAAAATAACTAGTTGGAAACAATCTGAGCTGTCCCTCCAACTGGCAACTTATCTTCAGGCTTTCGGGCTGGATTACGGACAACCCCAAAGCTGCAATATTAAGAGCAGCATTAATATCAGCATCATGTTCAAAACCACAATTGCCACACCTATACTTTTTCCCTCTGCGGTACGACTTCCCTTTAGTAGGGTGGACGTGGTGACAACGCGAACAGGTTTGAGAAGTGTAGGCAGGTGGAACGAAAACAATCGGGATACCAGCAATACGGGCTTTGTAATCAACAAACATCCGGAGTTGATAAAATGCCCAGTGGTTGGTTCTACGTCGTTCTGCCTTACTACGTCGCTTTTGATTAAGAGATTGCCTGATATTGGTCAAGTCCTCAAAAGCAAGTGCAGCACGATTATTTTTTGCCTCTTGAACAAGCTGTTTAGAAATATTGTGATTCAGCCACTTTTGAAAGCGTGCTTCTCTCCCACAAAGCCTTCTCATCAGTCGCCTAGAACTGCGAGTGCGTTTGGATTGAATACCTGCCCTGACCTTACTGTAACGGTCACGAGTAGCTTGAATCTTGTCACCATTCCAAGATTTGCCAGTAGAAGTCGTTGCAATATCGCGTCTACCCAAATCAACGCCAATTACTTTGCGGTGCGACCCCTCGGAGGCTTCCTCCGATTGGGAACGCGCACCAAGAGAAGGTGTTTTACCCGTCGGCTCGGTGGGAAGATCAACACATATATTGATGTAGTAGTCGCCGCGCTTGGTTTTATTCAAAGTTGCTGCTTTTGGAGATTGACCTTTAAGCAATGCTCTTTGATAATTACCAATCGACAACTTAAACTTTTTGCGACCACATATCAAAGTAATGCCAACACTTTGCAAGTCTTCAACATATTTAAAAGTCCTGACATCTAAACTCAAAGAAGTTGGTCGAAACTTGTGAACTTGTTTGACTGCTTTGGCGTTACCAATTACGCGACGAATAGCTTGACAAACATGGTTAGCTTTCAAGCCCGTAGATTCTTTAACTGGTTTGTAAACCTTGTGATGGAGTTTAGTCGTATTCCAACAATTATCACGTTTAGCAACTTCATATATCTGATTGCAAGCGTCAGCAAAACCGTGCAAAGTAATATCAATTTCTTGACGCAACTCGACAGGGACTTGGAGTTTGCATTTTACAGATATAGTCTGCATTTGAACTTTGTGAATACTCATCCAATTATAACGCTTGACGATATGGAAAAGTACAAGTTCCCAAAAAATATTCACGGAGCAATAAATTACTCCGTGTCGCCTTTCCTCCCAGACTTAAAAGTGCTGGGTTTCCATGCTCCCGCGAGGTCTTTATGATTAGCTGTGACGATAATGCGCTATCTTGGACTCTAGCGCCAGGACATCACCAAAGCGTACATCATTAACTTATAGGAAATCCAAGTGGCACAGGCTCCATTTTGGTGGCGAGAAGCCCAAAATCTACTCTCTGATTTATCACTAAATAAGTCGCTAAAGCGGACTTGGAAATCATCTACTGCGCGCCGAAAGCATTCTTATCGTCGTTGGCTTATTTTTTTTGCTGCTATGGTACTAATGCTGTTGTGGAATTGGCAGTTAGTTATCGCCACAGCAGTTGGTATTGGTGTTATGCTGGGAGTTTACCTGCTTCCAGGTTTAGATTGGCAAGTTTATTGGGCAAAGTGGCGACGTTTTTGCAGTGGTTACAATCAGAAGTTAACTGTTGCAGTAGCGAGTGGTGGTTTTATGGCTTTGCTTACCTATATGGTGAGTGCGATTTGGGTTAATGCGACTAACCGTTGGCTAGCTACAGGTGCAATTATTCAAGGTATGGCGACTTTCCTTACCCTGGGTTTACTGGGTTGGCAAGTTTTTAATCGCAATAATTACACCCAAGCGACAGAAATAGATTTACTGGTTCATGATTTAACTCAAACTGATAGCCTGAAACGCTTGATGGCGGTGCGTAAGTTAACTAAACTAATCCGTAATCAAAAGCTACCAGAACAAACTACAGCAGAGATTGCTGATTATTTTCGTATTTTATTATCCCAGGAACCAAAAGCTACTATTCGCAGTGCGATTTGGGAAGCATTGCAGGTATTGGATGGTATTCAACCCCTAACTGAAATTGCTCCACCACTGCAAATGCCTGTTAAGCTCAATAGCTATGACACAATTATCAACGAGTAGCTACACTCGGTGCAAACGCTTGTAAACCGTGGCTAATCCGAAAGCATCCCCCACATTACCAGGAAATAATACCACGGGAAGATTGGGAAATAGAGGATGGTTGGCTGCTGTGCGTACCATGGAACAACCTGGTAAAATTTGACCCAGTAGTCTTGCAGATCGCAAACTTAAACCAGTACTGAGGACATCGTTGGAAGTAATACCGCCTTTACTAATCAGAAAACTAATCTGAGGTGGTAATCCTCTAACTAGATCCATTAATAACAGAGAAACCTGTTTGCCAAAATCGAGACGCTGTTGCACATCAGCAAAGGTTAACTCCTGACGGCTAGTATAAACCACGGGAGTTTTGCCCTGATTAAAACCAGTTTTTAATTTCTCCAAGGTTTCCTGCAGAATCTCATTCCGTTGTTGGGGTTGATCTCGCAAGCGCACCACATCTACTTCAAGAGGTATAATATCAGGCTCTTGGAGCAATTTTTCCAATTGTTGTGTTGTTTTTTTGACGTGGGAACCAACTACAACCACGCCTGGTGACTGGGTTGGTTTATACTGTGCCATATCATCAGCCGCAATGGGCTGTTGTCCAAGCTTAGCCAGGGAAGTTAGTAAACTAGCTGCACTACGAAACAAAAATCGCTTTCCCTGCGCCGCCACTGTTAGAATATCCCCAGCAAAAGCATCTAAATCCCCTTGAGTTTCTGCATCCACTGCGCAGCAAACATTTCCCGTGAGTCCAAACAACCTTTCTTGGGTACCAGAGCGAATATCGCTGAGTAAAAAACGCTCTACTTGCTCAGCCTTAATCTTACCCTGAGTTTTCTCTTCTGCATAATCAGGCAAGTAGCTGTAAGTGTAACCAAAAACCGAATCGCGAGCAAATTCCGTCTCGTGTACAGG
Source organism: uncultured bacterium (assembly GCA_964633315.1). Classification (GTDB taxonomy): domain Bacteria; phylum Cyanobacteriota; class Cyanobacteriia; order Cyanobacteriales; family CAWCAG01; genus CAZWGS01. Next base: position 3,926 of record CAZWGS010000067.1, on the reverse strand, counting down.
TGTTTCCACACCATCAATTAGTAGGTAATGAATGCTATCGCGGGTAATTCTTCCTCCCTCAAAGAAAGCTGGGGTGAGAAAATGAGCATCAAAACCGCCTAATTCTGCGGCGATTACATCGGTTTCTACGGGATAATGTCCTCTTAAGGTGGAGTCAGAGCGACTAACAACTAGAAAATCAGTGATATTTTCCGCTTCCAGGGCAATTTTGAGATTATGGCACACCTCCTGAGTCACCGCCGACGCTTGCTGGGGAGTCAGCGCCCTGGTATTAGTGAGGACAAAAAAAATCGGTGCTGTATCCGCAAGTCCTAAACGCAACGTTTCCACATCCCACTGCATTAATAATAAGCAACTGTGAACAGTCTGGGAACCTGTGGGGTCATCATCGAGAACAATTATTTTGGGTTGGGTTGCCATGTCTTGAAGCTAATTGCCACAGTGCCCTATCTTACCGCGCTTTTTGGAGTTAATATTGTGAACACCATAAATTTACCTCCAATTGTTCAATTTAATTTTATTCCTGGCTTTTTCTGAGAATGAGTCTCAATCTGGGGAAATGGCGAAAAACTTCTAACCGAAGAAAGAAGATTTCAAGCACCCAGATCGCTTAAATTTGTATCACTATCTGTTCAGCGTAGTGGTCTGTCAATTTTGAAATGATTGGAAAAGACAAGCTGGGGAAGATGTATCCCTCAATTCAAACTTGACAAAGTAGTTATTACAGCACTACAGGGTTAAATTAGGACATTTACCTGCTTCCCATTTACTGTTTCTTGTTCACTTTTAACCAATGTATTCTGTCCTAACGTATGTGCGTAGTGCTATACAACTCAGTTTTTTGTCCTTGAGTTGCAAAAACTAAATTTAATCCCAAATCATTGTTACTATTTAACTCTGCTTCTACTATTTCCCTCGTGCTTAGTCCTGCCTTGAGCCAGGGCTTAATATGAGTCACAATTAAAGTTAACCCTGCTAAAGCCTGTTGTGGATTTTTTGGATCTACCAAAGCTGCTAAACGCCTCAAAGAACACATCATCCAAGCAGGGGTAAGATGGGAGAAAAGTTCGCTATCTGGGCGATTACTAGGATAGGAAGCTTCCATAAAAATACCACAGAGACGCTGTTGCCGAATCAGAGGTACGATGTGACGCCAAACCTCCTCATTAGTATGGCGATCTGATAATTCATCAGGTCCCGTATCCCCTAAATATAGGACATAAAAACCATTAGCTTCAATCAAAAAGGCTGCTGAATTTCCATGATTACCATGAGCCAAGGGAAAAGCCGTTACCTTCATTTGTGTATCGGGTATGGGATAGCTTTGCCCTAGATTTAGGGTGACATAATTATATACTCCCAAACAAGGCTCCACACCGCAATCACCGAAATTAGGCCAAGTGCGCCAGTTAAAGAGATATTCTTGTAAATCAGCAATCGTATCTGCAAGTCCAAAAATCGGTTTCTGTTTGTCTTCTGGGGAAACAATAGTTAATCCAGAGACGTGATCTAGGTAGGTGTGGGAAATACAATAACCTTTGATGTGATGGTGCAAAATTTGACCTTCCACATCCAGTTGACTATTCTTTGAAAGGGGTAAATCAGCAAAACTTCCTGCTTGGCGAGCCACTTTTAAACCTGCGAGGATCGTCCCTGCATCTAAGCAGATAAAATCTTGGGAACCTTGAGGTGCAAGCAGATGCGCTGATAAATTGGCTTCATTTAAACCACCTTCTACTCCTAGGTGAATGCAGACAAATTTGCTGTTGCTTGGTTGCTGTTGGTGATTCTTCATATCCCTGTTTGAGTAAATAACATAGCTTTAGAATTCCCATGCACTTGCAATGCAGAAACATTTGTTTTGTCGGTTAATATTTCTAGGACTCAAGCACTACAGGAATTAAGATACCTGAATTTTTACCGATTGTGGGAATGTAAAATTCTGATGTCTCTATATTCTTTCACGCACAGGTCTCTTGTCTCTTCACCATCCCCCAGGGAGAATGTAACAATAATTGGGAAATCATTACTAGGGATCAACAAAATGAAACAACTTCTGAAAAACCCTTTGGGGTTGAACATCAGGCAGTGTTTGGCAACAATATTACTTACTTTCGTGTTTACACTGGGCTTAATCGCTACCCCAGCAAACGCCACCGGAGTTTATAACTTACCTTCTCAACCCACCTGGGTAGTTGACCAAGCAGAGGTAATTAGCAGGATTAATGAGGGTAAACTGAAGTCTAACCTAGAAAATCTAGCTCAAGAAACAGGTGTACAAGTTAGAGTTGTGGCGCTACGTCGTCTTGAATACGGCGAAACCATTGACAGCTTGACTCAAGAGTTGTTTACAACTTGGTTCCCCACTCCAGAATCCCAGGCAAATCAAGTAATCTTAGCTATAGATACCCTGACTAATACTGCAGCAATGCGTAGTGGAGAAGGAACCAAAGATTTACTCAGTGAAGAAATTACTGCTAGTGTGGTGGAAGAAAGCGTAGGTATTCCCCTCAGAGAAGGTAGCAAGTACAATGAAGCCTTTCTAGAAGCCAGCAATCGCTTAGCAGCGGTATTGTCTGGTCAACCAGATCCTGGTCCTCCTGTGGCACAAGATACAATCAATATTGAGGCTACCTATGTCTCTGCGGAGGATACCGACGATAAAAGTGCTGCCATCTGGGTGATTGTACTCCTAATAGTTGCTACTATTATTCCCATGGCAACCTATTTCTGGTATGTGGGTTTTAACTAATCCTGAATATACTCTTCACCACTAATTAGAGCAAACTCAGCCCTCATAAATTCCCTACCTAAATAGGCAGCATGATCGAACATGGTTAGGGGACAAGGCTGGGTTTGTTCAATAATTTTGACACAAAGTTCCTTGGCGCTACTGGCGGTAAATAGAGTTGTGGCTTGACGTTCAACTTTTCCCTTTGCAGGGATGGGTTTTCCTGTTTCTGGGTCAACAGCTAAGCCACGCTCGTCAATGATATTAGTAAAGTGTTTGGCACAAATCAATTGCGCTTCCCTGTCAAGATAAATAACAAAGTATCCTGCGGGATCTAAATCAATATGGCGTTTCGATAGTTGATCGTCAATTTGTTTGATTTTGTCTGCTAGTTGGTTCATCGTTGAAGGAAATTTAGATAAGTAGACCAAGTTAAATCTTAAACCTGTCCCCGCCTATCGGCACCCCTTTTGGGAAGCAGGGGAAGTTGGGGGAGAGTTTTGATAGCACATTTAATTATGCCTAGCTACTTAGAAGTCGCGCAAAAATCAGCTGACAAACTATATTTATCAAAAAATCAAGGGTCTAAAACCCCGCCGTTTACGGCGCAACGAAATCCCCTTTTTTCTATGATTTTTTCACTGTAAAATAGCAATAATAATATAGGTAAGTTTTACCATCCTCGATGAAAGCACGCTATAAATATCGTTTCTACCCTACAAATCAACAGAAGAAGAGCCTAGCTCAACTTTTTGGTTGTGTGAGAGTAGTATTCAATGATGCATTAGCGTTGTGTAAAAGGTCTGACAAACTACCAAAAATAAGTGAGCTATCAAAAAGGGTAATAACTCAAGCAAAAAAGACAAAAGATAGAGCTTGGTTGTCCCAAGTATCCAGTGTAGCATTACAACAATCAGTAAGGGATTTAGGAGTAGCATATAAAAACTTCTTGCTCCGTCCTGATGCCGAGGAAACCTCGGCGCGGGCGGTGCGCTTTTTCGATTCTTTAAAAGGGAAAAGAAAAGGAAAAAGACTTAAAAGTCCCAAATTTAAGAAAAGAAGAAATCAACAAACAGCAAAGTTAACCCGTAATGCTTTTTCCATTAATAACGGTGGTGTATATCTAGCTAAAATTGGGATAGTCAAACCAATTTGGTCAAGGGAATTACCCTCTGTCCCATCATCAGTAACTATC
>CAZWGS010000066.1:0-27091 GCA_964633315.1 uncultured bacterium | reverse complement strand
ATGAATCTTTACTACCTCTAAAAATTGCCGTACTGACGATTTCTGACACGCGAACCGAAGCTGATGATAAATCGGGCAAAATATTAGTGGATAACTTAACCACAACAGGACATTTCCTGGCAGAAAAAACTATTGTTCCCGATAATATTTACCAAATTCGTGCCGTAATATCCAGATGGGTAGCAGATGAATCTGTCCAAGTAATTATAACTACTGGTGGTACGGGAGTTACGGGACGAGATGGCACTCCAGAAGCAATTAAACCTCTATTAGACAAGGAAATTGAAGGTTTTGGCGAAATATTTCGGATGATTTCCTATCAAGAAATTAAAACCTCTACTATTCAGTCTCGGGCTTTGGCTGGCGTGGCTAACGGTACTTATATCTTTTGTTTACCTGGTTCTAGCGGTGCTTGCCAAACTGGATGGAGTATTATCAAAGAACAACTTGACTCCCGCCATCGTCCTTGTAATTTAGCTCAGTTGATTCCCAGATTAAACGAGACTTAGGGATAATCAGACTATCGCCTGAGAATAGTAGAGATACTTGTGCTTTCTTGGGACTATGATAAATATTTGATCGATACAAATATTATCTCTATTGCAACATCAAAGCTACTTGCTTAGCAAAATAAGTCAAAATCAAATCTGCACCCGCCCGTTTCATACTAGTAAGAGTTTCTAAAACTACTTTCTTCTCATCAATCCAACCTTGCTGTGCAGCAGCTTTAATCATCGCATATTCCCCACTGACGTTATAAGCAGCAACGGGTAAATTAGTATACTCCTTGACGCGACAAATAATATCTAGATAAGCCAAAGCTGGTTTTACCATTACCATATCCGCACCTTCAGCAATATCCAAAGCTACTTCTTTAATCGCTTCTCGACTATTAGCAGGATTCATTTGATAGGTTTGTTTGTCGCCAAATTGGGGGGCAGATTCTAAAGCATCGCGGAAAGGTCCATAATAAGCTGAGGCATATTTAGCAGAATAGGCTAGGATTCCCACATCGGAATAACCAGCAGCATCTAAACCCTTGCGAATAGCTCCCACTCTACCATCCATCATATCGGAAGGGGCGACTATATCTGCTCCTGCTTCTGCTTGAGAAACTGATTGTTTTACTAGTACTTCTACTGTTTCATCATTGAGAATTTTACCATCTTCGACAATGCCATCATGACCATAGCTAGAAAAAGGATCAAGTGCGACATCGGTAATAACAGTAATTTCAGGAATTTCTTGCTTAACTGCTTTTACGGTGCGCTGTACTAAACCATCAGGATTATAGCTTTCTGTACCTGCGTTATCTTTCTTTTCTGTGGCAACCAGGGGGAAGATAGCAATCGCATTGATTCCTAAATTAGCAGCATCAGCTACTTCTTTGAGCAGTAAATCGAGGGAATAACGATAAATTCCTGGCATAGAAGAAATCTCTTCTTGCAGATTTTCCCCTTCCATGACGAAAACCGGATAAATCAAATCGTTAACTGTTAACTGGTTTTCCCGCACCATGCTACGTAAAGATGGGGTGCGACGGAGGCGACGAGGGCGATGGGATAGGGAGAGATGCTGGTTAGAAGAAGTCATAGGGTGCGATTGCGTAGTGGCAAATCGAAAGATTAATCATCTGATTTTACAATAACGATAATTGTTATCAAAAAAACAATTTGACAATTTTTAACATAGCTAGAGCAGTCGTCCTACGCCAAATCAGCAATTTAATGATCGCGATCTAAGATTTTTTTTACTATGTGGGAATACTAAGGAATATGTGTTTTTAATATATTCGAGCTAGTTATCATGTCTCAAATTCGCTTTTTTACTGAAGAACAAGAAGCTAGAATTCCTTTGTTACAAGAAAAATAGCAAGCTGTTGCTTTTTCTACCGAAAGAATAGATAGCGATCGCGCTACAGAATCACTAAAATAAGTCTATTCTGTTATGAGTAAACCAGAACCAGAAATTATTTTTTGCGATAGTCCTAATGCTGCGATAGAACGATTAAAACCATATATTTCTTCAGTAGAAACACCCCAGCAAAATACAGTTCAATCCCCAGAAGAAGCATTTCAAGGTTTAAACTTCGTCAAGTTATTTGCTCAAACTGCATGGGGGACTTTTCAACAAAATAATAAACGTAAAGAAGCAGGTTGATAACAACCTGCTACAGTGGCAACTAAGAATTAAAACTCAAAAATAGTACGAATTGTACCAACATAAATTGCATCGTTATCGCTATTATTTTCGGGATTAATAACTACAAAAAATCCTGGGTTAATCGCAATATGATCGTTAATTTTATGGCGATACTGGGCTTCTATGTGCCAAGCACCATCTTCGTCTTCCAATCCACCGTCATTGCTACTAACTTGTGGTGGTTGTCCGACGGTAATACCTCCTAAGTTCCCTTCAGCAAAGAGGTCGGGAAACGCTAAAGTCACCGCCCAGTTAAAGATAGTAGCATCATCACCATCATCGACAAAAATACCTTCATTGTCTCCATCGGCTAACGCATGAGCTAATGTTAAACCACCCCAGGCAGAAATACTAAAGCGATCGCTAACTCGATATTTTCCTTGCAAACCAAAATGATCCGCAGAAGTAGCAATCTCTTCCCCAAAAGGTGCATTAGCGGTTTCACTTCCTGTCTCTCCTGAAACTACCAACTCATCTGGCGCGTAATAGCCTCGTGAATAAGTCAAACCAAAGCCAAAACTATCGGTAGGTTCAACGCTTAATTGTGCGATTGCTGCATAGCTACCATTGAATAAACCTGCACCATCAATGGGTTCACTAGCGCGAGGAGATAGATAACCCACAGAAAGGGCGATCACATCGTTAAAACTGTAGTTAATTGTAGCTCCTGTTCCTTCTAAACCTTGATAATAGATAGGATTAAAGCGTCCAAAACGAGATATTGCCCCCGTTAATTCTTCGGAGAAAAACTCGTTATAATTAGCAAAGTTTTCGTTAAATTCTCCCCCAACAGCATCAATAACAAAGGAAAGTTTTCCTTCTGCTGCGCCGTGGAAGCTTTCAGAATGACCGCCATGTCCGTGGTCATCATCTCCATGTTCATCATGTCCGTGGTCATCATGTCCGTGTCCTGAATGACCGGATTTACCCGATTCCCCAATCGCAAAAGTATAGTAAAGTTTACCAATTCGTACCGAACCATCAGAACCTTCATCAAAGGCGGTACGAGTCATACCTGTGCCTGTAACATTAGGATCGTCTTCTTCTTCTCCTGAACCAAAGGGAACAGTATTTAGAGCATCCAAACGTACTTTTAAGAGGTCTGTACCCGTAAAGCTAGTATTGAAACTCAAGCGAGAACGGAAATTAAAAACAGTGACGCTATCGAGATCGCCACTACCATCGGCTTTTTCATCGCCAAAAACTTGACTGAGGGCAAAACTGGTTTCTCCACCTAACTTAGTAGTAGTGGAAAACTGATGATCTTCCAAAAAAGCAGTACGACTTTCAAGGTTGTCGACTCTTTCCCCAAGAGTTGCTAATTCTGTTTCAAATTCTCCCATGAGTCTTTGGAGAATTGTTAAGTTTTCTTCGGAAATAAAGTCTGCTGTGGAAGCTGCAATTAACCTCTCAATTTGTTGCAAGCAAGCATTCAAACCCGCCGCAAATTCATAGCGAGTCATAGCACGGTTACCTCTATAGGTACCATCAGGATAGCCAGCAATACAACCATAGGTTTCCACTAGGTTACGCAAGGCTTCGTATGCCCAGTCTCCGGGGGAAACATCCCGCAGTTGATTAACATTGGTAACTTGATCTAACTCTGCAGTGTAAGAGTTAAGATCTTGGGCTGATGACTCATTGTGCCCTAAAGCAGTCACTAAAAATAGAGGACTTAGTAAGCAAGTTCTCCAAAGTTGATTTTTCATTTTCCTCACACCTCTGGTTTTAGACAACCAGAATGATAATCATTCTCACTATATAATAATTGTTATCATGATCAATATTTTCCGCGAGTGAAGTTACCTAACTATATAGACTTAGCGATTATTGGCGCAGGAATTCAGGGACTTACTTTAAGTACCCATTTGCTACAAAAAAGTGCGAAACATTATTCTAAATTCCTGGTTTTCGATCCAAGTCAAACTTGGCTAAGTCAATGGCTGCAACAATTTGCAGCGCAACAAATTCCTTATCTGCGTTCTCCTGCTGTCCATCATCCAGATCCTAACCCCCATCAATTAAGAACCTTTGCCGAACATAGACATAGTGAGTTGTTTCCTCCCTACGATAGACCAGGAACAAAGCTTTTTAATGATTTTTGTCATGAAGTAATTAATCGCTGGAAATTGAAGGATAAAGTTTATCCGGCTAAAGTAATCCAAATTCTACCGATTCAACGTGCTTCTCGTCCTCGATTTCAATTAGTTTTAAACACAGGAGAAACTATAATTGCCCGTAGAGTAGTATTGGCTACGGGAAGTGGAAAAGAACAGCTTCCTGACTGGGTAGAAAAAATAACCTCAGATTATCCGTCAGACAAATTATGTCATTCCCAACAGGTAAATTTAAACCAACTTAGGTTAACAGGAGAAAAAATTTTAATCGTTGGTGGTGGCTTAACTAGCGGACATTTAGCCAAAGGTGCGATCAACCTGGGTGCAACTGTTACCCTAATGGCTAGAAAACAGTTACAATCAAAAATATTTGATGCTGAGCCTGGTTGGTTAGGACCAAAATACCTTAAAGACTTTCATGCCGAAACTGATTGGTATGTTCGTTACCAGCAAATTCAGCAAGCCCGTGATGGTGGTTCAATGACTCCTGAAATGATGCTACAACTAAGGAAAGCATCTCATCAAGGCAAGGTAATAATCGATGAATGCTCTCAAGTGTGCGATGCACAGTGGCAAGATAATCTTTGGCAGGTTCGTTGTGAGAATAGAAACAGATACCAATTCAACCGTATTTGGTTGGCTACTGGTACAAGATTCAATGCCAAAGAGCATCCTCTATTGCAAGAAGTACTAGAAACTTATCCTACAGAAATAGTTAACGGTTTACCAATACTAGACGAACATTTACGTCTGCCCAAATCCAACTTTTTTATTATGGGTGGTTTAGCTGCTTTGCAAATTGGTCCTGTGGCGAGAAATATTGGTGGTGGGAAAATGGCTGTAGCGCGTATTGTGCCAGCCATTGTTAAACCTAGTTTGGCGATTGGCTGATTTTCGAGATTTTTTGGCAGGAATTTCATCATGCAACAGCCATTTAGGTTTTCGGGTAGTATATGACCGCTTTGCTACAATTCGTATTCTAAACTCTCATTCTGAGAACATTTCAGGATGATTTAGAACATAATAAGGATTGAAATGACGGAACATCAAAGGGGTCATTTCTTGTACATCCCTCACTAGGCGATTACTGCACAGAAATAAGAACAGATCGCTGTTAACCTTGGTGCATTGTAAAAAGCTTCAACGCACAGGTAAACCTGCTTGTACATCACTACCTGAATATTCAAAAATAGAGCCAAACTGAACCCCAGTAGGGTCAAGCAAAATAATTGTATCGCCAGAATTATTTAGTGGCATCGAATTTATAATTAATCTCAGTTCGTTATCTCCAGGGTTCAAATTAGTGTTCGACGGGAAAATGTAAGTTTTTCCAGATTTATCTCGTAACTTCCATCCTGAAATATCAATTAGCTCACTGCCAGTGTAAGTTAAGGTCACAGTTTCGTTTCCAGAATCTGAACCACTGGGATTTGGTAATGCATTGGTAATTTCAATTGAATCTGTTGCTATCTTATTAGTATTATCTACAGCTAGCTTTCCAGTGGTAGTAAAAACTGCTAAATGGTCTGAACCAAAACTACTCGATGTCGCTTGAGCATCAATAAATAGATCTGCTAATGGTCCATCAATGTAGAGTACATCAATTGCTCCTGATTTAGGAAAATCTGGAATACCATCTTTACCAACAAAAGTACTACCTAGATTTGTGACTAAAGATCTCATACGCAATCCATCAATAATGCCCTTTGACAGAATGGCATGTGTATCGTCATAACCATCGGTCTTATCATCAGCAAGATTACTACCGTTTTTGTCAGCATCGGAAACACCTATATTTAAATCTCCACCAAATAAGACTGAATAGTCAGGATTATTTTTTCTGAGCTGAACAACATGTTTGGCTACAGCAGCAGCAACTAATTCCCTTTTCTGAGCGTTTGAGCGATCACTATCTCCAATTGCTCCTCGTGATGATTTAAGATGTGTGACAATAGCAAAAAGCTTGAGAGCTGGTATTTTAGCTACTAAAAAACCGCGTCCTACTCCAACATTAGCAATTCCTTGTAAATCAACTGTCTCTAAACGTACTTCTTTTACACTTCCAGAGCTGTCAAGTGAGCGATCAAACTCAACAATGTCACTCAGAGGAAATCTTGAGATAATGCCAACCTCCAAATCATTATTTCCACGACCAAAAGATGAAATTGCACTATAGTTGTCATCTCGATTCATTTGAGATTTAAGCTGCTCAAGATCATCTTGAGTCTTAATTTCATTTACTAATAAAATGTCAAAATCAACTTCTTTGACAAATCCTGCTAAATCAAGGTCCCCAACAGATCTATCAATAAACGCCGTATTCCATGTTGCTACTGTTATAGGACTTTCAGCCCAGGAAGGAAGAGGGAAAAACAGAATCAAACAACATAACAAAACTGCGCTAATTCTGAGTAAAAATTTGGTTTTTAGTCTGATAAACATATTGATGATACTAAAAAATACCTGGTTACACATCATACTCATTAAAAGTACCCCTCGCAGAATTAGAATTAGTGAGCAGTTAAACAGTAACCAGTTACCAACTTTCCTCAATGGGAACTAATAACTGGTTACTGAGGTTTATGGATAGCATAAATATATCTCCAATCAGAAGGAAAAAACGAGCTTTTCTTCCCCTGCATCCCCCACTTCCAATTAAAATCCCCATCCTCAAAAGGACAGGGACTTAATAAAGTTGAGAAAATATTATTGTGGCTTAGTTTAAAAACTTACCGCCTCCCCAGCTTGAACCACGCAAAGCTGGCTGAATCAGAATATAACCAGAAACATCTTGAAGGTCTTGTTGTGTATAGTTTCTCATGCCAGGATACAAATCCGCTCTCTTGGTATTGGGATGAAGAATGCTTAGATCATCTTCACCATCATAGCTGGTAGGATACTCAAGATAGTCTGCCATACTTAGGACATTATCACGGGGTGGCTCAGCTCCTTTAAGATCTTCCAACCCTAGGCCTACGTTAGGGTTTGGTTTGGTTCTACCTGAAGCATGACACTTGGAACATTCACTAGTAAATAGCTCTTGGCCGTGCTTTACTTGTTCATTGGTAAGAACGATCATTTGCTCTTCATTTAGCTTAACGGTGCGGATGCTCTCCTTGATATTAAGAGCAAAGGCATTTTCCATGCCCCATTGTAGGGCGAAAAATAGAGTCGCGACAGTTACCAGAAGCAATCGTTTTAGCATAGTTCTCCTCAAAAACTTTGACTTATTCATGTTTTTTTTCAACACAGCAAAAGACTTATATCAGACTATTTTGGGCATATATGGGAGGAAAAACCTCAAGAAAATCATTGCAGGAAATTATAAGTTACAGAGTGCATCATCGAACACTCAGTAATTAGCAGCAGGATTAAACCACATTATCCTCCTGTGGTGATGGTGCTTTTTGAGACAGAATATGAGAAATGACAGCTTTGGCATCTTCCAACGCCAGAAAAGTCTGTTGATTTTTATAATTAATTGTCAATTGATCGCATAGCTGGAATACTTCTTCCACTGGGAGATTATATTCTGCAGCTATGTCCGCAATTGATAAGTCCGCAAAGCCCATAATGATTATTTTTTTGCCCTGGAGTAAGATATAGAGTCGTCACCTTAAATATCATGCCACTCAATAGACACGTTTCCCAAGGAGAATTTGGAGATGGGGAGATAGGGATTTGGGGATTTGGGGATCTGGGGATCTGGGGATTTGGGGATTTGGGGATCTGGGGAAATAAGAGATTTATAGCTCTACGCGCAAGGCAGGGGGCAGAAGGCAGGAGGCAGAAGTATACTCACGCAAGGTTTCAAGACTTTAACTTGACAAACACGTTAATACGTAGCGCTACATTACTGCTTTGAAATTTAGAATGCGACTAGTGGTAAGGTGCGCTGAACTAAGTAGAATATACCTAGGGCTACGATGGGGAAGAAAGCTAAGTTGTTCAATTGGCAACTCCACGGGTGTTGGGAGATAATTTTGAGTAACCAGAAGGCGATGGCAATGATGAGGCTTGTGGCGCTGAAATTTGCTTCCTGGAGGATACCTGCAAAGCCTAGTCCGTGAATAACTGATAGGATTAACTGATAGGAATTTCAATAACAAACATGGCTCCTTGTCCTGGATTGGAAAGACAAGAGAGTTTTCCTTGATGTTTGTCCACCACAATTTGATAGCTAATTGACAGTCCTAAACCTGTACCTTTACCTATTTTTTTTGTAGTAAAGAAAGGATCAAAAATTCTTTTTTGTATCTCTTCGTCTATACCTGCTGCGTTGTCAGAGATTAAAATAGTAGCCCATTGCTGTTTTTCTTCAGTAACTAGCTTCGTTTGAATGGTTATTTTTGGAGCTTCTGGAGGAAAATTTTCTTCACTTCTGTATTCTTCTAGGGCATCAATCGCATTAGAAATAATATTTATAAATACCTGGTTAAGCTGACCTGGATAACACTCAATCTTAGGTAGGTTTCCATAATTTTTAACTACTGTAATTTCACCAGTATTTCCTTGTTGTTTCAAGCGAGTATTGGTAATTTTCAAAGTACTCTCAATGCCTTGATGCAGGTCAATTAGTTTCTTTTCTGCTTGGTCCAAGTGGGAAAAATTTAATAAAGCATTGATAATTTCTTGAACTCTGACTACTCCGAGAAACATGGAATCCATTAGTTTTGGCAAATCAGATTCTATAAAATCTAAATCTAAATCTTCTAATAATTTCTGGACTTCCTCTGGAGGATTAGGAACTATTTTCTGGTAATGTTGCAACAGATGCAACATCTCCTCACCATATTCTCTAGCAGGGTAAAGATTGCCATATATGAAATTAATTGGGTTATTAATTTCGTGAGCAATGCCTGCTACTAGTTGACCCAAACTGGACATTTTTTCACTTTGAATCAATTGCAATTGAGCTTTTTGGAACTGCTGCAAAGTTTTCTCTAACTGCTGCGATTTATCCCGCTCTTTTGCCTCAGATTCTTGTAATAATGCATTCTGCTTTTTTAACTGACATTGCAATCTACTAATAGCTAAATGATTTTCAACACGAGCCAGCACTTCCTCAATTTGAAAAGGTTTAGTAATGTAATCTATGCCACCCACAGCAAAAGCTTTAGCTTTATCCATTCCCTCATCCAAAGCACTGATAAAAATTACTGGAATGTCGCGGGTGTGTAATTGAGACTTGAGGTGTTGACAAACTTCATAGCCATTCATTTGTGGCATATTAATATCGAGCAAAATCAAATCTGGTGGCTGAGTTTGCACTGTATTTAATGCCATCTTTCCATTACGCACTTTGCGGACTTTATACCCTTCATCACTTAAGATTTTATTGAGTAGACGCAAATTTTCCGCTACATCGTCAACAATTAAAATATTGGCGACTGATTCCTGGTAGTTATTCATAGCACCATGGCATGTGGTTGGGTGAGTTCAAGAATTTCCTCAAACAGAAATTCATCAACCAATTTTCTCAAGGCATTTGCAATTGCAGTAGATGATTCAGGAATTTCTTCGATTAGTTCTATAGTAAGTTCCTCATCAGCTTCTGCTGCTGCTTGTTGTAGCTTTTCTTTCCACTCAAGAGGCATTATGCTTAAACTTTCTGTGCTTAATTCATAGGATTCTATTTCTGTTTCAGAATTTGATGGCAAAGAATTAGCTGCATAAATATAGCGTACTCCTAAATGTTTGCTAATCGCTTTAAGTAATACCATCTCCTGAAAAGGTTTACGTAGGAAATCATCACAGCCAGCAGATAAAACAATTGATCGCTCTTCTTCAAAAGCACTGGCAGTAAGTGCAATAATTACTGTTGCCTGACCTTGAGTAGTGGCCTTAATTCGTTTCGTCGCTTCGTAACCGTCTAAGATAGGCATCCGCATATCCATAAAAATTAAATCTGGTTGCCAACTTTGCCAGATTTCAATCGCTTTTTTACCATTTTCTGCCTCTTTTACCTCAAATCCTAATGGTGTTAGTAATTTAAGCAAGAGTTGGCGGTTTTCCCAGCGATCATCCACAGCAAGAATTTTATATTTTGGTTGATTGGCTTCTAAACCAGTAATTTTGCCAGTAGTTTGTGCCTCTTTGATATCAGCTTGGGAAGCGGGACTAAATTGAATTGTAAAGGTGAAAACTGTACCTTGACCAACAGTACTTTTAACAGTAATATCTCCTCCCATCAGTTGCACAAACCTGCGACTAATGGGTAAGCCTAAACCAGTTCCTTCTTGAGACTTTCGTCCAGTTGCTGTTTGTACAAAAGCATCAAACAGAGTATCTATTTCATCTGGAGCAATACCTGCACCACTATCTTCTACTTCAAAAAGTAAGGTGTGGGGTGAGTTTTTTAATCCCACTCGCAGGGTTACCCCACCTTGTTCTGTAAATTTAATTGCGTTACCAATTAAGTTAATTAAAACCTGCCGTAACTTGCTCTCATCAGTTTTAATATATTGGGGAACTTTTTCACTACGCTCTACTATTAAAGATAAATTCTTGGCTTCCGCTTTGAGTGCCAACATATCTTCCAGAGTATATAGTAAACGAGACAGATCGAAGTTATTTTCATTGAGGCTAATTCTACCCGCCTCAATTTTAGACATATCCAAAACATCGCCAATCAAAGATAGCAAATGTTCGCCACTACGACTAATAATGCCTAAATTCTCCTGTTGTTTTGCTTCTAAGGAAGAGTCGCGCTGCATGATTTGAGTAAAACCCAGAATCGCATTCAGAGGAGTGCGTAACTCGTGACTCATATTCGCCAAAAATTCACTTTTAGCTTGATTAGCAGTATCTGCTACTTCTTTTGCTTGTTGTAGTTCCTTGGTGCGTTCTTCAACCCTTATTTCCAAGGATTCATTAGTCTTTTCTAGTTCTTGATTCGTTTTTTCTAAAGCTGCAAATGACTCTCGTAACTGGTGCGCCATTTGATTAAATGATTGGGCTAAAATACCTAACTCATTTACATTTGGTGCACTCACTTTTTGCTCAAGATTACCACTAGAAATAGCTTGAGTGGCTTGACTAATACGAAGAATAGGCTCGCTAATTCGGCGTGATGTATAGATACCGAGTAAAGTAGCAATTGCTAAAGCTGCTAAACAAAGCAGAATAGTAGTGCGATTGTTAGCATTAATTTGCGCCATAAAATCTGATTCTGGAACAGTTACTACTACTAACCAATCTAAACCAAATTCATCTTGCCAAGGAGTAACTTGCACAAAGTGGCGATTACCATCAATTTTAAACTTAAGTTGTTGGCTACTATCAATTGTGCTGAGATCGCCAAATTTTTCTTGTAAAAATGCTGCTGTTGCTTGGATTAGAGAATCGCTACTTTCATTAACACTAAGTCGTCGCGCTTCACCATCGACAATCGTGTATGATGGCTCTAAACTCGAAGTTGCGACTAGTAAAGTATTCCG
The DNA here is from genome assembly GCA_964633315.1 of uncultured bacterium. GTDB lineage: Bacteria > Cyanobacteriota > Cyanobacteriia > Cyanobacteriales > CAWCAG01 > CAZWGS01. The sequence continues at coordinate 15,333 of CAZWGS010000066.1, read as the reverse complement.
CTCTAGAATAAATGTTTTTGCTGAAGGGCTAACTTCTAATTGATGTAAAAATTTATTGACTCGCGATAGTACATGATCAATCCCCAGTACTCCAATTAAGTTATTGGCACTATCATACACAGGATAGCTAGCAGAGATAGCAATAATCTTTGGCTTACTTGCCCAATTGTAAATTCTTGTCCACAGGGGTTTACCAGCTTTAACGGCATCTTTATACCAACTTTCTTGCTGATAATTGTATTCGTATTTGGCAATAAGATTAGTGGTATTTCCCTTATTATCAATGGCATATTTGTAATAGGTACCTAGGTGAGATTTTTCAATAATATCTAGCTCAAGTTCATTCTCATCAACACGGTTAATACCGATAAATTCACCTTTTTCATTGGCAAAGTTGATATAACCAAAGTCAGTAAAGACTTTCATTTGTTCTTGGAAGTAACGCCCCAAACCATAAATATCATTGAGATCAATTAAATTTAACTTAATAGCTTGTAAATTGATTTGATTGATTTCATGGGGAGTAGCTAAATATTCATCAAGGTGAGCAGAAACTTGATCACTAACCTTATCCTGTAATTGGGTAGCCAAATCATTGACTGCTTTTTGTCCATTACGCAGGGATAGATAACCAGTTAATCCCACAGCAGCAAAAATTTGCAAGACAAATGGCACAATAAGGACAAGGCGTAGAGATAGTTTTTTGCGATTCTGGGAAACTAATGGAGAAGCATTTTCTATAATGTGTTTTGCTTTAGCCATTGACACTAAACTGCTCAAATAATCTTCTGGATTTATAGTTCCCGGATTAATGGTACGACTAACGCAGATTCAATTTGACTGTAGGGATTTTTGACACTCTCCGCGCTGAAGTGAGACGGCTTCCATTCTCCCGTTTTACTATCGTGAACATTGAACTTAGTCAAAGCGCTATACGTAGCATATAAAGCATCTAGGAAAGAAGAAGAAAATGATAATCTCAAGGAAGAAAGAAATGGAGCACGAAAATTATGACTGAGAAGACAAACATCGGTATTTATATCTTCGAGGGTATGACGATGCTCGATTCTTATGGACCATTGCAATTCTTTGCAGCAGTTGATGATTTTTATGCGTTTACATTTTCCAAGACATCTGACTTGTTGAACTCGGATGCTGGCGTGCAGCTTAAACCTAATTTCGGGTTTAATGATTGTCCCAAGATTGACGTTTTGGTTGTTGGTGGTGCCAAAGATGTATTACCCCAGTTGCAAGATGAAAAAGTGCTTGAATTCCTTCAGAAAGTAGCAAAAGAGGCAAAATATGTAACCTCTGTCTGTACGGGAGCGTTAATTCTGGCTCAAGCTGGACTCCTTGATGGACACGAGGCAGCAACGCATTGGGCTTCCAAAGAACTACTCGAGTGCTACCCCAACGTCACACAGGTGGATAAACGGGTGTGCATCTCCAAAAAAATTGCTGAAGACGGGGTTAAGGAGGAAATTCGGATTACTGGAGGCGGGGTTACAGCGGGTATGGACTTCGCCCTTTCAGTGATTGAGGAGGTTATTAGCGAGTCTTCTGGCGATCCGGAAAAGGGCAAGTTTTCTGCCGAACTAACTCAGTTGCGTCTCGAATACAATCCAGACCCACCTTTCAATTCTGGTTCTCCAGATACGGCACCTCCAGAAGCAGTGGAGACTGTCGAGGATAACATGAAAGACATTAACACTGCAATTCGTGAGTATATTAATTGCGACGAGAAGGGTGCTAGGTAAGCAATCCCGGTCAACTGGTGCGGGGCTTTAGCCTAATTCATTCGTAACTAGTTGGAAACAATCTAAGTTGTCCCTCCAACTGGTAACTTATCTTCAGGCTTTCAGGCTGGATTACAGACAACCCCAAAGCTGCAATGTTAAGGGCAGCATTAATATCAGCATCATGTTCAAAACAACAAAGGGAAGTCTACTACTTTGAGCCAGGGTACCGAAAATAATACCAAAAGGAATCGTAGCAACTATCAAGGGCAGTATATTTCTTGTGCTTGTCCAAAATTCTGACCAAGGAGAAGAATTCCTCACTAAGTAGTCAGTAGATCATTAATTTTTGAGTTGGCACTACTATTGCGCCACAATTGTTCCAAACCTGTAGCAGGCATGGTTAAATACAAAACATCACCTTGCTTGAGCCTACTCTCTAGCAACTGCCAACCGTGAACCGTATGCTGTTTACTTTCTAGGTAAAGTGGTACTAAATCTGCACTTGTAGCCACATCTTGCACCATCTTGCCATGAAAAGGGTGTCCTGGTGTGATAAATGTAGCTAGAGCGATCCAAAGCAAGTCATTAGTCATACCATTACCGAGAATCCTACCACCAAGAGCCGCAGCTGCAAAGGAAGGACTGACCAATTCCGTGGGACATAAAACGTGCTCAAATTCAAATACCTGTTCTACTGCAGCGCTAAATTGAGAGTTGTGGTGACGGAGGACAACGGGCAGACGAGGTACAATTCCCTTAGCACAGAGAGCAATCTCCACGTTAACCATATCATTGCTAGTAACAGTAATCAGGCTCTCTGCATGGGCAATGTTGGCAGCTTCCAGGGTAGCAGAAAGACTGGCATCTTCGATAATAACTGGTACGTTTAAGGAACGAGCTGTGTGGAGAAAACGACTGTTATGATCGCTCTCAATCGCCACAACTTCATGTCCTTGAGCTATTAGTTGACGGACAATTTGAATACCAATCCCACCCAAACCACAGACAATATAGTGATTACGCGAAGGTACACGAGCTGCATCCCAAAACTGTCTCAGGCGACTACCAAGGATAAAATCGTTAATTAGAGCGTAGCAGATACCAATTACCCCTGCTCCAACTAACATCATAATCGCAGTAAAAATTTTAATTCCATCGGGAGCTGCTTCTGCCACCTCTTCTTGACCACCAGCACCAGTAATCATACCTACAGAAAAGTAGAGGGAATCGACAATGGAGGTGTTGTAATTAACCGAGACGTAGGTAACTGTAGCCAGAAAAATGGTTATTAGTAGAGCTAAAGTAACCATCGCCACAGGACGACCATGATGGTGAAATTGGCGTACATTAGTTAGAGTTTTGAAGAGTTTACGTAGGCGAGAGCGACGTTTGGTGCGTACAGTGGGTTGAGTACCCATAATTAGATGATCGCCTAACTGCAAACGCTCACCTCTAGTAACAGCAGCAATTAGGTCAATTTCACCTGTAGCTGGCAGATAGTAAATTAGCATACGTGATTTATCTGACCATAGTTCACTCAGCTTACGCCCCAACCAAGGATGATTCTCATCAATAATTTCTTCGTTAATCGGCCAGGTTTTATTAAATAGCTTAAGTTGTCCAATCGCTTTATTTCCCAAAGCAGCAAAGGTGAAAATTGGTGCTGCTAAACCATGTACGCTCAAACTTACATGTTCAGGTAGAGTTTGATCTAAACGGTCACCTAAGGTTTGATTAAATAGGCGATTAATGATGCGAATATGAGGATTAATAATTCTCGCTTGGGTTAAAATCGCCACATTAGTAGCATCATCATTACTAGCCAGTACCAGAGTTTGTGCTTTTTTAACTCCAGCAGCAATTAGGGTTGCCACAGAGCTTGGTTCACCAATAATAATGTCATCACCCTTTTCTCCAGGTAGAGGTCGAGTGCTAATACCAACAACGTTGGCTCCTTGTTGTCTGAGGAGGCAAAAAATCTTGTAACCAATACGGCCTAAGCTACAGACAATTATGTGTGGTTTCATCGGCTTTGGGTGATTTCTGAATTAATAATCGCCAGAATTTCTGGAGGGAATACTTTAATTTTGAGCTGAAGTGAGATCTGATTTTCTTTATCTTTTTAAATTTATTTTCACTTACACTCAGGAGTACGAATGTAGCCGACAACACTTAATACAAGAGGGTCTATTTATCGCTAGATTAGCGAACTATTGCCCAGGCATGGTAAGGAAGCAATTGACTTAAGATCAATAGTTATTTTCTCTGAAGCCAAACTACCCCGACGCACATCATAGCTTGGGCGTTGTTCTCAGGCAAGAGTGAGAAGTGCACAAAGAAAAGCTCTAGGGTAGGGAGTTGGGAGCAGGGGAGCTGAGGAAGTTGGGGGAGATTATTTGTCAGTAGCTTTTGAAAAGCAGACTTGATGTAACTTCTAATCGCCAGATTTCCCACTTTGGAGTTTTTGGTGTAACCAAAGAGTGATTCACTACCACCAGAGGCTGAGCAATGGCATTTACTCTATAAAATCACTAAAAAGTCAAGAAGCTGTCATGATTTCCTGACTGTCACATAGTACATTTGCTCAAAATAGGGCAAAAACGTGTTGTCGTCGTTTTGCCGTTGAGTGGTGTGGAGTTTTGCTGCTCAACGAAGATTCAATACTTATAGCGATTTTTTGGCCTCAAAAACCGAAATTAGTTACAAGTGTTCTACGGTCTTTTTCAAAATTGTACCTGTAACCTCGCAAATTCGTAAACTATTAAGAAATGTATTGTGGCGAAAATTAGCTGTTTTTTTAAAAATCAAAACAAAACCAGAGTTAAAATAAGTTTTGATTATAAATTAACAGGATCGCCTCACTTGGCTAGGCTTTATATTAAAGCTTCTGTGGTAATTCTACCTTCCCTGTATCGGTATTCCTGTGGTGGCTGCTAGTGGTGCGATCGCAGCTAATATAATTGCACCATTATTAAAGCCTCTGGAAGTGTTGAGATGTGTGGGATAGCTCGAAGTAGGTATTGATGACCTAGGTTTACATATACTTGATAAAAATATTTTTGAGATTGTATAAGCAATTAACAAACTTTAATAATTTAATTAACATTAGACTTATTTTATGATTAAATACCCTCTACCGCCTGATTTAATTTAATTATTTGGTGTGAGAAATAGGAACTTTTTGTCTAATAATTAGTTAGCCAGAAGCTTCTCAACCGAAAACTACTAGCATTGCAGACATTTTTGATCAAGGTTTCGTTTAAGTCGAGTTTTGCTGAATTCGGATTTTCCATTCAGCTCTGTTGGCCTGAATAAATCTTAGCAGTTGAATCTTTAGAAGAGTAAATTCAATCATGTCTAACGCTCTAATCACCACTCATTTATCAATTTCTTGGGCTTCGATTCCCAAAAACTTGAGACACATTTGTCTGAAAAATATCTGTGTATTGCTACTTTGTTTAGTGCTGGTTCTCAGCATCTTGCCACAGCCAGCTGCTGCTAAAGACTATCCGGTGCCTTTGCCTCGTACTGGTACTTATAACTCGTTATGAGGCCCATACCCCTCAGGGACAAAAAAACCTCCAATCTCTCAAGATTGCCCTCGGAAAATTGACGAACAAGCAAGAAGCACTGCCATCGCTGATATTGATACTTATTTTGTAGGCACTATCTCTTTCTTTGTCTTAGAAAGCGATCGTCCAACCACAAAGAAATTTCAATTTGACATTACCGATGAGTTACTCTTGCAAGTCCAAAATCTTCAGGAATTTAATCTAGATTCAGCATCCATCTCGATTCGCAAGGAAGGTGGACCTGTGGATGAAACACTAACTGTTGAAAGCCTAGGCATTTACATTAGTAATTAACCGGCGCAGTCAATAAACCCTCGCTTTTAGTGAGGGTTTGTCACAGATAATTTTTAGAGTATTGGAAGCTTGTTTTGTACAGCTTTCTAAATATGACTATCTGGAAGTGGTGCGTTAAATTAAACACCATCGCCGATAGTGTTGACCATATTTTTTTAATAATTATTTAATCAATAGCAAATTATTAATCACTAAAATTGGCCTAACTTTAGGTTGCGCTTGTGAAGTGTAAATTACCAGAGTAGAGACGTTATGTATAGGGTAGACAAAATCGCATACTACAAATAATACCCAACAGCAACAAATAACAAAAAATTAAATTTTGTTGTTTTTAGCTAAAATAATCATGTATGATGCCAATGTCTGATTAACTTAAGCAAAGTAATACTATTAGAAAGTTTTAAGCAGTGATTTTGTATTCATAATGCTATTGACTGATATAGTTAACTTTGTTGTTTTTTAAAAAAAGGAGAAAAGATAATGCTTACAGGTAAGTGGGAAGCTTCTAACGGTAACATCAACATTTTCATTATCCAAAATGGAGTTACAGTATTAGTTCATTGGACACAGGATAATCCCTATTGGAACTATGCTTCAGGAACCACACAGGGCGATAGTGTAAAGATGACTTTTGGTGGTAAAGGTCAAGATAGTGGAAAAATAAACGGCGATACAATTAACTGGGATAATGGAAGTTCTTGGACTCGAGTAGGTTGATTAATATCCAACTTTAATTGGCAATCAAATAGATTTTAACAAATTGTTTTATCTGCTGCTAGCTAGGAGTAATCTTATTACTTTTGGCTATTTTTTTATGAGCCTAATGATAGAAAAAAAACAGTATTTGATTAATTAAATATAGTCCTTCCTAGGCTAGTGAGGTAAACCCCCACTTTCGCGGAGAAAAGACTTGAGATTATTAAATCCCCTCCCCAGATTGGGAAACACTATAGCGGTTATAATTCGAATTAGATATAAGCAAAATATCCCGATTCTTTTGAGTGTTGATGGTTAATGGTTGATTGGGATGTAGCTCACTAAGAAAGAGAATCACTAGATGTACATTTAACGGAAAGTGCGAAAGTCCCCAATCCGCTTCGCTGAGATTGGGGATGGATAGCACCATTGTAAGCAAATATTTACCGGAAAATCTTACCACTAAATGTATAATACGGTAAGGAGGCAAACAGCATGAGACATTATGCAATCAAAGTAAGAATATATCCGACAGACGAACAAACAATAATACTTGCTCAACACTTTGGTTGTTCTCGGTGGTGGTGGAATTATGCACTTAATCATTGCATTGATACCTATAAAGCTACTGGGAAAGGTTTGTCTCGTGCTTCTCTAAATTCCATGCTTCCAAAGCTTAAAAAAGCTGAGGAAACTAAATGGCTTACTGGCTGCTATTCTCAAGTATTTCAAGCTACAACTCTAAATCTCACTACCGCATACAAGAACTTTTTTGATGGTCGGGCTAAATTTCCTCGATTTAAGTCAAAAAAACATAAGCAATCTATCCAATACCCTCAAAGTGTAAAGGTTGTAGATGGTAATCTAAAATTTCCTGGGAAAGTTGGTGTTGTCAAAACTAAATTTGATCAACGCCAAATTGAAGGAGAAATTAAAACAGTGACTATCTCAATGACACCATCAGGCAAATATTTTGCTTCTGTTTTGACACAATTAGAAGGAGATAACCCTAAGCCTAGTCATAATGGCAAAGTTGCGGGGATAGATTTGGGGATTAAGGATTTTGCCATTGTTCATGATGGCAAGAAAACTTCCAAGTTTTCCAATCCTAAGCATTTGTACAAACACGAAAAAAATTTAGCCAGGAAGCAAGCTAAGTTGGCTCGGAAACAAAAGGGTAGCAATTCTAGAAATAAAGCTAGAAAATTAGTAGCTAGGATTCACGAACGTGTTAGCAATGTCCGTCAAGACTACTTACATAAGCTCTCAAGAAAGCTTGTTGACGATAACCAAGTCATCGTAGTTGAAAACTTAAATGTCAAGGGCATGGTTCGGAATCACAATCTAGCCAAGGCAATATCTGATGTCAGTTGGGGAATGTTTGTCAATTTCCTTTCATACAAACTTGAATGGGAAGGCAAAGTGTTAGTAGAAATTGATAGATTTTTCCCTAGCTCAAAAACCTGTTCAAGCTGCTTTTATCAAGTAAGTGATATGCCGTTAGATCTAAGGAATTGGCAATGTCCTAACTGTGGCGTTCACCATGATAGAGATGAGAATGCAGCCAAGAACATTAGAGCAGAAGGTATCAGAATGCTAAAGTCCTCTGGGATGGGGGACTCTGCCAAGGTCGGGGATGTAAGACCAAAGCGCGGACGTAAGTCTGTGCTGAGGCAATCCCCAGTAAAGTTGGAAACCGCTACCTCAGCGTAAGCGGGTAGCGGTAGTTCATAACTGTCAAAAAATAAATTATGAATGCCAGTCAATCAGTAGATGTAGTAATAATTGGTAGCGGAATTGGAGGCTTGTGCTGCGGGGCTTTGCTAGCTAAATATGGTTATCGCGTAACTGTGTGTGAAAGCCATAGCATCGCTGGTGGTGCAGCCCACAGTTTCGAACGTAATGGTTATACATTTGATTCTGGTCCTTCTTTGTATTCGGGTTTATCTACCAGTCCCACTAATAATCCCCTCAGACAAGTATTAGATGCCATTGAAGAAGATTTAGAATGGGCAAACTACGATGTTTGGGGGTGCCGTTTACCAGAAGGCGATTTTAATGCCTATGTGGGAGCAGATCATTTTACTGAGGTTTTAGCAAAACTACGAGGGCAAGCCGCCGTAGACCAATGGCGTAAATTACAAGCAGCAATGAAACCCCTAGCGGATGCAGTTAATGCCTTACCTCCCCTGGCGATGCGCTTCGATTGGGGGGCTGCTATTACCATGGGTCAATATTTACCAAATACTCTAGGACACCTGCCTAATATCCTACGGATGACTGGTCCTTTTAGCCAAATTATGGATGGCATTGTCACCGATAAGTTTATTCGCAACTGGATGGATTTACTCAGCTTTCTGCTCTCTGGTTTACCCGCCAGTGGTACGGTGGGAGCGGAAATGGCGTTTATGTTTGCCGAATGGTACAAGCCTGGGGTGAAGCTAGATTACCCCATCGGTGGTAGTGGAGCGATTGTAGATGCCTTGATTAGGGGATTAACTAAAAGGGGAGGCGAGATTCTCTACAATGCTCACGTTGATCGCATCTTGGTAGAAAATAACCAGGCTGTGGGAATTCGCTTGCGCAACGGCAAAGAAATAAGAGCTACTCAAGCAGTAGTTTCTAATGCCTCAATTTGGGATACCCTACCCTTAATTCCCGAAGGTGTGTTGCCCACAAATTTTGTTCGCGAAAGGGAGCAAACTCCAGAATGTGACAGCTTTATGCACCTACATTTAGGCATTGATGCTACAGGTTTAGAAGATTTAGAATGCCACTACATTGTCGTCAATGATTGGGAGCGAGGCGTAACTACTCCCCAGAATGTTGTGGTGATGTCGATTCCTTCAGTCTTAGATCCATCCCTCGCACCTCCAGGTAAACACGCCATTCATGTTTATACTCCTGGCAATGAACCCTACGAGCTTTGGGCGGGAATGGATCGCCGTAGCGATGCCTATAAACAACAAAAACAGGAACGGGCAGAAGTGATGTGGCAAGGTTTAGAAAGAGTAATTCCTGATATTCGCAATCGCACCGAACTCACCCTAATTGGCACTCCCCTAACCCATCAACGCTATCTCCGCCGTTATCATGGCTCTTATGGTCCAGCACACCAAGCTGGTAAAGCTTTATTTCCTGGATCCACTACTCCCCTATCGGGTTTACTGTGTTGCGGTGATTCTACTTTCCCTGGTATCGGTATTCCTGCCGTAGCTGCTAGTGGGGCGATTACAGCTAATACAATTGCTCCATTATCTAAGCATTTGGAAGTCTTAAAAAGTTTGGAATAACTCGAAGTAGGTATTGCTAGCCCAGCTTTACATATATTTGTAGAAAAATGATATTGTCAAGCTAACTGAGAGCCTAGTAGTAAGTGATGATCGATTTTAAATTGTTTCAGAGTGTAGCAGATTGCCGAAACACACATGACTTCAGAGCCTTGGCTAAAGCAAGATTACCTGGTCCAGTTTTTCATTATATAGACGGCGCAGCAGACGATGAAGTCACTTACAGAAGAAATACATCTGCCTATGAACAATGCGATCTTATTCCCAATGTCTTAGCAGGAGTGGAAGAAGTAGACACTTCGGTGGAAGTAATGGGAATGAAAATTGATCTGCCGATATTTTGTTCCCCCACAGCATTGCAAAGATTATTTCACTATGAGGGTGAACGAGCTGTGGCATTAGCAGCAGAAAAATATGGAACTCTTTTTGGTGTCTCCAGTTTGGGAACAGTTAGTTTAAAAGAAATTGGTCAAATAATCTCCACCCCCAAGATGTTCCAATTTTATTATCACAAAGACAAAGCTTTGAACGATGCCATGATCGAAATGTGCAAAGAGGCTAAGTTTGATGCCATTGCTTTGACTGTGGATACTATCACTGGAGGAAACCGAGAAAGGGATTTGTGGACAGGATTTACTACCCCTCCAAAATTGACATTAAATAGTTTAATTAGTTTTGCCCTACATCCCAATTGGTCATTGAATTATTTGCTGCGGGACAAATTTAGCTTACCTCAATTAGAAGAGTATGTTAGCCAGGGAAGCAATGTTGCAGTATCCATAGGAGATTACTTCAGTAATATGCTCGATCAATCAATGAATTGGAAGGATGCTGAAGCGATCAGGCAAAAATGGGGTAAAAAGTTTTGTCTTAAAGGGGTAATGAGTGTGGATGATGCGAAAAGGGCAGTGGATATCGGTGCTGACGCGATCATGGTTTCCAACCATGGTGGTCGTCAACTAGATGGCAGTATATCGCCTTTCGATCAATTGGCAGACATAGTAGATGCGGTGGGGGATAGCATTGAGGTAATCTGTGATGGCGGTATCAAAAGAGGAACCCATGTGCTTAAAGCACTATCAGTGGGAGCTACAGCTTGTTCTGGTGGAAGATGGTATTTGTATGCTTTGGCTGCTGGTGGACAATCAGGAGTGGAAAAAGCGCTCTCGAATATGAAAAGTGAAATAGAAAGAGATATGAAACTGATGGGAGTAACTAAAGTGTCTCAACTATCCAGAAAAAATATCAAATTTAGATGATTCTGCTAACGCTACATGTTGAGTAATGACATTTGTTATACAAAATTGGGAAAAAGTCAATAGGCTGTCATGGTTTCCTGACTGTCACATAGTACATTTGCTCAAAATAGGGCAAAAATGTGTTCTCGTCGTTTTGCAGTTGATTGGTGTTGATTACAACTGTTTAACGAAATATCAATGCTTACAGCGATTTTTTGCCCTTAAAAACCGAAATTGGTTACAAGTGTTCTACGGTCTTTTTTAAAAATGTACCTGTAAGCTCGCAAATTCGTCAACTATTAAGAAATGTTTTTTGCCGAAAATTAGCCACTTTTTTAAAAAGTAAAACTAAATTAGGATAAGAATAAGTTTTAGTTATGCTAACAGAGTCAGTTGCTTCGCTTCCAATTAAAAATTATCAGTACATCTGTTAAATTGTTAAATTTTGAACGCGTGAATTTTGTCGGTAACCTTACTTGGTGATACTTCCACTGCCAAATTCCAGCTTAATTCCTCGAATTGAATAATCTAGTAACTCTACAGGGTGCATGAGGGGAATATCTTGACCTTGAAGTTGTAGATGTTTCTTAATTTGCAAAGAACAACCAGGATTTGCTGATGCGATTAACTGTGCACCTGTATTGAGTAGATTTTCTACCTTCTGAGTTCCTAACTCCTGAGCCACTTCCGGTTGCAACATATTATAGACTCCCGCACTACCGCAACAGAGCGCCGCATCAATTGGTTCACGCAGTCTCACACCGGGGATTTGACGCAATAGTTGACGAGGTTGCAAACTAATTTTTTGTCCGTGCAACAGATGACAAGCATCCTGATAAACAATCGTTAATTCTCCATCTTGCAGGGGTGAAAGTGGTGCACTCAAACCAATTTCTACCAAGAATTCCTGCACATCTTTCACATTGGCTGCAAATTCCTGGGCTTTTTCCCTATATTCAGCATCATCTTCGAGAATATGACCGTATTCTTTGAGTGTATGACCACAACCAGCAGCATTGATAATCACCGCATCAACTTCTGTGCCTGCAAAACTATCAATCATCTGCTTCGCTAATGCCTGTGCCTGTGCCTCCTGTCCTTGGTGTGCTGGAAGTGCAGCGCAACAGCCTTGAGTTTTGGGAATTACTACCTCGCAACCGTTAGCAGTTAAAACCCTTACTGTTGCTTGGTTAACAGGAGAAAAGAACAAGCGTTGAACGCAGCCTAAAATCATACCCACACGGTAGCGTTTTTTGCCTTGAGCGGGAATCACATCTGGCAAGTCAGAGGTAAAAGCATCGGAGGTAATTGGAGGCAAAATGGAGTCCATAGCCGCCAAACGCGGAGAAAATATCTTGAGTAAACCTGTATTTCGTACAAGTTTTTGGAATCCTAGCTGCTGATATAACCAGAGGGGAGCAAGTAGAGGGCGCAACCTCTCAGGATAGGGAAAAAGCTGGAAAATAAGCTTCCTTACTAGCTTGTCAGCAAAGCTGCGGGGATAATTACGTTCTACTTGAGGGCGAGTAGCGGCGATTAATTGGTCATATTGTACTCCTGAAGGACAGGTGGTAACGCAGGCAAGACAACCTAAACAGGAATCAAAATGCTCAGCAGTAGCTGTGGCTAGTTCTGCTTCTCCTTTGTTAATCGCATCCATCAGGTAAATGCGTCCCCGTGGCGAATCTGTTTCTTTGCCAATAACGCGATAACTAGGACAGGTAGACAGGCAAAATCCACAGTGAACACAGCTATCAATAAGTTCTTGTTTTGGTGGCTTTTTAGGGTCAAAGCTTTGCATTTTGTTGTTGGTTATTAGACATATGGTGGAAATTAAAATATCTGATTTTTTACCTGTTGTAGGAACGTAAAGTTTTACGTCATGAGAACCTCCTATAAGTTTGGAAACCCTGTCTTTTTAAAGCAGGGAGGAAAAACTTTCTTAGCGGTTTTAACCCCTTAGAAATTTAAAAAACATAACTATATCCATCTTTTTGATGAATATTTTGGCAATATTTTGAGTTAATACCTTGGATTAATCCATTAGCAGTTGTGATATTAAAACTACCCGTGCTTCTAACAGCAACTCTACCAACATAATTGCCAATCTTTTTACCTTTAGTGACAATGGCTTTAACAATATCTCCGGTCTGAAAACCTCGCACAAATTTGTTTCTCGGAACATACCTAATGGGAAAACCATATTTATCAGTCCTACACATTTGCCGTGTGCCGTGACCAGTAGCTTTTACTACCAAAGGTTGATTAGTTAATAATTGCAATTGATTAACATTGCCTACGCAAGCAGCATCAATCCAATGGGTTTTAGGAAGATTGAATTTTTTACATCTATTGAATTTTGTTTGCCCTCCACTACCAACCTTTATAGGCAATCCCAAAGCTTTAAGGGTGTTAAACAACGCCCACCGAGTAGAATTAACCGCCGCAGCATCTTTAAGCGGTGCTTTTACTTGTTTGAGAATTTTAGTTAGTAACTCCGGTTTGTGCTTCAGAAAATCTTTGATGTCTTTATTGCCTTTGCGCTGGTTGCACTTTTCACAAGCTAAGCAAAGATTTGATACCCGGTTAGATCCACCTTTAGATTTTGGGTGAATATGCTCAATTTGTAATGGGGTATTTTCTTTACCGCAGTATGAGCATTTACGTCCCCATTTTTCTAATAGGTATTCCCGGCATTCGTAACCAGCTAATGTACCCTGTTGATACTCCGACCCAGATATTTCTGGATTTTCCATTTGTTGGGTATCAAACTTAACTAGCTCCCCCGCAATTGAACCGATAGGAGCAAACTTTTGAAGTCGCTTCACCCAAGTTTCAATTGTTAAAACTCGGTGGCGTAAGCTCGGTGCTAACCAACCTTGGGGACGTTTACGATTTAAAAATCTGGCTTGCCTGTACCTGGTTTTACGATTTCGGCGAGAACGGCGAAGGTTACGGCGACTTTCAAGAGCATTCTTGATTTGCCATCCTCTATGTTCTAATTCCATCGCCCAGATAACATTGCCTTGATTAGTAACCAATGCAATGCCAGTTATTTTAGAACCAGGATCGATTTTTAATTCAAGTGGGTAAATATTTGGATTTTGCACCTCCCTTTTTAAAATAATAGTGAATGGAAAGCGCCGAAATATAGCTGCTTTTCCTGATGCCAATAACTTCCTAGCTTTTGCTGGATGCATTGGGTTAAGGGGTGTTTTGTTTGTCTCAATTACAAAAACGTAGTTTGACATATTCTGTCAGTCTTTATTTCTAAGTAACGTTTGCTTTGTCAATGTTATTGGTCGGTACTTTCTAAATAGCACTGTTTTACCCCTCGTAAAACTGTTTAACTATTTAGTTCTAGACGGACGGCTGAAATGTCGGAACCTGTGTCCGACATCGCGTCCTCAGCTTGAAACTAGCACGCATTTCAAGGTAGGAATTTTAACACTTGCCAATAACGTAGCCAACTAAGGCAAAAGACGGGTAAGCTAAATAAACTTGAGGGCATGAAGCCCCGTCAATTTATTGCGGGGTGCTTACTACATTCTTTACAGCGATTTTCAAATGAATGGACTACAGTATGTAACTAGCATAAATAATAATCAACCTTAGCAGATCGAATGTTGGTGTCTACTCAACTGAAAACTGCTGTAACGCAGATTTATATTGGTGTTACACCATGTTCAGTTTATTTTAACTGAAGGTGGGGTTTGGGGAGGCTATAAGTCCCGCGCTCATGCTACACATAGAGCGCCCTTGATACATGGACATCCCCGCGTCGATTGAGGGGTTCAATGCCCCGAAAATCGACACACTACCGATCGGTTCTAACAAAAAGTAGAAAGAGGATGTCACAAATAACGACCAGGATTAAAAATATTTTTAGGGTCAAATTGTTGCTTAATTTTTTGCATCATCCCTAGGGAATTTCCTGTATAGCCCCAAGGTTCTATGTTCTGTTTTACAGCAACAGGCGATTCTAAAATCGAGAGAAAGCCACCATGCTCAGTGCAATGGAGACGTAACTTTCTTAATAGTTCCAAATCATCACTGGCGAGCTGCAAATTTCCCAAACCACTACCAGCCGAAATTTGAGCTAATTCTGTCTGATTACTCCATAAATATAGCTCCTCTAGAAATTCTACTGCCGCATCTGGTAATATTCCAATTTTACAAATAACGGCTGATTCTGTAGCACTTGCGCGTATTGTTTGTGATAATTGCTGCCATAAATTATCCTGAACATCATCTATTTTTAGAGCTAAACCTAGAGCTAACTCCCTAACTTGTTCTGACTGTTGTTTAACACTTTCAGCGATACTTTGAAAGCGCACCAACAAACCCATTTCTGTACCTAAATTTAAAGCCTTAACAACACCAGCAGAGATTAAATCTAGACTAGTGGGAGTCAAAGAGGAATTGAGCAAAGAGCTAGCAGCTTGACGGAGCTTTTCCGCTGCGCCAGTGAGGATAACAGTCGCCGACGTTTCTGGAAGAGGAT
>CAZWGS010000065.1:0-27393 GCA_964633315.1 uncultured bacterium | reverse complement strand
CAGTCAACAAAAATCTGGATTTTGCCTGTATCTCAGCCAAATGAGAACCGCTATATTCTTTTTTTAAGCTAGATAAATTATTCAACCAGCCTCGTCGCCAAAATAAGTAAAGTAAACTAAGAGCAATTGTCAAGCAAATTAGCCACAATGCTAGATAGCCTTTTTCCCATTGTAGTTCAGGTATTATTTCAAAGTTCATTCCGTAAACTCCAGCGATGAAGGAGAGGGGAATAAAAATTGTAGAAATGATAGTTAAGAGGTTAATAATTTCATTCATTTTATGATTAACAGATGACAGATAAACATCCATTAAGCTAGATGCTAATTCACGGTAAGTTTCCACAAGGTCTAATAATTGAATCACATGATCGTAGCAGTCATTAAAGTAAACCTGCACCTCTGGAGTAATAAAGTCACTAGAATCAGCAATTTTTTTTATCACATGGCGCTGAGGCCAAATAGCGCGTCGAAGTGCCAATAATTCACGTCGTACTTCATAGATTTTATCTAAGGTATGACCTGTAGGTTTAAAAACAACTTCTTCTTCGAGTATTGTAATTCTTTCTCCATAGTTTTTGAGGATGGGTAAAAAGCTATCAATTAAGCTATATATAAGTAAATAATCTACTCCTTTTTGAAGTGTTTACCTTGATTTTTACAAATACAATTCGCACAGTTTCGAAGCCATCTATTGGTTTTTATTGGGAAATAAAGAGATAGTTTTTTTTCTAAAACAAAACCAAATTGTTCAATATAAAAACCTGTTTTTTTATTTGGCAATACCATTTGAAAAATAATGACAAGCTGTTGTTCGTACTCTAGTAATTTAGGATGTTGAGGTACATTAACCACATCTTCTAGTAGTAAGGGATGTAGGCTAAAAACATTACCTAGCTGTTTGAGAATATCTTCGCTACCTAAGCCTTGTATATCTAACCAAGAAACAGAATCTGTTGCCAAATAGGGAACACACTTTTAACTCATCCCTCGGCTAAAGCACGAGAGATTTCGTGTTGTTTGTTGTTAGTTTTTGTTGTTTGTCAAACAACAACTAACAAAGCGGTGGGCGGCTATCCCTCCTACGTATAAACATCCGTTGGTTTATTTGAAAAAATGGACTTTTTAACTCTTTAAGTGAGGATTAATCTTAACTTTTCTAATTTATGATTGAGGGCTGTAGTCAATTAATACTAAATGATAAGTAATGGCATGTTCATTAATACGAAGAGTTCCTGCTTCACTTCCTGTTAATCATAAAAATAATCATAATAGTCTTCTATTTCTTCTGATGGGTTAACACGATTGTGCGTCGAGGAAGGTAATTGAGTCATGCTAAGGGAAAAACCAAGAACTGACATCTTAATTTTACGTGTGAGGAGTCTTGATTTGCTCTACCTTTTGTCGAGTAATCAATTTTCACTTTCTCTCTTAAGAAATAGCGATTATTATATTTTCTCCCTATTTAGATTGATTACTAAGTAGCAGATATTAGCAAAGGTGATTTATCTGCTAATTCCCCGTCTTGTCTCAAATAACATCTTTACTAGGTATGAGAATAGAAACGGAATCTCCCCATTCCAAACCTAATCTAGATTGCGCATTACCCCCATTCACCGCGATTTCTACCCAACCGTGACTACCGATGAGGGAAACTAATTCTCCAACTGCTGCATCGCTGTAGGTAAAACAGCTAGGAATCGCTTGTTGCGCTGCTACTACAGACCATATTTTACCCTCAACTAGTTCTTGGGGAATATTAGTAATTAGATTACCAAAATGATCGATGTACTGAATCCGACCGAGAAAACCGTTATTTGTTGCTTCGTATTTGGTTAGGGGTAAAACGGTTAAACTAGCAGGATCAATGCTAACTCCTAATTCTGTTAAGGATACACCACTAGCTAAATGGGCAGCTACAGGAGCAAAAATATCTCGCCCATGAAAGGTAGAACTAGGATTAGCTGAGTGCCAATAGCGACTGTTGGTTAACTCAACTGCAGCAGTAGCTGGTGCTATGTTGAGAATACCACTTAATAAGCCGTTATCTGGTGCAACTAAGTAACCGCCAGGAAAGGCTACTGCAACCCCCCGCCTTTGACTACCGACTCCTGGATCTACTACTGCTACGTGTATTGTACCAACGGGGAAGTAAGGGTAGGCATTGAGGAGACAAAAACTTCCTGCAGCAATGTTTTGGGGTGGTATGTGATGAGTTAAATCAATTATTTGTATTTGGGGATTGATTTGCGCAATCACTCCTTTCATCACACCAACATAGACATCCTGTAAGCCAAAATCACTGATAAAAGTAACAATTCTTGAGTTGAATCTTGACATGAGCTAATACTTGTGAGTATATGAGGTTTTGTTAAAAAATTGGTAGCAAATACTACATTATTAGTCTAGGTGTTATCCTGAAATAGAAAGTTTTACACCATTAGTTTGCCAAAAAGAGTTTGCCATGAACAAAAAACGTCAGGAAACCATCAAAAAAGCAGCTTCTACCCATCGTGAAAGTCTGCGCCAAAACTTGCAACATCGTCTTGAAGTTGCTAGAGCTAATGGTAACGAAGAACTAATTCGTCAGTTAGAAGCGGAAGCAAGTTACTTAAGGTTCAAGTAAATCTCCCATAACAACATTTAAGGTAAGTTGAAACGCCACACTCGAATCTGTTTAGGAGAGTGTGGTTTGGTGTTTTTAGTTCAAAATATTTCGGAGGTTAATCTCAAATAAATGATGTCTAGTTTACGTTTTTAAACTCATATAGTCTTATTACCTTAGCTAATAGTTTTTATTGCTTGAATAAACATTTGTGCACCAAAGAAATGCCAGAGTAAAGGTAACTTTAGATAGATTTGCAATAGCTGAGGTGATGTGGGTCTACCTTGTGTAGAATAGGGTAAAAATTTGGGAATTAAAACTTTTATTTCAAAGCCAATTGTTTCTAGTAGTTCTTTGAGAGAAAGATGGGTTATTGGTAGTTGGTGGTCGATAAAATCATAGTATTCCTTAATCGCATATTTGAAGTTGGGTTGGATTATTAATAAAGAGCCTCCTGGTTTCAATATCTGAAAGCAAAAGGCTAAGATTTCAATTAACTCTTCTTTGTTATTTAAATGCTCAAAAAAGTTAGAAATAAAGATAGTATCTAAGCTTTGGTTAAACTGTTGTTGCGCTTCAGCATCTAAGATATTAATGTTAACAACCTTGACATCCGGATTAGCAAAGTTAACTGCATCAGGATTGAGATCGATGAGATATTTTTCCTGAGCTCGGATATTGTTGATAAACTCACAATAACCTCCACCAATATCTAAAACACTGGCTTCTGGATTAATATAGTTTTGCAAGAAGTTATTAATTAGAGTTTTCCACAGAATAATTTTTGCTTTCTTCTGTTGGTAATCGAAGCGATTGGCATAAAGCTTACTCAGATATTCTTGCTGTTTCATTTATTTTTTTGATTAATCATTCTAAAATTTAATATCTTTACCGTCTGTGGCTAGAAATAATAACTTGAGGTTTTTTCCGTACGTAGTCACCTTGGGAAAGATGTTTTTCTAGCCAAATGTAGAGAACAATAAAGAGATATCTACTACCCATTTCTTTCAGTTTTAGTTTAGAGATGCCAGTAGTTCGGTTGCGCCACAAAATTGGTACTATTTTGTAAGAATATCCCCTAACAATCGCCTTGAGAGGCATTTCCACAGTTAAATTGAAGTGATGAGATAGTAGAGGATTAATTCCTTCAATTACTTCGCGACGATACATTTTAAATGCGTTAGTTGTATCATTAAATTTGAAGCCAAACAGAATTTTAATAAATAGGTTAGCCACACGATTGATAATTAGCTTATGCCCAGGATAATCAATAATCTTGCCTCCCCTAATAAAACGGGAACCGAAGACACAATCATAACCTTGTTGTAGCTGATGATAATAATCAACAATGTTGTCTGGACAATCGGAATTATCTGCCATGACAATCGCCACAGCACAACCTTTGAAGTTTTCTAAGCCACAGCGTACAGCAAAGCCAAAACCATTGGGATAATAATTATTTATATAGTTAATTTTTCTGTTCTCTTCACATAACTTCTGGAGTATATCTTCTGTGCGATCGCGGCTATTATCATTAACAACTAAAATTTCATAGTTAAGATTATGAATTTCCAAGACCTGAGTTAGAGCATCTATAGTATTTGCAAGACAACCTTCTTCATTGTGTGCGGGAATAACAATAGAAAGCAAATCAATCTTATTTGTATAATTTCCTGCTGTTGCCCTGGGAGATGAGAAGCCATTTTCCAGTGCAGGCTCTAAGCCTTCGGGATGATAAATAGTTGTTTGACTATTTTCATGTTTTTGGCTGATAGAAGCCGACTTTGAAGTTTTAAATACTAGGCGATCGCTAATTAAGTAATTCAGCGCAGCACTAATAAGAATACCAATTAACGTATTAATCGCATAATTGACTTGGAACCAATCGAGGAGAGGAAAAACGAAAAGAATACGAGCAATAACTGACGTTCCTGCAGAGACATGGTAGAGAGGGATTTGCTTAAATAATAGTTCTTCAATTGTCCAACTGCCACCTGACCAAACCCAGAAACGGTAAACAAAAAAGCTGAACAGAAGGGAAAATTCAATTGCCACAATATTAGCAATATTGCGTAAAACAGAAGTATTGAAACCCAGCCATTCAATGAAGCAAAACATCAGTGCCAGATTGAATATAGCAGCAACACCCCCGCCCAGCAAAAACTTTAATAGTTTGGCTGACAATAGCTTTTTAAACATCAAATAACAGTGAACAAATAACTAATTCAATAGCACCATACTACTATTTGCAGCAAAAAATTATTTAGATACAATTCTAATTTTCTTGCTCAATCTTAAGCAAAACAAGCAAATATCTGAGTAAACTTTGGACAGTATCGCTTAAATGTGTCCCAGAAAAATAACTAGTGCCAACTAAGAAATTAAACTATGAAAAAGTGGCATCATTTACTTAGTCTAGGATTTTTGTTTGTGTCTTGTAGTCACCCCAGTGTTCCAGAAACAAATACTTCAGCCGTCGGTTTGCTCTACGCTACCCACAATTTACCTCACGCTGTTGTCCATACTATCCTTATTCCAGCTCAAAGTGATTGGGTAGTGACTCCGGCGCTAGGTATACAACTTCAAAACTTACCAGATATTGCCAGACAAGAAAAGGCAATTGCAGCTATCAATGGTGGTTTCTTTGACCCCAAAAATCAACAAACAACCTCCTATATCGTCCGAGAAGGGCAAATAGTAGCAGATCCAAGGACAAATGAGAGATTGGTCAACAACCCCAAACTAGCCCCCTATATGGAGCAAATTTTGAATCGCTCGGAATTTCGCCGCTATCAATGTGGAAAAACCATCCGCTACGATATTACCCTACACAGTGAACCCAATCCCGAAGGCTGTCAATTAGTTGTAGCATTAGGAGGTGGTCCTCGTTTACTTCCCCAATTAGGCGCTGTGGAAGAAGCTTTTTTAGACTACGCCAATGGACAAGTAATTCGAGATGCGATTGGTAGCAATCGCCCCAACGCTCGTAGTAGTGTTGGTATCACTAGTGAAGGTAATATTATTTTGGCGATGGTAGCACAAAAGCCAGAATCAACTACCAAATCAGGACTTTCTCTACCGGAATTAGCAGAATTTTTGTCCACCTTAGGTGTCGAAAAAGCCATTAATCTTGATGGTGGTAGTTCCTCTAGTTTATTTTTCCAAGGTGAAACGATTTATGGCAAGTTAGATACCCAAGGACAACCTATAAAACGCCCTATTCTCTCTGCGTTGTTGGTTCATCAGAGAACCCAAAAGTAAGCTGGTGACAAGATTTGAACTTGCGACCGGCTGATTACAAATCAGCTGCTCTACCACTGAGCTACACCAGCACTAGGCCGATTAGTATTGTAGCAAAAGAGGCGTGGAGTTTGGCAACTATTTGGGAAAGAATTTTTAAAATTTACAGGGACGTAAAATTTTACGCCCCAAATTTTTTTCACGCAGAGGTCTAATAGAGAATATTCTCAATACCTCTACAATTTACCGTAGATTTTAATGCCATCCCAAATGCCAGCAGCGCCAGGATAGGGGCTATGGTAAACATTATCCATCTGTTTAGTTTTTTCCACTAGCTTCTCTTCCGCGTTACCAACCACAATACCTTTGAGTCCGGTTTCAAACATAGATAGGTCATTGAGAGTATCACCTGCGGGAATTACGTTGTCAGCATTGAGGTTAAGGGTTGCAATGAATTTTAATAATGTTGGTCCTTTAGAAACGCCCTTGGGCATAATATCGAGGAATTCGCTTGCAGAAAGGATATAGTCAAAACCAGCAGCACTAATTTTCTCTAAAGTACTAGAGCGTAGTTTATCAGGGTTGTAGTAATAAGAAACGCGATATTTTGGTCTCACAGACTGCAACTCGATGCCTGGTTCATCTGCTAACATCTCCTTAATTTTCTCGTTAGCATTACCCCAACTTTGTTCAATCCAATTTTGCACTGGATACACAGGTTTTAGAGTTTTTCCATCAACGACGGTAGTGCCCACATCACCGATTATGTAGTCGGGAGAGGGAAAACCAGGTTCTTTGCAAAGTTCCTGAATTGAATTTAAACTTCTACCTGTGATGAACACCAATAACAAGCGATTGCGATTAGCTTGTAAGTACTGATAAAACTCTGTCCTCTGTTGCTGGGAACCTCCTAAAAAAGTACCATCCAGGTCAGTTGCTAAGATAAGAGAGGGATCGGAATTCATGGATCGATGATGGATTGGTATGTACTGGTATTTTGTAACATTTTTTAACCCAATTTACACCTAACGTAAGGCATTCTTTCATATCTTCAAAAAGATTTTTGGTTAGTCGCTTCGCCCCAACTCAAAACTATATTTTGAATTTTGAATTTTGAATTTTGAATTTTTTGGTCAACCATGCTGCTTTGAAAACAGGTTTTTTCAACCACAAATTTATTGAGGCTAAAACTGCTCCTCCAATAATCAACAAACAAGCTACAATTAGGCTCCAACTAATTGATGCAAAACCAAACATAACTAACAAGATAGTAGATAGTAAAGAAACGGAATAGGACAGAGCACCTAAAACTTTAATGTCACCTTTTTTAACCCCATAATCCCAGGTAAAAAAAGCCACACCCACAGGTCCTAATCCAATGCAAATAATCGCCAACCATTCCCTACCAACAGGCATAACAGTAGTCTCAAAGAGGAAATGACATAGCCCTGACAAAAGTGCCGTAATACCGCAAAAACCTCCCACAGCATGGGTCGGAATGGCACCGAAAAACCTGGACAAAAGGGTATAGCCAGACCAGGTTAAAGAACAAATTAAGGCTGCTAAATAACCAACACTATACTGCCCTTCAAAGTTAAATGATTCTCCTTTAGTAACCAATAATACTGCACCTAAAAAACCAGTTAAGGCTCCTAGAATATGAAACCAACGTAATTTTTCTTGAGGTAAGAGAGCAGAAAAAACTACGATTAGTAAAGGCCAAAGATTGGCAATTAAATTAGCTTCAACTGCAGGTGCATTTTGAAGAGCGATAAAGTAGAAAAAATGGTAGCCAAATAGACCAAATATACCCAACAACCAGACCTGTTTTGGTAACTGGAGATGTTGCCAAAAATTACCTCCTTGACGCAGCCACAAAACAACACCAATAGCAAAGGCAAGGGTAAAAGACATTGCTGTAAGCTGGAAAGGAGGTATAGAACCACTCAGCTTAGTGAATAGAGCCAGGGTAGACCACAGAACAATGGCAGAAAAACCCACCAGGGTTGACTTAAGCTGCTGGTTCATGATTTATTAATTACAGCGATCGCATAAAATTAAAGAATTTGATCAACAAGTTTTGCTGGAATTGATTAGCGGCAAACTTCTGCTTTTTCAGTTGTAGGGCAGCCTTGGCATTCACTTCCGATAAAGTAGGATAAACGTGAATTCCTGTTAAGGCAGAAACCTTCAACTTATTGGACATCGCCAGAACAATTTCGTGGATTAGTTCCCCAGCAGAAGGTCCCACAATATGGGCACCTAAAATCTCTCCATTTCCCCTTGTGATAATTTTGCAGAAGCCCTCGCTAGCCGCTTCAGCTAAGGCACGATCAACTCCAGAAAAATCCTGCTTCAGGATATACACATCCTCTCCATAGCGGCTTCTCGCCTGTTCCTCTGTTAAACCCACTCGACCTAATTCCGGTTCAGTGAAAGTCGCCCAGGGAATCACTTCATATTTTACCTTACTTACAGGAAAAAAGATGGCATTAATCATCGCCGTCACCGCTTCATGACCAGCCACGTGGGTAAACTGGTAACCACCAATCACATCACCGCAACCATAGATTCGGGGATTGGTAGTTTGCAGCTTTTCGTTAACCTTAATTTTCGTCTTGTCATAAGCAACACCCGCAGCCTCCAAATTTAGCCCTTCAACATTGGGTGTGCGTCCCGCTGACATGAGGATTTCATCCACCTCAATTTTCACCTCAGAGCCGTCTTTAGAGCTTGCCCAGAGCACTTTTTTGCCATCAACCACCTCAACTCGCTTTGCCCTAGCATTATTGAGAATGTGAATTCCTTCGGACTCTAGTTGTTTTTCCACCACCCTAGCCGCTTCCGAATCTTCCTTAGGCATAATATGATCGCGACTAGAAACAATCGTCACCTGGGAACCCAAACGATGGAAAGATTGACCTAATTCACAACCAATAGGTCCTGCGCCAATTACAACTAGGGAATCGGGACGTTCTTGCAGAGAAAAAACTTCTTTATTAGTAATATAACCAGCCTTTTCAATACCTTCAATGGGGGGGACAGAAGGACGTGAACCCGTTGCAATCACAAAAGCGCGTCCCCTAAGTCTGCGTCCATTCACCTCAAAAGTTTTTTGGTCAACAAATTGTCCATCACCGAAAATAACATCTACTCCTAAGGAAGTGAATCTTTCTGGAGAATCGTGTTCTTCAATGATCGAAATTACCTTCTGGACATGACCATTAGCTTCGGCAAAATTAATTTTTTGTAGCTGATTATAGATACCGAAACGCTCACTATGCTTAACATCGTAGGCGACACGAGCAGCATGAATCAAAGATTTACTGGGAACGCAACCAAAAAAGAGACAATCTCCACCAAGTTTCTCTTTTTCCACCAGGGCAACTCTAGCATTTAACTGAGCCGCAGCACTAGCTACCACTAGCCCTCCAGAACCACCACCAATAACAACTACATCATAATCAACTGCCATGACTTAAATACCTTGAATATCAAACAATTTTGCTACTTCCCAGAGTATTACTGGTCAAGAGGAGAATCTCAATCGCTCTGAGGTTAGTTTAATTCGATTTTCGTCTCTGTGTCTGAGTTTGAGCTGAGAGATTAATTAGTTATTTGTTGTTGGTTATTTGTTGTTTGTTGTTTGTTGATGGTTGTTTGTTGATGGTTATTTGTGGAAACGAATGATTGATAGTGCTACAGCGTAATTAATAGTAATGTGGAAACGGATGAGTAATGCACTTGCCACAACTTATACTATCCCCAGCTTCCCTCGCATCCCTAGTTTTTAATTTTTAATTTTTACTTCCCCAGCCTCCCCAGCCTCCCCTGCTTCCCCAGCTTCCCTGACTCCCTCTACTTCCTTGCAGAGGCACGGCAAAACCGTGCCCCAATGGAGTTTAACCAGCCATACTTTCTCGGCTTAAGGGTACTAGATCCCCATTGGTAGTAACTCCTAAGAGCATAGCATCTTGCTCTGGGATTATTTTGCCTGTCAGTACGCAGCATTCATCTTTTTGGGCTACAGCTTCAATTGTGGCACGCAAATCAGCGCGCGAAAATTGTGGTCGATAGCTGCCAGACTTTTGTTGCACATAGTTCCAGAGTATATCTCTGATTAAAGCCTGGTAGCCTTGATTATGGGCTAACTCTTTGAGCTTTTCTTTCAAATCTCGCTCTAGGCGGATGCTAGTTACTTCCATATCGGTGGTTGAAGTGCGGGTTAATGTTCGCATTGAAAATTCCTCCTAAAAAACTTTCTTCTGGAAATAGTAGACATTCCAGTAATACAAGTGTAGTATTAAAAAGTCAGTATTAGAATAGTGTAAGTTCAGCAATAAACTTTGTGAGCCTTCAATTAACTCTCTCTACTTACCAATACACTGCCCACCGCCACCACGGTTGGCAGTCGTTATTTGTGGGCGGAGAGTTTTTAGTTATAGGCAATCCCAGGATTAGAGAACTTGGCAAAATTAAAGATTATTTTACGTGCAGTCGGCACCTGCTAGCAGGAAACGAAAAACCAAATAGACGAAGTGGGAGGTTCAGGCTGAAGTCAGTCTTTCTAACATAGGTTAAAGCCTACTCCAAGCAACTGCAACCCCCGCTTCCGAAACAACTAGAAGCGGGGGGTTTTTAATCGAAAATTCATTTGCCCTCTAGTAACAAAAAAACTAACAACTAAAGGTAACGGAGACAAATCGTGAACAGTGCAACTGACATTTTCAGACACTCAGTAGTCGTTTTTTCAAAAAACTATTTACCCATTAGTCGAGTTAATATCAAACGAGCCATTATCTTGTTAGTAACTGGCAAAGCTGAACCAGTAGATTTCATCTCCGGTGATTTTTGGGAAGTGCGATCTCCAAGTGTCACCCTACAAGTACCATCCCAAATCCGCCTCACGGTTAATTCTGCGGAACGTTTATGGAAAATGCCACCCGTAAATAGGCGCGAAGTTTTGCGGCGCGATCGCAATCGTTGTCAATACTGCGGTAGCCGCAAACAGCTTACCATCGACCACGTTTTACCTCGTTCTCGCGGTGGTAAACACACTTGGGACAATGTGGTAATCGCTTGCGGGAGTTGCAATTCCCGCAAGGGTAATCGCACCCCAAAAGAAGCAGGTTTGTCTCTGAAGACAACGCCAAAAGCCCCCATGCACCCTGCTGTTGCTTTTGCCGAACAATTTTGGCAGGAACAGCAAGTAAACCTGGAATCAAAGGAGGTTATTAATGCTGAAACTCACCTACACTGAAAACAGCTTTTCCTTAGAACGCTTGGCTCAACCTCTGGAGGAATGGGTCACCAATCGCACTATTTTGGCTCTGAGAACAGCAACAACTCTATGTGTCGACCCGAGTACTGCTTCCTTTTTACTACCAGCAGATTTGCCCTATATCTCTAGTTTAGAAAGGGCGATTCAACGGGAAGAAATCAAGGAAATAGCGATCAGTGTTTGTGATGCTGATTACATTGAAGTTAGCCTCAATGGAACCTGGATTTCCTCTGATTTGGATAATGATGAAGGTATTTTGGTTACTAGTTTGAGCGATCGCGTTGAGTTTTTTCTTGTTACTATCTGGCAAGCGGCTCAAACTCTCGCTTCTTTAGTTAGGGAATAGAGATGTAATATATTAGGTCTTTTTGGCAGATCACTAACGGTTCAACCAGAGAAAATCGCAAAATCAAATTAGACATCTGGTGGAAATTAAAACATCTGGATTTTCACCCATTGTAGGGATGTAAAATTTTACGTCCCTATATTATTCTCTGTATGTGAGTCGGTGGGTAGCGGTACAGATTGGGTATGCACCAATACGCCAGAACCAACTAAAACTGCTATGACTAGAGGAATAAGTTTGACAAGGGTGGATTCGGACAGCTTTACCTTGATTTCAATGCCGTTAGATTCGGGTTGCGATTGTGGTAGTGGTGGTGCGGATGTTTTTTTGCCAAGCATGATATAAATCCTTTTGTGGAGAGAATTACAGCAAAAATTTATTCATCAATTTTGTTTTTACCAGAGGGTAATCTCAGATTATCAAGCTGAATCTGAATGTAGAAAGCCCAAAACAGAGTTAGTACTTCTTGGAGAAGGCACAGGCGAATCTCCCAAGGTGATGCTTTTTCCTTTTTCATGCGTCGAATTAAGACACCTAGCTCAGCTATGCATTCTTCTGGGAAGAAAATAATAAATTGAGTCTCAAAAGATATATTGCTTGGAGTTCTAAACCTCATCATGACAAACAGCAAAATGGCTAGTATTGGCAATGATAATAATAAAGACAACATAGCCCTGTTTTGTTTAGCTTTAGCCTGCAAAGCCAGAGCATCCTGAGCCCGCAAAGCCTGATACTGAGCCTGCAAAGCCTGATACTGAGCCTGAGCCTGAGCCTCCTGAGCCTTCTGAAACCGAGTCTGAATCTGAGCCTGAGCCTCCGGAGCCTCCTGAGCCTTCTGAAACTGAGCCAGAGCCTTCTGAAACCGAGCCTGAGCCTGCAACAAAGCCTTCTGAGCATTAGCCTCCTTAGCCTCCAAGAACCTAAGCTGAATCCCATTACTAATCAAAGCTTGCACTTGAATAACTGAAAACCCTGATACTGCAATAATTCCAAGGCTCACCAATAAACGATTACGCCAAAGCCGCCGCAACTTTTGCTTAGTTTCCTTCTCCATTTCACACATCCCTCAAGCTAGTTCGTCCTTGAGATGCACGTTTAGCTAGGGCTGCACGGTATATTTGCACCGCATGTAAGGCTGTTAAACCTAAGGCTGTCATCTTGTAATATTTCCGTCTTGCTCCCCCTGATTCATCTACCTCATCGCCCCATTTCCAAGAAACCAGCCCTTTTTTCTCCAGCCGATTCAGTGCTGGATAGAGACTGCCAAACTTAAGCTGGATCGGACGGTCAAGGTTTAATTGGTCTAGGATTTCCAGTCCATATAGCTCTCGCCCCAGCAACACTGTGAGAATGTCTTCATCAATGGCTGACAAACGCACAGGTTTATCTTGTGAATCTTTTTTCTGTTTGGGAGGCATAGTACCTACCTTAATACTAATTTTGAGTAAATCTACACTCTCTTATAGTATTTGATAAACATATAATTGTCAGTCTTTTTCTAAAAAAACTTTCAGCAGTATGCTCGACTATCCTTCTGTTCTACTTAAAACAACTGCCCCAGAATCACGATTAAAGCCGCCACACCGCAAGCAGTCATTAATCCCGCAGGCATAAATTTCTTGGTTTTCTGCAATCGCACTATAAAAACAACTACCAATAGCGCCGTTACCACCGCAGCGAGAATTAAACCCCAAGATTGTCCTTGCAGTTGCATAATTCCAGAGAAAATCAGCAACGCACCACTGATTGCACCGGAAATCAACGAGGGTTTACTACGAGCTTGTAGATAGCCGATAATCCCACCAATTAAGGCAAGGATACCGTAGGCAAAAGCAGCAATAATTCCAGGATTCATAAGTTTCCACCAAGTTCGCTTTATCTTGTTTCGGGCTCAATCCTTTACGCCCCTATTGGTATCGTGACATCTAAACCATCAAAATTATTCTGAAACAAGTTTTTGTTTTTGCTTTTGGGTTGACTTTCTTTATGTATTGTTTGTTTTTCCAGTATTGGTAAATTTTGTAAGACTTCAGATGCATTCTGATAGCGATCGCGACAATGGTAGCGCACCATTTCATCCAAAACTGTTGCTAGCTCATCGCTTACCTGGGGCGCTTGATTACGCCATATAATTTCCATGTCCTGATTTATGGGAAAATTTCCAGGTGCAACACCAGTTAGAGCCTCAATGGCAGTGATACCCAAAGCATAGATATCGCTGCATAGTCGAGGATAACCCATTTTTTGCTCGCATGGCATATACTCAGGGGTACCAACGGCAACTGTTAGTGGTATTTTTCCTGGGAAATCGGTTGCTTGAGTAGTAAGTTGTTTGACAGCACCAAAATCAATCAGAACTATTTTGCCATCGCAAGCACGTCTAATGAGGTTAGAGGGTTTGAGATCGCGATGTATTACCTGCTTTTGATGGACAAAGTTTAAGACTTGCAATGTATCTTGTAAAAAGGCAATGACATCAGTTTCACTCCATTTTTTACCTGGAGTAAATTCTTCGTTCAAAGGGTTACCTTCGATGTATTCTTGCACTAGGTAAAATTCTTCTCTTTCACAGAAGTAGGCGTAGAGAGTAGGAATTTGCTCATGTTGTTTACCAAGTTTTTGGAGGCATTTTGCTTCTCGCTCAAATAGTTTTTTGGCAATGGATAAAATCTTGGGGCTGGTATCTTTTGGTGATAGATGTTTAACTACACACCAGGGATTTCCAGGTAATTTATTGTCAATAGCCTTGTAGGTGTCTCCAAATCCACCGCTACCTAATATTTTGATGATTTGGTATCGATTTTGGAGTGTTTGACCTCTGAGCATCATATCCAATTCTCGCTGACTACTTAATTTGTTTTAGGCTGCTTTGAACTAGCCTCATATTTAACTTCGGTGCGATAAAAGAAAGATATGCAAAATCTGAGCTATGGCAAATCGTTTTTCCATAGTTAGACAATAAGTGCTTTCAATCCCTATGGGTTAAGCATGAATTGAAGATGTTTAAATACGCCAGTGCGAAGCGCTATAAGTAATCGCAACAAGTCAGCATGAGTCAATAAATTTCTGAATTTTGCCTTCATGCAAAAAAATAACTTGACAACTTGTGCATAAGACTCGATTTTGCAACCAAATGGTTATATGAGTGCTTAAAGTACAACATCTAAACACTTACAGGCTCTGGTTTAGGGGGATTTATCCCTCGCACAGTTCAAGTGAATGGGGGTGAGAGGTAATCAAAATGAGTAATGAACAGGAAAAAAATATTATCAGGGAGTTTTCCGCTTTTGGATGCTTGAGTGAGTGTAACAGTCGGCATTTTTTTAAGCTGAAACCGGATTTAAAGTTGGAAAGAACGCTTAAAAACTTAGTTGATGTCCCTCCCTTAAGTAACAACAAAGATGCGTGGGCTAGATACTTCTTGGTGTTTGCAGCTTTTAATCAAGCAAGAGTAGGAGGTAGCAAAGATGAGGAAAAGAAGGAAGCACAAAACGGAGATGGGCTCAATCTGGAAACTGTGTTGGATATTTTAGCTGTATCTGAGTTTGATTTGGAGTCTGTGATTACTCATTTGGTTGCAAAATCTGGTGAGATTAATCAAGAAGTTGAGACAATTTATCGCGAGCTTGTAAACAGGAAAAATGAGTCGGCGGTTGCTAATTTTTTAAATAACCCTAGTCCAGATTTAGAAAGTTTTTTGTCAGCTTATCTACAAAAAATTGGCTATTATGCTGCTAGGAAATTTTATGGGCAGCGTATTAAGTCTTCGCCATATCTCCAAAGTAAGTATTCTCTAAAAGATTGTTTTCGCATTGCTGAGGAAGGTTCTAGTCAACCAATTAAACTACTCAAAAAATTCAATTTCCACTATAGAAATACAATAAAAACCTATGCTAATTGTAAACTTGGTGGTTTTATCTATGACAAAATTAAGCAAAAGAATATATATTTAAGAACTCAAGGTTTATCTGATTATGGTTTGTTGAGGATTGTCCGCAAAAAAGAATTGAAAGAAGCTCTAGTTTTTAGCAATGAAGTTCAAGATGAAGTTTTCTGTTTGACTTTGCAGTGCTACCAAGAAATATATCAACCTAGACAAATTAAATATAATCGACTGCAAGAACCAAATCAAGAACAATTTCAAGCCATTGCTGATCGCTATAATCAATTACGGCAGAAGTTAAACATTGCCTCGGAGTTTGCTACTTGGGAAAGTATCCAAAGTCGTCTGAAAGCCTCAGCTAAAGCTGTGCGGGAATACAGAAAGCCAAGTGTTGATATTAAGATAGAAGACATTGATAAGTTAGAAGGTAATGCTAGCGATTCTCTAGATTACTTGATACAAAAAGAGGCTATTTTTCACATAAGAATTGCATTCGAAACAGCTTTCTCAGAACTGCCTGACAATATTCAAAAAAGTTTGAGGCTTTGGCGAGGTTTGAATTTTTCCCAAGCAGATGTGGTCTGTTGCTTGGGTCATTCACTGGGAGTAAAAAAACAATCTCCATTTTCTCGAAAGATTAGCAAATATATTAATAAAAACCTCTCGCAAACTTTAATTCAGGAGTTGAGTAAAAGATATCCTGCAATTATTGCCCCTGATAACGACATCGACAGAAATGTTAGTCAGTTGCAAGACTCAATTAAGGATTATCTGAATCAATTTTGCCAAAATTCTTTCTCTCATCCTTTACAAGTACAATGGCAGCAATTTGAGAGAGAGGAAAAAGAACTACTCAAATTACGCTACTGTCTGATGCTTGAGGAAAAAACAATCGCGGTACGAAGAGATTGTTCAGAATCTGAAGTGCACTCAAAACTAACTAATTTCAAGCAAAGATTACGAGCAAAGTTAGAGCAATATGTGACAAAAAATCTCGATATTGATTTAAGTAAATGTAGTGGCGCTGAGAAAAAGTTAACTGAATTTATTGAGATGTGGCTAGAAAATGACGCTATGTCACAGAATTAAAAAATTAAGAGGAAAAGATAATGTTTAGTGTGGATGATTTACGTATTCTTGAACCTGACCAAATATACATTGAAATATCTAAAGAAGACAGAGACGAAGCATTGCAGCAGTCTCAAAAACAGGCTTATTCCAATGATGCTGCTCGTCAAAGAGCCTATCAAAACTATCTTTTGAAGCCATTGGAGAGATGGTTAGAAACAGAATTCGATTTCAACGAGAAACCAAAAATTTGGTCTGAACCAGAAGATTTACCAAGTTTCTGGGAGATAATTAATGGTACAATAATCACAATGGAGAAGGTGCGGCTGTTAGTTGTTCCAGATGAGACAGATAACTTTCAACAGCTGCGTGTGCCTCAGGAATGGGTTGATATACCTGAATGGGCAACTCACTACTATCTAGCGATCCAGCAAAACTTGGAAGATGGTTGGCTAAAAGTAGTGGGCTATGCGACTCATGAGCAGCTCAAAAAAGAAGGTGAGTATGATTCAATGGATCGCACCTACTGTTTGAATCGCCAGAGATTGATTCCAGATTTGAGTGTGATTTCAATAGCGCGGGAATTATCTCCTAGTCGTAAGCTTGCGATAGATCCTCTACCTAACCTATCGGAAAAAGAAGCAGCAGGGTTAATACATCAACTTAGTCAGCCATCTCTCTATTCACCACGGCTTGATATTCCTTTTGCAAAATGGGCAGCCCTAATCGCTAATCATAATTGGAGACAGCAGCTTTATCAACAACGCACAGGTGGGGTATCAGTAACTGCATCTACAGCTTTGCCAAAAACCTGGGTGAAATTAAGCCAATGGGGACAAGAGACTTTAGAAGCTGGAAAACAAGCGTTGGATGAGTTAACCGCTTACCCTCTCCCTAAACTAGCTACTGCTAGGGGTTTTAATGAGAATGAGAGTGAGAAAATAAGACAGAAAAAAATTACTCTTGGAGATTCTGTTGTCACACTCATAATAATTTATAAACGCAATGGGAAGGATTTGCGTCTTCGCATCAAAGTACAACCAACTGAGGGACAAACAAATCTACCTCCTAATCTTAAATTGAGCGTTTTTGATACTGAAACTAATTGTGAGGAAGTCAAAGCAAGTGATGCTTCTCCTGCGATTGAGTTACCACCATTACTTTTTGACCTGGAAGAGAAATTCACGGTTCAAATTACTCTTGGAGAGTTCAAGTTTGAGGACAATCTTGAAGCTTCGATGAGTTAACAATGCTAGGGAGTTAGAGATGAGGTGAATCTCCCATTCTGATGATGGGAGCAGGTAAAAATAGATGGACAAAGCCTCTGAGCATTATACATAAAATTCGACGCTCAGTTGGCAGAATTAGCATTTTTTTACTTTCCCACAGTTAAATAGTAGTTTTGAATACCTAACATACTCAAGTAAGGCAGATTTTCGAGCCACTGTTTCCTGCTGTGTGTTCTCCGTTTACTAACTTTCGTAAAGTAGTTTTTAAGGAAACAGAATATTAGGTTAATATACTCAAAATCAAAATATTAATAGTTTTAGTTCATGTGGCCGTAGGCATACGGTCAAAGTATTTGCTGGGAGTAATTCATGGGAGTTGTGTGACCTAATAATCTAACTGTATTTATGGGTGAAAGTGTCAGTAACAGGAGACTAATAATCAATCGAAACATGATTCTGTATCGGTAAATAATCAACATTTCAGAAACTATGCGGCAGGACACTCCAACTTTAAACGAGACTCTTAAACACTTAAAAATAGGCTCTGCCAAGCTTTGGATGCTACTGGTGGGTGTGAATCAATATCAACAGCCATTGAATTCTTTAAATTTTGCTGTCGACGATTGTCAAGGATTAAAAGAAGCACTGGAAAAAGCAACTGAGGAATTTGAGAAAGTAGAAATTTTGGCTCATTATGATGGTGCTGATTTGCATCCAACACTCCAAGCTGTAGGTAAAAGTTTGGAGCAAATTACCTCAGAAGCTGGTAATCTAGATGTCATTTTGTTTTACTTTGCTGGACATTCGGAGATAGAAAAGGAAACTCAGCAACCATTTTTGTGTTTAGCAGATACTCAGCTAAACAATCTGTCAAATACAGGTTTAGCGATAGAGACAGTATTGCAAAAATTCCGGGAGAGTTCCGCTTGTAAGCAATTAGTTTTGCTAGATGCTTGTCATAGCGGTGCGATTACTAATGCATTATTTAGGGGAGAAGAAGAGGTAGAGGAAAGCCGACCTGATCCAGTACGAGGGCTATCACAAGTTTTGTCCCAGGAAGCTAGTCATAACAATGGATTTTGCGCCATATTATCCGGTAAAAACAACCAAAAATCTTGGGAGTATTCAGAGATAGGACATGGAGTGTTTACTTACTTTATAATTAAGGGTTTGAATGGTGCAGCAGCAGATACATATGGGGTAATCACAGGTAGTAAGCTTCACCAATTTGTTCACGATAAAACTAGTTCATGGGTTGCTGAAAAGAGCAATAATCAACATCAACAAAATCCTATGTTGATTACGGTAAGAACTGAAGCGATAGTTCTCGGTTATTTGCCGTATTATCATAGTGAGCTTACTTATGACGACAAGCTGAATAAATATAAAGAACATTTAGATAAAGAAATAAAGGAAAAAGCATTTATTCAAAAAGAAATTGAACAGCTTAAAAAACTAGAAGATTTCTTACCAAGTAAATCTTGCGAAAAAATGCAAGAATATAGCCAAAAACTAGGCTTAAACTCTGAAGACATTGAATTAGAAAATAAACACATTGTCCAAAAATATAAGGAACTATTAATTCAATACAAACAAAGAGTTATTAATTTACTTCGAGAACACTATTCACTTGCTCAAGGTGCTTTGACCCAGGATGCCCTGCAAGAGTTACAAAAAACACCGCAATTTCAATATATCAATAGTGAAGTTGCTGACAAGATTAGGAAGAATATAGAAAAAGGCGATAAAAACAAAGTCGAGAAGTATATAGAGGATTTTCACAGAGCTCTCTATAAACAAGCTTTATCTCCCAATGAAGCTCATCAACAGTTAGAAAAGTTACAACAACAACTAAATCTCGGTCAACGGATGGTTGAGCTGATTGAGAAAAAAGAAAATGAAAATTACCAGCGAGCTAAAGAGTCATGTAAACAGAAGATAGAGATTGCTATTCCCGAGATTAATCCCCTCAACTCAGAAAGTTTTGATGTTTTTTTGCAACAACAGAAACAAAAATTGGAACAAGAGCTAGGTTTAAATCCTCAAACTATCCAATTAATTGGTAAAACAGTAATTACAAAATACAAAGAAGTCTTAAAGAGTTATAGCAATATCTACACCGCAATTAAAAGAAGCAACCAACTGATAAAAGAAAATACACAAGATCGCGCTTTATTGAAAGTTTTTCGTCAGTATATAACTAAGAAACATGCTGACATTATTGAGTCAGCAATTGATAATAATGAGGAGTTATTTCCTCAATCTAGTCAACAGCAGTCTCAAGATTCATCTAGTGATATTAATCGCGATTTTTTAGAAGATTTGTGGAATGATCGCGATTCAAATGAAGAGATTAGTAACTCAATTGAAGCAGAAGTCGAGGAAGAATCAGAACTTGAATCATCTGAAATACCTATTGAGGAAGATAACGAATCTCTACGCCCCTATTACCAGAAATTTGTTGCTTGGATAAATTCCAATCAGGATACATCTCAACTATTACAGGGGCAAGAATACGAAGAAGCACTCAACTGGTTGGATAATTACAATTCAAAAATTTCTAACAAGAATGAGAAAGCTTTTATCAGGCAAAGTATTATCTTGAATTCAGATAAATAGTTTTGACATGACTTCAGAATCAGATGCAAGCAGTAATAATAGTTTCGTCAATCCAGAAATTAACAAGCTCCTTGAAGATATTGAAGACCAACTTAATGAGATTGCTGAACGTCCCTATCGTGTAATGGAGCAGATACTGGCACAAACAAAGAATCAAAAGTTGATCATTCAAGGACTTTCGGAACATCTTGAAAATCCAGGTTGCATTCCAGCTGGTGAGGAGGAAAAAAAGATAGAACATCTAATACAAAATCATGTGGTTCCCCAGCTAAAGTACTGTCTGAATGAAGTGCTTCAACAAGGAAAAATTGAAACTCCTGAAACCTCTCCTCAGCCGGAACAAAGAACATCTACAGTTGAGGAACAAAGTTCAGTCCCCAAGAAGCAAAAGCAGGTTCAAAGAAATTTTATTACTATAGCGATTCTGGTTGGATTGGGAGTTTTGACTATAGCTACTGTAGTTGGTGTTCCCCATATTGAGCCTTTATGTCAGGTTGTGGGTAATTGCGATAAAAACATAAAACCCCGTCTTCTTATTCAAGAGGCAAATACGGATATGTTTCAAGCTATTCAAAAATCTAGGATTGCTACAACAAAAGAAGAACTGAAAGAGGCTTTGAAACTGTTAGATAATATTATAAACAAACTAGATAATGAATTAAATAATATTAATTTTTTCTCTGAAAAGCAAGATGATGAAGTTAATTTATCTTATGAGAATTCTCAGAAAATATACACTACCACCAAAGACAACATAGAAAAGCGTTTAGTTCAAGAATCAGAATGGGAAAAAGAATTGGATAGTACGGAGAGAGAGTTCCAGCAATTTTTTGAAAATATTGACTCGATAGTAGAATCTCCTTGGGGTAAAAATGAACAAAAATATTTGCCAAATTTAAGTGAGAGAATAAGTAAGATAGAAGAATTAATTAAACAACCAGATAAAATACCTGATTATTCATTTTCATATAGTAGGAAACAAGAGTTAATAAAAAAAATTCATAGAAAAAAGTTAGAAATAGAAAATAAGATTCGTAGTTGTCAACCGACTCATTTTGACCCTTGCCCTTGAAAATAGCTAGCTGTTTGTCAAGAACCATATGGCTAAAGATATAGCAATACTACTTGATATTTAAACATATTGTTGAGGATAAGAAACCAGAAATAAAATATATTTTTTCCAAGCATTTAGGGATTTTATGTGTAAAAAAACATTATCTAAACTAACAAAAGAACATATCAAGATACCAATGAGAAAAGAGATTTTCACTTCCATGCTTACAGCTTTAACAATGACAAGTATGGCTGTAACCACAATTCAAACACGTCCAGCTCAAGGTTCATTTACGGAATTTTTCTGTGACACAACAAATTATCCGCAACCAACAACAGTAGTTCGAAATTCAGATAGAACAACTCCCATAATCTACTGGCGATATAATCATCAAAATGTCACTGCTCTAGATCGTTGTCAGCAGGTATCACGAAGATTCCAAGATTTCTACAATGAGGGACTTTTAGGGTATTTAACAACTGGTGAGATGGATGGTCAACCTGTCATTTGCGTTGCTCAATATGAAGGAGGGGAATGTGTTGGAATTTTATTAATGCTGAGACATACAGACGATCCTAGAGAAGTGCTAAACCAACTAACTGCTATTCGTGAGGCTGGTAGCACTGCCATTGTACTCTGAACTTTCACTATTTGCATCTACACCCATCTAGAAGAGGACATAATTATGATTAAAAGCTTACTTACCCCAATACTTACAGCTTTGACAATGACAAGTATGGCTGTAACCACCATTCAAACACGTCCAGCTCAAGGTTCATTCACGCAATTTTTCTGTGACACAACAAATTATCCGCACCCAACAACAGTAGTTCGAACTCCAAAAAGAACGACTGACATAATCCACTGGCGATATAATCATCAAAATTACACTGCTCGAGAGCGCTGTGAGCAGGTATCACGAAGATTCCAAGATGCCTACAATGAGGGACTTTTAGGGTATTTAACAACTGGTGAGATGGATGGTCAACCTATTATTTGTGTTGCTGAATATAAAGGAGGTAACTGCGTAGGAATGTTATTTACACTTTTGCATCAAGATAATCGAGAGGAAAAGCTAGACAAACTACTCGAACTTCGAGATTATGCTTCAGTAGCACTTCAAATGGGTTTAGAATTAACAACAGAAGTCGATGGTCGTCTATATATAAATATAGAGACTTGGTTTGATTTAATAAGAATCGAACAGCAACGAGAATCGCAAAACTTAATTTCAAAAACTTGTTGATTCCTATTCTATAGAACCCGAAACAACTGAAACTTTGTTTTGGGTTTTTAAGTTTATTTTTAATTGAATCATGTAAAGTAAGTGAAACCAATCGAAACAGTGATAAAGATTACGAAAAAGTGTTCACTAACGGTAGCTTTTTGTCTTGGAATTTGCTGGATTGGCATTCCAAAAATAACTCAAACGGCTACAATGTTCGGAAGTATTAATTCTGCCAAAGTTTACCAACAAGAAGAGCTTTATAATCGAGCTAGCTTAGTCACAGTAAAAGTT
This sequence comes from uncultured bacterium, assembly GCA_964633315.1. Lineage (GTDB taxonomy): Bacteria > Cyanobacteriota > Cyanobacteriia > Cyanobacteriales > CAWCAG01 > CAZWGS01. Next base: position 4,552 of record CAZWGS010000065.1, on the reverse strand, counting down.
CTACTAGAAGGTAGTGGTAGGGGGTCAGGAATTTTAATTCAGCGACAAGGTTCTGTGTATACAGTGCTTACTAATGACCATGTAGCTCGTGGAGAAGGTCAGTATAAAATTCAGCTACATAATAACCAAGAATATGATGCTCAAAAATTAGAATTAGGTAACTTTGATGGCAATGATTTAGCACTTTTACAGTTTGAAAGTTCAGAAAACTATGAAATAGCTTCACTCAAATCTTTGTCAAACTTGCAAGAAAATGACCCAGTTTTTGTTGCTGGTTATCCAGGTGATTTAGCTCTTTCTGACTCTGGAGAATTCTCATTTATCCCTGGACAAATAACTTTTTTAGGTCTTAATCAACCTCTTAGAGGAGGATATCAAGTAGGAACCTCAAATCAGATTAAAAAAGGGATGTCAGGAGGACCACTATTAAACCTTCAAGGTGAGGTCGTTGGTATTAATGGTAGGCATATATCTTTGTGGGGCGATCGCAATAATTGTTCCTATGAGTACAAAGATGGTTCTTTAGCTTGTGAAGATTTGCCTGAAGTTTATCCTCTTAGCTGGACAATTCCAATTGAGACTTTTGTAAAACAGGCTCCTTGTTCGCTGGATATATCGCTTATAAACTCAAATGTAGACGATGATTTTTATTGGTATGCTGGCATCAATGAAGGTTCTGCAGCAGCTCAATTACTTAACCCTGCTCCTCAATCTTTGGCACAGTGGAATCTAGTTGTCTGTCATTGGAAAAAAGCGATTAAGCACCTAGAAACAGTTCCTTTATCTAGCAGTTTTCATGAAAAATCTCAAAGAAAAATACAGGAATATCAAAACAACTTGGATTATGCTCAAATACAGTTAGAAAATGCTCAGTAAAGTAACATTATCCAAGTCAATAATTATTCTAGCTATGGAGCTTGTTATACTTTTTGGGAGCGGAGCTAATGAACTTGTTTTTGAGAAAATTTAACTTTAGAACTTTAGCTGTATTTGTGAGTACAGTTGCTATCATTACACTAAGTCACTCTATTTCTCTTGCTGGAGAAGACATACCTGATTCTATCAGAGATAATGCCAATAATTTTACTGTTTTAATCAAGAAGTCTAGCAGTCTTGATTCTTCTAAAATAGTTCCCAAAGGTTCTGGAGTTCTTGTGGCTCAGGAAGGGACTAATTATTATGTTTTGACAGTTAAACATAATGTCGAACTGATTCAAGATCAATATGAAGTAGTTACTCCCGATGGGATAAAATATCCGATTTCCTCTAACCAGATTTGGCGTTCACCTGGAGATTTAGATTTAGCTCTATTGAGTTTTTCGAGTGCTCAAAGCTACAGCATAGCTAGTATAGGATATTCAGATCCAGATAGCTTGTTTAATAATGCTACTGTTTACCTGTCTGGCTGGCATCTACCTGAGCAAGAACCTGAATACAAAATAGTTTCAGGTCAGACGTTGGAGATTAATGAAAGACGAGATTCAGGTACAGTTATAAAAGGTTATGCTCTATCTTACGATCTTGATGCTAAGTTTGGTATGAGTGGCGGACCATTGCTCAATAGTGAAGGCTGCTTGGTAGGAGTTCACGGCAGAACACGGAGCTTTGGACCTGGACAATTTTTAGGTATTCCAATCAACACAAATTTAACGTTTTTCACTTATTTAAATACAGTTGACAGAAACAAAGTGTTTCCCACTTCTGCTATAGAGAAGTGTGGAGATTCAGTACTTGATACAAGTAGTGAAAATTTACTTGTCAATGTTTGCAAATCATATCCTTACTTACCTAATTATGATGGAGCTTCGCAGTGGTTAGAAAATCAAGTTAAGAGGAGAATGTTGGAACTATTTACTCAAATTTGGCAACAAAGAGTGTTTCGAGATGGCGATTTGCCATTGCAATTAAATAAAGTTTGTTCGGATTATGGAAAGCCAGATAAGGACATAGAAGAACAAAACAGAGCTTTGAAATTTCTACAGCGTCAACTCTCTGAGGAAACCATTGAAGAATTTATTAAAAAGTTATTTACAGACACCTGAAACAACGGATAACACAACGGATAAGTTATTGACTTTTAACTAACGAAGAAGGACAAACGATACAACGGATAAGTTATTGACTTTTAATCAATGGATAAGACAACGGATAAGTTATCGACTTTTAACCAACAACCAATAACCAACAACCAACAACAAATTAAACCCCAACTGTTGACATAACTTTTCGCCCCAAAACTGCTAAATCTTCCTCATCTAACTCAACTGGAATACCACTGCGAATCAATTCAGCAAAATCCTCGTTGGGTACCATAAAACACAAAGTATACAATCGCCCTGAACCCGTATTTCTAATTTGATGAGTTCCGGTGGGTGGTACTAATAAGCTATCTCCTGTTTTAATCGGGACTGCTTTACCATCACAGAGGGCTAATCCTTCGCCTTTGAGGACAAAAAACATTTCTACTGCAATTTGATGGCGATTGGGTGGTGTTTGTCCTCCTGGGTCAAAAATTTCCACACAGAAAGTCAAAGATGCATCTGCTATTGCAGGGTCAAAAACAATTGCCAAGCGATTGCTGTCGTGGGGACTGATACGATAGGCTTGATAGTCTTGGGGAGATTTGACGACGGGAATCATGCAACGAGCATCCATTGGTTGTAATCCTCAATATTTTTTAACTGGAAAAGGCAGAAGTCCCTCGTCTGTGGCGATGGGATTAATACTAAATAGCAGGTCTTTCTTGGTTGCTTACATACTGCTTGAGTTGCTCTATTGTTACACCTCCACATGAAGCTACGAAATAACTAGGAGTCCATAATAACCGCTTTTTCCAATAGTGTTTCTTGAGTCTTGCCTCATACTTATTCCACAACCTCTTGCAGCTAGTGGACTTCATCATTGAACTCTACTAATTGAGCATCCCAATGAACTAAGACTTGCTCTAAATATACTTTCAAATCATCTAACATTGCATTTGTTAGACACGTATTTCTATATTTAGTAACAAATATTATATTTACGGTGAGATTATATATTGCTCTGCAACTCTTATTTTATATAGTTTTCATAATTAATTGTTGTTAGACTCTGAATGTATTATGATACAATTCTAGCAACAACAAAGAAGATGTTAAAAACTCTCAAAGTAAGACTATATCCAAATACAGAACAAGAAGCATTACTGGCTCAAAGCTTTGGTAATTTACGTTGGTTTTGGAATTACAGTCTTAATCTTTGTGAGACTACATACAAAGAAACTGGTAAAGTACTCACTAGAAATCAAATACAATCTCTATTACCAGAACTAAAAAAGGATGAAGACACTAAATGGCTTAAGGAAACTTATAGTCAATGTCTTCAAGTAGTAGCATTAAATCTTAGTGTTGCTTACAAAAATTTCTTTGAAGGTAGAGCAAGAAAGCCAAGATTCAAGTCAAAGCATGGAAAACAGAGTATTTCCTATCCTCAGAATGTAAAGTTAAAAGAAGGGAATTACTTAAAAATTCCTAAGATTGGATTAGTTAAAGCTAAAATTACCAAAAAGATTAATCATAAGTTGCGTACAATAACTATATCTAAGGATTGTACTAACAAATACTATGCTTGTGTTCTGTATGATAATGGATTGGACTATCCTGAGACTTGCACAGAAGGAAAAGCTATAGGATTAGATGTGGGGTTAGCTAACTATTTGATTACATCGGATGGTGACAAGGTAGATAATCCTAAGTGGTTCAACAAACATGAGCACAACTTAAAAGTTAAACAACAAAAGCTTTGTAGAAAAAAGAAAGGCAGTAAGAATAGGACTAAAGCTAAATTAAAAGTAGCTAAATTGCATCAAAGGATCACTAACTCTAGAGAAGATTTCTTACACAAACTATCTCGCAAAATAGTAGATGAAAACCAAATCATTTGTGTAGAGAATCTCAATATCAGAGGTATGATAAAAAACCATAAACTCTCCAAAGCTATACATCAAGTAGGTTGGGGAATGTTCTTAACTATGTTGAGTTATAAAGCCAAAGAGTTAGGTAAAGTGTATCAAGAGATTGATAGATTTTTTCCTTCATCAAAAACTTGTAGTAACTGTGGACATAAGATAGAAAGTATGCCACTAGATATTAGAAGTTGGAAATGTCATAGCTGCGGTGCACAACATGATAGAGATGTAAATGCAGCTAAAAACATCATGATGGAGGGTTTGCGGATCTTGGGACTGGAACATCCTGTAAGCTTATCGCCTGAGTGTAAGACTGAGCCTGTGTTAACAGTAGTTTAGCAACTCATTGGGTAAGAATCCCGCGTCTCAGGCGCAGGGAGGTTCAACTAAACTTTATGCCAGGTGGCAAACAATTTATGCAACAATTTGATGGCTTAATCTGATCAAGATATTCTTAGGTTAGTTTTCACGATACTGCATTAAAAATAATTGCAGAATCTAAAACTCTATTTTGCACAGACAAATTTCATCAAGCCAAAATTTTATATCTTAAGTATAGAACTAATGAATTGGAAAGCTTTAATTGCTGAATTTATCGGTACTTTC
>CAZWGS010000064.1:0-27751 GCA_964633315.1 uncultured bacterium | reverse complement strand
CGTGTCTGATATCCCTCGCTTAAAAGACGAGGGTTTTACGACACTACCTGATAAAGTTTAATCCTACCATATTTCTTTGATTGTGCCAGAAATGCAGTATTGGCCTGTGTTGGTGAGATAACCGACTTGGATATTTTGACCCAAAAGGCTCAATGCGCAGAGGTTTTTGGGCATGGAAACCGTCAGATGTGCTGGACTGACAAATATGGAATAATATGGCAACACTAAAACCATATCTTAGAAGTACCTGAGGGTTAATGCGTTGGATCAAAGCTTAGAGAAGACAAAAACTTTGGGAGAAATTTTGAGATTAAGGTCTCAGCTCACTCCGAACCAAATTGCTTATACTTTCTTAGAAAATGGCCAGCGTGAAACACAACCGCTGACTTATCAAGTACTCGATCAGCGAGCTCGAATTGTAGCTATGACCCTCCATAACCTAAAAAGTTATGGAGAACGAGCTTTGTTGCTTTACCGTCCAGGTTTGGATTTTATTGTTGCTTTTTGTGCCTGCCTTTACGAGGGCGTGATTGCAATTCCAGTTCCTCTGCCAGACAAACGATCGCTCAAAAGAACCCTGCCAAGGCTTCATTCCATTATTAAAGATTCACAAGCTAGTTTATTGTTAACAACTTCAGAGCAGGTTGACTTTTTGACTGGGTTACTCTCGATCGATTCAGATAGCCATGCCACAAGCAATGGTGATCCGGATGCGGATCATTATAGGGAGGGGAATGGTCAAGGAAACGGTATAGGTCAAGGTATCAACACTAACAATTCTTTTGGCTTATCTGTGATTGCCACTGATAAGTTACAGGCCTCTATGCAAACTTCTATGGAAGGTCTTGTGACGGAGACAAGCATAGACTGGCAGGAGCGATCTGTTCTAGAAGATAATCTTGCTTACTTGCAATATACTTCCGGGTCTACTGCAACCCCAAAAGGAGTTAAGATAACTCACCAAAACTTACTTGCCAACTGCAAAAGCAACATCAACCTATGGTGCTACGACTCCACAAGTGTATCAGTGACTTGGATGCCTTATTACCACGACTATGGCCTTGTGGATGGGTTGCTTCAGCCCCTATATTGCGGCATTCCTAGCTTTGTGATTTCGCCGTTTGCTTTCTTAAAAAACCCGTTTTGCTGGCTACGAGCTATCTCTCACTATGGCGCTACTCACAGTGCTTCCCCTAACTTTGGCTATAACCACTGCATTGACCGGATTAAACCTGAACAAATCTCTCAACTCGATCTCAGTGGTTGGCGCGTGGCCAGTTCAGGTGCAGAGATAGTTCGTGCTGAGACCCTAGCAGATTTTGTCCGTGTATTTTCGCCCTGTGGATTCCGCAATAGTGCCTTCTTTCCTTCCTATGGTTTAGCTGAGTCTACTCTCTTGGTTACTGCTAAGCGGAGTCCTGCCGAACCAACCCAATGCGTGCTGGATGCAAAAGCCTTAGAACAGAACCAGGTAGTAGAAGCAGGAGCCGAAACTGCTAGGGTGAGAACTGTAATGGGTTGTGGTTACCCAGATGTGGTAGCAGGAGTAGAGATTGTCGATCCTGTCGCTCTTACCCGTTGTGGAGACCAGACAGTTGGGGAAATTTGGGTAACCAGTCCCAGTGTGGCTCAAGGCTATTGGAACAATCCAGAGGCAACCAAGGGTACGTTCCAGGCTTATTTAAGCGATACTAACGAAGGTCCCTATTTACGAACTGGAGATTTGGGCTTTCTCAAAAGAGGAGAGCTATTTGTCACAGGTCGCCTTAAGGATTTGATTATTGTGCATGGGGATAATTATTATCCTGAAGATATTGAATATGTAGTGAATTGCAGCCATCCGTTGCTACGTCGCGACTGCTGTGCTGCTTTTACCCTGGAAACCGGTAAAGTTGAGCAACTTGTGGTACTAGCTGAAGTTAAACGCCAATGGCAAAATCAGGATTTAGAAGCAGTGATTACCGCTATTCGTTCTGCAGTATCCGATAGCCAGGGGCTACAAACTCAAATTATTGCTTTGCTGAAGTCTGGTAACCTCTCAAAAACTTCAAGCGGGAAGATTCAGCGTCGTGCTTGCCGAGATCGTTTTCTCAGTGGCGATCTTAATTATCTCAAGGTCTCTTACATCGGAGATTTTGATCCAAGTATTAGCTCTGGCACACTAGGAGTTGTTCCTGTCACTTCATCGGACACTCAAGATAGTAGCCAGATCAATCCTGTTATCCCTGCTAGTTTTCAGGTTAGTTCCGCAACGGATCAAGCTGAGTCAGTTGCAAGTGATGCAGTTGGTAGTGAAATAGGAACTGAGGGAATTGAGGTTAATCAAGCTGTGAGTTCAAGTGTGAGTTCTCAACGTGCTGATCAAATTATTGATTGGCTGCGTCGCTATGGTCATGATCGCTTAAATTCACAATTAATGGATCTGCGACGTTGTATTCCCCCCTATGTTGTACTCGACTTTGGCAATCAGGGGATTTTGGGTCTGCAAGTTCCGGAAGAGTATGGTGGACGTGCGCTGCTTAATCAAGACTTTGTTCGGGTTTTAGAGCAAGTGGGCGCTATTGATTTGAGTCTTGGGGTTTTTGTTGTCATGAACAATGCCCTGGGAATTCGGCCTATTCAGCGCTACAGCCAACCCGAACTGCGAGAAACACTCTTGCCAATTTTGGCACAAGGACGAGAACTAGCCTCTTTTGGTTTGACCGAACCTGGGGCAGGCTCTAATCCTAGAGCGATCGCCGCCACTGCTACCCCTGAATCTAGCTCTGGCAGTAAAAACCAGTGGCGCTTAAACGGAACCAAGATTTGGAGTGGCTCTGCAGCTTGGTCAGGTATGATCAATGTCTTTGTACAACATCTTGATCCAAGGGGACAGGCAATCGGCATCAGTGGTTTTGTGATTCGTCAGGGTATGTCTGGCCTGCGCACTGGACCTGAAGCAGTCACAATGGGCCTGCGAGGTATGGTACAGAATACAACCTACCTAGAGAATATTCTCGTCAATGACCAGCATTTACTGGGAAAAAGGGGAGCTGGCATGGAAGTTGCCCAAGATGCCATGATGTTTACCCGGTTGTGCTTAGCAGCCATTAGTTTGGGTGCCATGAAGCGTTGTGTACACCTAATGCATCGCTATGCCCAACGTCGCCATGTTTCCACAGGTCGATTGTTGGATAATCCTCTCACCCGCCTGCGTCTTTCGGAACACATTGCCAAAATTTCTGCTGCCAAAGCCTTAATTCACACCACCGCTACTTTACTCGATGGGTCAGAAGCTGTTCCTGAAGAGCTTTACACCACTTGTAAAATCATTGTGCCCGAAATGCTGGGGCAGATTGTTGATGATGCCATGCAGCTATTAGGAGGTCGTGGCTATATGGAGAACAATCCTGTCGCTCAGATTTTTCGAGATGCCCGAGGTATTCGCATTTTTGAAGGTCCGACAGAAACCTTGACCATGCATTTGGGCGCGAGGGTAGTCAAACAGGGAGAAGCTTTGCAAACTCTTTTGTGCAATCAATTCAATGCACCGGATTTGGCCGAGCGACTCCAAAGCGTTGCCGCAGCCATTACAAGTCAACAAAATACCCCGACAGCAGCTTTCCATAACGATGCCATTACTGCTTTGCGCTATAGCCACCTCTTAATTGGGGAAATTACAGCTAAACTATTGGTATTAGCGATCACCCGACATTATTTTCAATCCAATGATCAACTGAAATCAACCTTACAGGGACAGCCTGCAATTGCTTGGTGTGAAGAGTCCTTACAGCAGCTGATCGATCTCAATCTCAAAGCTACTCCTCGGGAAGCTTCTCTGCTCAGAGTTGATACACTAGATCAGCTCGGTGCTCAGTTGGGATCAGAAATTGGAGACTTTGAGCAAACAGGTCTAAACCAAGCCACAGAACTAGACCCAATCCTGCGGCGCGACATTTCTTCCACTCGCCTTGACTCCTCCAGTAATCCTGAACCTATCGCTGGAAGTGTTGCTTCTGTATCACCCAATTCTGTAAGCACTCGCACAGTAAGGGATGATACTCTCAATAACGATGCGTTGCAGACTCAATTGCAGACGAGTTCCACTCCGGGCAATTCTGTGACCGTCAGTGTCGCTGAAGTTGAGCACTGGCTCCAAAATTGGTTTGCACAACAATTTAATTTTGAGAGTAATGGGGCTAATTCTGCTGTGGATTGCACAACATCTTTTGTACAACTGGGTCTAGAGTCAGTGACTGCTGCAACCTTAGTGGCGGATTTAGAAGATTGGCTAGACATCGAGATTGATATTACGCTGATTTGGGATTATCCGACGATCTCTTCCTTGGCTCAACATATAGTCGGTATTCCTGAAGATGTGCAACACTCGTTACCTGCTGAACCCACTGAGCAATCCTCTCAAACCAATTCCGATGATCTGGAATTTGATCAACTAGTTGAGGAGATTGAACAGCTTTCCAATATGGTTTAACGTCAGGAGCCTGAGAGAAAGCAACCCCACGTCTAAAGGCCTATCTATTAGGCAAAAGTAGCCAAAACAAGGATAGAGACGCTTGATTGAGGTAAGGATGGGGAGAGGAGTGGTGAGAGCCATGATTAAACTAACAGAGGTCTCCCAAAACAGCGCTCACTCTCCACATTTTATTATTCCAGCCAGCTTATTGCCCAGAGGTAAATCCGATTGAAAGATTATGGTAATATTTCAAAAATGCTCTAGCTTGGCTTATATTTTTGAATAAAGATGAGTTAAGAATTCGATTAGGAAAAATACTTTACTCTTTCACTCAAGAGCTGGTGGGTCATTTAACAGGCTGGTCTTGGATGTTACCAAAAAATTTGGGTCTAAAGCCTCGCCCTCTCTTGGTCAGCGTTCCTTTGCAGCGACGCGGAGTCTGACCGCTTCTGGGGCAGGGAGTGTCAAAAGCTATATCTCTCTCATAACTTTAGCAAAATGGTACAAGGAGGAAGATTCCTCCCCTTGCATGAATTGACAGGGGTTGCCATCTTGCCCCTTACCAACCCTTTTTTTCGATGAACACAATCAAAATACCGAGCGATTTTCACGAGATTACTCCCCAATGGCTCAATCTTGCCTTCCAGAATACTGGCCAGGATAGCTTAGTTATTGCATTAACCGTTGTCCCCTTGAGTCAACACGGAGGGTTCAGCAGTCAGTTGGCACGTCTCACTCTCCAATACAATTCCCCTGAAGTTAGTATTTTAGATGGCTTGCCCAGCTCTGTGCCTGATTCTCGCCCTACCTCTGTGATTGTCAAACTACCTGCCGCAAACCCAAACGTTCGTCAGTTAATGACAACAATGGGGGTTTATGAACGGGAAGTACGGTTTTACGAGGAAATTGCTGGACAAACAGCACTCCGCACTCCAACTCGATACTACAGTCAGTTTGATCAAACCTCAGGTGATTATATTCTCTTGATTGAAGACCTGGGCACCCCACAGAGTCAAGAAGTGGGTTGCACTCTGCCAGAAGCCCAGCAGATTCTCAAACATTTGGCTAAATTCCATGCTCAATGGTGGGAAAATCCCAAATTAGATACACTGGATTGGCTACCAAACTTTAACCAAGGCCCCGATTTAGAACCTCTTTATCGACGTTCCTGGGACGAATTCATCATCCGTTTTGCTGACAGTTTGCCTGATTGGTTCTTAAACATAGGGGTGGACTTTGGCGATCGCCTCAACGCCATTCGAGATCACTTTGCTCAGTCGCCCCGGACAATAGTTCATGGCGACTTTCGTCTAGATAACGTGTTTTTGGCTTCCCAAAAGCCTCAAGCCGATTCCCAAATTAGCACTGGATTGGAACCAACTATCATTGACTGGCAAACCACAACCTTGGGTCGAGGAATTTTTGATCTGGCTTATCTGATTGCAGGCAATCTTCAGTCCTACGAACGCGATGAAATTAAAACTTTACTCCAAACCTACCATGCTGCATTAGTACAACAGGGTGTCAGTAACTATAGTTTGCAATATTGCATTGAGGAACATGCCTTAGCCACCCTATTTTTAATGGCACGAACGGTTATTACAGGGGGACAACTGGACTTATCAAATGAGTATATGAAACGGCGATTTCAAATTGTTCTTAATCGTTGGATTTCCCTCCTCCATCAGATGGACTTAAAGCCCTTAATTGAAAAGTTTTGATCAAGACTGCTTAGAGTATGGGAGGCTGTTATTTTTTGTAGTTTAGGGAACAAAATCCTTGTAGTTAATCACTTCCTTAAATCCCTAGAAACGATTTGAATGATCATAATAGGACGACGAAACTCCAATTGTGCAGCTAGGGCTTATGCTGCTTTAAAAACTGAATCTGCTAAGGAAATAGCAGCTTAATAGCCTCAAAGTCTAGTTATACTTTGCTTGTATCAAGATCGCAAAAACCCTCACTTTCAATGAATCTAATTCTTACCAACGACGACGGCATTGATGCACCAGGAATTCGCGCCTTGCAAGAGGCTGTATCAGGTAAAGCTATTGTCGTTGCACCCAAAGAACACCATTCTGGTTGTGGACACCAAGTTACCACCCACAAACCCCTACTTCTAGAAAGTCGTTCAGACACCGAATATGCTGTACATGGGACACCTGCAGACTGTACCAGGCTAGCGATTACCCAGATTAATTCCTCAGTCGATTGGGTGCTTTCAGGGATTAATGCAGGGGGAAACTTAGGCGTAGATGTTTATATTTCTGGTACAGTGGCGGCAGTACGAGAGGCAGCGATGCACGGAATTCCAGGAATCGCGATTTCCCACTGGATTAAAAAACCTTTGGTGATAGATTGGGAAGTCGCCACTCGTTGGACAGCTAAAGTACTAGAAGATTTATTCTCTCGTCCTCTTCCCTCCGGTAGCTTCTGGAATGTGAATTTACCCCACTTACCACCTGATGCAACAGAACCAGAAATTGTTTTTTGCCCACCCAGTATTAGTCCCCTACCTGTAGATTATCGAATTGAAGGGGATTTATACTATTACCAAGGAGTATACGCCCAACGTGATCGCGATCGGGGAACTGATGTGGATGTATGTTTTTCAGGTAATATAGCTGTGACTCAGATTCAACTGTAGTTAAAAATCAGAAGTAGCCTGCTTAATTAAGTGGACAAAATTATTTGTATATTTGCTAATTAGTTATATTAAAGTTTTTTGTGGCTACTACGGATTACTGAAATTCGTTTTTAATAAAAAGCGAAATTTTTTCCTTTTGCGCTTCATCATCTTGCCAGGGAATTACGGCAATATCAAAAGTTTTTAATTCTTGTGAGTCTGTAACTGATTGGATTTGAGAATTAGAATCAGATACTTGGGATATTAATACTTATTCCGTTGTGGAACAAACTATGTTCACTAGTGCGATTGCAAAGCTAAGACTAAAGTACTTAAGAAAGTTTGTGGGCAAACCTTTGACGATTGCAAGAAACATGGAATTGAACTGATAATTGTTCTAGAAATTAATAGCAAAGCTGACTTTCTTACTATTTCTAGAATTACCAAAATTTCCAGCTGGCTAACATCCTTGATTGTCAAAAACTCAATGTCTGAGCAGCAGATTTGCCCACATTAGTGCAAATTATCAGCGCTCTTCTCGTAATTGCTCAAGTAACTTTTCCACCCGCTTCAACCCTTCAGAGTCATCCTGGGTGCGGTATAGTTCCCGGGCTGTTTCTGCAGCAGCAATCGCATCAAAATACCTGCGTCTACCATTAAGTGCCAAAGCTAAATTATAGTGAGCCCCAGGAGCATCAGGAGCAATTTCTATCAAACGCCTGTAGGCAACAGTTGCCATCAAATAATTATTTTGGGCTAATAGCACCTCACCCATATTGGCTTGGGCTGCTACAAAATCTGGCTCCAAAGAAGTGGCTTTTTGGTAAGCGCGCAACGCCCCCACAAAATTTTCCTGTGACTGGAGAATTCTGCCAATATGGAAATGTACCCTGGGGTTATTGGGTTCAATGCCTGCTACTCTTTGCAAAGTTGCTAAACCGCGATTTGTCTCACCCTGATTGAGTAATGCTCTGCCTAATTGGAGCAGTACAGTACTACTACGAGGTGATTGTTGAGCTGCTTTCTCCAGTAGTTCAATCGCCTCCTGGTTACGCCCTTGTTGGATTAAAGCCGTTGCCATTACTCCTTGAGCATCGCCATTTTTCGGATCAATGGCAAGTACCCTCTGGTAGGCATCAATCGCTCCTTGATAATCTCCCTGGCGCAATAAAACTACGCCCAATCCAGCATAGTTACGAATATTTTTGGGTTCAAGTTGAGATGCATAGCGATAGGCAACAGCTGCATTATTATAATCTCCTGCTTGCGCCAAGCTATAGGCAAGGGCATGGTAATATTTTTCACTATCGGGTTCTAGTTCCACTGCTTGGCGATAGGCACGTGCTGCGGCAGCGTAGTCACGTTGCAAAGTATGAACATAACCAATTCCAGAAAAAATCGATGGGTTTTCTCGGTCTAGAGATGCTGCTTGTTGGTAAATGCTAATCGCCCCTGCATAGTCATTAGCATCAACCAATTCGCCTCCCTGCTTGAGCAATTCGTTGATTAGCTCATCATTGTTGCGTTGGCTAATGACTAGAGGCTGTTCAATTTGCGCTGTGGCAGGAGGGGTAATTATAGCTCCAGTACACAGTAAACTAGCAATTGCAACCACACCATTAAGGGAAAAAATAGGCTTAAACACAGTAAATTGCATTCTTTGTTTAGATAGCAACGGGGTCAAGAATAGAATCAAACTCAGTCGGCTCCTCATAGCACCTTGCTAGTAGATACAACTGAAATTGCTGTAAATCTTCAAGGTCAGTAAGAAATTTTAGCAGTTCTTGTCAAGATTCGCAGTTATGTACAATTACCCAACTGCGAAACCTCTCCAGAATATGTTTTTAAAAAAGTGATAATTTCTCAATCTAGTGAGAACGAAAAAACAAACTTTACCTCCGAGGGCACCCAATCCGTTAATCTCCTTGCTTCCCCTGCTTCCCATTTCCCCAATCCCCCAAGCAAAACTATGGCATATAAAACTTCTCCCTTCGCTAGCCTTAATTCGTGGATTAAACGCCTCATTGAAGCTATTTTCCTGGGAGGGCAAGCAATTTTTCATATTTTTAGATTGAAAATACACTGGCGCAACACCATGGAACAAATGGCAATGGCAGGACCAGAATCTCTCGGTATCGCCCTACTAACTGCTGGTTTTGTCGGTATGGTATTTACGATTCAGGTGGCGCGGGAATTTATTAATTTTGGTGTTCCTGAGGTTGTGGGTGGAGTATTAGCACTTGCTCTAGCGCGAGAGTTAGCACCCGTTTTAACAGCCGTAGTTTTGGCGGGAAGAGTTGGTTCGGCATTTGCAGCGGAAATTGGAACCATGCGCGTTACAGAGCAAATAGATGCCCTCTACGTACTCAAAACAGACCCCATTGACTACCTAGTTGTGCCCCGCCTGCTCGCCTGCTGCATCATGCTACCTATCCTCACCATTTTGTCTCTCATTACAGGAATGCTAGGTGGTTTATTAGTTGCCTCTGCGATCTACAATCTTTCCTACGCTGAGTTTCTTGATTCCGCCCGCAACTTTCTCCAGGTTTGGGATTTATTTAGCGCTATGCTCAAAGCAGTAGTTTTTGGTTCCCTAGTGGCGATTATTGGCTGCAGTTGGGGATTAACAACCACTGGAGGAGCCAAAGGAGTAGGACAATCCACCACCACAGCAGTAGTTACTGCCCTACTAGCAATTTTTACTGCTAACTTTTTCCTCTCTTGGGTTATTTTCCAAGGTACAGTTAGTTCTGCCTGATAATGCTTTGAATTGGACGCAATAAGCTTGAGAGAGCAAGAGACACTAGAGTGAAATCAGACTCAAAAAGGTTAGCAATTTTCGACCGTTTCCTAATCTAAACACCTAGTGCTAGATTTGTTTTTAGGCACTGAAATTAGCTAAATTTTGGCTATATTCCCAGACCTATTACTAAAAAAAACACCCCTTGCTCCAATCAACAATTAACCATCAACCAAAACACTATCGCATTAGCTATTTACCATCACCAATCGCGATGTCAAAAAGCGATTCATCCAACCTTGTAAGTAAACACGATTGGCTTTTTGCTCTTCTGGATCTTGAGTGGTCAAAGGATGGGGTGCCAAACCTGTAATCGCTGCTGTGGTGACACAATACATAGATTTCTGGAAGGTTTCGCAAATTTTTACCCGTACATCGTCCATACCTCGTCCTTCTTCAAGATATAATTTTTCCAGATAGTCTGGCAGAAAATGGCGCATATCCTGCATTAATAGGGTAGGAGGAATACCCGCACCACCGATAGGCAGAGGATCTGCATACAAAGCGCCATAGGAAAATATGCTTTGGTCGTAGGGAATTTGGTATGCTTGGGCGTTGTAGGAAATAGTTCCGGGAAAAGGGGTACCCCGGAAGAAAACTGCCTCCACGTAGGGAACTGCGGTATCTGCTAAAAAGGTTATACCCGCAGTTTCGGGAATCAACTCATACACCTCACCCCTAATCTCAACCTTATAGGTAATCGGTTGTGCCGCCGCCTCTACTAAACCATTGAGAATATGTTCTACTACCTGGGGAATAGTTTTAATTTCTCCCTGGTCATATCTGTCAGAAAGAGTGATGAACATATCACTCATCACACGCCAGAATTGACCCAAACCACTGTAGTATGCCATCTGTCGCACCTGTTCAGGCAAGAAATCCTTGAAACCCTTGTGCAATCCCAGCATTAATAAGTTACCTTTCCATTTTGCACCAATCGCTTTCTCTGCCGCAGCTAAGAATTCTGGTGTATCAAGATAGGCATCTAAACCACCACCACCATGCCAAAACATGGCTTTCATACAATATTCCGCATACTCGAAGTTAATGCGATCATGCCACCAATGATGTAGTAATTTAGCGACAGAGAATTCCCCATTAAAGTATTTAAAGAAGGGGAAGAGGAATAAAAATTGATGCTCAGAGGTGTAAATTAGGTTGCGAGAGTAAGCATCGAGGACAATGCCATAGCTTTTGAGAATACCTACCACTTCCAAAACATTCCGGGGAGAATCTTCCAGGAGAGCATCTCCCGATTCCAGACGATGGATATACTTAGCTAAAGGATGTTGAGAAGGTTCTATTGTCGTGCTGACCATGATGGGATAGAAATATTAGTGGTTAAATTAGAATCTAAAAAAGTTTCACTGATATTTGCTTCTGGTTTCTGACTCAATAATTGCGAGTCTTGGAGAATAATTGCAGTAGTTTGTGCTTCGCTCCAGCGTACAACCCAAGCTGGTTGAATGCCCAGAACAAAAACTAAACTCATCAGCACCAAAGCAGGCAGATGTTCTGAAAAACTGACTTGGGGCAAACTTGCCAATTCTAGTTTCAGGCGACCAAAGAAAACCCGATTAATGACTAGCAGGAAGTAAACCGCAGTTAAACCAGTGCCAATCATACAGAGAATAGTCTGCCAGGTGAAAATGGGGAAACTGGCTCGAAAAACCAAGAATTCAGCAATAAATCCCACCATACCAGGAATACCCGCACTTGCCATCACACCCAGTATCATTAAACCGCCAGTAATCGGTAAACCTCTCTCAGGATTGAGTAAACCCTCGAGTGCATTCACATCGCGAGTACCAGTTTTTTTGTAAACCGTACCCACCAGGATAAATAGTAAGCCCGAAATTAGACCATGACTCACCATTTGAAAAACAGCAGCCATTAAACTCAAAGGAGTTGCCGCCGCCGCAGCTAGAAGAATGTATGCCATGTGAGCAATGGAGGAGTAGGCAACCACCTTCTTCATATCCTGCTGGGCAATTGCACAGGAAGCACCATACAAGGCACTTATAGCAGCTAATGTGGCTAGCCAAGGAGCCAGAAATACCCATCCCTCTAGGAATAAGCCGACGCAAAATCTGAGTAAGCCGTAGGTTCCCAACTTCAATAGCACCCCAGCAAGCAGGACAGAAATGGGTGTAGAAGCTTCCACGTGGGCATCTGGTAGCCACGTGTGGAAAGGGAAAAAGGGAATTTTGATGCCAAAACCAACAATTAATCCCCCCAGCAGAATTAATTGGGTACCCAGAGGTAGAGATTGGGAACGAAGCATTTCGTAGTCAAAACTCGATACTCCCGTTAGCCAAACCAATCCTAAAAAGGCAGCGAGAACAAAAAAGCCCGATACTGCTGTGTACAAGAGAAATTTGGTTGCTGCATAACCACGACGTTTTCCTCCCCAAATCGCGATTAGGAAATAAAGAGGAATGATTTCCACTTCATAGAAGAGGAAAAATAGTAGTAAGTCCTGTGCCAAAAAAGCACCAGCAGCACCTGCACTCAGTAGCAGTAGCAGAGCAAAGTAAAATCTAGGTCGTGCAATGGTTTTACTGCTGCAACAAATTGCTAGGAGAGTCAGTAAACTATTGAGGAAAATTAGAGGTAAAGATAAGCCATCCAAACCCAGGTGATAGTTCAAACCCAACCAGTCAATCCAGGGTAGATTTTCCTCAAATTGGATTTGTACACTGCTAGGGTCAAATTGAATCGCCAGCCAAAGTGTCCACAGCAAAACACCAGCAGCGACAACAATGGTAATATCGCGGCAACGCTTGGCAGTTGTGCTCGCTGGCAGTAGGCTGAGAATGATCGCACCTAAGATTGGTATCCAGATAAAGGTGCTAAGCATGGGCAGTTGTTTCTCCTTCTTGTTCTTTGCTAACTAAAATCTTTTGTGTTTGAGTTTCTAACCAATCACCGATGACCAATAATCAACCATTACAGACCATTGACCACTGACAACTGACCACAACAGTAAGCCCATTCCAATTAATATTGTCAGTAGGTAAAACTGAGACTGACCGGAGACATTATATTTGAGGGTATTACCACCAAAAATGGTCACTAAACCCACTAAATTAACAGCGCCATCGACTATGTAACGGTCAAGCCAAGAGGAAAATTTGGCGAGGAAAGCCACTGTCCAAACTACCGTAACTTGATAGAGGCGTTCCACATAGAAATCGTATGCCAATAAATCCTGGAAGAAACGGAGGTAGAATTGAGTTGGTCTAGCCCATGCTCGACGTAATTCTATGGCGAAACCAAATACACAACCCAAAACTCCAGAGGCAATAATTAGGGGTGTGGCAAAATTGGTAACCTCAGGATAGGGTTCAGATAGAGGAGCTACAGGACTAAGCCAAAGAATCCAGCCTTGGGGTACTGCAGGTGCGAGTAAAGTAAGTACCGTTAGCACCACCATTGGCAATGCCATCGCCCAAGGAACTTCTACCACACGACGGGTTTTGAGTTGAGGCTGACCTAAAAATACCAGGCGGAAGACGCGGGTTAAATTGACCGCACTCAGGGCATTGACAAACATCAAAATCGCTAACAACCACCAATCAACTGCCAACAAACCATTGAACCAGCGCTCCATTGCCCAAAACATACCCATGGGCAAAATTGCCACTAATCCTGCACTACCAACTACAAAAGCACAGGTGGTGGCGGGCATTTTTGAAGCTAAACCGCCCATCTCAGTAACATTTTGACAGCTAGTACTCAAAATTATTGAGCCAATACTCATAAACAGCAGTGCCTTGGAAATCGCATGGCAGAATAAGAGCAAGAAGGCAATGTCTACGTGTCCTAAACCAACGGCGATAAAGACTAAGCCTAGATAGGCGCTGGTGGAGTGGGAAAGTGTTCTCTTGATATCTATCTGGGCAATGGACATCAAAGATGTTCCAATTGCGGTGACGCTACCGATAATAATTAGAGCATCTGCGGAAACTGGAGAAAGACTAAACACTGGTTGCAGTTTAATCAAAACGTAAGCACCCATGGAAACCACAACCGAGTTCCGCAGAATTCCCGCCGGATTTGGTCCCTCCATCGCCTCATCAAGCCACAGGTTGAGAGGAAATTGGGCACACTTACCCAAAGGACCAGCAATAAGTGATAAACCTAAGAGGGCTGAAGTTAGGGCTGGTAGAGGCGATGTTTCTGCCCACTTCTCCAACTGGCTGAAAGTTAAACCTTCCCCGTAGCTAGATAATGCAACTAAACCCATCAGCAGGATAATATCGCCCACTCGTTTAGTTAAAAAAGCATCCCTGGCTGCCGTTACCACCAGAGGCTGAGCATACCAAAAACCCACTAGCAGATAGCTAGAGAGGGTCAACATCTCCAGCAAGCCATAACTCAATAATAGGGAATCGCTTAAAGCAATGCCGCTTAAGGCAGCTTCAAAAAATCCCATCAAGCCGTAGAAACGAGCCAAAGACCAGTCCTTTTCCATGTAGCCTAAGGCATAAAGCTGAGCTAGCAAAATCAAACCCGTAACCACTTCCATCGCCCCTAAACTTACTGGAGAAATTTCGATGGCAATGGCAAGGTTTAAATCTGCCACCTGCAACCAATTAAAACTTAGCTGGATTGGCTCTTGTTGCCAGATTTGACTGAAGGCTATAGAGCCGTGAATAAAGGCAATAAAGGTTACCAGAATATTAATATAAGCTGCTGGTCTAGGTCCTGTCTTACGTATTAATCCCAAAGACCAAGGTAGAGTCAAAAGTGCACCAAGCAATCCGTAGCAAGGTATAAACCAACACACTTGGAGCAAAAAATCTGTCATTTAAATTGCCCTTGAAATAACAACATGAAACCGAGTTTTTTTCTTAAAATCAATAATTTATTGGCTACGATTGGTTTAGTTTTATCTAGTTGAAGCTGGTTAAAACTAATAATTATGAGATTGATAAAAACATTGAATGAGAGAGTGTTTTAATCTTGCTATACTTAAAAAGTAACGGTAAAAAACATTTATAAAGCCTCAAACTAATAACAGCAAATCGCCCTGCACTCTAGGTGAAGCTGAAAATATTAGCTGACGTGCCATCAACCAGCAATAGCAAGAAACAAGGTAGCTAAGCCCATGTAGCCTGCCCCTGCATTAATGCTAGTTGCACTCAAACTAAATACAGCAGAATTTTTTCTGGGGGAAGTTGGAGGGCATCAGCATTTAACACGAGAGTGAGCAAATACTCATTCTTGAATTTATTGCCTTCACCGCTACCTGATGGCACTGACCTGAAAAAATATTTGATCCCTACGTAAGTTCTAAAGAGATTATAAAGCACTCTGAACCATTCAGTGAAGCCAAGGCATTTTTTGTGGGAGGCGGGAAATCATCGCCCTAGGTATTAATTTTTATTAACTGTTCAATTTGTAAATATCATCAACATTTATATTGTCAAAGGCACCAGCTTTATTTATGATTTTTTAAGGATCAAATAAATCAACTGTTTTCCTTGCAGAGTTGGCCAGTGGTTGGGAGTACTACCGCTGGGAGGTTGTGTCTTAGTCATAACTGTTTTGCAGTCAGCTAAAGCTCCCATCGGGTTTGATCGCTTTGATTACTCAGACAACCCGATGTCAACTTCTCTGTAACTCTATTTGAACAGTTTAGTTTGCTTGCCTAGAGGGATATGGGAAAAATGCCAGTGGCGCTAAAAGATATAAAAATCAAGGGGTTTTCTCAAGAAAATTAACCCTTAATCGTCTGTATCCAGATAGAGAGCGAATAACCTACGGACCAAATTATTAACGATTACAGGAGAAGACAATAATGCCAATTGCAGTAGGAATGATTGAAACTCGTGGTTTTCCGGCAGTTGTGGAAGCCGCCGATGCTATGGTCAAAGCAGCTCGTGTTACCCTAGTTGGTTACGAAAAGATTGGTACCGGAAGAGTAACCGTGATTGTGCGGGGTGATGTTTCTGAAGTACAAGCTTCCGTTTCAGCAGGCATAGATAGCGCGAACCGAGTCAATGGTGGTGAAGTACTATCAACCCATATCATTGCTCGTCCCCACGAGAACCTAGAGTATGTGCTGCCAATTCGCTATACAGAAGAAGTTGAGCAGTTCCGAACATACTAGTGCTAATGCTTTGTGGTTTGTATTGAGACACCATCAGATACAAACCCAATTTATTGATAACTATAGGAGAGCAGAATAATGTCAATTGCAGTGGGAATGGTTGAAACTCTTGGTTTTCCAGCAGTTGTGGAAGCCGCCGATGCTATGGTCAAAGCAGCCCGCGTTACCCTAGTTGGTTACGAGAAGATTGGTACCGGAAGAGTAACCGTGATTGTGCGAGGTGATGTTTCTGAGGTACAAGCTTCCGTTGCCGCAGGTACAGATAACATCAAGCGAGTGAACGGTGGTCAAGTACTATCAACCCATATCATTGCTCGTCCCCACGAGAACTTAGAGTACGTACTACCAATTCGCTATACAGAAGCAGTAGAAACTTTCAGGGAGCAAGTTAACCCTCGATCTCAACCACCAAGACGAGTGTAAATATTAATGCAAATTGCTAAGGTTCGTGGGACAGTAGTAAGCACCTGCAAGCTGCCAGCAATGAGAGGTATAAAATTGCTACTGTTGCAATTTATTGATGAGCAGGGGCAAGTTCTACCCAAGTATGAAGTTGCAGGAGACAGTGTTGGTGCAGGCGTAGATGAGTGGGTGTTAGTCAGTCGTCGTGCGATTGCCCCCGATCCTGGAGGTAACGAACAACGTCCCATAGATGCCATAGTTGTAGGCATAATCGATACAGTAACTGTTGAGAATCACTTACTTTATAGCAAGAAGGACGAATATCGTTATCGTTAGCACTTTTGTTGTACTCAGTTGCTGGTTGTCGCCTGAAAAGCTCATCAACAACGAACAACCACAAAAAATTAATAAAAGGATTTAGATTGGGAGGATAGAGTAATGGTAGCCCGCAAGCAAGCGGCTCCCCCAACTCCCTGGTCCGGAGACCTAGCAGAACCACAAGTTGATGAAACTGCCTATGTTCATTCCTTCTCGCGAGTGATTGGGGATGTTCATGTTGGTGCCAAAGTCATGGTAGCACCGGGCACTTCTATTAGAGCTGATGAAGGAACTCCATTTCATATTGGTGAGAGCACAAATATTCAGGATGGAGTTGTTATTCATGGTTTAGAGCAGGGCAGGATAGTTGGGGATAACAATCAGGAATATTCTGTTTGGATAGGTAAGAATACCTGCATCACTCACATGGCACTAATTCACGGTCCAGCCTATGTGGGAGATGACTGTTTTATTGGTTTTCGCTCCACGGTTTTTAATGCCAAGGTGAACGCAGGTTGCATTGTGATGATGCACGCCTTAATCCAAGATGTGGAGATTCCTCCCGGAAAATATGTGCCCTCAGGTACAGTAATCACAAATCAGCAGCAGGCAGACCGTTTGCCCAATGTCACAGAAGCTGACAAAAAGTTTGCTCACCATGTGGTGGAAATTAATGAGGCTTTGGGAGCTGGTTATCGCTGCGCTGAAGAGGAGGCTTGTATTTTGCCTCTTCGCAATCAATCAGTTAGCTCTAATGGTGCTGGGAAAGCCAGCAGTGATACGTCAATGATTAGCAGTGTTTTAAGCCCAGAAACAGTAACTCAGGTACGTTCACTTCTGAGACAAGGCTATAAAATTGGAGCCGAACACGCCGATAAGCGTCGCTTCCAAACCAAGTCCTGGCTCAGTTGTGGTCCGATTACGGGAAGCAATGAAAGTCAAGTATTTGCGCAACTAGAGGGTTTGTTGAAAACCTACTCTGGAGAATATATCTCTCTAATTGGCATTGACCCCAAAGCCAAGCGCCGAATTGTTGAGCAAATTATTCAGCGTCCCGATGGTAGCAGTGGTCCAGTCAAAAGCTCAACTAAAGCCGCAGTTAGTAGCAATGGAGCTTCGAGCAACGGTAGCACAGACTTAGTTACCCAAATTAGCTCCCTAATAAACCAGGGTTATAAAGTAACAGCCGAACACGCTAATAAACGTCGCTTCCAAACTCAGTCCTGGCTGTCTTGTGATTCTATTACAGGAAGCAGTGCCCCCCAAATTGCGGCTGCACTAGAAGGCTACATGACTGAATATGCAGGAGAATACGTGCGTTTCATTGGCATTGACCCCAATGCTAAACGTCGTGTTTGCGAGGAAATTATTCAGCGTCCAGAGGGACGAGTTACCAGTAATGGGACCTCTAATGGTACCTCTGCTAGTGCTAGCAGCAGTTATGGTAATGGCAGTAGCAATGGTGCCTTTGCTAACACTGGCTTAAGTGCAGAAATTCAAGATTTAGTACGCTCCATTTTGCAACAAGGTTTAAAAATTGGCACTGAACACGCTAGTAAGCGTCGCTTCCAAACCAAATCTTGGCAGACTTGTACTCCCATTGAATCAGAGCAAGAATCTCAAGTTATCGCAGCTTTAGCAGCTTGCTTGGAGGAACATCAAGGAGAATATGTTCGCCTACTGGCGATTGATGCTGATGCCAAACGTCGAGTTTCGGAAACTATAATCCAACGTCCTAACGGCAAGACCCAAGCAACCACAACAGCAGCTAGTACAAGTAATAGCTACCAACCCAGCTACAGTAATGGTGCAAGCAGCAATGGCAATGGCTTTGTCAATACTAATAACCTGAGTGCAGAAGCTCTAGAGCAAGTACGCTCTATTTTGCAGCAAGGTTTAAAAGTTGGCACTGAACACGCTAGCAAGCGTCGCTTTAAAACCAAATCTTGGCAGAGTTGTACTCCTATTGAATCCCAGCAAGAATCTCAAGTTATCGCAGCCTTGGAAGCTTGCTTAGAGGAACATCAAGGGGAGTATGTGCGCCTACTAGGTATCGATGCAGATGCCAAGCGTCGTGTGATTGAGACTATCATTCAGCGACCAGCATAAGTAGTTTATGAGGTTGCAGGTTACAGGTTGCAGGTTGCAGATGTCCAGTCTAAACCTCCAACCTCAGCCTTCCAACTTTGCTCACTTCTAACCTTCAACCTTCAACCTCTTGATGCATTTGTCCCCTGTACCACCTCTCAATAACTCACAGATATATGTGAGTGGTGATGTGACCATAAATCCGCAAGCTACAATCGCTCCTGGAGCCATCTTACAAGCTGCTCCCAATAGCAAGATTGTAATTAATGCAGGAGTCTGTATTGGTATGGGAGTTATAGTGCAAGCATATCAGGGAACGATTGCCATTGAATCGGGCGCTATCTTGGGAGCAGGAGTTTTAGTTGTTGGTCAAGGAAAAATTGGTGCTAATGCTTGTATAGGTAGTGCAACCACCATTTATCACACCTGTGTTGCTGCTCAAGCAGTTATTTCCCCTGGTTCGTTGATTGGTGATACTTCTCGTCAACTAGTTCCAGAAGTAGAAACTCCAGAATCGCCTGTAACTCCTTCAGAGGAATCCGCACCGGAACAAAATGGCTCATCTCCTGATTCTAGCCCGCCAAAAAAGCGCGTCTATGGCAAGGTTTATGTTAATAGCTTGCTTATGTCCCTATTTCCTGAAGGTCACTCCTTAAATCGACCTCCTTCCACACCAGAATAATAGTTAATTTAATTGTCATTAAAATCAAATTTTCACATATTTATTGCTCCAAAAAGAAATTATTTTTAAAGCAAATATTTAAAATTAGTGCTTGTTGGCATATCAAAAATAATTCAGCATTTGATACTAATCTTGTGCTGTATTTTATGTCATAAGTGTTTTATTTATTATTGTTTTTTTTTCTTGGTAATTGTTAAGTTGCCAAGACTTTTACTGCTTGTAAATATAATGCCTAAAATAGGCTAAACGCTTGCATTGTAAGGACTTCAGCTTGAAAGTTATTTAAAAATACATACATATATCCACGATGTTTAATTGTCTTTAACAAAAATTAAAGATTATAGAATTGGAGATTTACTCTTGATTAAACAAATAACAAATTCTTATGAAAAAAATGCCAAAATTTTTGTTAAAAATAATCTATAATTCGTGTTAAGCTAAATCTTAACAAAATAGAAATAGTCAAACTTAAAAAAATTGGCTATAGCAATTCTAAAGAAGCTGGCTACAGATCTCAGGCAATTTTCTCGCTTCGAGTGATAGCTGACGCCGCTTCGTATACCAGTAGTGAGAAATAAGCCTCTAGAGGAGGAGAAGAAAGAATGGTACAAGCAAAATCATCTTCTGGGTTCCAGGCTGGTGTAAAAGATTACCGCCTGACCTACTACACCCCAGACTATACCCCCAAAGACACTGATCTTCTAGCCTGCTTCCGCATGACACCCCAACCAGGTGTTCCCCCTGAGGAAGCTGGTGCTGCGGTTGCGGCTGAATCTTCCACAGGTACTTGGACAACTGTTTGGACAGATGGACTAACAGACTTAGACCGCTACAAAGGTCGTTGCTATGACATTGAAGCTGTTCCTGGTGAAGACAATCAATATTTTTGCTTTGTTGCTTATCCTTTAGATTTATTTGAAGAAGGGTCAGTAACCAACGTACTCACCTCCATCGTGGGTAACGTTTTTGGTTTCAAAGCCCTAAGAGCGTTGCGTCTAGAAGACCTACGTTTCCCCGTAGCCCTAATTAAAACCTTCCAAGGACCTCCCCACGGTATTACCGTAGAGCGGGATAAATTAAACAAGTATGGTCGTCCACTACTCGGTTGTACAATTAAGCCAAAACTAGGTCTCTCTGCGAAAAACTACGGTCGGGCAGTTTATGAGTGTTTGCGTGGTGGTTTAGACTTCACCAAAGACGACGAGAACATCAACTCACAGCCCTTCATGCGCTGGCGTGACCGCTTCCTCTTTGTCCAAGAAGCCATTGAGAAAGCTCAAGCAGAAACTAACGAAGTTAAAGGTCACTACCTCAACGTAACCGCTCCTACTTGCGAGCAAATGATGGAGAGGGCAGAATTTGCCAAAGAAATCAACACTCCCATCATCATGCATGACTACCTAACTGGTGGTTTCACTGCGAACACAACCTTGGCTCGCTGGTGTCGTGCTAACGGTGTTCTACTACACATTCACCGCGCGATGCACGCTGTAATTGACCGTCAGCGTAATCATGGTATTCACTTCCGCGTTTTAGCTAAGTGTTTGCGTCTCTCTGGTGGTGACCACCTCCACTCCGGTACCGTTGTAGGTAAGTTGGAAGGTGAGCGCGGTATTACCATGGGTTTTGTTGACCTGATGCGTGAAGACTACGTAGAGGAAGACCGTTCTCGCGGTATTTTCTTCACCCAAGACTACGCTTCCTTACCCGGAACCATGCCTGTAGCATCCGGTGGTATTCACGTTTGGCATATGCCCGCACTGGTGGAAATCTTCGGCGACGATTCTTGCTTGCAATTCGGTGGTGGTACCTTAGGTCACCCTTGGGGTAATGCTCCTGGTGCAACAGCTAACCGCGTAGCCCTAGAAGCTTGTATCCAAGCTCGTAACGAAGGTCGTAGCTTAGCACGTGAAGGTAACGATGTTATCCGTGAAGCTTGCCGTTGGTCTCCTGAACTAGCAGCAGCTTGTGAACTGTGGAAAGAAATTAAGTTCGAGTTTGAGGCAATGGATACTCTCTAAGTTGTTTGGAGGTCTTACAATCTCCTGAAGTTGTTAGTTGTACTTTTAGCTTGCTAACAGCTAACAACTCAACTTAGGAACCCTAACTGGGATAGGTAAGCCGTATGTATCCAAAAAAAGTTGCTAGAGACACTGCTAAGACTTTGCAAAATTACTTGACCTATCAGGCGGTAAAAATCATAGTCGAGCAATTAGGGGAAACTAACCCCGGTGAAGCAATCTGGCTCAGCCAGTACTCCTCTGGTAAATTACAGGATGGCGAAGCCTATATTGAAGGTTTAATGCAACAGAGGAAAGAGTTAGTACTGCGGATTCTGGTAGTGCGTGCAGAACTAGCAGAAGCTGTAGCTGACTTTCTCCCCCAGATGTTGCGTAGTGGTATTCGTGAGTCTAATACTGCCCATCGTCGTCAAATCCTCGAACGCTTAACCCAAAGCCCAGATATTGCCTCTACTGAGACAACAGAAGCTTCTGAACCCGATACGGATGGGAGCGAATCTTCTGATTAACCGTTTTTGTTAATTTTCACCCTCTAAATACTGACCCATGAAAACATTACCTAAAGAGCTGCGTTACGAAACCCTTTCCTATCTGCCCCCATTAACAGACCAGCAGATTTCAAAGCAGATTGATTATATGCTTAACCAGGGCTATATTCCTGCCATCGAATTTGAAGAAAACCCCACCCCAGGAATGCACCACTGGACCTTGTGGAAGTTGCCTCTATTTTCTGCACGTAGTGCTAATGATGTACTCAGCGAAGTGCGTGAGTGCCGTTCTGAGTACTCCAACTCCTACATTCGTGTAGTTGGTTTTGACAACATCAAGCAATGTCAAACCGTTAGCTTCATTGTTTATAAGCCCGGTGGTAACCGTTTCTAAACTTTCTGGTTCCTAAAACTCAAATTGGGGGCGCATGGCTCAAAGCTGTGCGCTCTTTAATTTATGGCGCCTCCTGAAGGTCAGGTTAAGCGCCGCAGTTCGACCGGGCTTGCCTGAGTATTGGTTAAAATAGTTGCAACACAAAAGAAAAAAGTAAAGCAAATCAGCTAGGCTAGAAGCAAAGCATCAGCTTTCTGGCAGGTGGTAGTCTACTATTGAATCTTGAGTACCAAGGGAAAGTTTAGTAGCAAATAAGGAGACAAAAGCGTCCATGGGCAAAGTAGTCGGCATAGATTTGGGGACTACCAATTCAGTGGTAGCCGTCACCGAAGGTGGCAAACCTGTTGTCGTTGCTAATGCAGAAGGGATGCGCACCACCCCTTCAGTGGTTGGCTTCAGTAAAGATGGTGAACTGCTAGTGGGGCAAATGGCACGTCGCCAAGGAGTTTTAAACCCTCAAAATACTTTTTATGCCGTCAAACGTTTTATTGGTCGCAAATATAGTGAGTTAACCCCAGAATCGAAGCGAGTTCCCTACACAATTCGTCGCAGCGAGACAGGTAATATCAAGATTCGATGTCCGCGTTTAAAGAGGGAATTTGCCCCAGAGGAAATTGCGGCAAAAATACTCCAGAAATTAGCCCAAGAAGCCAGTCGGTATTTGGGGGAAGAGGTTAGTGGTGCTGTGATTACAGTTCCAGCTTATTTTAATGACTCCCAACGCCAAGCCACCCGCGATGCCGGAAAAATTGCTGGTTTGGAGGTTTTGCGTATTCTTAATGAACCCACCGCCGCCGCCCTCGCCTATGGTTTAGATAGGGGTGATAATCAAACTGTTCTGGTTTTTGATTTGGGGGGAGGTACCTTTGACGTTTCTATTTTAGATGTGGGTGATGGTGTCTTTGAAGTTAGAGCCACCAGTGGGGATACCCAGTTGGGCGGGAATGATTTTGATAAGAAAATTGTTGATTGGCTAGCGGAGCAATTTTTAGAAGCAGAAGGCATTGATTTACGCAAAGACCGTCAGGCACTACAACGGCTTAATGAAGCGGCGGAGAAGGCGAAAATTGAGTTATCGGGAGTTAAGGTAACAGAGATTAACTTGCCCTTTATTACCGCCACCGAAGATGGACCCAAGCATTTGGAAACTAGGCTTACTCGTTCTCAGTTTGAGGGTTTGTGTGGGGATTTAGTTAGTCGCCTGCGCCGTCCCCTTAAACGTGCTTTGGCTGATGCGGGTTTGAGTCCGGTGCAAATCGACGAAGTGGTACTGGTAGGTGGTTCTACACGTATTCCCCTGGTACAAGAATTAGTCCGCAGCTTTATTGACAGGGAACCAAACCAAAATGTTAACCCTGATGAAGTGGTAGGCGTGGGTGCGGCGATTCAGGGAGCAATTTTGCAGGGGGAAGTGAAGGATATTTTGTTGTTGGATGTTACACCCCTGTCTTTGGGTTTAGAGACAATTGGCGGTGTGATGAAAAAGCTGATTCCCCGCAATACAACTATTCCCGTGCGTCGTTCCGATATCTTTTCCACCTCAGAGAATAATCAAACCCTGGTAGAAGTCCACGTTGTCCAGGGAGAGAGGGAGATGGCAGAGGATAATAAATCTTTGGGTAGGATTAAGCTAACGGGAATACCGCCTGCACCGAGGGGCATACCCCAAGTTCAAGTTGCCTTTGATATTGATGCCAACGGTATTTTACAGGTTACAGCTCAAGATCGCACTACAGGTAGACAGCAAAGTATTACGATTACTGGAGCCTCAACTTTGAGTGAAGCCGAGGTGGAGGAAATGATGCGTGAAGCTGCTCAATTTAGCCGTGTGGACCGCGAACGTCGTGAGAGAGTGGAAAAACGCAATCGCGCTTCTTCATTGATTGACCAAGCCCAACGTCGATTGCGGGAAGTTACTCTAGATTTTAGTAGCCAATTTACTAGCTACCACAGGCGGCGCATTGACAGCCTGATAGAAGATTTGCGCGATAGTCTAGAAAGAGATGATGAGAGAGGAATTGACCGGGCGCAGGCGGATATCCAGGATGCCCTTTATGATTTGAATCGGGAAGTACGCAATCTTTATGAAGAAGATGATGAAGACGACTTCTTCGGTTCTATCAAGCGTACCTTTACTGGAGAAAGAGAGAGAGACGAACGCGATTACGACTACGGATACAATGCCAATCGCTATGAACAAGGTAGTAATCGTGGTTATGGTCGCGATAGTCGCAGGGATGACTATGGTAGAAATGACGATTATGGTCGAGAACGCCGACCTACTCGTCGTTACTACGAAAATGATTGGGATGAAGATGACGATTGGTTCTAGGTTGCTATTTGTTACCTGTTGGCAACACATCGCCCATAACTAATAGTCCACAACAAAATTCATATGCAAAACTTTCGAGACTATTACGCAATTCTAGATATTGATAATAACGCTGCTCCTGAGGAGATCAAAAAAGCCTATCGTAGACAGGCTCGTAGATACCATCCTGACCTTAATCCGGGAAATAAGGCAGCAGAGGAAAAATTTAAGGCGATTGGTGAAGCCTACGAGGTGCTATCGGATGGTACTAAGCGCTCGCAGTACGACCAATTTAGCCGCTTTTGGCAGCAGAAGAATTCTAGCCGTAGAACTAGCAGAGTTAGTCGCAATTCTGCCCAAGAAGCCTACTTTAATCAGTTTCCTGACTTTAACAGCTTTGTTGATGACCTCCTAGGACAAAAAGCAAGCACCAGAACCACCAATGGACGCACAGAACGCAGCCGTGTCCGCGTTGAATCCAATGATTCCTATCGTCCAGGAACCAAAAAAACTGCCTATAAAGTGGGAGCAAATGGACGTGTTCCTGTGGAACCGCGTCTGCGCCCGCGAGATGTGGAGGCAAAACTAACTCTACCCTTAGAAAAAGCCTATCGTGGCGGTAGAGAGCGTATTCGCCTTGAAGATGGTCGTTCCCTAGAAGTAGATATGCCCTTGGCGATGGTAGATGGTCAACGGGTACGGTTGAAGAACCAAGGAATTGATGGCGGCGACTTATATTTAAAAATTAGTATTGCTCCTCACCCCTTCTTTAAGTTGCAAGGAGCAGATATTCGCTGTGAGGTTCCCCTTACTCCCAGTGAAGCAGTTTTGGGGGGAGCAGTGGAAGTGCTAACCCTTGATGGTTTGGTGAAAATGAACGTACCCAGTGGTGTGAAAACTGGTCAGCGATTGCGTTTAGCCAATAAAGGTTATCCCATTGATGGTAGTAGAGGCGATCAATTGGTGGAAATTCAGATTGTGATTCCCCAAGAAATTAGCGATTCAGAAAGAGAACTCTATGAAAAGTTGAGGAGTATTGAAACTTTTAATCCTCGAGAAAAGTGGTTGCAGTAGTGTTGGAGAATTCAAGTAATCAGTAATAAGTGCCGGAATCGGTAAGAATTGAGGACACAAATACTTCTTTGTATCCATTATCCTTAGCTTTTTGGCGACACGAGTTTGTATTCGCTGTTGCAAGAGGTCTAAGAATGGTCAATTGGAGGTACAAAGCAGGATCTTTGTAAGTAATAAACTTATTACTTATTACTTATTACTTATTACTTATTTTTCCTGATGCCTACTCTACCCATTGTCTACCATCCCGATTACGTTGCTCCCCTACCAGAGGGACATCGCTTTCCCATGCCCAAATTTAAGCTGTTGCACGACCAACTTTTGGCACAGCAAATTGTCCAACCAGAGCAAGTCCATCAGCCAGAAGTACCGCCTAGAGAGTGGCTAGAATTAGTCCATACTCCAGAATACGTCCAAGCCTATTGCCAAGGTAGCCTAGAGCCAAAAGCACAACGTCGCATTGGTTTACCCTGGAGTGCAGCTTTAGTTAAGCGTACCTGCATGGCGGTGGGGGGAACAATTCTCACCGCACAACTCGCCCTTAAATACGGCTTTGCTTGTAATACAGCGGGCGGAACTCACCATGCTTTTCCTAGTTATGGTTCTGGTTTTTGTATTTTCAACGATTTAGCGATTGCTAGTCGAGTCCTACAAAGTCTAGGATTAGTCAAGCAGATTCTGATTGTGGATTTAGATGTTCACCAGGGAGATGGTACAGCTTGTATTTTCCGAGATGATACTAGTGTTTTTACTTTTTCCATGCACTGCGAAGCTAATTTTCCAGGAAAAAAGCAACAAAGCGATTTAGATATTCCCTTACCTGTAGGCTTGGATGATGACGGTTATTTACAAATCCTGGCTCAAAATTTACCCAACTTACTCGCCACAGTGAAGCCGGATTTAGTACTCTATGATGCTGGAGTAGATATTCATGTTAGTGATAGCTTGGGTAAATTAGCCCTCACTGATAGCGGAATTTATAGAAGAGAAATGTTGGTCTTAAGCACCTGTCTAGCTGCTGGTTTCCCTGTTGCTAGTGTG
Source organism: uncultured bacterium (assembly GCA_964633315.1). Taxonomy (GTDB): domain Bacteria; phylum Cyanobacteriota; class Cyanobacteriia; order Cyanobacteriales; family CAWCAG01; genus CAZWGS01. Next base: position 935 of record CAZWGS010000064.1, on the reverse strand, counting down.
ATTGGTGGCGGTTATGCCAAGGATTTAGCAGGTTTGGTGAGGCGACACTCATTCTTGCATCAAGCTGCAAGTGTTATTGCCCTGCAATATAGTTAAACTGATTCGCTAGAGTAAAAGAAGAAAGATTTTCCCAATCCTCCCATGCGTTTAGCAACTGCGTTGGCTTTAACTCTTGCTAGCTTCGGTATTTTAAATCTCTCCATCCCGCCAATTCCAGCTATTGAGTTTACAGATGGTAGAGTTTCCTTTGCTAAATCTCCCCGTTTACTGGATGTCGTTACTACTTACGACACAGTGGGTGTCAGTTTTGCCAAATATTACTTTACTCTGGAACTACCCGATAATGCGGGTGAACCGTTGCAAGCAGTAGTAATTCAACAACGCCAAGGTACTGAAGATGTGGATTTTCGGCTGGATGAAACCTTTGCTTTTCTGGGTCAGCGCCGCCATCGAGGTGAGAATTTGACCCTACAAGGGGTAACTCTCAACGAACAGGAAAATACCATCAAAGTAACATTCGAGCCACCCATTGCCCCTGGAAGCACCTTTACCATTGGTCTTAAACCAAGACACAATCCTCGGTTCGCCGGAGTATATCTGTTTGGAGTTACTGCGATTCCAGTGGGGGAAAAACCCTATGATTTATATCTGGGTGCTGGACGCTTACATTTTTATGATAATCATGATCGCTTTAATTACTAAGAAAAGCACACCGTGCGATCACGTCCCTGAATTTTAGCTTGATATAAGGCTTTATCTGCCGCCTCAAAAAGTGTTTCACTACTCATACCATGTTCTGGAAAGCAAGCTACACCAAGGGAAACGGTCACCAAACCCAACTCTTGACCATGACATTGTAGGTTGAGTCCCCGAATACCCAATCTTAACTGTTCTGCTCGCTGCCTCGTATTTTCTAAAGATGCTTCTGGCAAAAT
>CAZWGS010000063.1:0-27771 GCA_964633315.1 uncultured bacterium | reverse complement strand
CACTTTCCATTTTGGTAGTGGAACAAATAAGCAGCACCAGCATTGTTTCCACCAGTATCTTCAGTCGGGGCACCGACAAGAGCCCACTCTCCACTGATCGCTAAAGAAAGACTAAAACGATCCTCTGCCTGCTTGTCAGAGGCTTGGAGTTTTTGTGTTTCCTCCCACTCTTGATTTTGGTGGTGAAAGATATATGCTGCACCAGTATAATTGCCTCCAGTCTTTAAAGCTCCAACAAGAGCCCACTCTCCACTGATCGCTACGGAATAGCCAAAATAATCATCTTGCTTCTGGTCAGAGGCTTGGAGTTTTTGTGTTTGTAACCAATTCCCATTTCGGTTTTGGAAGATATAAGCAGCACCTGCACTGCTTCCACCAGTATCTTCACCGTAGGCACCAACAATTACCCACTCTCCACTGATCGCTACTGAATGACCAAACTGATCTCCTGTCTGTGCGTCATAAGCTTGGATTTTTTGAGTTTGTAACCAATTCCCATTTCGGTTTTGGAAGATATAAGCAGCACCTGCACTAGTTCCACCCGTATCTTCACCATAGGCGCCTACAATTGCCCACTCTCCACTGATCGCTACTGCATCACCAAAACGATCACCTGCTTGCTTATCAGAGGCTTGGAGTTTTTGAGTTTGTGACCACTTTCCATTTTGATAGTGGAACAAATAAGCAGCACCTGCACTGTTTCCACCAGTATCTTCACCATAGGCGCCTACAATTGCCCACTCTCCACTGATCGCTACGGACTCACCAAAATAATCACTAGCCTGCTTGTCACTAGCCTGTATTTTTGTTTGTTCTGAGAATTGACCTTGATTTTTTTCATTTTGTAGAGCTAGCACTTCCTGCTCCAATTGAGCTCTTTGTTCAAAATCGTGAGTAATAGTCATAATTTTTTGATTCCAGTTGTCGTAATTTTTGCTAGGTATCTGAGGTATTGGACTTAGGACAAAAATTGTCTTCCTGTCTTCTGTCCCTTCACCTTTAAAACGATCTCAGAACCCAAATTATGAATTTTTCGAGTTAGAGCCAAATTTTTACTCTCGATTTACTCAATCAAATTCATCTCAATTCTCAAAACCATTATGATAGTTAGCTTATAGACGTTTTATATTGTTAGTTGATCGCCCCTGCTTACGCAGATCGCCAGATAAAAAATAAAACAATAAAAAAAGCGGTCATGCCAAAGGCATGCCGCTTCGCGATCTCCAAAGGAGGCGCCGTAGGCGATGGCCCTTCTATCAACAGAGGTGCAACCGCCAAATTACAAATATTTGCTAAACTTTTGTAGTTGAAACTCAACTACAGGGTCTAACATAGAGATGCTTTCTGGACTGATGAATCCTTGATATTTAACTATCGTACAAATATAAGCCTATCTGTATCTCCACATCGCTTTTGACAGGACGGATTTCATCGAATAAGACGAAAATACTCTCGCCACTATAACGCAACCTAATCTGATTTACTTTTAGCGGATAGACATAGGTTTCACCTGATGAAAAATAACACTTGCATACTGCATAGTTAAAGTACGCATTTGTCGATCTGCTAACATCATAAGGCTGCTTTGTAATTTCTAGCCAGGAAAGACCTGCATCAATTTCTACTCCATTCTCTGAGTAGTGTACACCAGGAATTACCGTTGCTTCAATTGATGTAGATGCCATGTTAGACTCCTTCTGGTTATTTCGTGTATTTATTGAACTTGAGAAAAAATTAACTTTCTGTTTTTTGTCTGTTCATCTTTAAGACGATCTCGAAGATAGATTTCTGAATTTTTCGAGTTAGAGACAATTTTTTTCTCTCTATTCACTTTATCAGGCTTGCTTTAATCCTCAAAACCCTTGTGAAACAAAACTTGTAGCTGTTTCTATATCTTTGTGTTTCAATAAAGCAATCTCGAAGAGATCCATCTTTGGTGGTGCATCGATCAATGATTGAAAATGTGTAAGCGCACAATAGACTATAAATTATTAAAGGAGTATTACCAAAATTAAGACCAAAAAACATGCTGCATAGACCATGTTTTAAACCCTGTTATACTGTTGCAACCATAGAGCCAGACCAAGTATTTCTGATTTCCGAGAGAGAGAAAATTTGCCTGAGCGATCGCTTTGCTTATCTGGTAGCATCATTGATAGATGGACAGCGCACTAGTGATGAAATTCTGGAAACGATTCAATGGCAGCTAATACAACAGGAAGATTTACCTCAAGATAATCCTAATAATCCTGCTTTCTTTCAGTTAGTTCTTAATCTTACTACCCAGATACAAGCTGCTTTATTTCACCTGGAAAAGGAAGGCTATATAGTAGAACAAAACGAACTGTTACCAGCCAACTTAGCTACTTTTTGCCATCATCTTCAAGTTAATCCAGAACAGGCTGCTCAACGCTTAAAATCGACTAAAGTAGCAATTAAATCTAGTAATTCTTTACCCGTAGAAGATTTAATTAGGAATTTGCAATCGCTACAAATTCAAGTAGTCAATGAGTCGGAGTTAGAGCAAGCAGATTTAATTGTAGTAGTAGTAGAAGACTATTTAGATCCCTATTTACAAGAATTTAATCAAAAATCCTTACAATCTCAAATCCCTTGGCTGTTAGTAAAACCTGTGGGTACAATGGTTTGGCTGGGACCTATTTTTGATGGGAGTCAAACCGCTTGTTGGCAATGTCTTGCGAGTCGCTTACAAGAGAATAGACCAATTGAGAGTTTTGTGCAAAGAGCCCATAATCAGTCGGTTGCGCCCCTATCTCCCCAAGGATTTCTCCCTTCTACCGTTAATACCGCCTTCAGTATGGCTGTGACGGAAGTTTTTACTTGGATTGTCCAGGGTAAAAATACGCGTTTAACCAATACTTTGCTTACCTACGATACCCTGACACTACAGACTCAAGAACATCATATAGTTAAGCGTCCCCAATGTCCTAGTTGCGGACAAATGAGCCAGGTATCAAATCAGAAGCCTTTACCTGTAGTTTTAGGACATCGTCAGAAGAGTTTTACCGCAGATGGTGGACACCGTTTTTGTTCTCCCCAAGAAACTTTGAGGAAATATCAACATCATCTTAGCCCCCTCACTGGGGTGGTGCGAGAGTTAACTAAATTACCAGGACATAGGCTTAACCATACCTATATTGCCAGGCATCATTTTGTCAATATTTTTGATGATTTGGATAATCTGCGTAAGAATATCGGAGGTAAAAGTTCGGGTAAAGGTAGAACCGATATTCAAGCAAGAGCCAGTGGTTTTGGTGAAGCGATTGAACGTTATTCGGGAGTATTTCAAGGGTATGAAATTAGTATCAAAAATAGCTATCAACAGCTAGGAAATCAAGCGATTCATCCCAATAATTGCATGATTTTTAGTCAGCAGCAGTACGAAAATAGAAAAGAATGGAATTCTCAGTGTCAAGGCTGGTTTCAGAAAATTCCTGAACCTTTTGATGAAGAAAGAGAAATTGATTGGACACCAGTTTGGTCATTAACGGCTCAAGATTTTAAATATTTACCCACTGCTTATTGCTATTACGGCTATCCTAAATCAGAAAAATTAGATTGTTGGGGAGATTCTAATGGTTGTGCAGCAGGAAACACAATTGAAGAAGCTATTTTGCAAGGTTTTATGGAATTAGTGGAGCGAGATAGCGTAGCTTTGTGGTGGTATAACCGTCTGCAGAAACCCCAGGTGGATTTAGACAGTTTTGATGAACCTTATTATCGCAACATACAAAAATATTATCAGGAATTAGGTCGCGAACTTTGGGTATTAGATATTACCAGTGATTTAAATATTCCTACTTTTGCTGCTATTTCTCGTAGATTTAATAGCCCTGTAGAAGATCTTATTTTAGGCTACGGCACTCATTTTGACCCCCAAATTGCCATGAGTCGTGCTTTAACTGAAATCAATCAAATTTTGCCCAGCGTAATTTCAACTAATGCTGACGGTACGACAAATTATCCTCAATATATAGATCCTTTAGCGGTTAAGTGGTGGACAACAGCAACTATAGCTGAGCATTCCTATTTAATTCCTAATAACCAAATCACAGCAAAAGTATTTAGCGATTATCCTAACATTGCTAGTGATGATCTTTTAGATGATGTGCAACTCTGTCAAAAAATTGTAGAGGAAAAAGGTCTAGAAATGCTGGTGCTCGATCAAACTCGTCCTGATATTGGCTTGAGAGTAGCTAGGGTAATAGTTCCAGGAATTCGCCATATGTGGAAGCGTTTGGGTGGAGGAAGATTGTATGATGTGCCTGTTAGTATGGGTTGGTTAGAAAAAGCTTTAACGGAAGAAGAATTAAATCCTTTTCCGATGTGGATGTAAGTTTTTGGGATTAGTTGTCAGACAATTTGAGCAAAGAGCAAATCTAAAACACTAATAGTTACAAAAGTAAGAGGGTATTGGAAAAGTAAAAACGCGATTATTGGATAGTAGAGGAAAGGGAAAGTAGGCTACAAGTGACCCAACTACATAACCTACTTTTCCTATGTTTATGGGAGAAGAACCTTATTGCCTATGATCACAGTTCAAAAAAGACCACCTTACAGTTCCAATGAGAATGGGAAGGTTATGTTTAATGAAAACTTACCTTAACTGCATTTGGTGGATAAGGTTTTCCTCCTGAAAGGACTGGATAAAGATGTTCTTGAGGAGAATGATCGCTCATCATTTTCTCGATATTTCCTTCTTCAACTAAATTTTTCAAATGAAGCAGACGATTCACAAATTCTAATTTAGCTTGAATCCCTGTTAAAATTTCATCTTCCCAATTTACAAATCTGAGATTTCCCACTGATTTGTAATCCCATTCATCGAGCCCTAAGTATTTATTAAGAATCTCAGCAATTTCTGATTTTTCAATTAATAAATCGATAATTGCCTCAATTGGTGGTAAATGAGGGACAATATCGTCCTGATATTCGTAGCGTATGGCTGTGGGAAATCTTTGATTAAAATAAGTTTTAAATTGTGCGTCGCCGGGACGAGGTGGTTCAAAAATATAAATTTTGACCTGACTAACGTCGATATTTGTTTTCTGATCAAGAAATGATGCAGCAATAGGTGTAAGAGCAGCTCCTTTGCTATAGCCTGTGATGTATAAAGATTTACCAGCCGTCAATCGCTTGGTTACTTCCTCGGCAAAACCTTCTTCCCATAGTCTATTTACCGAATTAGAAAATCCTTTATGTAATTTACCAGGAATTCCTGTAACTTCAACTGGCTCAGCGAGAAAATTATTGAGCAAATCCCATGGAATTATAGAGTCTTCAGAGGGTGGAGTAGTACCGCGGAATGCCAACAAGATAATGTCTCCAGCATCTGCAATGTAACACGAATCAATGTCCTTTATACCTGCCTTGTATTGCTTGACATTTGTGATTGTTACATCAAACTCTCTTGCTGATTTTTTAATCTCATCTTCATTGTTTTCATAGGTACATAAACTAAGACCTAAAATTTGATAGTCTTCCATCGTTACTCTCAATCTATTATTGGATTTTTCTCTACACCCTTAAAACGATCTCACAAGCCAATTTCTGAATTTTTCGAGTTAGCAGCAAATTTTTTCCTCTCGATTGACACAATCAAACTCACTTCAGTCACTAAAACCCTTTTCTGAAAAAACTTGTACTGGTTTTAGAAAAACCCCGCCTTGAAAAAGACGGGGCTTCATCTGACTTTGTCACAACGCTTCTAGAAAGTCGGCTAAGATCTATCCCTAGCGTCTATGGAAACAAGTCTTTTGTGCTTACTTTTCGTCCAATGTTGTTACTACTTTCTCTGTTGGAACGCAACTGAGTATTAAGCTCTAGCTCAAGTACTGCGGATTATCATAGTAATCTTTGACCTTACCAGCAAGCCAGCCCTTATCATCACCATTGGTTCCGATGGGAGCAATACTAGTTGTTGAGCCACCACCCCAAAGAATCGCAAACACGTTGTTGTTAGCTAGTTCTTCTAGCTGACTATTTGACCAGTCATAGCCAGGCGTCTGACCCAGATACTCTCCTACCGTAGTAGCACCCTTATAAATGCTAGGATTAAGGTCTAGTTCCAAAAGTTCCGGACTGATGTTACTGATATCTGTTCCTATACCAGGATTACCAAAGAAAAAGTCTGGAGCCGAGGCAGAATGGTCATCATCCACGATGCTAGTATCTTCCCCAACTAATGGCATATGACCGCCTGGGATCTGCCAGTACATACAAGGAACTCCGAACGCTTCAGAGATCTGTTTAGCGTAAACTATGTAATTTGACCAGTCATTGGCGTTGAATGCATAGCCCGCACTCCTAGCAGTTGATCCAAAGCCATCACGCTCGTACTTATCAAATACTATGAAGTCTGGTTTCAATTCACCATTGTAAACTTCTTGATCATTCCAAAAATCTACCAGGGGCTGAGATTGATTCTCATTAATTTCCTCAGGGGTAAGTGTCTCATGGATCCACAGAGCAGACCCACCTGCCCATAAATTCACCTGCCAGCCAAAGGTAACATCTGGAGCGATCTTTTGGATCAATGCATGCAATGATTGCACGTAACCTTTAAAGTTATCTTCCGGAGAAAATGCTCCAAGGTCTACTGTCATACCTTCGTTCTCTTCAAGGTATTGAAGTGCCGTAGCAAGGCTGTCATTGACAGCGATTGTGGATGTCAGAATTGTCTGGGCTTCTGGAAGATTGGAATTTTGTTGAAGTGCACCCAGAGCATCAGGGTTAAGGACTATACAACCAGGGTTGGGATGCCCATCATCTTGAGCCAACTGTAAAGTTTGGGCAATTGTGGATAGGTTCACATAGTGTTTCCATAGATAGTCTTCAAAGCCTGGATATCTTACTGGGTCTGAAGGCAACGATAAGTCTGCTACCATCTTCTCGACTGACCCGCTACCCTCAATGGTATAGACCACCATCACTGGCATCACTGGTTTTCCAGTAGCTTCTTCGATAGCACGGCTATCGATTACTGTTTGTTCTGTTGCTTTGGGAGGTATTATATCTCCTTGATCGCCTGCTCCATCAATACCAGCATACTTAAAGATTGCATCCACTGGATTTCGTTTAAGATAATCAGTGGTTGATGGGCTACCACCTGTAACAGCACCGTGAGCGATGTAGTTAGGCCAGCCCCTAACTAATGATTGCGCCATTACCTCTTCATACTCAATAGGGATAGACGTATCATCGCTCAGGTTGTAAGGGTTGTCTAACTGTGCTACATACAAAGTGCCATCTATATTCAAGCTAGAGGCACTAATGTTGTATTCTCCTGGCAGGACTCTGACAGTCTTTTGCGCCCCTTCCATTGAAAACTCGTAGTGGTTAGGGTTGCCATTGAAACCAACAAATTTAATGGTTTTACTATAGTCAGCATACTCACTATCAACCGATAGCGTGATTGCGATGCTTTCAACTGGCTCATCATACTCAATGGTAACAGTGCTGCTAGGAGAGTTCACTGTTAGTTCTACTGTCTTAGCAATTCCCGGATAAACCAAGGTACCCTCAGTGATATCCTCTGGCTTCACTGTGTAAGTTCCTGCTGAAAGTTGGTTATTCTCCCAGCTATTATTCCAGGGAATTGTTATGGAAATTGGGGAACCATTGCCACTAACTGAAAATGTGCAGGAAGAAGCACTCACACCCTCAGGTTGCTCAGGTGTCAGAACTGTCAGTGTGTACTCCAAAGTGCCAGTTGATACCTGAATGTTATCACCAATGACAGCATCTAGTTTAGCTTGAGTGGCATTTGCACTAACTCCATAGATTATTTCCAAAGTGTCACCAGAGTTTAAGATCGTGCCAACCCAACTTTCCTCACTCCAATTTATCGATGTGACGGCAGTGCTGGGATTATCACCTTGTATTGTCACAGTTGACGTGAATTCACCGCTAATATTAGAAGTTGAACTCAAAGAGTTAACAGCCAAATCCTTTTTCAGATCATCATCCACCGGAAACACTACAACTAGGCCACGCAGATCGATATCACTATCGCTAGTGTTGGACAAAACAACTTTGAAAGTACTATAGTATTCGCCTGGTGAGTCACTGACAGCACTCCCCTCAATACCTTCAATTTCTTGAATTTTGCCCTGTGCTAGCCGACTTAAGAACTTAGCAGTCCTTTTGTTTTTTTTATGGTTAACTTTTTTTTGAGGTTTAGGTTGCTCCAGCAATTTTTCTTCTAGAATTTTTGCGGTTACTGAGCTTAAACTCACTCCCCATTTCTTAGCTAGCTTAGCTAAAATCTCGGAGGCTTCTGATTGGATAGATACTTGTATCTGTTTCTTTCGCGTTTTGGTCATTTGTAATCTCCACCAATGAAAATCTGATATTTTTTATCGAAACTGGGGACAAATTTGAATTGCTCTTATTTGTCTGTTCACCTTTAAAACGAGCTCACTACCCAATTGCTGAATTTTTCGAGTTAGAGCCAAATTTTTTCTTTTTCCAGAAAAATCGCAAGATTATTGTCTTCATTAGCTTTGAGAGCGATCGCATTGTTACCAAAGATAAAGAAACATTACTCATTAAGATCAGGGGAAGGCAAATAATGATATTTTCCAAGCTTTTGTCTTCTTCAATTCTTTGGTAGCAGATAAGGAGTAACATCCTCAAGATTTATTTAGATAGCGATCTCGGTAAAGTTGATATCGCATTTCTTTTTAAAGCAATAAGTGCACCAGCAACTGTGAACCAAACAAAAATCCCAACCCAGGGGTAGATATCAAGGCAAAAGATAACTTGCATACTTACATTACAAGCCATAGCCTCAAAAAATGCATCGATGTAGACTTCGTTAGTGCTACATACTTAATACAAAAATTGAGAGCATTATTTATAACGATCTCACACCCCTATTTCTGAATTTTTTGAGTTAGGGCTAAATTTTTCTGTTTTTCCAGAAAAATGGCAATATCCCTGTGTTAATTAGCCTTAAGCGCGATCGCATTTCGACTAAAGATAAAGAAACATTTAGACATCACAAAAAACTAGCTAATCAGGCTAATCTGAATCTCGCTAGAACAGTTCATTGGGTTGTGAGATGCTCAACGGCTACAAAATCATTGATGCAGATTCCCATGTCATTGAGCCCCTAGATATGTGGGTAAAATACTTGGAGCCAGAGTTTAAAGAGTTTGCGCCCTCCAGGGAGATGAAAATCAAAGAGGAAAGCATAACCTATAAGGTTTCTTCCCAGGTTCGCGATCTTGGCAATTTACAAATGCAACAAGCTCATCCCCATGCCTATGCACGAGGATATGACGTAGAGTCTCATGTCCAAGAAATGGTGTCAATGGGAATTGATCTAGCCTTTGTTTATCCCACCTATGGACTTTGGCTTTTCGCTATTGATACCCTACCCGCAGAAGTCATAGGTGCATTTACTCGTGCTTACAATACTTGGTTATTCGAAGAATTTTGTAGCTATGACCCCCATAGATTAAAGGGTGTTGGCGCCATTAATCTGCACGCACCCCAAGAAATGGTCAATGAATTGCATCACATTGCTAATTATGGTGCTAAAGCAGTCTTTTTACGACCTAATCCTGTCCAAGGAAGGTTGTTAAGCGATCCAGCCTATGAGCCTTTTTGGACAGAATGCGAGGCTTTGGGTATAGCTGTTAGCCTTCACGAAGGAAGCCATAGCCGTTTACCTACCGTAGGTGCAGATAGATTCAACAGTCGTTTTGCACTCCATGCTTGTTCCCACCCGATGGAACACATGATGGCTTTATTAGCTTTGATTGAAGGGGGAGTATTAGAACATCATCCGCAGCTAAAATTCGGTTTTCTCGAATCTGGTTGTGGTTGGCTTCCCTACTGGCTTTGGCGACTGGATGAAGAATACAAAAATTTGTATTGGGAGGTAAAAGATAATGTCAGGATAAAACCATCGGAATATTTTCGTCGCCAATGTTTTATTTCTATTGAGCCTTCTGAGCCATATTTAGATGAAATTATTGTACATATTGGCGTTGACAATTTAATTTTTGGTTCAGATTATCCCCACATGGATCATGAACCAGATGTGACGAAAGAATTAGTAGAGCTTGAGCAGAAGTTATCTAGAGAAACATTATCAAAAATTGTTTGGGATAATCCAGCTCGCTTTTACTCTCTAACTTAAAGTTTTTTGACTCAAAACACAAGAAATATTATGATCTATCCTCAACCTAAATTAGCACCACTAACACCTGCACAATGGTATAACGATAACACTTATTATCAAATTCTTCTTTTCGAACGTGAAATTGATGAGCATCAGAAGCCATCCTGGAAAACAAAATTAATTACTAAAACAAGAGGAGATTTTCAAAGCTATAAACTGGATCGACCTACCCAAAACAGAATAAAGGAACAATATAAGGCAAATGAGGTTAAGAACTCTCCAGAAGATTACACAACAATCGGTTCTACTTTACCCACAAGTGGAAGTGTGTTTAACAAATATTTCATAAATGCTTTATTCAATAAAGCTAATTCTGGTTCAGAGGTGACCACTGAGGTAAATAATTTTTATGAAGTTTTCAGAACTTTGTTACACACTCGACAAATGTCCCAGTTAATTGCCAAAACTTGGCATGCACAATTGCAAGCGCAGAAACTTCCGGAAACGCCTAATGATAGTGATTTCCTTGAAAGAGCTATCCAGTACAATAAGAGTCTTAAAAATAGCGATAACAAAGACTCAATTGATATTATAGATGGTTTACTAACTAGAAGTGCCTTCTTATTTGCTGATTCCTATGAACCAGATGAATTAGATCCACCTAACCTAGACATTTATTATCCTTTGACAAGCCAGTCTGAACCCGAGAAAGATGCTCGTTTTTTGATCTTGCCAAGTAGTAAAGGTTGGCAAAGTCTTGGTTTGAGTCTTGTAATGGCAGGTCAGGCATATTATCCTGCCGACGAGGATGGTAATATTCTTAATAAAAAGGAGGTAGAAGAAGCAGAGAAGGAGGGAAAAGTAAGATACCATCAAATTAGTAAGTCTATTCTGAGTACAGGTGAAATAGTTATTAAGTATGCCCTAGATGTATCATTTAATATCTATAAGGGTGATATACAAGAGCTTAATGTAGGATCAAACCAGTCTTCTCCAGCTTATCTAGCAATTCTCCCTTATCCTGCTATTCCCTCAGAAATTAATGTTTCACCTAAGCAGATTGAAAGCTGGGCTAACGCTAGTGCCACAGAAGGTGAGTTCCCATTCTATAGAATAAAGGAGGATGGTCAGTATTTGGTAGGAGTACAAAACTTTTCTCCCCCTAATCCATATTTGCCATCTAGTTGTTGTTAGAACAATCACTACAACTAAAAAGGCGTTGCTGATCCATATAAGTATGAGATTGGTAAGTCATCCGTCTTCAGTTATTAGATTTTGCATTAATCTGCTTAATATCGAAAGGGATAAGACTATATCTCGATCTAGCAACGCCACAAAAAAATAGCTTCCTATTTTGTTAAACTAAAAACCTGATTCTATTGAATTCATTCTCTTTGTCTTAGAGAATGCTTTCTAATGGTAGAATCAAAAAAAAAGTTTACTAAATATAGGAATAAGGTCAATCATGAATTTTATTGGAGAATATCAAATTCTTGAAAAAATTTATGAAAGCCATAATTCTTTAATTTATCGTGTTCTATTAACGCAGAATAATCAACCATTTATTTTAAAAGTTCTCAACGAAAGCTATCCTGATTCTTCTGCAATTACCCATTATAAGCAAGAATATGAAATCATTCATTCTTTGAATGTCGATAGTATTGTTAAAGCTTATGAGTTACAAAGATATGAAAATAGTATTGCGATTTTATTAGAAGACTTTGGTGGGCAATCACTGAAATTTTTAATCTCTCAAGGAAAATTTTCCAGAGAGGAATTTTTAGCTATTGCTATAAAAATTACTGAAGCTTTAATTGCTATTCACAATTCTAATATTATTCATAAAGATATTAATCTGTCTAATATTGTCTATAATTCTCAAACGCAACAACTCAAAATTATTGACTTTGGTATTTCCAGTCGTTTATCTCAAGAATTTCTGACACCTCTCCCGCCAGATAAATTAGAAGGAACTTTAGCTTATATTGCGCCAGAGCAAACGGGAAGAATGAACCGAGGTATAGATTACCGCAGCGATTTTTATTCTCTGGGGGTTACTTTCTATGAACTTTTAACGAACAAACTTCCTTTTGAAACTACTGATCCAATGGAGTTGGTTCATTGTCATATTGCCCAACAACCATTACCAGTTTATGAGCTAATTCCTGATATTCCTGTAGCCTTATCAGATATCATCGATAAGTTATTAGCTAAAACGCCTGAAGATAGGTATCAAAGTGCTTGGGGAATTAAAGCTGATTTAGAAACTTGTCTTAATCAATTACAGTCTCAAGGAGAAATTTATCAATTTCCTTTAGGAAGTAAAGATATTACTGAAAAGTTTCATATCCCTCAGAAACTTTATGGACGAGAACCAGAAATTACTCAACTTTTAACCGCTTTTGATCGAGTTAGCCAAGGTGCAACTGAAATGATCCTGATTTCAGGTTATTCAGGAATTGGGAAATCGGCTTTAGTTAATGAAGTTCATAAACCCATTACTAGGCAGCGAGGACAGTTTATTAGTGGCAAATTCGATCAATTGCAGCGAGATATCCCTTATTCATCAATTGCTCAAGCTTTTCAAAACTTAATCCGAAAACTTTTAAGTGAACCAGAAGCAAAACTACAAACTTGGAAAAATAAGCTCTTAGAAGCATTAGGTAATAATGGTCAAATTATTATTGATATAATTCCTGAGCTGGAAAAAATTATTGGCAAACAGCTACCAGTAGAAAAGTTAGGTAGAACAGAAAGTCAGAACCGATTTAATTCATTCTTTCAAAGGTTTTTGAGAGTTTTCTGTCAAAAAGAACATCCTTTAGTTATTTTTATTGATGATTTACAATGGGCAGATTTATCCTCTTTAAACTTATTTGAGAAATTAATATCAGATCCAGGCAACCAATACTTACTATTAATAGGAGCATACCGAGATAATGAAGTTAGCCCGACTCATCCATTAAGACACACTTTAGAGAAAATTAATCAGGTTGACGTTTTAGTAAATCACATTACTCTTTCCCCTCTAAATATTAAGCATACCAATAATTTAATTGCAGATACCCTCAAGTGTTCTACAGAAGTTTCAAAAAAATTGGCTGAATTAGTTAGCCAAAAAACTGGTGGTAATCCTTTTTTCTTAACTCAAATTCTCTATTCTCTTTACCAAGAAAAGTTATTAGTATTTAACCCTCATCAATCTTCTCTGAATTCAGAAGGTAATCAACAAGGTTATTGGCAATGGGATATAGAGCAAATTCAAAATATATCTATAACCGATAATGTAGTTGATTTGATGGTGAGTCAAATTGAAAAACTAGATAATCAAACTCAACATGTTCTTCAACTAGCAGCTTGTATTGGTAGTCATTTTAATTTAGAAATCCTTGCTATCGTTAATAATAAGTCTCAAACAGCAACTGCTAGAGAGCTACAGTATGCTTTGGATGAAGGCTTGGTTATTCCTTTAGACAAAAATTATAAATTTCCTCTACTCTGGAGTTCAGAAGAATTATCACACAATAACCTAGAAACATCTTCTGAGTATTATAAATACATTCCCTATAAATTTCTACATGACCGCGTACAACAAGCAGCTTATTTTTTAATACCAGAAACAGATAAGAAAATAGTTCATCTTAAAATAGGTAGATTACTACTAAAAAATATTTCAAATAATGAGTTAGAGAATGAAATTTTTAATATTGTCAATCAACTTAATCAAGGGTATGTCTTAATTACTGATCAATTAGAAAAAGAGCAGTTAGCTCGATTAAATCTGCAAGCAAGTAAAAAAGCAAAAGCTTCAACAGCTTATGAATCAGCTTTAAGATATGTGCAGACTGGCTTAGAACTTTTAGATGAAAAAGTATCCAGTTTTCAAAATTCATTAAGCTTGGAAATTAATCTGGAGTTATTAGAACTCTTTTACTTAACTTGTAATTATCCAAAAGTTAAAATTTTTGCTGATGTTTTGCTTAATAAAGACTACGATACTCTTGAGCGCGTACAAATATATCAGCTCAAAGCTTTGTCTTATTTTGCTGAATTTAAACTACAAAAAGCTATAGAAAATGCTTGTCATGCCTTAGCTTTACCTAAAATTGATATTAATGTCCCTCAAGATCCTCTTGAAATAGAAAAAAGAACTCATCAGGAATATAAACTTCTACAATCACTGTTAAAAGATAAGAAAATTAAGGATCTTATAAATCTACCACAACTAACAGATCCTTACAAAACTTCGGCAATCCTGATATTACAACAGATGATACCTCCGATAAATACGACAAATTCATCTTTAGTATCTTGGGTTGTATTAACTCAAATTAATATCTGCATCCAATACGGCAATCCACCTCAAGCTTCTGGTAGTTATAGTTTTTACCCTTTATTCCAGTCCTCTTCTTCTAGTGATATAGACTTAGCATATCAGTTTGGAAAATTATCTCTGCAATTGCAAGATAAATATAATATATCTTCACTAGATGCTCCAGTAACTCTTATGTATTATGGGTTTGCATGGCATTGGAAAGAATATTTAAGGAATATAGAGGCACAAGAGCGATGTGTTAATAGTTTTCAAAGAGGCAGAGATGTAGGAGACTATCAATTTGCTGCTTCCTGCTTCATTAGCTATTATCTCATCAATTTATTCGGAGGATATAGTTTAGACAATATATGGAAACAAGGGAATAAATATCTTAAGTTAATTAGAAATTTTCAAATAGATTATTCAACTAACTATACGTTTATTTGTCATCAAATAGTAGAGATTTTGATTGGCAATAAAAAAGATTTTATAATTATTGGAGATTCATATAAAATTGAAGAATCTTATTTAGATAACTGGACTAATCAGAAAAATACATGGTTGTTATTTATCACTTATTTTGCTAAGTTGTTTTGCTTTTACTTTCTTAAAGAATACGATCAAGCAATTGATTATGTAAGCAAAGCTCAGCAAAGTTTTGATGCTTGTGCCAAATACTTACTAGCCCCTCAGTATAACTTTTATTCATCCCTAATTTTTCTAGCTAATTATTACCATCTAGAGGAAATTAAACAAAAAAAATTATTAGAGCGAATCCAAAAAAATCAACAAGAGATGAAAGTTTGGACTGAACATTGCCCAGAAAACTTTCAACACAAATATGATTTAGTGGAAGCAGAGAAAGCGAGAGTTTTAGGAGATAATTGGCAAGCAGCAGAACTTTACGACAAAGCTATACAAGGAGCAAAAAAATATGAATTTCTCCATGAAGAAGCTCTAGCTTACGAACGAGCAGCAGAATTTTATCTAGCATTAGAGAGAATAGAAATTGGTCAGCTTTACCTGAGAAATGCCTATCATTGCTACAGTCGTTGGGGAGCACAAGCTAAAGTTGCACAGTTAGAAGAAGAATATCCAGAATATTTATTAGGAATAACTCAACAAGGTAAATCGACAAAACTCAGCACAACTATCTCTACAACTGGAGCTGATGGCGAAGTGCTCGATTTAGCTACTATTCTTAAAGCATCTCAGGCGATTTCTGGTGAAATCAAACTAGAAAAGCTACTGCAAAATTTAATGAAGATTACCATTGAAAATGCAGGAGCACAAACAGCTTTCTTAATCTTAAATCACGAAGGTAATTGGTTTATTGAAGCTCAGGGAACAGTAGAGCGAGAACAAGTTACTGTTTTAGAATCAATTCCCATAGAATCGACAGACTCTGAAAGCTCAACACCAATCTTACCTACGACAATTATTAATTATGTCGCTCGTACTCAAGAATCACTTGTGTTAAATAATGCCATTGATGAGGGACAGTTTATTAATGACCCTTATATTATTGCCACCAAAAGTAAATCACTTCTCTGCACTCCCCTGCTGAATCAAGGTCAATTACGGGGAATTGTTTATTTAGAAAATAATTTAACTACTGGTGCATTTACTGAAGAAAGAGTCGAATTATTGAATATTTTGTCGGCTCAAGCAGCTATTTCTATTGATAATTCCAGGCTTTATGAAACTCTAGAGCAAAGAGTAGAAGAACGCACAAGAGAACTATCGCAAACTTTAGATGTTCTTAAGGCTACCCAAGCAGAATTAATTTTTGAGAACGATCTACTTAAAAATAACGAAGAGTCTTCTGATTTTGACTACCAAGTAGGGGGAAGTTTGGCAATGGATTCTCCTACCTATGTAGTTCGTGCTGCTGATCGCAATCTATATCAAGCATTAAAACAAGGAGAATTTTGCTATATTTTGAATGCTCGACAGATGGGTAAATCTAGTTTAATGGTACGAATGATGAACCATCTAAACAGTGAAGGGTTTAGCTGTGGGGCGATAGATATGACTCGTATTGGGAGCGAAAATGTCACTCCCGAACAATGGTATAAAGGTGTTGCTATAGAGCTCTGGCGTAGTTTTGGTTTACTCAGAAAAGTCAAGCTAAAAAAGTGGTGGGACGAAAGAAAAGATATTTCTCCTGTACAACGCTTAAGTCAGTTTATTGAAGAAGTGTTGTTAGTTTCCGTTGCTAGTGAAGAGAATTCTAACCCCAATCCAATAGTTGTTTTTATTGATGAAATAGATTGTGTTTTAGGCTTAGATTTTGCTGTTAATGACTTTTTTGCTCTAATTCGCTCCTGTTATAATCAACGCACTCTGGATCCAAATTATCAACGTCTAACCTTTGCCTTGTTTGGCGTAGCAACACCCACTGATTTAATTAGCGATCGCAGAAAAACGCCTTTCAATATTGGTCAAGCAATTCAATTGGAAGGTTTTAAAGAGCATGAAGCACAGCCTTTGCTCTATGGATTAACCGACAAGGTTAATAATCCTCAGGTTCTACTCAAGGAGTTATTAAATTGGACTGGTGGTCAACCTTTTCTCACTCAAAAACTCTGTAAGCTAATTCTTAATTCTGCAACGACGATTCCTACTAATCAGGAAGCAGAATGGATTGATAAATTAGTGACAACAAATATAATTAATGATTGGGAATTCCAAGATGAGCCAGAACATTTTAGAACTATCCGCGATCGCATCCTTAAAAATGAACATCATCCCCAGCAATTGCTGGAATTGTATCAAAAAGTTTTAAATAACGAGACTATTGAATCAGTAGGTAGTTTTGCAGAAAGTGAATTGCTATTATCAGGACTAATAAGCAAGAAACAAAGAAATCTGAAAGTTAGCAACCTGATTTATAAGTCAATCTTTGACTCTGTTTGGATTCAAAACAATAGCGTTGCTGATTTGCAAGATAAAACACAAATGTAGCTCAAGAGCGAACTTAGCCTTACCGCGAGAAGCCCCGCACTGTAAGGTTAGGTCAGTGTCGGGATGAGAGCGGGGCAAACGGAGGTACGGAGTTTGCCAATTAAACTGGGGCAGGAAACCGAGCAATTATAGACCTTATTAAGTCTGATTTGCTCATGCAGCGTCTTTTGGCTTCTTGTTCTAATTGTTCCATCTCATATTTGTTTACTCTAATATTGATTCGTTTTTCTTTCATTTGTGTACTGATATTTGGGTTCACAGATTGTATAATAACAATAGGTCGATAAAAAAGGGAAACACCAACAATGAGAACGGCTTACCAATTCAAATTACGCCCAACTAAACTGCAAATAATTGAAATAGATCGTTGGCTATCAATGCTTTGCTCACAGTATAATTATTTGCTGGCAGATAGGTTTAATTGGTACGAGCAAAATCGTTCATCTCTTGATTCTTGTCCGTTGGTTTGCCATTTGCCAGAATTGCGAGACAATCCTGATTACTATTCTCAAAAGAAAACTTTACCAGGATTGAAAAAATCCCATCCCTGGTACAAAGAGATTCACTCTCAAGTACTGCAAGATGTAGTTAAACGTGTAAAAGTCACTTTTGACAGATTTCTTAAAGGCGATAGTAACGGTAAGCGCAGTGGTAAACCTAGATTTAAATCTCGTAGCCGCTTTAAAACTTTTACTTATCCTCAAGTTAAGCAAGATTGCTTACAAGGTAATTTGATTACTCTACCAAAACTAGGGAAAATCAAAGTTGTTTTACATCGACCCATTCCAGATGGTTTTAAAATTAAAACTGTTTCAGTTTCCAGAAAAGTTGATGGATATTATGTAACCTTAAGCCTTGAAGATAATACTGTTCCTGAAACAATCCCAGTAGACAAGGTATCAAATCCTGTGGGAATTGATATGGGACTTAAATCATTCCTAATTAAATCAGATGGGACTGATGTAGAAATTCCTCAATACTATCGGAAAGCTAAAGATAGATTAAGAAGAGTTCAAAAATCTGTAAGTAGGAAACAGAAAGGTAGTAACAACAGAAAGAAAGCTGTAGTCAAATTAGGTAAAACACACAAGAAAGTAGCTGATACTAGGAAAGATTTTCACTTTAAAACAGCCAAGACCTTACTAGACAATCATGATTTGGTAGCTCATGAAAAGCTCAATATCAAAGGATTGGCTAGAACTAATTTGGCTAAATCAATTCATGATGCGGGCTGGGGTCAATTCCTGTCAATTCTATCAACCAAAGCCGAGAATGCTGGGTTATTAACGGTTGCAGTGAATCCCAGAAACACCAGTCAGAATTGTTCAAATTGTGGGCAAAAAGTACCCAAAAAATTAAAAGACCGCATTCATTCTTGTCCTAACTGTGGATATGTCGAGGATCGAGATGTAAACGCGGCTAAAAATATTTTGAATTTGGCGGTAGGGCATTCCGTCAGTAGTAAAGCTTACCGAGCAACCGAAGCAATGGCTGGTGTTGGTAAGAAGCCCGCGCTGTATTTGTGAGGACGCGACTCCGGAACCTGCGTCCGGAGCTTGAGTCGTCCGTAGAATCAGCGTCGGGAGTATGTCACTATTATTTATAGGATGGGTTAGCAAAGTGTAACCGATTTTGGTGTTGGGTTTTATGGTGTTTAACTCAAACTGACAGCACATCTATAGCGCTTCGCGCTGGCGTATTTACACATCTTCATTGACACTTGATGAGTAAGAATTTAGAGAATTTATACTTTAACTAGGCGAGAGGGATTTGCTATAGGTTAATTTATTAGTTTTGCTAGTGTTGTTTACTGCTTTCAGTTAACACTCCCCGCAGGAAAGGACGGGATTTTAGACTAAATTTTTTTGATAACTTTTCCTCAATTAGCTAAAGATGCAAATAATCGCCTGACTCAAGGGATTAAAGAAGCGAAATAGCCAAGCCCAGAGTAGCAATAATCATAACAATTGCTCCCAGCAAAAAAAATAAACTACAATGGGGGGTTCGAAATTTTAGCTCACACAACACCATAGGAGTCTACCAACCGTGGTTGTACAAGTATCAAAATCCAGTTACGAAACCCAAACCCAAGCAATCGCCAAGGAATTAATCAGCGCCACACGCCAGAAACGTTCCCTGCTCGCCCAAGTACGCGATCAAATGCGTTGGGATGATAAACTTATGGATTGGGCAATGTCAAACCCTGGCTTGCGCTTCCAGTTGTTTCGTTTCATCGACTGCTTACCAGCTTTGCGTAGTAAAGCAGAAGTTGCTCGCCACCTCCAAGAATACATGAGTGATGAAGCCGTGGAACTACCAGCAGCACTCAAAAGTATTTTAAACTTTAGTGACCCCAAATCTGCACCCGCCCAGCTAGCAGCAACCACAGTTTCCAAAGCAGTAGAAACCCTCGCCTACAAATACATCGCCGGGGAAAGCTTACCCAAAGTAATCAAAGCCGTCACACGCCTGCGTCAAGACAAAATGGCTTTTACCATCGACTTACTAGGGGAAGCAGTAATCACCGAAACCGAAGCCGAGTCATATCTGCAAAGCTACCTTGATTTAATCACCCAACTCACCGAAGCAGCGCCCCAATGGTCTAAAGTACCAGAAATTGACCTTGCTGACGGGGAAAGCCTACCCCAGGTACAAGTCTCCGTCAAACTAACAGCATTTTACTCCCAATTTGACCCCCTAGACCCCGAAGGCAGCAAAGAGAGAGTTTGTCAGCGCATTCGCACCCTACTGCGCCACTCCCAGAAAAAAGGAGCCGCAGTCCACTTCGATATGGAACAATATATCTACAAAGACATGACCCTGGCGATTCTCAAAGAATTACTACTAGAAGAAGAATTCCGCCATCGCACCGACATCGGTATGACAATCCAAGGCTACCTGCGCGACTCATACCAAGACTTACAAGACATTATCGACTGGGCAAAAAAACGAGGTAACCCCATCACCATCCGCCTCGTCAAAGGTGCTTACTGGGATCAAGAAACCATTAAAGCCAGCCAAAACCATTGGCAACAGCCAGTATACAACCACAAACCAGACACCGATGCCAACTTCGAGCGCCTCACCCAACTCCTACTCGAAAACCACCAATACCTCTACGCTGCCATTGGAAGCCATAATGTGCGTACCCAAGCCCACGCCATTGCCATAGCCGAAAACCTCAAAATACCACCCCGTAACTTCGAGATGCAAGTACTATACGGCATGGGCGACCAACTTGCCAAAGCCCTAGTCAAAAGAGGACACAGAATCCGCGTCTACTGTCCCTACGGCGACTTACTACCAGGAATGTCATACCTAATCCGTCGCCTCCTCGAAAACACCGCCAATAGTTCCTTCCTGCGCCAAAACCTCGAACAACGCCCCATCGAAGAATTAATCGCCCCTCCAAAACCCCAAACCAACCAACCATCCGTTGTTCCCACACACCCATCTCCAACCCCCACAAACCAACCATCCGTTGCTCAATTTACTAACGCAGCTGACACCGATTACGCCAACACCTCACTGCGCCAACAAGCCAAACAAGCCCTAACCAAAATACACAACTCCCTGGGTAAAACCTACCTACCCCTAATCAACGGCGAATACGTAGAAACAGAAGAATACCTCGACTCCCTCAACCCCTCCCAAAGCAACGAAATCGTAGGTAAAGTAGGTCAAATTTCCGTCCAGCAAGCAGAAATCGCCCTCGAAGCAGCTAAAAAAGCCTTCCCTGCATGGCAACAAACTCCAGTATCCCAAAGAGCCGACATCCTTCGCAAAGCCGCAGACTTAATGGAAGCGCGCCGCCACGAATTAAGCGCTTGGGTATGTTTAGAAGTAGGAAAAATCCTACCCCAAGCAGATGCAGAAGTTTCCGAAGCCATTGATTTCTGTCGCTACTACGCCGAGGAAATGGAACGCCTAAATCAAGGCTACAACTACGATGTAGCAGGGGAAAACAACCGCTACTTCTACCAACCACGAGGAATCGCAGTAGTAATATCTCCCTGGAATTTCCCCATCGCCATCGCCACGGGAATGACAGTAGCAGCCCTAGTAACAGGAAATTGTACCCTCCTCAAACCAGCTGCACCCTCCTCTGTCATCGCCGCGAAAATTACCGAAATCCTCGTTGAAGCAGGAATTCCCCAGGGCGTATTCCAATACATTCCCGGTAAAGGTTCCACCGTTGGTAACCACATCGTAAAACACCCTGACGTGCATCTCATTGCCTTCACAGGCTCCCAAGAAGTGGGCTGCCAAATCTATGCCAATGCCGCCATATTACAACCGGGACAAAGGCATTTGAAGCGAGTAATCGCCGAGATGGGAGGTAAAAACGGTATTATTGTCGATGAAAGTTCTGACTTAGATCAAGCAGTAGCGGGGGTTGTGGCTTCCGCCTTTGGCTACACAGGACAAAAATGTTCCGCTTGCTCACGGGCAATTGTTCTAGAATCAGTTTACGATAGCTTTGTTGCACGCCTAATTGAAGCCACCAAATCCTTAAATGTGGGTCAGGCTAGCGATCCTAGCACGACAGTGGGTCCTGTTGTCGATGCTGCGGCGCGTCAGAAAATCCTAGAATATATCGCCAAAGGTAAACAGGAAGCAAATTTAGCCCTAGAAATAACAGTACCCGAAGGCGGCTACTTTGTACCACCTACCATTTTTACCGAAGTGCCAGCCGATGGCATAATCGCCCAGGAAGAAATTTTTGGTCCTGTCTTAGCGGTAATTAAAGTCAAAGATTTTGACAGTGCTTTGCAAGTTGCTAACAGTACTAATTATGCTCTCACAGGCGGCTTGTATTCCCGCACCCCTTCCCACATTGAACAGGCGAGTAAAGATTTTGAAGTAGGGAATCTTTACATCAACCGTACCATTACCGGAGCCATTGTATCACGACAACCCTTTGGCGGCTTCAAACTCTCCGGTGTAGGTTCCAAGGCTGGTGGACCCGATTATCTACTACAATTCCTAGAACCACGTCATGTGAGTGAAAATATCCAGCGCCAAGGTTTTGCACCCATTGCTGGGGCGGAGTAGAGCAAGTAATAAGTAATAAGTAATAAGTAATAAGTTTGATTTGCGGTTAGTACCCAAAATTAATTGACTTTTGCTCTATTACCTAACTTAATCCTTGTGTATCCTGCCTTCTTTGACAAACAACAAAAAACCAACAACAAAAAACCAACAACCACAATCAACTCAAACTCACAGACAAATAATTTGCCGCAGCTTCAACCAGCGCGATAGCATTTTCATAGAGCATTCGCGTTGGTCCAATTACGCCCACACTGCCCACTGGAATCTTACCCTGGTGGTAAATTGCGGAAACTAGAGTACAAGATTGCATTGGTTCGAGAGGATTTTCTGAACCTATGGTGACGCTAACTTTGTTAGCTGTTGCTTCTGATTCAGAAGATTCAAAAATGAGGGGTAGAAGTTCATTTTGCCCCTCTTCTAACAACTGAATCAAAGTTTGCACTTGCTGGAGTTGGGAAAATTCCGGTTGGCGCAGCACCTCTGAAAATCCACGTACGAGAATTGGTGTTGATCCAGGAGGTTGAGCCCGTAGACTTAATTCTGTTTGCAGTTGTTCGATAAAATCGGCATAACCAGCAAATTCGCGATCAAGTTGACCCCAATCCAAACCGCCTAATTCTGCTAATTGCTGCCCTCGAAGCTTACTGTTGAGAAAATTTGAAAGAATCTCCAATTCCTCAGCCATCACTGCCTCATCACGAGCCTCTGAGTTGATTTCTGGAGCAGTTAATTCCATCACAATCGACTCAGTTTCGTAGCTATCTGTCACCACAATCAGCATTACCCGACTAGCTTCAAGAGGAACCAATTGTAGATGAAGCAGACTTTGGGACTTAGGATTAATAGGCATAGTAATAAGAGCAATATAGCCACTCACCGCAGCCAGAATTTTAGCTGCTCTTTGAAGTATTGCCTCTAGAGTCCCAGTATTCCAAAGTAATTTTTGAGCGAAGATTTCCTCAATCTTACTACCAATGATCGCATCTGGTCTCATCAGTTGATCAACATAAACGCGATAACCTGAATCTGAAGGAACACGCCCTGCAGAAGTATGAGGTTGGTAAAGAAATCCTGCTTTTTCCAGCCAACCCATGGAATTGCGGATGGTTGCAGAGCTCACCTGAAAGCCATACTCTTGAGCTAGGGTTTTAGAACCAACAGGTTCTGCTGTAGCAACATAGTGTTGTATAGTTGCCCAAAGTATATTTTGGTGGCGCTCGCTGAGAGTTGGCTGCAATGACATAGTAAATGAGTGATTCAATACCAATAAGCGGGGATACAGGGATAAAACATCTATCTCCTGATTCCTCAATTTCCTACTGCGTTAATTTTTTGAACTCTCCACGGATTAAACGTGGATTCTAAGCAATTAATTGGGTGGCTAAATCTTGCTCTTGTTTTTCTGTTTTACTTAACTTCGTTGAAGCAAAATGCTTTTGGTTAAAATTCCCACACATCTAATTAACTAATGTTATTTTTGAGTTTAGTATCGAGGAACTGTTGGGTCAACTAACATCGAGTAAGCATCAATTCCCCCTCTTACATTCTTAACATTAGTAAACCCTTGAGTTTGTAGCCACTGGCACATCTGAGCCGAACGCATACCATGATGACAGATCACAATCGTTTCTGCTTCGGGATCAAAGTTAATCTGAATGGTTTGTGACCATTTGCTAAATTCACTCAATGGCAAATTAGTAAAATCAGGTAAACTTGCAATCGCAACTTCTTGTGGTTCTCGCACATCAATGAATTGCCCTGATAAATCAGGCTGTTGAAGATATGGGGCTAATTCTTCGACGGTAATTTCTTTAAAAGGTTGTGGAAAAGAGTTTTCAGACATAACTTATTTTTGCCTCACACTAGCTTAAAATTGCCGGGAAATCATAAAAAACTGAAATAATATTAATATGGCATGAATTGTGGCTCCCTCTATGAAGCTTCGCTCTCTATTCCTCTCCTTAGCAGCAGGTTCGCTGATTGTTCTCCTCATTGCTGGCACTGGTTTATACTGGATTCTGGCCAATAGTCCCCTTAAATTGCTTCAAGGAAGCCAAAGCATTGCACCGCAAGCAGCTATATTTGTGCCTAAGCAAGCACCTTTTATGGTGTCATTATTAGTTAATCCAGATCGCCTACAAGCTTTTCGAGAGGTAATAACAACTCCCACAGAAAGGGGAAAAGCAACTCGAGAATTCAAGCAACTGAAAAAAAATATCCTGCAAACCACAGGTTTTAATTACAATCGAGATTTGCAACCTTGGCTGGGAGAAGAAATCACCTTTGCTCTCACCTCACTAGACTTTGATCGCAATCAGAGTAATGGTAACCAACCTGGTTATCTGTTGGCGATGCAAAACAAAAATCCTGAATTAGCTCGTAGATTTGTGCAATCATACTTCTCAAAAAAGGCAATTGCAGATGCAGCAGAATTAGTATTTGAACAATACAAAGGAGTTAATCTAATATACCGCCGTACTGAACCCTTGGAAAGTACTTTAGTCAGTGCGGTGGTGGGTGATTTTGTGCTTCTCGCCAACCATCCTAAGGTATTGCGCAATGCGATTACCAATATCCAAGTGACAGATTTGAGTCTGCAAAATGCGAATTACTATCAGCAGTCTCTAGCAACTATAACGGAGCCAGGTATTGGTTTTGCTTTTGTTAACTTACCCAAACTTTTAGCTCGTTTAGTTGAAAAACCAACACCAGAATTAAACAGAGCAAGTCAAATTTTAACCACAGAAATAACCCTAAATCGCCAAGGATTATTAGCTCAAACTGCTTTCCCAGGAAGTAATGAAACTAATGCACTAGAGGAGCCTGTGGATGCTTTAAAATATGTTCCTAGCGATAGTATTTTCAGTGTTTCAGGTGTCAACTTAAAGCAACTATGGGAGAAAATAAACCATGAGCCAGCGTCAGGAAATATTCTATCCCAAGTAGTCCAAAAATACCTCACCAATCTAGAGGAAAATTGGGGTTTTAATTTAGCTGAAAACTTTTTGAATTTAGTTTCTGGGGAATACGCACTGGCGCTGTTACCCAATGAAGATAGTAATCTAGACTGGCTGTTTGCCTTGCCAAGCGATCGCCAAGCCATTACAAATTTGGACGAGCTAGCTGAGCTCCAGGGACTTAGTACTGGTAAAGTAAGCTTAGGTTCACAAGAAGTGACAATCTGGACACAATTATTAGCAACAGCTAGTTCAACTCGGATTAAGGCTCAAGTACAAGCTGTTCATACCAGTATCGACGATTATGAAATCTTTGCTAGCTCAATCACAGCACTCGAAACTGCTTTGACTACCGATACTCCTTTAGTTGCAAGTAATAAATTCCAACGTGCAATCTCACCTCTACCTCAAAACAATAATGAGTATATTTACTTAGACTGGCAAGCCAGTAGACCCATATTGGCAGAGAAATTACCAGTGTTGAGATTACTAGAATCAGTTGCTCAACCTCTACTCAAGCATCTGGAAAGCTTAACTCTAACCAGCAATGACGGTGATGAAGGTATTAATCGTGCAAGTATTTTCTTTAAACTAGGCTGAAGTAGGCACTTAATACTAAATCCAGTTTAATACACTACACCCGCAGGGAGTTGGGAGCAGGGGATGCAGGGAGATAATTTAGCAATTCACAATCAACTAACAGGAGTTAGCAATGCCACAATTATTGACACTCCTCGACCTAAAGGTACGAGGATTCTTGCTTCACAGGGATTCCAATGAATTTACCCTCAGCAAGCATCTTGACCGTGTGTCCCACGGCTGCAAGTCCGCGCATCGCGACTACTTGAGCGGCTGCGACATCTCTATCGGTGGTATAGCCGCAATGGTCGCAAATATGAGTACGTTGCGAAAGCTCTTTTTTACCTGTCTCGATTCCACAGTTTGGGCAAATCTGGCTTGTTTTTCGCCCATCTACTTTTTGAAAATAGACATCACGCTTGAAACAAGTCTGTTCGAGGATCTTAAAAAACTGACCGAATCCCGCATCTAGGCAATGTTTTCTTAACATTCCACGAGATAGCCCAACCAAATTTAAATCCTCAATAAAAACCATCCCTGCACTATCACAGATTCGGTGAGAGAGCTTTCGATGCCAATCTTTACGGCAATTGGCGACATACTCATGCAATTTCGCTACTTTCTGGTGAGCTTTTTTCCAATTGTTCGAGCCTAACCGTTTTCTGGAAACACGCTGTTGCAGCAATTTCAGCTTACGTTCGGCATCAACAAAAAACCTCGGACGCTTGATCAAAAGACCATTAGAAGTGGCGACAAAACTTGTTAAACCGACATCGATTCCTACTACTTCTCCATGTGGCATAGGTTGAGGTGGGTTGACATCCCATTGGACGGTTAACATGACGTACCATCCAGACACTCGTTTAACCACACGGGCTTGTTTGATAACTCCACCGTCAGGAATTGAGCGTGATTGACGGAATTTAACCCAACCAATTACAGGCAAATTAACCCGCCTTTGCTCGAGCCTGTCACCCTTCATTTGCGGGAAAACAAAACTACGCATTCTCCCAGACTTTTTGAATCTCGGAAACCCGTGGTTGCGCTCCCACATACTGGTGAATGCATTTTCCAACCGTTTTAAAGTTTGCTGCAAAACTTGAGATTGAACAGACTTTAAATCGGGATGAGATTTTTTGGCTTTGGTTAATGATTTGCATTGACTAGCATAGGTTGGTCTTAGAGTATCAGCACAAATAATGTACTCAGAGCGAATAGAGCAAGCATTAACCTGGCAACTACGAGATTTATACCAGTCCTTGCGTTCTCGCAAAGCATAGTTATAGACTCGACGATTTACTTCAATCCACTGCTCAAAAGTATTCAATTGTTCTTGAGTTGGTTTGAGCTTAAATTCGTAGGTCAGGTTAAACAACTTTGATTACCTCCTAGGTATATTATACCTTGTTTACCTAGCGATGCAACGAAAGATAACACAATTCATCAAATAAAAGCCGTCCTCAAAGAACGGGGCTTTAAACCCAAAATTTTCGGTAACTACTAAGATAGAAAATGATACCCAACAAACTCAAGAAACTTGGACTTTGAATAGCGATTCTCTGATGACTCAAGAACAAAATTATCAACGGGTTCCCTGTCAAAATTAGCCAAAGTTAAGACTAAACGGAGTTTTTGGGGATTTGAGTTAATAGTGTGACAGAACCAGAGGTGTCCTACACAAAAATATAACGCATCCAGAATCGGTTAAATTACTATTGTGTGTGAGGAAAACGTAAGGGAAGGCG
>CAZWGS010000062.1:0-27877 GCA_964633315.1 uncultured bacterium | reverse complement strand
ACCAACCCTGGAATGGGTTAAACGCTTAGGGAGAGAACCATCTCTGGACTAGATACCGCAAGGGATTTAGTTTAAGTGGACTCGCTGAACTAAGAATCCCCGTGCCCTCACGCCGAGGAGTGTCAAATCTAGAAGTGGCTAGACAATTTTAATGAGTTTGGGAAGTTTTCATCACTGGCATTTGAAATAGAGGAACAGTGAAAGTTACAGTGGAACCGAGTCCCTCACCCATGCTGAAAAATTGCACTTCACCGCCCATAGCCTCTACCATAACCTTTGAGATTACCAAGCCTAAACCCGTACCACCATAGGCCTTAGTGCGTGAGGCATCAACCTGACTAAATTTCTGAAACAATCGGTCTTGTTTTTCCAAGGAAACACCGATGCCCGTGTCAGCAACGCGGACTTTTACACTACCAGGGAATTCTTGACCATTAACGCTAATTTTCTTTTTCATAATCTCAGCGCTAATGGTAATACCTCCTTCATGGGTAAACTTAATGGCATTTCCTACCAAATTAAGCATTACCTGGAGCAAACGCTGATAGTTGCCATAAATAATCACAGAGTCAAGAGTTGCAGGTAGCTTAATGTCGAAGCTCAATTTCTTCTGTAATGCTTGGGTTGAGGTTTTATTTTCTACATCTTGGAACAGTTCATTGAGTTCAAAATCAGTGAAATCTAGCTCCATCTTACCTGCTTCAATCCTGGCAATATCCAGAATATCGTTGATCAGATTTAACAAGTGGAGTGCAGATTTCCTTGCTTCCCGAAGAAAATCCCTTTGCTCTTCAGGATCATCTGCCATCTCTTCGAGGATAAGATTGAGAAAACCAATGATGCCATTGAGGGGAGTACGTAATTCATGGGAAGTGCTAGCTAGAAACTCACTTTTGAGACGAGATGCTTCTTCAGCTTTATCACTGGCTTGTTTTAGTTCCTCATACAGTTGCGCGTGGGCGATTGCAGTACCAACTTGATCTGCTAATTCTTGCACCAACTCAATTTCTGCTGCACTCCAATGACGGCGACGATCACATTGTTGCAGACAAATAAGAGCATTGCGTTGATTTTGGTGAAAAGTTGACACCACTAAGGTAGATTTTCTGCCAAAGTTATCTGAATCTAAATGATCCACTGCAATTAAATCACGGCAGCTAGCAGCTTGTTTGAGATAGTATTCCAAGTCTAAATCAAGCTTTAAACCCAACATGGATTTTAGCGATTCTTGGGAATATTCTGCCTCTACTTTTAGTTTATTTTTCTCCGGTTTGTGGGAAATAAGCAAACAGCGACTTACTCCCAAAGCTTCACCAAGACTATTAACTGTTTGATGCCAAATCGTTTCTAAATCAAGAGTGCGGCGAATTTTGCGAGCAATGTTTGTCAGCAGTTTCTGGTAAGGATCAGGATTAGTAGGTAAAGCAGAGTTGCTGGTGATAGAAATTTCTGGATCGCTTAAGATATGACCCATAACCAGCACAGTGGAGACATCTCCGTGAGCAGGTAAGATAGGGCTGATTACTAACTCAAAAGGAAAAGAGTGGGTAGCGTACTCAAACCAGCAATGACATTGTTCTGGAATTCTCCTTTCCATAACCCTGCGAATGCGCTCTAGATAGGCATCTAGAGCCACAGGAGTGAGAGTATTTTTACCTAAAGATTGCCCCACCACTTGCTGTTCACTCAAGCCATAGGCTAGACATTGATTCCAATGGAATGAGAGATATTTGCCAGAGCTGTCTTGAGTAAAGACTAATTCAGCTCCTAGATCATGCCAACAAATTGGACTGATTGATGTTGAAGTAGACTTCATATCTCTGAGCACAGATTGAGTGGATTGGCGGTTGTAACTAGCAATCATTTAGTTTTAAGTTGGCAAACACAAAGGCACTTTATGCCAAGATAACTCAAAGTTAGTGAATGTAAAGTGAAGGTAAAGAAAAAGCAGAAAGCGATTAATAATAAATTAACTTGGCCAGGATTTACTGTTAGGTAAAATCTAAAATTTAATCGTTCCACTCTCCCCTTGGTGGTACAGGGGGATTGCGTCTAAAAGTACGAGCTAGTTCACTATCTTCATATTTTTCACCCTTTAGCCACTGCTTAATTGCCGTTTCAATAACGCGAGAGGGGTCATTACTTAAATGCTTAATTTGATCTAGAAGTTCCGAATCCAAGTGAATAGAGATTTCAACTTTATCAGCAGAACGCCCAGAGGAGGCAACACGATTGTTCATTTTTGTTATCTTCCCGCCGAAAATTCTTTTTAAGTTTGGGTAAATTAGAAAACGGGGCGGGTGTATCGCTTTCTTATGCTAAATTTGGTTATTTTTTTTTGCTAGTGACCTACGATTGAAAGTCAGAGAACGGGACTATAATTAGTAATTCAGTCCATTGACTATTACTGGTCCGGTATTTAAACCCACCAGTTTATTCCCAGTAAGCTAGGAATACTTACAATTGGTGAGTGATAAAATCTGGAAAAATCAGCCAGATAATAGTAAAACAAACTATTACTCCTTTTTGGCTTATTTTTTCGGGACACTCAAGCAGTCAGTTGATGCTCTAATGGTTTTACCACTCTACTATGCATTTTACGACTTGCCTGGTGTGTTCAGCGGGAGTATTAGTATATTTCTGTGTGGGCATTACTGTTCACCAGAATTACGGACTGCAATCTTCAAGTGAAATAGTAAGCCTAATTAACAATCATAGCAACACATTCACTCAATCATCTGCAATGACGAGTAAAATCAAGATTAAAATACATTAAGGGCAGCAGCAACACAAAGTTACACTTAACTAAGCTCAATTAAATTTTGTAACCCCCACCTTTACACAGCTACCGAAATCAATATGACTGATGTTCCCGTCTCTCGAATTCGTAATTTTTCGATCATTGCCCACATTGATCATGGTAAATCTACCTTAGCTGACCGTTTGCTGCAAGTGACAAAAACAGTAGAGCAAAGGGAGATGAAGGAACAATTTCTCGACAATATGGATTTGGAGAGAGAGCGGGGTATTACGATTAAGCTGCAAGCAGCTAGGATGAATTACCATTCTCAAGATGGTCAAGATTATGTACTTAATTTAATTGACACTCCTGGTCATGTGGATTTTTCCTACGAAGTTTCCCGTTCTCTGGTAGCCTGTGAGGGAGCACTGCTGGTGGTGGATGCTTCTCAGGGAGTTGAAGCTCAAACCCTTGCCAATGTCTATCTTGCCCTAGAACACGATTTAGAGATTATCCCCGTCTTAAATAAAATAGACTTACCAGGAGCAGAACCAGAGCGGGTTTTAGCGGAAATTGAGGAGGTTATCGGATTAGATTGCAGCAGTGCGATTATGGCATCAGCCAAAGAAGGTATTGGTGTTAATGAAATTTTGGAATCTATAGTCCATCTCATTCCACCGCCTCAGGATACCGTAGCTGAGCCATTGCGGGCGTTAATTTTTGATAGCTATTATGACCCCTATCGTGGTGTAATTGTCTATTTTAGGGTCGTAGACGGTAAGGTGAGAAAAGGTGACCGTGTGCGTCTGATGGCTTCGGGGAAAGAGTACGAAATTGATGAATTGGGTGTACTTTCTCCCCAACAAATTCAAGTTGAGGAACTTCACGCTGGAGAAGTGGGTTATATCGCCGCCGCGATTAAAGCTGTGGAAGATGCTAGAGTTGGCGATACGATTACCCTAGCTAGAGCTCAAGCTAGTGAGCCTTTACCTGGTTATACAGAAGCCAAACCAATGGTATTTTGTGGTTTATTTCCCACCAATTCTGACCAATATGAGGATTTACGGGATGCCCTAGAAAAGCTTAAACTCAACGATGCTGCTCTTAACTATGAGCCAGAAACTTCTAGTGCGATGGGTTTTGGTTTCCGTTGTGGCTTCCTGGGTTTGCTACACATGGAAATTGTCCAGGAACGCTTGGAAAGGGAGTACAATTTAGATTTGATTACCACTGCTCCTTCGGTAATTTACCGCGTCACCGATAACGATGGAGAAGTGGAAGAAATTGATAATCCTAGCCAACTACCAGAACCAAATCGGCGACAGAAAATTGAGGAACCCTATATTCGGGTAGAAATGATTACGCCCGAAACCTATGTGGGGACATTAATGGAGTTGTGCCAAAATCGTCGTGGTGTTTTCAAGGATATGCGCTACTTTGCCCATAATCGCACCACCCTAATTTATGAGTTACCCTTGGCTGAAGTTGTAACTGACTTTTTTGACCAACTAAAATCTCGCTCTCGCGGTTATGCGAGTATGGAATACTCTTTCTTGGACTATCAGGAAAATCACTTAGTCCGTCTCGACATTCTGGTTAATGGCGATAAAGTGGATTCTTTGGCGATGATTGTCCATCGTGATAAAGCTTATAACGTAGGACGTGCTTTAACAGAAAAACTTAAGGAATTAATCCCTCGCCATCAATTTAAGATTCCTATTCAAGCCGCGATTGGTTCTAAGGTAATTGCAAGTGAACATATTCCCGCCCTGCGTAAAGATGTGTTAGCAAAATGCTATGGTGGCGATATTTCTCGGAAGAAGAAGCTATTGCAAAAGCAGGCGAAAGGTAAAAAACGAATGAAGTCTATTGGTACGGTAGATGTTCCTCAGGAAGCTTTTATGGCTGTGTTGAAGTTAGAACAATAGACTCTTTTTAAAACCTGAAAAAATAGATGCCCAGATGGGAGAAACAAAATAATAGATTAAGACATTATTTGGTATCTTCAGCCAAAAATTAAAACTAGGTTAATCCCTCTAGGGTAGAAATTTCGCGACGGAATAAGTAGCTTAAAAGTCTTTTGGTGCTTGAGTGGAGACCAATTGACCTAGAACTAATAATGAAAGTTTTGCAACCGTTAATGATTGATAATTTCGTTATCCTGAGCGTTAGTTTTCCTGTGTAAGTACTGATATAATCTGAACGCAATTTAATTGTTTTCAGTGATAAACACAATCAGCATCTAAGTACTCTATGGGACATTTACTGACGAAAAGGAAGTTATGTTAAAAGCTGGAAAGATACCTTGTTACATGAGCCGATCAGATCAAAGAGGAAGCTTTTGGGGTCTGGTAAATCAAGGAGTTTGGCAAGAAATAAATTTTGTCACAACTCAAGCAGGAGAAATTCGAGGTGGGCATTTCCATACCAGAACTAATGAAGCCATATTTCTAGTGCGTGGTAAAGCAGAAGTAGAATTGCAAGATTGTGATCACTCTCAAGAAAAACAGCAGTTTATTTTGAATCCAGGAGAAGGAGTTCAGATTAAACCTTACATTCTTCACACCTTTCGCTATTTGGAGAACAGTGAACATATTTCATTGCTGGATACCCCTTTCGATCCAGCAAATCCTGATTTGCATCTCCTGAAGCAATAAACCTTTCTCAAAATTTATCTCAAAATCTTGATACCACTAGTATCAGGTTTAGCTTACGGGTAAGTCTACTTAGATTTATCCCAAGTTCTTCCTTTGAGAGGTTGTATGGTTCGTAAGTTTTTGAACCGATTTTCTGTGTGGATAGTTTTGCCAACCAATCTAGTGAACTAGAAGATTTTAACCAAAGAATATTAATATGATCCCTCAAATTCAACCCTGGATTGATGATAGTGAGTTGCTCGAAGTAAAGCGGGTGATGGAATCAACCTACTTAACTGAAAATAAAGTGACTCAGGAGTTTGAAGCTAGCCTGAAAACACTAACAGGAGCAAAACATGCCATTGCTGTTTGTAACGGAACTGCTGCTCTATACTGCATTCTAAAGGCTCTCGATATTGGTCATGGAGATGAGGTGATTGTCCCCAACCTCACCTATGTTGCTTCCTCCAATGCGGTGATTATGGCGGGAGCTAAACCTGTTTTTTGTCCTGTGAGATCTGATACCCTATGTATTGATGTAGAGGCAGCCTCAGCACTAGTCAATGAAAGGACAAAAGGAATTATGCCAGTCCATCTGTATGGTCAATGTGCAGATGCTGATGCCGTGCTTGCCTTTGCTAAACGCTTTGATTTGAGAATCATTGAAGATGCAGCCCAGGCGATTGGAGTAGAGTTTAATGAGCGTCACGTGGGCTATCACGGAGATGCGGGTGCTATTTCCTTCTATGGCAACAAAACCATTACCTGTGGTGAAGGTGGCGTTATTCTGACTGATAGTGATACCATTGCTCAAGCTTGCCGTCGACTCAAAAATCATGGGCGATCTCGTCGTGGTACCTTTATCCATGAGCAGATTGGCTTTAATTTTGCGATGACGGAAATGCAGGCTGCTGTTGGTGTTGCCCAATTGAGAAAATTACCTGCAATTATTCAACGCAAGCAAGAAATTCACGACGCTTACATTGCTGGTTTAGCAGATATTCCCCAATTGCAGCCGATTTTTATAGATCCACGTTGTAAGCCAGTCCACTGGTTTACCTCTTTCTTGGCTGAAAATAGAGCTGAATTAGCTCAATATTTAGCCAGTCAAGGAATCCAAACCCGACTCTTTTTCTGTCCCCTTCATCTTCAACCTTGCTATGAAGGTTGGAGCGATCCCGACATGGACTATTCTGTCAGTACCTTGGCGTATGAGCAAGGAATTTCCTTGCCATCATCCTATATTTTGACTGATGGAGAATTGGATTTGATTATAGGCAAAATCCACCAGTTCTACCAATCTTACGAGCAATTGGAAAGTGCTTGAATCTCTTGGCGATCAAAGCACTGAGTATCTAGTTTATCGTCATAAAGTCGTGGCAGCTCTGGCAGACTTACCCCAGGGTCAAATCCTTAGTCAAGCCCTGATGCTTAACCACGACTTTCTTCACTTGATTCAACCGGATGCAGTGAAAGAGATAACCAGAATTCAAGTGCGGGAAGGAAATGGTCCTCAAAACCTCAAGGGTGAGCCTTTAGACACACACTTCCAGAGTTACCTCAAAGCGGTAATTAATCCCCAGATTCAGATGGGTAATCTTGCAGATGGCACTGAATCTGGGAGTTATGATGAGCGCAAAATCCGTTGGTCTGGGGTTGGAGTTTCTGGTTTCTTGTATTGTAATCAGGATACTTTAACCCTGGAAGTAGGACCGACTAGCTACCCCCGTTGTCACTTGGATATCAGCCGTAGTCGATTAGAATCACTTAAGTTGATGTTACGGGGACTGACAAATTATCAAGACCCCTATGCCTATTTTGCTAGGGGAATTGGGGTTGCAGTGGTTCCGGTGACTACAGAAGGTAATGTCTATATTGGCAAACGTTTGAATTCATCAGACCATAAAGGTGTTCTCAATTTTGTGGCGGGTTGGGCTACATTTTCTCCTCAAGTTCAAGACATCGATTTTTATCAAGATGCTCAAAGGGAGTTGGAGGAAGAAGTCAAGGTGGTGATGACTTTAAACGAGACAAATACTCGATTTATTGGTATCTCTGGAAACCCAATCACTGGGGAAGTTGATTTAGTGTTTGTGGTGCAAACAGAAATGCCTGATCGCCATTTTCAGTCGGATAATTGGGAAGAGCATTCTCGTTTGATTGGCATTCGTACTAAGGCTGAAGCTGAAGCCCTTTTGGAGAGGGGAATATTACCTGGGGAGCAAGAATCTTACGCTCTGATGTTTTCCTCTCGCTTAGGTTTGGAATACTTGGTGCAAAATCATTGGTGAACAAGAAAAGAGAAAGTACCTGAAACCCTATGCAATGGCTCAATGAACCTGTTCAATGGACCGAATCAGGCGATCGCTTGATTGTCAAAACATCTCCCAAAACAGATTTTTGGCGCATTACTCATTATGGATTTATTCGTGATAATGGGCATTTTTATTTTGATTCTATTAGCACTGATTTTGTTGTTGAGGTCAAAATACGCGGCAATTATCAAGATATTTATGACCAGGCGGGGATTATGTTGCGCGTTGACGAAAAGCATTGGCTCAAAACAGGTATTGAATATGTTGATGGTGTACAAAATCTGAGTGCTGTTGTCACCCATGATTATTCAGATTGGTCAGTGATTCCTTTGTCAAATCCCCCTGAAGTTTTACAGATGCGGGTTGAACGAACCAAAGAAGCAATCCAAATTTTCTACTTAAATGAAGCAGCTAACTATGCTTTGCTGAGAATGACTTATTTACCCTATAAAACGATTCAAGTTGGTGTCATGTGTGCTTCTCCAGATGGCGATGGGTTTGAGGTGACATTTGAAGATTATCAGATTAATACAAGAGGGTGAGCATCTATCTTTAACTAAACAAAAAATCTCAAGTTGTAAGCTTTTATAACTGTTGTTTCCCGCACCAAAAATTAGAATACTTAGTCCAACATTATTGGCAAATTAGAGGTTAAAGCATCTAAAAATGTCTGGAGAACCTATTTTCATCACCCTATGTGACGCGAATAATCCCAGCGTCCAGCCGTTATATTCATCACTGCAGGGAAATTTACATATCCTTGACAATTATTCTCCACGCTTAGGTTTACTCTCAAAGATTTTTAAAGTTCAAGAATTCTTAGCTTCTGATACTAATATTGCTGACGATCAAATCATCGTTTTTACCGATGCTTATGACGTTTTGTGCATTCGTTATGATCCTGAAAAGTTAGCAGCAGAATTTAGGGCTGAAGGTAAAGATCTGATTTTAGGAGCGGAAACGGTATTCGCTCATCATAGTTCCGATACACTTCCCTTCTTTTTATCTAACTATTTGAATCAGCCAGCAAGATATCTGAATTCTGGATTTGTGATTGCCTATAAATGGGCTTATCTGCGTATGCTCAACTATATTGTTGACAACTTTGTTGAGAAATATATGATGGATTGTCGTCAGAATGACCAGCGTGTAATTTCGCGATTTATGTTAGAAAACACTGAACTTGGTCTTTTGAATATGGATATCGACAGTAGCTGCAAGTTTTGCCGTACTCATACCTATGACAATAATCCTTTATGCCCTGAAAAGTTAACATCGTATTTTGTCCATGTAACCTGGCTAGCTTTGGAAATGCAAAGGCAAGCATACGACGAGATTCGAAGAATTTTCAAGATTTAGAAATTTCAGCAAGCTTGATTCAAAACGGGTCACATAGACTTCTTGCAGAAGTTAAGTAATAAGTAATACTTAATAAGTACAATAATTGAGGAAAAAATGATAATAAAAAATTCTTCTTGGTGCGCGTTCTCTTGCGACTTTCATCGTCGCGGGTTCGCACCACTTTTACAAGAGGTCTAATGAACTAGAAAACAAGAAAGATGAGGTATTAATTACTGATTAATTATTATTAATAGAACCAAAAGAAATGAAACTAATCATTGTGCGCCATGGGGAAACCGAGTGGAATAGAGACAAAAAGGCAATGGGGCAACTTGATAGTCCATTGACACCTCAAGGGATACGGCAGGCTCATGCAATTGCTAATCGCTTGCGTCGTCTTTCATTCACTACCATTTATAGTAGTGACCTGGGACGTGCTATTCAAACAGCTAACATAATTTCTCAAATTTGTGGCACAAGAATTATTCTTGACTCGGAATTACGAGAGTGGAATCTGGGAATCTTTCAGGGATTAACAGTTCCTCAAATGCATGAGAAGTTTCCA
Organism: uncultured bacterium; assembly: GCA_964633315.1. Lineage (GTDB taxonomy): Bacteria > Cyanobacteriota > Cyanobacteriia > Cyanobacteriales > CAWCAG01 > CAZWGS01. The sequence goes on along the minus strand of CAZWGS010000062.1, from coordinate 18,280 downwards.
CAAGAGCGACAAGATTACGAAGATATTGGCGATGAATATATTATCCCAAAAGGAGAAAGTTTAAAACAATGTCGGGAAAGAGGCTCTCGCGCCTTAAATAAGATTGCTGAAAGACATTTAGATGAAACCATTGTCGTGGTTACTCATGGTTGTCTTTTGATGAGTTTTTTTGAAGTGGTGCTTAATCTTCCACCGGGAAATTGTTGGCGTTTCAAGCTGCATAATGCTAATTTCTGCTCTTTTGAGTATGTAAAAGGGTGCTGGAGTCTGATTGTTTGGAATGATGTGAGTCATCTCGACAATATGGAAACACTCCAGATCGCTGAGTCAGAATTGATCGCGCCACAAAGGGAAAAATGAGTAATATTAAGTCCGGTTTCAAAGTAGGTTTTACCCTTGTAGGGAGTTGGGGAAGGGTTTGAAATTTTGCGTTAATGGTTACTCTGTAAAAAGGATTTAGTATAAGACACAACAGCTAGATCACTGTATCTAAATTTGCCGAGAAGAAATAGATTGGAAACAATATTGGTGAATCAAAATACTTGCCAATAAGAAATAGATTAGAAACAAAATTGGTGAATCTAAAATGCAAAATTACCTATTATTAACCAGAGTTCGGTATCAGCGAAAATCTTGATTTTATCGTCGGCTTTAACTCCCATTACTTAATAGAATTAGTGGCAAAATAGCCTTAACATGAACTATTTTTTTTATTCGGCTTTATCGCTTCTCAAATTACCTCTGTATAATTCTTTAGCAAACCCTGAATAATAATTTATTGCTGATTTTTTTTTAGCAGCATTAATCTGATTAAAAATCTCCTGCATAGGCCAGCAACCCCAAGATTCTATAATCTTCTGATTCTCAATTTTGAAAATTTCAAATGCTTCAAATTCTAGTTTAGCTCCGGTGGGAGCAATACCGACAAACTCACCCAAATGTGTGGCGCTAAAGTGACCTCGGAAAGCAACTTTGTCATTTTCTTCAATTAAATCATCAATTACCACTTTGATATCGGGAAAGGATTGATAAGTAGATTTCAGTGTCTTAATCGCATCCTCAATGTTTCGCGCTGGTGGTCCATGATCCAGATAATTCAATGATAGATACTTGTATGCTGCTTCGCAATCTTGAGTATTATAGGTTTCAAAAAAACTTCTAACTACTTCCTTGTTGGTGAGGTTATTCATGGAGTATTACTATTACTGAAAAAAATTGGTTCTAAAGCTATGTCCTTAGATATAGCGCTACGGATATACGTTAGGACACCATTTATCGGTTAAAAGTGAACAGAAAACAGTAAATGAGGAACAAGTACATGTCTTAAATTAACCCCGTAGCGCTATAAAAGCGGAGTTTCAATTTGAGCGACTAATCAGATATAAACTTGGATTTTAAACTTTTTTAGTTTTCAGATCGCTCACTGATGTTTCCCAAAGTTGAAGCTCTTAATCTTGACTGATTTTAATGGTGAACAACTGGTAAGAGTACCTCGTCAATCGCGGCTAATATATCTGTATCCAGTTTAATTCCAGATGCAGCAACATTATCCACAATTTGTTTTGGACGACTCGCGCCAATAATAGCTGAAGAAACATACTCAGATCGCAACACCCAAGCTAGGGCTAATTGTGGCATACTCAATCCTAAATCTTGGGCAATGGGTTTTAGTTTTTGCACTGCTGTTAGAGTGCGATCATTAAAAAACTCCTGCAATAAATACCAATTCATTTTTTCATTGGCTGCACGAGAATTTGCTGCTGGCACTTGCTTCGGTTGGTATTTCCCTGTCAGTATACCTTGGGCTAGGGGTGACCAAACAATCTGACCAATACCATTAGCTGCGCACAAGGGAAATACTTCGGTTTCTGGATCGCGCCACAACATAGAATATTGAGGTTGACTCGAAACAAAGTTTTCTATATTCGCAAGATCGCAGGCTGCTTGAATTTGCTCTGGACTCCATTCACTAAAGCCTATGTAGCGCACTTTTCCCTGACGCACCACCTCTGTCAATGCCGTCATTGTTTCCTCTAAAGGCGTATCTGGATCGTAGCGATGACATTGATATAAATCAACATAATCGGTACGTAAACGACTCAAGGAGGCATCAATTTGTTTTCTAATCTGGGGGGCTGACAGTCCCTTATCAGTGGGCGAGGTGGGGAAGAAAACCTTCGTTGCGAGGATATATGATGACCGCGGGGCCCCTTGCAGGACTTCCCCTAGAAACGACTCAGCACCGCCAGCAGCATAGGAGTTAGAAGTATCAATTAAGTTAATACCAAGGTCAAAAGCTTTGTAGATACAAGCTTTGGCATTATGATTTTCTACTCCCTCGTCAATTCCCCAGGAACCCAAACTTATTTCAGAAATCTGTAATTCACTGTTGCCTAATTTTGTGTATTTCATCAGCTAAACAATAGCCTCTTTTTCCTGATTCGATGGCAATGTTGTGGGCACCTGTATGGCTATACAAATAGCGCAAGAGAACATAAACATTCCTAAAGAGAACCACAAACAATGGTTACTGTGCAAATAGAAAGTTGATACACAAAGTGAACTCAATCCGATGGAACCACTGATTAAGTAAGTATTGCGAATTGCAGCCCCTTCACCCAAGCCAGCAAAATACCCATCTAGAGCATAAGCAAATCCTGAACCAACGACAACAAATAAGATCCAAGGAATATAAACCCTAATTGAATCTATCAATTCAGAATGATTAGTAAATATATGAAAGATGGTATTGGGGAACAAGATAACTGCTAGTCCAATTACCGAACCAATTGCAACATTAGTTGCTAATGCTATTTGCAAAAGTGGCAGAAATTTATTTGGTGTTCCTTGCCCTTTAAAGTTGCCTGCTAAACTTGTTGTTGCGTATTCTATGCCATCACACATATACATACTGATGGCAACAATTTGTAGAAGCAAAACATTTTCAGCGAGAATTTCAGTGCCAAATGTGGCACCACAAGCACTAAAAAGTACAAAAACACAGACAATAACTACAGAACGAGTAGATAGATTACGATTCAGTACAAAAATATCCTTCAATTGGGATAAATTGATTACTTTTCCAGCTACAGCACTGATTTCCGAAAACGAAATTTGACGAGAAATCATCACTAGCCCTACTAATAAGATGATGTGCTGACTAATTGCTTGTGATAATCCTGCTCCCATGCTTGCCCAATCTAAGACAATGATAAAGATGTAATCAAGGACAATATTAGCAACATTGCCAATAATTGTTAGTGTAAGAACTTTACTATTTTGTTCTTGTCCTAGTAGCCATCCTGCTAAAGTTAGATTGACTAAAGCCACTGGTGCTGCCCAAATTCTGGTATTAAAATAAGCAAGACCAGCTAGTTCTACTTCTGGAGTTCCATCTAAGAGGAAAAAACCTAACCTTCCCAGAGGATATTGCAATAGCAGAAAAAGTATCCCTAAGCCCAAAGCAATTAAAGCATTTTGTAATCCTGCTAAAATCAGTGCTTCTCTATCGTCTCTTCCCACTGCTTGAGAAGTCATCACAGTGGTTCCTGATTTGATAAAAGCACAACTCTCATAGATAAAAGCAAACAGCATAGCACCCAACGCAACACCTGCTAGATACTCGATGCTAGACAGATGTCCCAAGAAAGCAACACTAATTGCTCCTGCTAAGGGAATTGTAATATTCGAGAGTACATTAACAGAGGCGACTTTCAGAAAGCGATTTATGAAGTTGTAGGAGTTGTGCATTGACAAATTTCTGTAACTATAAAATTAATATTTTTTTTGGATTGTAAACGTGGACAAATTATCCAGATAGATACTTTTTAGATGATGTTCCATAAGTTCTCATTGATGGTTTTTGATTACTCAAGATTGGTGAAATAACATAACTTACAGTTTGAGTATTTGGGTACTAAAGATTAGTATTTCAGTCTCCAAAAATAGTTCTCCAACATTCTCTTAGCCATCAAAATCTACCAAAGTCTAAATTAGTCTGCCAATGCAAGATATTTTCTGATTCAGGGTGTACTTAACAAAGCCCGTATTAATATAACATAGGTACCATTTAGATATTGATCCATTTTTCTTCCTATCAATTTTTGGCTGGATTACTTTAGACTTATGCAAGATGTCTAAGATGAAGATAAGTTATGAATCAAATACAGCGCCAAATAAAAATAACTTACATCTTCACGCACCATATTCGTTGGGTTCCCTTTGAATTGGTCGCTAAATATATTGACAAGAGTAAGTTTGCCATTGACTATGTCATTCTCAATGAAGGTGACCCAATTATTTCGTTTTTAAACCAGCTTAATATTCCTTGTACAGTCACTTCCTATGGGGATTATGGTAATACTCCAGAGGTGGTCAAATTTCTCTATGAACACTTAACTAGAAATAAGACTGATATTGTGCAAACGCATTGGTTTGCAGGGAGTTTAGCTGGAATGCAAGCGGCATATTATGCCCATGTTCCAGTACGCATTTTCCATAGAGAGCACCCTTCAATCAAATACTATACACGTCATGCTCCAAGCAAGCATCGCTTAATTTGGGACTGTGCAACCAATGTTGTTGCTGTTACCAATAAAAGCAAGCAAGGAATGATGGAAGATGGTATACCTGAGCAGAAAATAACCGTTATACCAACACCATTTGATACCAATGAGTTTGAGCATGTAGACTCTTCACGTATTGAAAAATTGCGAGCTAAATATTTACCTCATAATCATGGTCCTGTGATTGGTGTAGCTGCTAGATATGTCCAATGGAAAGGAGTTGAATATGCTATTGAAGCACACAAGAAAGTTTTAGAAGTTTATCCCAATGCAATTTTAGTTCTTTCTGGTACTCATATAAATCGTGCTGAGCTGGAAGAAAAAATGCGTAATGCTAGCAAAGAAGACATTGTTGCACCTCAATACAAAGATATTCTTAGCATCACAGAAAAGTTATCCCAATTGCCTGATAATAGCTACGTTGAAATTGCCTTTGAAGAAGATCTTTTTGCTCTTTTCAAGCTATTTGATGTTTTTGTCCATGTGCCAACGGATTCTATTCAAGAAACCTTTGGTCAAGTTTATGTAGACGCAATGCTATCGAAAGTTCCATCTGTAATTACCCTTGCAGGTAGTGCTTTGGACCATGCCGTACATAAAGAAAATGCTTGGATCGTTGACTACAAGAGAAGCGATCAAATTGCTCAGGGTATCTTAGAAATATTAAGTGATTCCGTTCTCAGAGAAAAGCTCATTGATAATGCTTTTACTTGCGCCAGAAGATACGATATCAAGCAACATATCCAAAAACTTGAAGAGTTTTATACCTCTGAATTTCAAAAGAGCATTACCCAAAGCAATCGGCAATAATCTTGATACTGTTCGGATTTGAAGCTGAGTTAAGAATTCAATCCTCCTGCTGACAAATAAGTTTGCATCTCGAAAGCTTTCCCAAGAAGGCTTTTTTTATTAATAGCACTACGCATTAAAACTAAGACATTGATACAAGCTACTGTTTTAGTGAACTTTTGCCTTTCGCGTAGTGCTATATGAGTGGAAAATTGAAACAAATATCAAGTTTCCGAAAACGGCATCAATCTATAACTTAATCCCAAGACGTACTTCCTTATCAATGCGGATTAACATTGGTCCAGATACCTTAGTGAAATATTCATCGGTTGCTTTACGTGAACCAGCCCAGCAACCATAATCATCAACAATTACAACTCCTCCAGTTGAGAGTCGAGGGTAAAGATGTTCAAATTCAAAAGCCGTAGATTCGTACCAATCCGTATCCAAACGCATAATAGAGATGGTTTCTGGCTTGGTTGTTTTCAAAGTTTCCATAACATCTCCTTGGACAAACTCAATTTCAAACTCAAAATTTTGTCCTGAAAAAGCCTTTTGAACATCTTCCAACGAAGCATAGCACCAACCAATATCATCCCCGTACTTCTCCATCATTTCAAGGCCTGTCCGTCCATATTTGTCCACATCAAATTCAGTAGGAGCTGGCATTCCTTGAAATGTGTCATATAGGTACAACTTGCGATCTTTAACATTTCGCATCTTCAGGATTAAAGCTGCTAGTAATGCGCTGCCTCCTCTCCAAACTCCACATTCTAAAATGTCACCTGGTATATTGCGATCCAAGACATAGTTCACTGCTGTATAAAGTGCAAAGAGTGCCTCTACGCTGGTCATTGTATAGGGTTTTACCTGCTCAAATAAATCCATGAACACCAAATCTTTGCCCATATCTGGCGTGATCTGATCTTTCATGGTTGCTTGATGCTTGGTAGAGAAAACTATTACGCGCTCAGTAATCGTGGCCATAACAAGTAAGAATAATTGGCAAAGATGAGATGGTAAAGACTTAAGAACTATATACTCTCTATTGAAAGTATTGTGAAAATCTTTATCTGATTTTTCGCATTGGCGGTAATAGGGAGAGAGTAAGCAAAAAAATCTATTCTATATTCCTTAAATATTTACTTACAGATTGAAAGCTGTGATATTATCCTGCGGTGTTTAAATATGCTTATGGCATTTCCTCCATGCTGGCAAATCTGAATCAAGATCTGCTGTAATCATGGAAATTCTTTGCCCAAAATTTCTTTCCTTAGGAAGATTTATTCTTTTTCCCATTGACGTATTCGCCAGAATTATAAACTCATGTTTTATTCCCCTTGGTGGAAATCTGCCGTTATTTATCAGGTTTATGTACGCAGTTTTCAAGACTCGAATGGTGATGGCATTGGTGATATTCCAGGCATTATTCAGAGGCTTGATTATTTAAAGTGGCTTGGAGTAGATGCTGTCTGGGTAAGCCCTTTCTATCCCTCGCCAATGGCTGATTTTGGCTATGATATTAGCGATCATACCGATGTGGATCCTATTTTTGGTAATCTTTCAGACTTAGATCGCTTGATTCAAAATGTACACGATCTCAAAATGAAGATTGTGGTTGACTTCGTTTCTGCCCATACTTCCAATCAGAATCAGTGGTTCATTGAATCACGTAGTTCCCGCTCTCATCCCAAGCGAGACTGGTATATTTGGAAAGATCCTAAGCCAGATGGAAGTCCTCCCAATAACTGGATTGGTCGTTTTGATGGTTTTTCTGCCTGGGAATGGGATAATCAAACACAGCAGTACTATCTACACTCATTCCTCAAAGAACAACCAGATCTCAATTGGCGTAGTCCCGGTGCCAAGCAAGCAATGTTAAATGTCCTCGATTTTTGGCTACAGCGAGGTGTCGATGGCGTGAGAGTTGATGCAGCCTATCGTGCCTTAAAAGATAAGGAATTTCGAGATAACCCAGTTAATCCCGACTGGCATCCAGGGATGGAACCATCTGATCGCCTGTTTGAAGTTTTCAGCAAGAATATACCAGAAATTCACGATTTCAATCGTATGCTGCGCAACTTTGTCGAACAGTATGGAGATCGTCTGGTGATTGGCGAACTATACAAGCCACTCGAAGAAATAGTCAAACATTATGGCGCCAATGATGAACTTCATTTACCCCTGAATTCGGAATTGATGTCATCAGACTGTCAATGGAGTGCAGAGTATGTCAGGGAAGTTGTTGAGCGTTATGAGAGACTACTACCAGAAGGAACTTGGCCTAATTGGACATTGGGTAATCATGATAAGCATCGAGTCGCCAGCAGAATTGGTATAGCTCAAGCAAAAATTGCGATGATGCTATTACTTACTCTTCGGGGAACTCCCACTATCTACTACGGAGAGGAATTGGGAATGGAAGATGCCTGGATTCCCTCTGAGCATATCCAAGATCCTTGGGAAAAGAAAGCTCCTGGCATTGGAGTCGGGCGAGATACTGAGCGCACACCGATGCTGTGGGATAATTCTGCTCATGCAGGTTTCTGTCCCAGCTCAGTCCAACCCTGGTTACCAATTACCTACGACTATAGTAATCTCCATGTTGAGGCTCAGAAGCAAAACTCTCGCTCATTCCTCTCCTTGACTCGAGCGTTATTGCATTTTCGTCAACAACAACCAGTGCTACAACTTGGTGACTACGTTTCCCTATACTCTCCGTCGTCGCTTTTCTGTTACCGAAGATTTAATAAAACATCGGATCTACTGGTGGCTTTGAATTTCAGCGATCAATATCAGGAATGGACTCTACCAGAAGAGTTTCGTAACCAGTCCACAATTGTTCTTTCCACATTTATGGATCGCCAGGGAGGCAAATTAGGAGGTAAAGTTGAGCTAAGAGGTAACGAAGGTCTGATTATCTCAGCTTTATAATTTTGAGTAACAAAGAATGTAGGGAAGTAAAATTTTACCTCCCTACAATGACCAAAAATTCAGATATTTTAAATTCCACTAAATGTCTAATCAAATTAGTGACATAGTTTCAAAGAAACGCTTGGAACAAGAGTAATAAGTTCAGACCGAAATCTATACTTATTACTCTCGAATATATGAACTAACTAGGCTCGAATTGGAACTTTGTTCTCAATAATTGTTAGCTCTATTAACCTTCCACATCAACCCAGATACTACCTTCTTCCACACGGGTTGGGAATACTGGGAGTACTTTTTCCGAACTTACCATACCTATAAACTTACCAACCACAGGTGGCCAAGGAGTCCAAGAAGCAACATCACCTGTACAAAGATTAAAAGCACTGCGATGCCAAGGACAAACAATTTCCCCCTCAGGTGTTACTTTACCCTTTTTCAAAGATAGTTTTAGGTGAGGACATTTGCTATCTACAGCGTAAAACTGACCAGAGTGGTTAACTAGCAAAACGGAGCGAGAGCCCACTTTAACCACCTTTTTTTCGCCTTCTGATAGTGTATCAACGGGAAGGACTTTTGACCATGCCATGCTGTTCTCCTGATTAAGCTACGGTTTGACACTCTCCGTGCTGAAGCAACGGAGATTCTTAGTTCAGCGAGTCCACTTAAACTAAATTCCTTGCGGTATCTGGTCCAGAGATGGTTCTCTTCCTAAGCGTTTAACTCATTGCAGAGTTGGTTTGGGCATGCCCTGCCCTACCTGAGAATACTAAAATTGTGTGTTTCTAGAGTGCTTAATGGTTAGAAATTTTACCTGTACTACCTTTTAAGTACATAACACCATAGATCCAGTTTTCTTTTGCTCGTTACTCGGTCAGAGTAGTTGGTGTTTAAAGAAGTTAATTACCCTTATCTCTAAGAGAATCCTACCAGAAAATTGTCTAGTGCAAAAAAATCTTCACGGCGCAGTAGAGTCACTCCCTTTACTTCATCCGTCCTGGAGAAAATGAGCATTTTTCGCTGCTGTCAATAATAACCTTCTACCGATGGGAGGAAATGCTGACCTTCTGCATAAATTGTCTACCAGGAAAACTCCTAATTCAATAGTAAATCTGATTCCAAGGTTAAATCCAAATCTCGTTCTGGTTCTACAACTACTACTTCTACTTCTTCTGTTTCATTAATCAGCAATTCTGCAATAATACCAACCCCTGCACCTGCTAAGACTTCTAACAAGTCAATATCACCAATCAATTCGGAAATAATTGCTGCTGCTGCCGCGCCAATGGCTGCACCTCGAAAGATATTGGGATTGCTACGGCGACTAACGGTGGTAGTTTGAGTAATAATCTCTGAAGTGGCATCTATGGGGAAACGTTCCTCGGGACTAAACAAAATTAATTCCCTCGCCACATAATAGGTTCCGCCTCCTGGCGCTGGTTGCAATTCTCCTTCAATTAAACTGCCTTCAGGAATGGCAAATCTGCCCCTAGAATCGAAAATATCAGTGGCTACAGTTAGGGTAAAAGATGCTGTTTCTGAAGGAGTAACGATGATTCTTTGCCCTTGATCATAGCTGATGGGAATGATTGTACCTGCGGGTATGATTGTCCGCCGACTCTGGGATAGGAGTGTCTGATTTGCTGCTTGTTCTGAGGCTGCAACAGAAGTGCTAAGCCATGATACGGCAGTGGTAGCGATCATTCCCAGTGCTGCTACCACTGCAGCAGCCGAGTGCCAGTTGCGGTTAATTAACATCATGAATCTCCTCTAAAATAAGCTAGCAGACGACACTTTTACCTTAAATGTTTCCCCCCAAAATAGATATTAATAAATCATCCAAAAATAGCTCGCGGTTGCAATCTTTGACGCTTTTAAATACGCCCTCTTTGCAACCGCGATTTGTCCCTTTTAGATAGGCAACCAGCCTCGATTTAACCCATAACTATAGGGGATGGAATAGTAGGTCTGGGAAAAAACGATTAAACTCGATTAATAAGCCAGCAGTAAAGGTTAGCAAAGCCATAATCAGTACTGGAGCAGTCGAGAGAAATTTGGTCATGAGCGATCCTCCAAAAAATAGATTACAAAATTAATTAGCGAGGAGAGATGGGCACTTCTGAATCTTTGGCAATTAAATCACCAGAGAGATATGCTTGCAATGCTGCCGCAGGCCAAGCAAAACCAGTTAACATCTTGGAGAAAGCAAGAGGTACATCCAATACCACTTCTTTTAACTGAGCGTCCTTTTCATCTCGAATCGCAATTAGGTAGGAACGACCAACCCAGCCAATCCAACCTGTAATATACAAAAACATCAGGCTAGGAATCAGAAAATCGCCCATGTGACTCCAGCGACCATCTACAATTAGGTGGGGTAAGCCTTCGGGACCACAAAGTGCCTGTCCATAACGTTCTGCACGCTTTGCTCCAGATTCGGGATCAGCGGTTGTATTGAGAAAGTCTTCTGCTCTTTCTAGATATTCCTCAGACTCACTACAAAGAGTTAGATGATCCAATGCAGCAGATGCTGTTGGCGCAAAACTAAACCAAAGAGTAGCTGCAAGAATAACAGCTAATAACTTGCGCATAGATTGTTTCCTTTTGTTACGAAAGAATAAGTTTTTTGTACAAAAAGATGAGTCAATTAATTGTACTCGAAGCAATCTTACTCTGACAGGTTAATCGAGTAAAGTTAAACTCAATATTTTGCAGAAAAATAGTAAGAAATGGCAAGGGTTTTAGCGATAGAAACAAGTTGTGATGAAACAGCAGTGGCGATTGTAAACAATCGTAAAGTTTTAAGTAGTGTGGTGGCTTCTCAAATTGACATACATCGTTGCTATGGTGGAGTGGTTCCGGAGGTAGCTTCTCGTCAGCATTTAGAAACAATTAATCCCTGTCTCATGCAAGCAATGGCACAGGCGCAGCTAGATTGGCAGGAAATTGATGGTATTGCTGCTACCTGCACTCCTGGTTTGGTGGGAGCATTGTTGGTGGGTACAGTGGCGGCGAAAACTTTGGCAATGCTGCATAAGAAGCCATTTTTGGGCATTCATCATCTGGAAGGGCATATTTACGCTACCTATCTTCTCGCACCGGAATTAGAGCCGCCTTTTCTGTGTCTTTTGGTTTCTGGTGGACATACTAGTTTAATTCACGTCAAGGATTGTGGTGAGTATCAGATGTTGGGTACTACCCGTGATGATGCGGCTGGAGAAGCTTTTGACAAAGTCGCAAGGCTGCTAGATTTAGGTTATCCGGGAGGACCAGCGATTGATAAGTTGGCGCAAAGTGGCGATCCTAAGGCTTTTAATTTACCAGAAGGTAGAATTTCTCTTCCTGGGGGTGGTTACCATCCCTACGACAGTAGTTTTAGTGGTTTGAAAACGGCAGTTTTGCGATTAGTGAATCAGTTGCGACAAGAGGAAAAAGAACCTTTTCCTGTGGCTGATTTGGCTGCTAGTTTCCAAGCTACTGTGGCTCGCAGTTTGACTAAAAAAACGATACGGTGTGCCCTAGATTATGGTTTGTCAACCATTGCGGTGGGTGGTGGTGTGGCTGCTAATACTGGTTTGCGCCAAAAATTATCCGAGGAGGCGGCGATTCATGGTTTACAAGTTTATTTTCCTCCCCTGAGTCTTTGTACTGATAATGCTGCTATGATTGGCTGCGCCGCCGCAGCACATCTTAATCGCGGACACACTTCTTCTCTATCGTTGGGAGTAAAATCTCGCTTAGGTATTACTGAAGTAATGGAACTTTATTAAGTTTGGATATTGGCTGTAGTCGTTGTTATTACGTGACTTTCACCATACTTACTAGAAAACACTGTCTCAAAAATCCGTATCCTTGCGGAAGCTAAATCCATGTGTTTTAAGCGATCTTATATTCATGTGTCTGCTAAAGTAGTTTTCGCAAGGGGATAAGTTTTCAACTTCCCCCTTTTTTATTGGGAAAATTTAAAGCATTCTGTGCCACTGCTACTGTGTCAAGTTTAATTTGAGGGTTAAATCTTCCCCAGCTTCCCCCGCATCCCCTGCTTCCCATACCTTTCTCAACCTTGAAATCTAAAAATAAGACCCTTGAAAGCCTCCCCAACTTCCCCCGCTTCCCCTGCATCCCCTGCATCCCCAACTTCCCCTGCTTGTCTGGACTAATCATTTCAAAATTGAAAGACTACTAGAGAGGGATGTCAATTCCACTTGTCAGGGTATTACAGTTAAAATTTCCATCTGTTACTTTCAAGAGCATACCGTGACCAAAACGATCAAAAGAACTCCCTTATTCGACGTAATTTGCGCCCAGAAAGCAAGATTAACTGATTTTGCGGGTTGGGAGATGCCAGTACAATTTAGCGGCTTAAAACAGGAACATGAGGCGGTTCGCACTTCCGTGGGTATGTTTGATATCTCTCACATGGGCAAATTTGCCCTTGAGGGGAAGAATTTGGTGGCGCAGCTAAAAAGCATCGTTCCTTCGGATTTGGGGCGTCTGCAGCCCAATGAGGCGCAGTATACGGTACTTTTGAATCAGCAAGCAGGCATCATTGATGATGTAATTTTCTACTACCAAGGTGAAGACGATACTGGTAAGCAGAGGGGAATGTTGATTGTTAATGCAGCAACCTGCGAGGGAGATAAGGCTTGGTTACTAGAGAATTTGGCTGATACGGAGATTCAGTTAACAGATCTTTCCCTAGAAAAAGTTTTACTGGCGATTCAAGGGGTTAAAGCTGTGGCGACGTTGCAGCCTTTGGTTGGAGATGATTTAAGCAGCATTAAAGCCTTTGGTCATCTGGAGACTACCATTTTAGGACAACCAGCTTTCCTCGCGCGTACGGGCTACACCGGGGAAGATGGTTTTGAGGTTATGGTGGCTCCTGAAGTTGGTGTAGAGTTGTGGAATCGTCTTCTTGATGCTGGCGTAACTCCCTGTGGTTTGGGTGCAAGGGATACCCTGCGTTTAGAAGCGGCGATGGCGCTTTATGGACAAGATATTGACACCACAACCACTCCTTTGGAAGCTGGTTTGGGTTGGTTGGTGCATCTCAATCGCCCGGATGATTTTATTGGACGTTCAATACTAGAAGAGCAAAAAGCTTCAGGAGTTAAGCGAAAGCTGGTAGGCTTGAATATGGTGGCGAAAGGAATTGCTCGTCATGGCTACCGGGTACTTGCTGAAGGTAAGGTGGTAGGCGAGGTTACCAGTGGTACTTTAGGACCAACGGTGGGAAAAGCAGTTGCTCTTGCTTACGTAGATACTCCCCTGGCTAAAGTGGGACGGCAATTGGAAATCGAAATTCGCGGTAAAATTTATCCGGCTGTGGTGGTGAAGAAGCCTTTCTATCGTTCTCCCCATCGCTAAACTGACTGCAAAGTAGTTGTAAACTTGTTTGTTGCTGCATTCCTTGAAGATTAAAAATGTTAGAGTACCCGGAAGATTTAAAATATCTCGATAGTCATGAGTATGTGCGCCTAGATGAAGAGATTGCCACTATTGGTATTAGTGCCTATGCTCTTGATAGTTTGGGAGATATAGTTTTCATAGAATTACCTGAAATTGGTGATGCTTTGGAGAAGGGAGAAAGTTTTGGCACTATCGAATCAGTCAAAGCTGTTGAAAATATGTATCCACCAGTATCTGGTACTGTGGTTGATTGCAACCAAAACATGGTTGATAGTCCAGAATTAATTGCTGAAGATCCCTATGGTGATGGTTGGCTGATAAAGGTGAGAGTAGATAATCTTGATGAGTTGGATGATGCTCTCTCAGCAAAAGAATATCGCGCCCAGGTTGAGGGAGACTCATAGTCTAAAAGGCGTTGCATTATCAAGGGATGGCGAAGGGAGTTAGGGAGTTAGGGAGATTGGTGTTTTTTCCCATCCCAAATCATTCCACAATTTTGCAACGCCGGCTAAAGAAAATATATTTCATACCCTAAAAGGAAGTCTCTTTTTAGCTTTTTACTGCAAAATATATAGCAAGCCTCGGTGGTGGTGACACCACTAAATTCAATCTATCTCTGCCTCATCTTAATTTTCTATGCTCAATTTAAATACGACAGTTAATCAAGATCCTCGTGTCAGTAAAACTCTGGTATCTTCTGATGGAGAAGATTCTAGCCTTCAGTCTGCTGCAGTTGCAGCCACTGATAGTTTTGCTGGGCGACATATAGGATTAGGATCGCACGAAATTGAGCAAATGCTCGCAGTTTTAAAATTCTCTAGCTTGGATGAGTTAGTTTCTCAAACAGTACCAGAGGATATTCGCCTACCGCAACCACTCAATTTACCTACAGCCCAAAGTGAAGTTTTAGCGTTAGCACAACTCAAGGAAATCGCTTCTAAAAATCAGGTGTTTCGTTCCTTCATTGGTATGGGCTATCACGACTGTATCACCCCACCTGTGATTTTACGCAATATTCTGGAAAATCCTGGCTGGTATACTGCTTACACTCCTTACCAAGCAGAAATTGCTCAAGGTAGGCTAGAAGCGCTACTTAATTTCCAAACTATGGTTATTGAGTTGACGGGTTTGGAAATCGCTAATGCTTCTCTGTTGGATGAGGGGACAGCTGCAGCTGAAGCTATGAGTATGAGTTATGGTGTGTGCAAAACTAAGGCTAAGGCTTTCTTTGTCTCTAGTAGCTGTCATCCCCAAACCATCGCTGTAGTTAAAACTAGAGCGGAACCTTTAGGTATTAAAATTATTGTCGGCGATCATCGCACCTTTGATTTTTCTGAGCCTATTTTTGGCGCACTGCTCCAGTATCCTGCTACTGATGGTACCATCTACGATTACCGGGAATTTGTGGAGCAAGTTCAGCAACAAAAAGCTTTAGTTACCGTTGCTGCGGATATTCTTAGTCTGGCGCTACTTACACCCCCCGGTGAATTCGGTGCTGATATAGCTGTAGGTAGCACTCAGCGCTTCGGTGTACCCATGGGCTACGGAGGACCCCATGCTGCCTATTTTGCCACACGAGAGCGCTATAAACGGCAGGTTCCAGGGCGCATTGTGGGTGTGTCTAAGGATGTGACGGGAAAACCAGCTTTGCGTCTTGCTTTGCAAACTCGTGAACAACATATCCGTCGTGACAAAGCTACCAGTAATATTTGCACTGCTCAGGTATTATTGGGAGTAATTGCTTCCACCTATGCGGTGTATCATGGTTGCGATGGGATTAAAAATATTGCCCAGAGGGTGCATCAGCTGACAGTGATTCTGGCGGAAGGATTGCAAGAGTTGGGTTACACCATTGAATCAGCACCCTTTTTTGATACCCTACGGGTGGGTTTAAAAGCAGGAAACGCCAAGGAAATTTTGCAAAGCGCCCAACAAGCAGGTATGAATCTGCGTTGGTTGGATGATAATGCGGTGGGTATTAGTTTAGATGAGACTACTGGCGTTGATGATTTAGTGGACTTGTGGCGAGTTTTTGCTGGTGTTGAGTCTCTACCTTTTACCCTAGAGGATTTAACTGCACAAACTAAGTTTACACTCCCACAAAATTTTGTTCGCACCAGCGAATTTTTGCAAGATGCAGTTTTCAATCGCTATCACTCCGAAAGTGAGTTACTGCGCTACCTCAAGCGTTTAGAAAACAAGGATTTGTCTCTCACCACCTCGATGATTCCCTTGGGTTCATGTACCATGAAACTCAATGCTACAGCAGAGATGATTCCTGTTACTTGGGCAGAGTTTGGTAAGTTACACCCCTTTGCACCTCTGGAGCAAACTCAAGGATACCAAATTATGTTCCAGCAATTGGAGCAGTGGTTAGCAGAGATTACCGGTTTTGCAGGTATTTCCTTGCAACCCAATGCTGGTTCCCAAGGGGAATATGCAGGACTTCAGGTAATTCGGAAATATCACGAAACCAGGGGAGAGGGACATCGTAATATCTGCTTAATTCCCGAATCTGCCCATGGAACCAACCCTGCTAGTGCGGTAATGTGTGGCATGAAAGTGGTTGCAGTTAAGTGTAACAGCCAAGGTGACATCGATCTCGATGATTTGCGTGCCAAAGCAACTAAACACAGCAGTAACCTTTCTGCGTTGATGGTAACCTATCCTTCTACCCACGGCGTTTTTGAAGTAGGGATTCGGGAAATCTGCGATATTATTCACCAAGAAGGTGGACAGGTATACATGGATGGGGCGAATATGAATGCCCAAGTTGGTTTATGTCGCCCAGGTGATTTTGGCGCCGATGTGTGTCACCTGAATTTGCACAAAACCTTCTGTATTCCCCACGGTGGCGGAGGTCCAGGAATGGGACCAATTGGCGTAATGGCTCATTTAGTACCATTCTTACCCGATGTTGACCTCCTAAATAAAGAAGAAACAGAAACATCAAATTCCATTGGTGCAATTTCTGCTGCACCCTGGGGTAGTGCTAGCATTCTACCTATCTCCTGGATGTATATCGCCATGATGGGGACAGAGGGTTTAACCAAAGCAACGGAAATTGCGATTCTTAGTGCTAACTATATCGCCCATCGCCTTGAACCCCACTACCCAATCTTGTACAAAGGTAGTGCTGGTTTAATCGCCCATGAATGTATCATTGACCTGCGTCCTTTGAAAAAACACGCTGGGATTGAAGTCAATGATGTGGCAAAACGGCTAATGGATTACGGTTTCCATGCACCTACGGTTTCTTGGCCTGTTGCTGGCACAATGATGATAGAACCGACAGAAAGTGAATCCAAAGCAGAATTAGACCGTTTTTGTGATGCAATGATCGCGATTCGTCAGGAAGCAAAGGCGATTGAAGAGGGTAAAATTGACGCCAATAATAACCCTTTGAAAAACGCTCCCCACACAGCACAAGATTTAATTTGTGGAGAGTGGAATCGCCCCTATTCCCGCGAAGAAGCAGCCTATCCTGCGCCTTGGACTAAGGAATATAAATTCTGGACAAGTGTGGGCAGAATTGATAATGCTTATGGAGACAGGAATTTAGTTTGTTCCTGCGAAGGAATGGAAGCATATCGAGAGGAGTAAAAAGGGAAGTATTAGACTTCTTGCAGAAGTCAAGTAATAAGTAATAAGTAATAAGTACTTAAACTTATGAAAAACTGATTACAAAAATACTTCTTGGTGCGCATTCCTTTGCGCCACCTCCCTCATTCCCTCCTGCAAGGAGGGACGACATATGTCTCCCCTGTAGGGGAGATTTAGAGGGGTGCAAGGTGCACAGCTTTTGCAAGAGGTCTAGCGCTATTTTTTTTATTTTTTGTGTTCTCTGGCTAAGTGTAAAATTGCCAGGGAAATTTTGAGACTTATAGCGCTACGGGACAACATTAGGACATTTATTTGTCACCTCTTTTCTTGTTATTGTTCACTTTTAACCGATCTATACTGTCCTAAGCTATCTTGGTAGCGCTATAATCCCAGGTAAGGGTTGGTGATACCGATTATGTCTAGTAAAATTTCTTCTATCAGTTCTAGTAGAATATAGGCGATTACGAGCCAGTTTTTGTTTGGTTCTAGTTGAGATTGATTGTTCTTTTCAGAATTCATATTTAGTTCTTGGTTGTTAGTTACAAGAACCAATTTAAAATGATAAAATATAGCTGAAAACCGTTGCTAAATAGTTTTATTTTCAGCAAATATTACGAATTAAATTAAACAAAATCAAAATAAATTGAGCCAAATAAAAGCAAATGAGGGTAAATAGCAATCTGGCTTTCTAGGCTTCAATTTAATTACCAATATTCTACACTTGTATTAGCTCAAGAAAAGCACAATTCAAGAGTATTAATGGGAAAAGAATCATGAAACCAGCAGCAGAATATTTTCTCCTCTTCGGTATCCAACAAAGATGTACTGTTGCTAAACCTATGCAATGAGAACTATGCTTATAACCTTTAGATTTTTGTCGATGGATTAATATTTGTCGACAGCTATGTTAGCATAGTGATATGACAATTAAAAAGTTGATTAAAGCTCAAATAAATACATTACCGAATAAAAAAGAATTATCA
>CAZWGS010000061.1:0-27992 GCA_964633315.1 uncultured bacterium | reverse complement strand
CTAAAATCCCCCGCCATCCACTGCGCTAGGGTGATTAAATCACTGGTATTGACTGAGGAATTCATGGCAAATTTAAGTTTTCAGAGAGCGAATTTCTGAAGCAAAAGAAGCAGTGACTACGCCACTACCGTCACTGGTTTTAATCATCGACACCCGAAATCTCAGGTTGGGATTGACAAACCAGATTTTTTCTTCAGCTGCTGCACGATCATAAGCTGTGAGCAAGACAAAAGTACCATCTTCTGTAAAATGGTATTCTCCAACTGCTTCTACAGTTTCCGCATAGCCCTGATCGCGCAGTAACTTACCCTTATTGGGAAACTCGGGATCTGGCACTGGTACTAAAACACAAGTGCCTTTCAACTCTTCGTTGTTGTCCTCATCCCAGTCAGATTCTCCCTCCCAACTCATGCGAAAGGGTGAGGCGATCAGTTGCGGAGCAACATTATAGGATTCGCATAAAGCCAATACCTCTGGATCTTCAGGGGTAAGGGCAACAATATCAATAACAGACTGGACTGCCTCAAAATGGCTAAAAATAAGATGATGGGCACTGCGCTGAGAACGCCATTGCCCTAGGGTACGTTCAACAAATTGGGTAATATCCATCTTGAAACAGAAATCAGCTTTCTAGGACGAAAAACTGAGTGTTTAATTAAATATTTACCCAGCCCTACGTCCTAGTTATTATGAGTGCTTAAGCAACTTCGGTAACATTGAGGATTTTACCGCCTGACTTTTGAATATTCTGAATCTTCTTAGACAACTGGCTGTAACCTACTTCAAAGGTTGTATTACTTTGAGTCACGCGAGAACCAAAATTAGCTTTGGTAATTGTGATCACGAAACGCTTGCCAGTATTATCATAGGCTCCAGAACCTTGTGCTGGTGAAGCAATTTTGGTGGACATGTTAGCACCTAAATCACTAATTAGTGCTGCTGGCTTACCTAAATCGCTGGTAGCATAACCACGCACCAGGCTAAAGGTGCGGTTAAAGCCCACATTCTTAATTCCTGTTTGGGTTTGATTGCAGCGATAGTAGGGTACGACATCTTCACCAAAGCTAGAGAGATATTCCTCGCTATCAATGTAGGAATCAATCTCAGCTTCATAACCTTGAGTTACGTAGATTTGAGTGTGTTCAGAAATTTCTGCCTGATCTAATGGGGCTCTTCCTAACAAATGTTTAAAGTTTAATTCAATAAAACGATAGGGAGAAGAGTTCTCAAAAAATAAGGAGCGATAGAGTTCTGATTGAGCTACACTGCGAACAAAACCTCGTACAGTGATATCGCCATTACGCAACATTGATTCAGCACTGGTGAGGCGCTCACTTTCCATTACATGAGCGTTTCCTAATACTTGCTTGTAAACTCCCCGAATAATAGTCTGTAAATCATCTTCTGTTGTCTGGGGGCGCTTTTCGAGTACGGTTGTATCATCAATCCAAAGTGACATGATAATCCTCCAAAAATTTAGTTTTTTGTGCTTTTTTGTACAGTATGTCTGCTAAATCCCATGGTTTGATACCAAGGGAATGATCCGAAAGTGGTTTTAAATAAGTTTTTAGTTGAGCCAAATATAATTGCTAAGAAGGGATAGTTGACAGTTTATAAAAAGCAACTATCAACTACCGAAAGTATCAATCTATTAGCTCACCAGCAAATGACATTTGCCATCTTTACTGAAACCGAGTTACTAAACGATTTCAGTAATGCTGACAATTTTGCCACTAGTGCGATTAATGCGCTGAATTTGGGGTGTCATGCGATCACCAGCCACAATGTAGGTGGTGGTGCTGCGACGACGAGGGCTATCAAATGCTGAACCTGTAACCACAATTTTAAAACGCTTCTTGTTAGCTTCTCCAGAACCACCTAAGCTTAAAGATGCAGGAGCGATCTTGTTGGAGCTGTTGGTAGCGATATCGTAAACTAACTGAGAAGATGTAACCGCACTGCTAATTTGGGACTCACCGCGATCAATAGCAAATCTGCGATTGTAGCTAATTTGCTTTTTACCAATGATGCTAGTGGTGCGATTGTAGGGAACCACATTCTCACCAAAGGTTTCTTGATACTCTTCGCTATCAATGTAAGAGTCAATCTCAGCCTCGTAGCCTTCTTCAATGCAGCGCACGATATGCTCAGAAACCTCTGCTTGATCTACGGGAGCACGTCCCAAAAAGTGCATGAAGTTTAATTCTACAAAGCGGTAAGGAGAACACTTTTCAAAGTAGCGAGAGCGGTAGAAGTCAGATTTACCCACAGCACGCACAAACTCGCTGACAGAGATGCTACCTTCAGCAAGCTGTGATTCAGCTGTGGTTAGGCGTTCGCTTTCCATCACGTGGGGGTTGCCCAAAACGTGCTTGTAGACTGCTCGAATCGCAATTTGGGCTTCTTCTTTAGAACTTGTGGACCAAAGTTCCACAGTAGTGGTACTCATTAAAGTTTTTCCTCCCTTAAAGTTTTATTTTGCAGTGGCAATTAATGAGAACTGTTAAAGTTGATTAAGCTGCGAGCTCAGAAAGCCTCTGATTACACGCAGCAACTCAACTTCACCTTTTAAACAGGTGTAATACTAGCAATTACACCACCTTGCTTGTGAATGCGCTGGTATGTCGCCGATAATTCTGCAAACGGTACTAAGTAAACTTGGTTTGAGCGACGGAATTTGGAGACGCGATTCACCGCCTTGGAGCGATAACTTGTAACTTCGATGCGGTAAACCTTTCCATCTTGACTTGCACCAACTCCCAAACGAGTTTGTCCCACTCCTGCTGGTGTGCGGAAGGTGCTTCCAGGTTCAGTCACTGGTGTGGGTAAGGAGTTGATTACCAGAGAATTTAACTTGGGACTCTTACCTGCTAAATCTCCTTTCAAAGAACTAGTTGAAGCTCCCCGCACCATTTGGAAGAGATGGGTAAATTGAACCATACTCTGAGTAGCTTCAGTTTTGTAGCCTCGGATGTAGGGGACAATTTCCTCGCCAAAAGTATCTTGATATTCGTCGCTGTTGATATATGAATCGATATCAGCTTCAAATCCTTCGGTATCAAGAATTGTGCTGTGTCCACGCATTTCCTCTAAATCTAGAGGAGTGCGTCCTAGCAAATGTCTAAAGTTAAGTTCAATGAATCGGTAGCGAGGAGCACTATCAAAAAATCTAGATTTGTATAGATCCGACTTAGCTACCTGGCGCACGAATTCACGTACACTGATCTCTCCTAGCTTGAATTGCGATTCGGGTATTGAAAGCCGCTCACTTTCCATGACGTAGGCATTGCCAAGTACTTGTCTATAAACGGCTTGGATGATGATTTCTTTATCTTCTTCACCTAGTCCTGGTGTCCAGGTTACTGGTGGTGTTTCTGTAAACAGGCTAATTCCTAGACGTGATGCTGGTCCAAACACCATTTATTTTTTTCTCCTAATTTTCTACAGCGTTAGGCTACCGATTTAAATTGGTGCAATTTGGGCAGGATAAAAAGGGATGTTACTGCCTTTTGTCCTAATTGAGCCAGCTTAGCTAAGCTCTACGGAGTATTTGACTAGAATCTAGAAATACTGGGAGAACAAAGCTATTGACTTTTTTAGACAAAAATGCATTATCCATATTCCCCAGCCTTTTTTAGTCGTGTAACTATAAGCAGACTGGAGTAAACTTTTGAAAAAATCATGGCAAGTTATTAATAAACTTACCCAGCTCTAATTGTTATCTAAATCTGTAACTCTCAAGTGTCAAGAATTGTAAAGGTAAGGTCTTGATCTAGGTTAACAGAGATCTTGGAATTGCTTGATATTTGGCTGTTTCGAATTTTTGCAATTTATTAATTGGGCCTCTGACATTACCGAAGAGGATGTAGAGGCAAATATCAACAAAAATACTAATTAGTAAGCAAGGACAAGCAAAAGCAACGAGCTGATCTTTTTAACAATCCGTAACTTTCTGCTTTGCTTATGTCTGGAAGTGTCTTAATTGAGTAATTAGATGCTCAAAGTAGGGATTAAGTGTTGAGTGTAATTCTGGCTCTATCTCCCTTTGGCTAGCAGTTTTGATGTTTATTAAACCGAAAACCATTGCCTCTAAGGGAACCTTCAATTCCTGATACAACTTTTGCATATTAGTCAATCCTTCAGGGCTGGTATAGTCAGTACGTTGACCAGCTATACCGTAAGTAATACAGCGCAGAAAGTGCCAGAAATCGCGCCAACAGGCCTCTGCTCGTTCGGGTGGATACAATTCGCCACCGCTTTCAGTGATACCAGAAAATTGCTGTAAAACTTGCTCTCTGGCACTATCAACAATCTGGGGTGCGTGATCACGCAGTAACTTGGCAAGAGGAATCAGACTAGCCATTTCTGGAGCTAGTTCCTGAATTTGTTGCAAATCTTGATCAGTTAAATAATCTCCCCGATCATCCGCCGCTTGGAAAATTGCGATTGCTTCAGGAGGATGGGTAGACTCCCAATCTTTAAAACTAACAATACGAGACTTAGCAATAAGTTTTTGAACGGTTTCGCTGAGTTGAGTCATGATGTGAGCTTGCGATGCAGCAACACTAATCTTCTCAGATCCAACTACCAATTAGTGAAGCCTTTTAGGTAAATTAAAGTAAACAAAAGCTAAGAAAATATTATATTCTGTCCCTATGGATCTGCAAGCCATTGAAGCGGCTCTTGAAAACCCTGATTTTCAGTATCGTTTACAAGCTATCACTGCTCTGAAAGATTATGAACCAGAAGTAGCACTACCGCTTCTACTGCGCCAAGTTCACGATCCTGAATTTCTAGTGCGTACCTTTGTCGCTATGGGTTTAGGTAAACAACAGACAGCCGAATCCTTTGCCGCTTTGATGGAGATTATGAAGTCTGATAATACTCCCAGTGTACGAGCTGAGGCTGCCAATTCCCTCTCGCTCTTTGGTAAAGTTGCAGCATCTCACCTTGTCCTCACTTTCCATCAAGACGATCATTGGCTTGTGCGTCGTAGTATTATTGCTGCCTTAGCAGACCTACAATGTTTCCATGAATTATGGGAAGTTTGTCAGCAATCTATTGATTCAGCAGATGAAGACTTGAGTGTTCAAGGTTCATCCGTAGACGCTTTGGGTTTGCTATCAGGTACAACTGAAAAGACAAAGGCTTTAAACAAGCTTCTGGAACTAGCTAAGTTTGCCCCAGTGTACATTCGTATCAGAGTTGCCTATGCCCTGAGAAATTTTCAAGAATCATCCGCACAGGAAGCTTTGAGTCAGTTAAAGGAAGATCCAGATCATAGAGTTGTGGGTGCTGCTTTGGAAGGGCTGTTATCTGATTAAGAGAGTAACTTTTGTAGGGACGTAAAATTTTACATCCCTACATTCTCTGTCGCAGATGTTTAATCGTGAAGGACAAACAACCAAAAACCAATAACCAAAAACTAATTTCAAAACATATCCTTCATTCCTCTGATACGAGCAAAGGTTTGAATCGGATCTTTACTCTTAGCAGCTAATTGTAGTGCTGGTTGTTCCCAACGTAAAAAAGGATTGGTAAGCTTTTCTAAACCCAGTAGAGATGGTACTGTGGCTAAATTTTGACTGCGATACTCTTTTACCGAAGTGAAACGAGATTGCAAATCAAGGTTAGTGCCGTCTACGCTGAGGGCAAATTTGAGGTTATTGAGAGTATATTCGTGGGCACACCATACTCGTGTATTGTCTGGTAAGGCTCGTATTTTACTCAAGGAATTAACCATCTGTGCTGGTGTCCCTTCAAAAAGTCTGCCACAACCACCAGCAAAGAGGGTATCACCGCAAAATAACTCTCCTGGTTGCCCCTGCCCTATGGGAGAAAAATAGTAAGCTATATGAGCACGAGTATGTCCAGGAACAAATAAAACTTCACCAATGCGATTGGCAAATTTTACCTGATCACCTTCTTGCAAAAATACCTCTTGCCTGGGAATTCTACCTTTATCCTCAGCGCCTCCATAAACACACAAATTGGGAAATTCTTGCTTTAGCTTTTGGTTACCGCCTACATGATCTAAATGGTGGTGAGTGTTGAAAATTGCAACTAAATCAGCACCAATTTCATTTAAACATCTAATTACTGGTTCTGCTTTCGCAGGATCCACCACTGCGGCAATATTTTGTTCTGTGTCATGGAGAAGGAAAATGTAATTGTCAGAGAGTACTGGTAGTTGCTTAATCTGCATTGATCGCTTGCTGTTGGGTTTCTAAAGTAGGATTTTTTAAAGTAGTAAGTAGTTCAAATTAAATATAAAACCTCTTACCGCCTAATTGCACCCCTCTCTTTTTAGGAGAGGGGATGGGGGAG
This sequence comes from uncultured bacterium, assembly GCA_964633315.1. Classification (GTDB taxonomy): domain Bacteria; phylum Cyanobacteriota; class Cyanobacteriia; order Cyanobacteriales; family CAWCAG01; genus CAZWGS01. The sequence continues at coordinate 21,665 of CAZWGS010000061.1, read as the reverse complement.
AGGTCTAATAGTAAATTTAATTATGCCTATTTACTTATCATCGCTTACAATCTTTGTCTCTATCAGTACGCAAACCACCAATGAGAGTAGAAACAAACACACAACGTTTCATCTGCTCATCACTTCCCACTTGTAGAGTAATTCTACCCAACTGACCATTGGTATTCCCATGATAGTTGAATTGAACTCCTCTAACATCATAGTTTTCTCCAGAAAAACGTTTTCTAAATGTGGTTTTATCACCCAGTTGAATTTTGTCATCCAAGCTTCGCCACTGCAAATTATCCCAAACAGCTTGATCTGCATCTTTAGTCGTACTAGCAGGATGAATTGCCCATTCAACTATATCGTTGCGATTGCGAAAACTAAATTGCCAAGTTACTTTCTCTTTAGTAGCATTGCTTTTTGCTTGGTTGAGGGCGCGGTAAACTTCATTTTGAGCAGTGCTAAGATGTTGACGGTTAATAAAATTTATCCAGCTGGGCGCTGCGATTGCAGATAAAATGCCCACAATCGCAATAATAACTAAGAGTTCAATCATCGTAAATCCCTGATTTTTGGTAGCAAAAAAAGCCTTGATCATATCCTGATTTTGAGATGCACAAAATTCTTCTCAATTGTGCTTTTTCAAGATTAGGAAAGGCTTCTGTACATCCACCGATTTAGGTTTAATAACAAAAAAATCAGTCTAGAGAGAGACTGATAACAAATACGGTTTAAGTTGATTTTTTTTAAACAAGCTGGGAGCAGGAAGAATGGATTGGGTTTTGTAAGTAAGGAGAGATTACTGATAAATAGTCTTCGAAAAGCCTTACTTGGTATGACTTTGTCGTTTGAGGAGTCAATTTAATTATCAGTGAAAAATTTGAACTTGCGATGGCAAATTTTATATTTTCAGGTGCAAATTTCGATTCGCCAGCACTATTCAAAATCGCACTCCGCACCTCTACCCTGAACCATAGAACCCAACAAAGTTGTTACTTTTACGCATCTTTCGGTTCCGTTAATAGCTTCACCGTTGCTATCTAATGCACTGACTGCTACGATTAAACCTGTTGGATTGGCACGATTTCCCAGCATTGGCTCAGGGACTAAAGCACCAAGAGAATCAAAGGTAATTGTTCCAGTATTTTGCACAGCACCTTCAGCAATCTTATTCGGATCGCCTATATTTGTAGTCAATGCAACTTGTCCTTGCCTTATATCTGCTTGTTCTCTTAAATCTATTAAACGCCAGTCAATCGCTTCGAGGAAATCATCATCACTATCTTGATCTACCGCTTCTGGATCAACATTAGTTCCATCAGGTTGTCTGGTCTTATATATTTCTATTTTGGGACTATCGTTATCGTTTTGAACAAAAACACTGTAACTCTCTTTGGTTCTTTTCGCTTCACTTTGCGCTTCCCGAATCGCACCCCAAATAACATCATTAGTCGCGTTGACGCGTCGTCTATTGATAAAACTGAACCAACTAGGAGCTACGATGCCTGCTAAAATGCCGATGATAGCTACAATCGCCAATAGCTCAATCATCGTAAAACCGACATTGAGTTTAGTACCAAAGCGCAGCCAACGATTAATAGCTGATTTAGCGATCTTAGATTTTTGGGAAGTTTTATTAATAGTCATTTTTTCAAGCGCAGAGGAACAGTCAGTATCATTATCGACTACGTAGCAAACCTGTACCCCTAACCTCTATTCTGGCTCTAGGGAAGAAGGCTTGAGTACCTTCATCATAGGTAGGAGGATTGTCTCCTCCTCTTATTCTTGCTAAAGCATTACCCCGCAGAAATACTCTCACTTTGTTTTGGGAGGTGAAGACGCAGACATAGAAACCAGGGAAGTTTTCATCGTCAGGAATTTTTGTCCACTCTGGATCTATATCATTGTCCTCAGTGTCTGCAGGGCAATCTTCTGCATCATCAATAGTTGCAGTTTGGTCTATGTAGTCGAGGAGGACATTACTTTGGGGTAAGCTATTTACATCAAAAGGTTCACCACTGTTAGTCCATTCTCTCATCGCATTTTTTACACTACCAGAACTGAGGTCAAAAATTGCAAAACCATCATCTGGATCTCTACCGCCAATATAATTATCAGGGTTAGCATCGAAAGGATCATCAACCCCATCTTCAATCTTAAATCTACCAATACGAAGGGCATTTGACCACTTATCTTGGTCGTTTCTTCCTTCAATTAAGTAGTAGCCTACCAGGGAGTAAACAAAAGTATCATCGCACAGTTCTTCTTCTGGATCTTCTAGATCGCAATTTGCTTGGTCATTAATTGGTCGCCCATTCTCAACGAATTCACGTTTCCAGAAAACTAATACAGGCGTTAGACGGTTTCCTGCAGTTCCATCTACAGGTATACCATCATTATTATCTACAATTTCAGGAAGGTCTTCTGCATCATAGATATATACCGCTTGCTGTAAATCCCTGCTGATATATTCAATTGCAGTCTGAATTTCGTCTTCTGAAGCAGTTTTTGCTTGCTCTTTGCGGTCTGTTTCTAGTAGGGTAACAGCAACACTAATCAAAGGTGTAATCACCAATGCTGCAACGGTTAAGGCGATTATGAGCTCAAGCAAGGTGAAACCAGCAGCTTTGAATTTATTCTGGGCGCGTTTTTTGAGCCAATTGGCGAGTAAAAATTTTATAGTTGCCATGTCATAACTCTTTTTGTCACTACCTGCTGTTAGTTTTTAGTTATATTGGGTTTACACTCAAGTACAACTGTATTATCTTCTTCACCATTTTGATCTTCAAAACGCTCTAGCAAGTTAGCGTAGGTGGTATCTTCTTCAGAAACTATTTCTGTTGTCATTTCCATCAATGGTGCTTGCTTTCTACCAATTCCAGACGAGAAAGTGCTAGCAGTTGCTCTTGCACCATCTTTGTTCGTTTCCAGTTCTATTGTTTCTGCAAAAGCATCAGTTCTATAAACACGAATACCTAAAACATAGCCTCTTCTGGCGCGATCATCGTTTTCGTCACCATCATTGTTCTCGTCACCTATTCCCAAATCTGGCTGACAACCAAAGGCTTGAATAACCATGTCCTTGGTAATGTTAGTAGTGCAGCTGGGATTGCCATCTGTACCGTTATCATCGCCATTCCCATCAATGCAAAAGACTGCATAATCAGTGGTTGGTGGGGGAGTGGCACAATAGTTGTTAGCATCACAGTCTAAATCACCATCGGGAGTCACCGCATCAACTTGTTCAGGTGTAGTGTCACTAATTGGTGGTGCTGGAATTTCTCCTGAGCGCACACCATCAATATACGCTCTTGCTGCATTAGCGGCTAGTTCTACCCGTTTTGATTGGACGCGATTGGCAACGGAAACGCCTAAAACAGGTGCGATTGCTACTAACATCAGACTTACCACAAGAATCGCTACCAGAGATTCAATGATTGTGAAACCGGACTGACTGGATTGTATTTTATTCAGTTGCTCTTTGATGTTGTTCATAATTAATCGATACAGCCATTACGTTGTCCATTGTTCACTGCATTTCCTCTATTGGTACCAAAATCTTCAATAATATTGCCATCATTATCTTCCTCTGCTACCTTGCCACACAGCAGAGTTTGAATCCATGGATCATCACGACTTGGTTCCCGGAAGAATTCATTTGGTGGATCTGCGGGATCTGTGGTGAATCTGCGAGTAAAGAGGTCAGGAATTTGCGAGAGTAAACCAACATCAAAACCCCAATTTCTGAATGGTGCGAAGTAGAAAGGAAGATTAAATGTTCTCGGATAAGTTTGGTCTGCGCCAAATAAACCTCCTGGTCCAGTATTATCTGCATCCAGAACTCGGATGGGTGCACTAGCATAACCACTTCGTCCAATCTGGAACAGCGAGCCACTGATTTGCACTTCTGGTACTCCTTGCCAGTTTTCGAGGAAACGTGGCAAGTTTTCCAAACCACCATTAGAACCACTGAAACCTGGACGAGATGGAACGTCTCCTGTACCAAGTACTAAGTTGAAGATTGCCGTATCTTGGGCTGCTGCAGGTTGCCAGTTAGTACTACTAATATCGATCCTATTGTTGTCTCTTGGACGGTTTGCTGGAAGTGCTTGCAAGTAATGTAAGTTTAGTACGGGAATCAGGCGTGGGTGATTGCGAGCACTGGTCATTGCTCCTAAATTTAGAGCAGGAGTAGGAGTAAAAGTAGAAGCTTCATCTAAATTAAAGAACTCAGCATCAATGGCAAAAACACCTGTTAAGGATGCAGGATCACTAAATCCGAGAAAACGACCACTAGTAATTGTAGTTTCTGTTGGTATTGGAGTAATGCAAGTACCAGGATCTACACAATTTACCTGTACACCAGCACTACCTGCCCCAGTATTGTTATCGTCAAACATAAGAGGGCTATTAGTACTACCTAACCTACCTCCAATAAAATTGCCTGAGAGAGTATTGGTTCCAGCAAAAACAATTCCGCGCTCAGCAACCCAGAAAATATTATTGGGGTCTACTCCATCAAGTTCTAGTGTCACATTGTCTAACACTATTGTAGAAGCAGCTATTGCAGGTAGGAAAACAAAAACAGAATCCTTATTACCGACTAGTCTTAAAGTAATGTCTCTCCTCGGAGCAGGAGGAACAGCAGCATCAGGATTAAAGTTATTGTCAGCAATAAAGTTCAGCGGGAAGTCTTGAGTAGAGTGCAAGAAAAATCTACCACTTTCTAACTCTCTTACTGCAAAGTTTGATGCTGGATCTGCTTCAACTTCTATTACTATCGTCCCAGCAGCAGGATCAACAATATCATCCTCAAGGTTTGAGGCTATAGCATCTAAACTCTTCAAAGCATCTAGAGCAGATCTTATTTCGTTATCAACCGGACAATTGCCAACACCAGGCTGCACTGCAGAACCACCAACACACAATTCATAGTCAACTGGATTGTCAGTTCCTCCTATATTATTTGGTAATTCATCATAACCATATCCATTCAGCGCAGCAAAAGCATCTTCGAAAGCTGCAGGAAAATCCCCAGATGTATTGGGAACTCTCACAATGTCAGGTAATAGCCATTCTTCTTGACTGTTATTTGGTTGCTCGTATGCAAGATTCCTGTCTGCGCGGAAGTCAAGACTTCCTGGATCCCAAGGTACAGCAGGATTGTTAGTAGTTCTGAACCACAGAGCATTGGCGTTATTAGGATCATTATTTCGCCGTCCTATTATTCCTGGCTCTATATTTCCAGCATTATTAATTGCTACAACTATGGGAAGATTACTACCCGTATCTAACACCAGACTTTGATCGGCGTTTCGCTGAAATGCTACTCGGCGAGCAAAGCGTTCAATTCCTGGATGCCCACCAAAAATAATATCATCACTGTTTGGTGCCTGAGCTGTTGTTCCCGACAAATGAGTCCCTCTAAAAAATGGAGGAAAAATACCAGCTTGAAAATTAGCATTTAGCTCAGCTACCGTCAATATTCTATCTCTTGGATCTGTGGGATTTGGCGGGTCTAAATACCAATCTCCAGGACCACATTCAGATATAGGAAACTTAGGACAAACCTCCATCAAATACTCATTAAATCCTTGATTATTCCTATCTGCTCTTCTTTGCACAGGAGTAACAAAGTTATTGAAGTAAGAACTGTTCGCTACATCCCGAGCGCGATTTCTGTAGTCTGCATCTGTGTATCGAGCACCAAATGCAGCATTATTATCACTAGAAAGACCATTCACAGCAAAATCATTATTCCAGAAACCTAAGCGCAGACGAGCTTGTTCAATGTTGAAATGATCTTCTACACCATCGCCATCTTCATCTTGAATACTGTCAATTAGGCTATTGCGTGAATCGTAGCCTCCCTCATTGCGGAATCCTTCACTAAAATCATGAGAAAGTAAAGTCACTGCATCAGAAAGTACTGTTGCTGCACGCCATTCGTCTCCCTGCGCACAAGCATCGCCTAATCTGTCGTCACCAGTACGACAGGCAAAGTTGTCATTTAGCTGGTCTCTGTTGCGATCATAGAAATTATTATTATTTACTTCTACAGTAAACTCTTCTTGACGCTGACCATTTGAATCTTCGTGGGGATTAAAACCACCGGCAGAACCACCAACTGCTGTTCCAGGTGCATCTGCTTTGATATACACAGGCAAGTTACTGACTAAAGTCAAACCCAATTCATGATCGAAAAAGGGGTTGGTGTTAGCACTCAAGGCATTTCTACGTCCCAACCTAGTACCATTTGTCAGCATGATTGCATTGGGGCGACGTGTAGGGTCGAGCAATAAATCGGTAGGACTGATATTATCGGGCATAATGGCGATATTACCGGGCACAATAGCATCATCACCGTTGGGCAAGGCATTTTGATCGCTATCATCTGGCAATGCATCGTCGCGGGTTGCATAGATAATACCGCTATTGGGCAACATATACTCTTGAGGTTCAGCTAGTGTATCTGTTGTTCCAGCCTGAGTACTACGCAGTGCATCTAAATCAATTACAGTAGCACGAATTTCCAGAGGCTGGCGTTGCTCAATTGCCAAATCATAGTTTGATGTCAGGTTATATTCAAGGTCTCTGGTGGTATTTGCTGTGGCTAGACCAACTCCTGAAAGACCATAGTCGGTTTCGTAAATATTATCTGTAGTATCTGGGTCAACACCATCAATCGCTTTAATCTGTCTCGCATCAAGAAAAGCTATTTCAGTAATAGCTTCATCAGGCAAACTAAAACCACTTGCTGGTCCTAAACTTCCCCAAGTCCCAGTATCTCCAATCAATTGACCATAGATCTGCATGGAACATAGTGCAGCATCCACAGCAGATTTTTCAGCTAGTGTGATTTCATCAATTGTTCTACCATTCACACTCATGCTGCGCATCGCACTGTAGAGTACAGGATTAACTACGCGACCATTGGGATGTCTCATGGCTGCTTGAATGTGCAAATCCTGCATACGAGCTGGAGTGAAGTTAGGCGGATTGTAAACTATACCGTTAAAGGAACGTGCTGTATTTCCATTAAAGGCTGCTGTCAAAGTTGCTGCATTATTGTTAAATACATTCGCTGATCTCTCCTGATTTGTGGGGTCATAAAAGGTACTAACACAAGCAATAGGTTCTCTTGCGGCTTCTTCGTCATCATCGGCATTGCGATAATGATAGACTGCCGTTGCCCGCATTTTTAGGTAGGGGCGATCATCATTAACGTCACCATCACCTCGCAATTCTGGAGGATCCATGACAAAGTTAGTGTTATCTCCGTCTGAAATGCCATCGTTATTTGTGTCTAAGTCAACCCTTAAGCCTGAAGATAAGAAATTTACATCTGGAACTGGCATTGAATCTGACCAGACAATATTCTTGGGTAAAGGGGATACACTCGGACTGTATATAGAACTTAGAGGGGTGGGTAAAATGTCTGTATTATCGTCAGGATAGTAGAAACCTGCACCGGTAACTACTCGTAAACCGCCAACGCCGTCCAGCTTATTCTCCGGTTTTATGGCTGCACTTTCTTCCCAAAATCCATCGCGATCAATATCGCCTAAATCATCCAAAGGGGTCACGCGGGTTTTACGAGAACGTGGTACGTCACCATCAGGTGCATCCCAGATAATATCTTCAATATCTTGTGTTCCTTCTTCACCGACAAAAGTTCCATTATCAAACCAAGCCGCAGGTAAATTATTACCAATTAAAAGGCGATCACCTAGAAATTCTTCTACGACTGTATCTTCCAAGGTTTGAAAGGCTGTTGCTTGAGGAACCATTGTATTTCCAGTGGTTCTCAGCGCAACTTCACCAAAGTTATTTTCAGTGATACCATCGTTGGGATCGAAGGGAAAGGCGATGTCATTGCTGGGGCGTACAATATCACCATCACCAAGTAATCCTATATTTTTCGTCTCATTGCCACCAAATGCAACTTCTTCAAAAGGAACACGACGAGTACGTTCTCTAATATAGCTTTCTAGTTCTTCTCTACGTACAGCATCAGGATCAAGACCTTGACCATTAACCCTATCATTAAGGCGAGCTTGAACAGCATTCCTGACTACACTGGGATCGTCAGATGTAACTCTAAAGTTAGGGAAATTTCCAGTTACTTGCTGAGCACCATTTTGAGCAAGTACCAGTTCTACTAAGCTATCATTGCCATCATCTGCGTCATTATCATCAATTCGCTCTTCATAGGCAAAGGTATTATAGGCAATCTCATCAGAATCTTGAGTAACAAACCTATCGTTTCTAGCAATTCGAACACCTAAATCTGGTTGTTCTCCTTGACCTTTGAACAGGTGAACATCAATATTATTACCGCCATTGACTGTTTCATTGGCTCTACCATAGGCAACATTACCACCAACAATAATCTTGGCGTTTTCTGCTTCATAGAAACAAGAATCTGGACTACTTACCTGTCTCAGTTCTATATCATTTTCTGGGGCAAAAACGAATAAATTACTGTTGGTAAAAACTCGTCCATTCAGGTTAAAAGGTTGACCAGGACTAATGACTAAGTCATCTTCATATACAACCGCATTGTTTGTTAGAGGAATCCTGGCGATATCTGTCTGATATTCTAGGGAGGAGAAACCTTGGTTACCAAGGTAATTTTCGTACGGGTCATCATCCCCATTTGGGAGATTCAATGCTTCTGCGTCTGTAATTGGTACTGTTGCCACATAGATAAAGAAACTTTTCTTAAGCTGGCTACCAACTTTCGCCCAATCGCTACTACCAACTAATTGTGCAGAACCCAAAGCTTGACACAGAGGTTCTTCTACTTCACTTGCTGCGGGAAGGGCCCTCGCATCCAAGGGGTTTCTTTCTCTATCTTGAGCCCCACCATCAAAAGTAGGAGTGCGGAAAAGAATACTGTAGAGTGTAAAACTATCAAATTTACCGTTATTGTCAGTATCTACCGGAAAACGCCAAGCATCAATGTTAGTCTCGCTTCTTTCAAAGTTAATCTCTTCACCATTAGGACTTTGAATGTTGTTATCATCATCAGCATCGAAAGCCAACAACAGACGTTGCTCGTCAGGAAGGTCAAAATCATTTTTGCTAAATACCTGTGCCAGAGAGATGTCTGAAGGTGTACCACGAGGTAATTCTGGGTCATCTAGCAGTGCATTAATTTTCGCCCGCGCCCTGTCTAATGCGGGTAAAGCAGCGTTGAGATTTTCCTGATTGACCCGATAATTGCTAGCATTCCTTGAGCGGTCAAAAGATCGCGTTACCAAGGCTGCTGACAATAGCACCACCACTAGCGTTACCATCGCCACCGTCGGTAAAACGAATCCAGAATTCGCTAAATGCCTTCTGCGCCCTAACCTAAACAGACGACGCGATAGCCAACGGAGGAGGTTTTGAATGATAGAATTCAATAACCTCCAAGTTCGTCTTGCGATCATCTCGATAACCTTGACTAACTTTTTGCTGTTTAACATGGTGGCTTTCCTGGCAAAGGCTCAGAGCTTAATCTAAATTGAGATCTTAAAAATGACTGATGGTCAAGATTCCTAATTCAAGGGTAAGTTGCGATGTTAACAGACCCATCTGTGTCTTAGCAACTGCCAAAATACTGTTTTCTTCCCTAATCTGAAATCAAGATTTTCTCTATTTTTCCGGATCGCATGATCGCGTTTATGGAGAATTATAGGGGTAGCACAATTTTACTCTGCTGGTAGAATTGACATGACCAATAGAGCGATTAACTACAAGGCTCGCTTTTTAGTTTCACGGAAATTTAGATCGGCTCTCAAACATAGCTGACAGTTAGCAAACTACCTGCTTAGCTTACCCAGTTAAGCAACAAAACATATCAGCGAAGAATTTCGTTTTGCGATTTCAAGTTAGTCCATCCAATTAGATGGGCATCGTTAAGCTAGAATTGTACCTCACCCCATCCCCTCTCCTTAAAACTAGGAGAAGGGTGCTGTTAGGCAGGGAGAGATTATGTATTTAGATTGACCTGCGGAATAAAAATAGGGAAAAGTTGCCTTAGTAATGATTAAGATTAATTCCTGCTTCCTTCGCCATTTTCTGCAAACCCTTCTTTTGAATGGTTTTAATCGCTTTGGTGGATAGCTTTAATCTTACCCAACGGTTGCCTTCTGACCACCAAACCCTCTTCCATTGCAGATTTGCTTCCTGCAATTTCTTAGTACGTCTGTGGGAGTGAGAAACGGCAAAAGCGTTGTTAGCTTTTTTCCCTGTTAACTGACATTTGCGTGGCATAAACTTACTTTTAAAATTTTAGAGCGTTCTCTATCATAGAACAAACTTTCGCTTCTACTCTACTTAACCACCACTGACAGGAGGAATCAGAACTACTTCATCTCCATTTTGCAACACAGTATCTGGTTCAACAAACTGGAAATTGATACCAAAGCGTGTAACCTCGCGCCACTGTTCCAATTCTGGGTGTTCTTGCAGTAAATGGTCTAAAACAGCGACAATTGCTGTTTGTGGGGGAAATTCTAGTTGTAGCTCAGGAATATTATAGGCTTCTTGGTAAGCAGCAAATAACTTCACCTTGACAGAGATTGACGATTTCTTTTGGTTCATATGTTCTTATGGTAATTATGCCAAATCCGATTATCACCTCTGTGTTTACTTCTTCTCAAATCTTCTTGCACCTTAGTACTTATCTAAATTTAGATAACCTGATAAACAAAATTTAAACTTGCCCAAGCATTAACATCTAAAGCATAAATATCGGCAGCAGTACCTACAACTTCTGAAGGAACAGCACTAGCAAAATGCAGATCCTCTAAAAGTGCCCTAACTACCTCTAGAGGGTTGGGTAAATCTATAATACGCTCTCCCTTAGCTTTAGAAATTCCTGTTGCTTCGAGAGCTGCTAAAGTTTTCTTAAAAGGCGCTGTACTAAAAATAACTTGCACTTGTGCTAAACCGGAAGGACCAGAAATAGTCCAAGCAAAGGAACTAGACGATGATGGAATGGTGATACTATCTCCAGGAGCAACTACCATATCCTGAAGTTGTGTAGGAGAGTAGAGGGCCACTGCATTCTTACTAGAATCAAACCCAATTAACATAACATAGCAAGGTTGATCGCTAGTATTTTCGCATCGACATTGAACTTCACTACCAATAGTTAAACGGGGAATTTCTGTTTTTCCACGGTATGAAGACTCCGGTAGCAATAGGTCAGATTTTTTTTGCCTGCGTAGAGTTTCCTTAACCATCACCGTTGTAATTTGGGTGTCAATTCGCTCTAAATTTACCTTAATTCCCAGATTAGAAGAACCTTCATTAACACTTAAGCTTAACAACTTAGCAGCCAGTAGAGCTTCTAGTTGAGGTAGCACTCGCTTAACGGCTGACTTGACTGCTTCGGTATTAACTCCCACGGTATCAGGTATCAACTCACGAGCAATGGAAAAAAGACCATAACCACCTAAGATAGTAGCCTCTTTCTCCGCAGTTGCTTTTGTGCCTAGCTGATTGCTATCAGTACTCTTAACTCGTCCTAAAAGACAATCTGCTTTGCCTTCTCCTGCAACCACAGTAGAGGAAACTGAAGCAATACTAGCAAAGGCGCTGGTAGCATCAACCCTTTCTATTCTCGACATTGAGGATTCTACTGCTACTGCCAAACCAATGTTACGGGGTAATACTCGCACCAATTCTTGAACAGTTTGCCCTATCTGCAATTGGTAATTTTCAGTTCCTTGTTGTTCCACCAATCGCACTTTGGCTGTTATACCGTCCATATCCTTAACTTGAACCTGTGGTAGTACAGGGGATGCTGCTGCCAAATTTAGCTGTGGAAGGCTAGATAATAACTGAAAACGTGAATTAGGACTGTAATATTCGAGAACAATTACTGGCAAGCCACCTAGGTGTAGCTGAGCCGTTTTACCCAAGTCACTCACATCTGAAATTACTCCCTGTGCACCAAGGAGCTTTTGAGGTTGCAGGTTATACGTCAGCCAAGATTCTTGAGTACTTGGTTTGGTGCCAATTAATTGGGGATAGTGCTGTTTGCCCTGAATTTGAGACATGGTTTGGGCACTGTGGGCCAGGGTAACATAAATGTTGCTAGCAGGGGTTACTTGCCACAGATACTGGGTTAGGGCATAGGTAAATAAACCAGTACTAAAACCATCCAACTGTGCCTCTACTGCAGGTTCACCATGACCTCCAGCACACAGAATCATACCTGGTGTAGCTATTGTGTTGCCAACTAGTTTTTTTTCTGAGGGATTGAGATTAAAGAAAACTTGTTTTTGGAATGCTATTTCTTCTGGACTAGGACGAGAAGCTGGAAGATTGGGACAAGCACGAACCCGCAAATTTCCTTGTAAAGTTTGATTGGTGCTGATGTAACTGGTATCGAGAATTAGGGTTACTTTATCGGTGGCAAGGGACTGTACCAACAACATAAGTGTTGCTTCTAGCAAATCATTAGTGGCTGGTTCTCCCTTAGTTTGCAAGATACCATCAACGGGAACCAAGCTGTTAAGTATTTTTTTGGGTTTAATTGCTGTATTTCTGGGGAATATTTCTTCGCGATCTGAGGGAATTTTAACCTGGCTACCATAACCACTAAAATGGAATACCACCACATCTGTTGCCTTTGCTTGGTCTATCAAATGATTCACAAAGGCTGTTTCTATATTTTCCCTAGTTGCTTGTTGATCTGTCAGAGTAAGAATATCCTTGGGCTGAAAACCAAAGCGGTGAATCAACAGTTCACGTTGTAATTCCACATCAGTGAGACAGCCGTTGAGAGTTACTCCTCGTGGATACTTATTAATTCCGACCAATAGTGCTAATTTTCTGGCATTGGGGTCTGCCATCGCCTGAAAATAGCGATTTAATTTTGGCGAAAGCCAGCGTTGCTGACCTAAACTCGTCTGTAGTGTTTCCCCAAACCCAAGTGTAAGCAGTGTTAAAGCTGCTTTTTTCAAAAAAGTCCGCCGCTCAGTTCCCATATCAGCTTTCAGCTTTCAGACATCAGCTATCAGCCTACCAGGAATAGTATATTCGCGGGTTAAAGGTGGGTAATAAGATCATGACTAAACTCACTAGTAAATCAAGAATTTGTGTCTATTGGTCAAAAATTAATCCCACGTTAAATTAGCGTGGGATAGATAAATTCGCTCTAAAAAATAGTTTTACTGACTACTAAGATTGCATTGCCTTAATTAGTTCAGCCGCTACCTCAGGACGAGAGAATTGTGGAGGTGGTAATTCTCCTCGGCGCAGCATTTCACGCACTTTAGTACCGGAGAGGTGAATTCGCTCTTCTTTCTTACTGGGGCTAGTTTTAGCAGTTGCCATTTGCTGGGTACGAGTGCAATAGAAGGCGTGTTCAAACTTCATTGCTGTAATGCCTAGTTCCCCAGGAGCAAATTCATCAAAAATGTGCTGGGCATCGTAGGTTCCATAATAATCGCCCACTCCAGCATGGTCACGTCCCACAATGAAGTGAGTACAACCATAGTTGCGGCGTACAATAGCATGGAAAATGGCTTCCCTGGGTCCTGCGTAGCGCATGGCTGAGGGATTAATTGCCAGAATAACTCTGTCTTGAGGGAAGTAGTGTTCCATCATAATTTCGTAGCAACGCATCCGCACATCGGCTGGAATATCGTCACTCTTGGTTGCTCCCACTAAGGGATGCAAAAATAGACCATCAACGGTTTCTAAAGCACATTTTTGAATGTACTCATGGGCACGGTGAATGGGGTTACGAGTTTGGAAACCAACTACTGTTTTCCAGCCTTTTTCCTGGAACATTTGCCGCGATTGGGCAGGATCGATTTGGTATTTGGGAAATAGGGGATGGGGCTTACGTTCTAGCAGCCATACAGGACCAGCTAAATTGATGTTACCCTGGTCGTAGATAACTTTGACACCAGGGTGCTTTTCTTCGTCAGTACGGTAGACGTTGACGGCTTCTTTGGTTTTGTCGTATGTATACTTTTGTTCGAGTTCCAGTACACCCACAAAGTTACCTTCTGGATCATCCAAGCGTACTAAACCACCTTCCTTAAGAGATTTAGCTTCTTCTTCTGTCACAGAAAGGGTAACAGGAATTGACCAGGGAGTGCCGTCAACCATACGCATATCAGTGACGACTTGCTCATAGTCTGCCTGAGCCATAAAACCATTAAGGGGGCTAAAACCACCAATGGCAATCATTTCTAAGTCAGAGGTGGCGCGCTTGTCAAGACGAACGCTAGGTAAGTGATCTGCTTTATCAAGAAATTCCTGTTGTTTTTCAGGTGTTGCAATACGATTAACTATTTGATCGCTAGAGGCAGTATTTACTGCAGGATTATGACTCATGTTTAATTATCTAGACTTTGTCTAACAAAATCAACTTTCTAGAAAGCTAGAGTGTTTCAGGATTGTCGGATTTTTCTTGGTGAGTGGCAAGTATTCAATCCATAGCAATTTCTGCAATTTAGAGTGAATAGTTCCACTTACTGTCTGTGGTTAAAAACCAACAACTCGAAATTACTCTTGGACTTTCCTCTCTCTTTGTAGCAATAAATTTACACAATGATAAGAGGTGGGTAGACTACATAAGCCAGAGTTGAGTAATTCCCCGCAAATTTTCATGAAAACTTTATATAGAGATTTTTTGATTCGTGATTGGCAACCCCAGGATCGCCAAGCAGCAGCAGTCATCATTGAGCAAGTTTTAACTGAGTATGGCTTACCTTGGCAACCAGAAACAGCAGATCGAGATGTGGTGGAGGTGGAAAGCTGCTATCTTCACTCTGGAGGAGAGTTTTGGGTTGTGGAACAGGGTGAAAAAATAGTAGGAACTGCGGCATATTATCCCCATCAACGCGGCGAGAGGGCTGTGGAAATTCGAAAAATGTACCTTCTACCTCAAGTTAGAGGTCAAGGACTGGGAAAATACTTACTTAACCAGCTTGAAACTACTATTTGGGCAAAGGGATTTCAAACAATTTGGGTGGAAACCGCTACCGTTTTGGCTCAAGCTGTTCGCCTGTATGAGAATAGCGGTTACCAAGCTGCTAGTGGTGTGGAAACCCAACGCTGCGATCGCATTTACGTTAAATTCCATCGACCATAATCCTAAAGAGGCGCTACCTGTATTTCTACGGTGGCGGTTACTTCTGGGTGCAGTTTCACTTCTGCTTCATAGAAACCGATTTTACTGATTTCTGGCAGTGTAACTCCTCTACGGTCTATTTCTTGACCTGTAGCTTCTTGAATCACATCAACCACTTCTTGGGAGGTGACTGTACCAAAAATGGCTTCCTTTTCCCCAACTTGCTTACGAATCGTAAAACGACCAATGGTTTGCAAGGCAGTTTTGCGATCTTCGGCTTTCTTCCTTTCAGCGATGATTAGCTGTCTTTCCTTTTCCCTTCTGTATTCTACTTGCTTGAGGATACCAGGAGTGGCGCTGACGGCTAAGCCCTTGGGAACCAAATAGTTACGTGCATAACCAGGAGCAACTTCTACTAAGTCACCTGTTTTGCCTAGCTTACGAATGTCTTGATTTAATACTACTTGTACGCGCTTCGCCATAATTTTTCCTCTAGATTTTACTTAATTTGCTACCCAGTTTTGCCCACAAAGCGATGAGGCACAGCCCCTAATTTTATTATCTAGTCTTCACCTGTGCAAACCCATGTTTTCTGGGATAGCTTAAAAACTTATTGTTAAATTTGCTACTGTCACAGTTAAGGGGCATCAGGCGTCGGCAAAGCGATACTCCTGATGAGTATAAAGTATATGAGTAAAAAGCATAAAGATTATGCTACTGACCCTTGTGATAGCTGTCACTATTCACCAAAAGTGCTATAAGAATAAGAGTGACTTAAGTTTTGAATAAGCAAAACTTATAGTTGCTATAGTAAATAGCTGCAACTAATTTGGGCAAGCTTAACTTCAGGGAAATTTAGTTAAGCAACTTGTAGCTAAACGCAAACCAACTTTCTTGTTAGTCTAGGAAAAGAGTAAGGTTATGAATAATGTATCAGAGTATACAGCAAAGAACATTATCTTGACAAGTGAAATTGGTAAACCCGAATGGGCTGCTACCAATAAGAATTCTCCTGGGCAAAATAAATTAGACCCTTTATCTTTTTTGAGGGAGTGGCTGAATAATCTGGAAGTTAGGGATCTGAAGCTAGCCCAACGCCTATGTCGCTTCATCCCAGCCCAATGCCCCTTTGAGCGTCAAGTTAAACTATTTAAATACACTTTCCACATCCCTCCCATGTGTAAGCTTAATCCTCTTTACGAAGAGGTTGTAGCCCTGCGTTTTCGAGCACTTTGTTATTTGGCAGATGAATGTGGTGAGGATGTGAGCGCTTACTGCTAAGATGCCTAAAAGCCTCGCTCTGTTCTGTGGCGAGGGCAGGAAGCAAAGTAGTATTATTTATGGCGATCATCGCTCTTAGAGCCTGGTATTTGGAGCAATACGAACCGATTAGAGAAACAATCAAACGTCCCCAAACTCTGCGTCTCAATCGCAATAGTTTGCTCAAATCTGGCTTGCGTACCGATTTTTTAGATGATAGCCAACAGGTAAGAACTTCTGAGTGGTTTGGACGCTACTTGGAAGGGGAGAGTGTTGAATTCTATATTGAAGGTAGTGGTATTTACGCTATTTCCAATCTTGATTTAATTTCCCAGGAAATTTATTTTACGAAGCTAGAAACTAGCGCTGGATTAGAGCCAAAAATATTTTGGAGTTATCAAACCCAAGATATTCTAGCCCATGAAGCGTTGCAGGAAACACTCAAGCAAGCAATTGAGAAATTAAATGAGCGTTCGCGTCTACCTTTAAGTTTAGAACTATCTCCCCGTCCCCAGGATACTCCCATACGCTTGAGTAGTAGCCAACTCAGGCAAATCCGCAGAAGCTTACTTTTCATTGCTGATGGCACACCAGTTATCAGTTTAACAGGTGATAATAGTGGAGTTTTAATTCCCCATCCCAATGTTTGTGTGGAAATTGGCTATGCGCTACAAAGTAAACGTGCAGGACAAGTTTTGTTAGTAAAAAGAGAGCGCCCTGAGTTAACAGGTGATTTTCCTTTTGATTTACCAGAACATCAGCAATTACAGTTTCAAAATGCTGAAGAATTAGGGCGTACTTTGCCTACATTAATAGAAAATTTACTCAAGCGTTTTAGTCTATTTGTTTAGTATTTTCTGATGGTTAATTGTTGAGTTGAATAACTGCTTTTCCTCTGGACTCAAAGAAACATTTTTGTCTCTTAGGAGAGCGGTAAATCCACTTTCTGGATGCTAGCTAATATAGCGCTACAGGACAACATTAGGGCATTTATCTGTTCACTATTTTCTTGTTATTGTTAACTTTTAACTTATCTATTCTGTCCTAACTGATATGCGTAGCAATATACAATGTCTGAAATAGTATGGGAGTAAATCAGATCCGGCATTAAGTACTAAGATTTTGATTCAAGCGATGGTTTTGTACTAACTGGTAAAAATTGCTAATAGTTTGTTCATATTCTTCTCCACTAACAGAAGCTATATCATTGTGTTTCCCGCCAACTACTTCCCATAGCTGCTTGGGTGCAACTGCTTGTTGATATAGAGTTTGACTCATATGTGCAGGAACAATGCGATCTTCAGTGCCATGAATAAAAAGTAATGGCATTTGTAGTGACTTAATTTTACTCATGGAATCGAACTTATGAGTGAGTAGCCAATCAACTGGAAATATTTGATATTTACCAATATAATTTACCATTTGGCGCATCGAAGTGAAGGAGCCTTCAATAACTAAACCAGCAATTTCTGAATGTTTTGCGGCCAAATCAATGGCGATTGCACCTCCCAAAGAATGACCATAGAGCAAGATATTGTTAGGTTTAATTCCTCTTTGCTGGATTAAATATTGCCAAGCAGTTTCTGCATCTTGATAAACTTGTTTCTCAGTGGGGAATTTGCCCTGAGAGCGACCATAACCTCGATAGTCAATGATGAATATATTAAAACCCAAACGATGGAATTTTTGGATATGTTGGACACGTCCGCCAATATTACAACCATTACCGTGAAAATAGAGAATTACATCTGCTTGGGGAACAGTTGCGGGTAACCACCAAGCGTGTATTTTTTCTGCTGGAGTTACTGGAAGCCAAACTTCTTCGTATCCTAAGTTTATATCTTTTGGGGTTTGTTTAATCTCTTCCTGTGGTAGAAAAATGAGTCGATTTTGCCAGAGTAATAAAGCGCTGCAGATACCTAGATATGCAAGCGATCCTGCACCAGCAAAACCTAATAGTAATGTCAACATAAAACCACAAAATCCAGAAATCTACTAAGGATGTAGAGACGTAGCGTACTACGTCTTACAAGATTGAGAGTTAATCAACAGCCAATTAGTTACTAATTATTGATTGCCTAATTTTCTACTCCAAAGCTGGTTGTTCTAAGTGCCATTCTGTCGCTTGTTCGTAGGCATGGGCAACCTGTAGTAATTGGTCTTCACGCAATACTTTACCAATTAATTGCATACCAATGGGTAAACCATGAGCATCAAAGCCGCAGGGAATGCTAATAGCAGGTAAACCAGCAAGATTAACAGGAATAGTCATTAAATCTAGCAAGTACATACTCAGGGGATCTGAGGTTTTTTCTCCTGCTGGGAAAGCGGTAGTTGGTGAAGTAGGACAAACTAAGAGATCTACCTTTTCAAACGCTAATTCAAAATCTTTTTTGATCAGAGTGCGTACTTTTTGCGCTTTAAGATAATAGGCATCATAGTAACCTGCAGATAAGGCATAGGTTCCCAACATGATCCGGCGTTTTACTTCCCTGCCAAAACCAGCGGCCCTAGTTTTGCTGTACATATCAACCAGATTATCAGCATCAGAGTCACGCATCCCGTATCTTACTGCATCATAGCGAGCCAGATTTGCAGAAGCCTCCGAAGGAGCAATAATGTAGTAGGCAGGAACACCGTAGCGAAAACGAGGACAGGAGATGACTTGAATTTCTGCTCCTAAATCCTGCAATTGCTCAATCGCCTTCTTAACAGTCTCCTCTACTACTGAGTCTAAACCACTGCCAAAAGTTTCCTGAATTACCCCAATCCTTAGCCTACCTTGGGTACGCAAATTAGGTTGGAGTAGTTTGGCATAGTTGGGAATTTCCACCTTGAGACTAGTAGAATCCATCGGATCATGTCCTGCAATCGCACCTAGTAAAATTGCTGCATCTTCAACAGTGCGGGCAAAAGGACCAATTTGATCCAAAGAGGAAGCAAATGCGACTAATCCATAGCGAGAAACTAAACCATAGGTCGGTTTCATGCCCACTACGCCACATAAAGAGGCTGGTTGACGAATTGAGCCTCCAGTGTCTGAACCAAGGGCGACAACGCATTCTGAGGCTGCTACCGCCGCCGCTGAACCACCGGAAGAGCCTCCGGGAACCCGTGATAAATCCCAGGGGTTTGCTGTTACCTGAAAGCCTGAGTTTTCTGTTGAGCTTCCCATGGCAAACTCATCCAGGTTGGTTTTTCCCACCATCACAGCGCCTGCGTCTTTGAGTTTTTGCGTCACTGTGGATTCGTAGG
The DNA here is from genome assembly GCA_964633315.1 of uncultured bacterium. Lineage (GTDB taxonomy): Bacteria > Cyanobacteriota > Cyanobacteriia > Cyanobacteriales > CAWCAG01 > CAZWGS01. The sequence continues at coordinate 2,077 of CAZWGS010000061.1, read as the reverse complement.
GAGGAATAAAATTGCCCAAAATGCGAGAAGCACAGGTGGTTTTAATGCCTTGGGTACACATATTATCTTTGATCCCAATGGGAATTCCTGCTAATAACCCAATGCTCTCTCCCGCAGCTATTTTTTCATCTACTTGCTGTGCTGTGGCTAAAGCTTGCTCAGCTGTTACGGACAAAAAGCTGTGTAATTTCGGCTCAAGGCTGTGAATGCGCTCTAAAGTTTCAGTGGTAATTTCTACGGCGGAGCGCTCTTTGCGCATTAATTGTTGGTGTAACTTACGGATTGATCCCATGCTTATATCTTGTAAATACTCAATCAGACTAAAAATTACAGCTTGAGTTAAGAGGCTTTTACCTGTTAACTATAGGTTTTAATGAGGAAACAGCGAACAGGAAATTAATTTTGAGTCTCAACTACAAGGAGCGTAGCTGTGACAATCTACCACTGTATCAAAATGCTGTCGGAGTGAGGAAAACTTGAGTATCAGGGGAAGACTTAGAATCATGATGCGAAAAAAAAAGCTATGGATTTTACTTTTTTGTTTGGTGTTATTACTCACTACCTGCGTGGATAATTCTCTCCAAAACTCATCAAAGGAGACAAGAGCAGATGATAATAGGCTAGTTATTTGGTGGAATAAGGGCTATTACACGGCAGAAGATGAAGCGATTCAAAAGGTTGTTAAGGATTGGGAACAAGAAAGTGGTATTGAGGTAAAACTGTGTTTTTTCAGTGATGAAGATATTTTGCAACAGGCTGTGATCGCTTTGGAACAAGGTAATGTTCCCGATGTTTTTTTCTCTGACAGGGCAGATGGTACTGTGGGACCACGTTGGATCTGGGATGGTAAGTTAGCTAATGTGTCTGGAGTGGTGGAACCGATAGGTGAATTATTTGATGCAGCAGCACTTAAGGCTGTACATCGCTATAGCAAAATTAGCAATGAGCAATCTTATTATGCGGTTCCTCTAGAGGCAAATACAATTCATATCCACTATTGGCGGGATTTGCTGGCGCAAGCAGGTTTCCAGGAAGCAGATATTCCTCGTCAGTGGGATGCTTTTTGGCAATTTTGGCGACAAGCTCAAGATTCCTTGCGCGATCAGGGGGTGTATTCTGTGTATGGTCTTGGCTTAACTATGTCTCGTGAAGCTACTGATACTAGTTTTCAATTTGAACAAATTCTGGAAGCTTACGATGTGCAATTACTCGATCAAAATGGCAATTTGCGCTTAGATAATCCTGAAGTACGTCAACAACTGATTGATGCTCTTGATTGGTTCACTAGTTTCTATGAGGGAAATTATGTACCGCCCACTGCTTCAGAGTGGTTAGATGCAGATAATAATTTTAATTTCCTCAATCGCATAACTTTGATGACTCTCAACAATACTCTTTCCATTCCTGGTTCCCAGAGAGAGGATGAAGATATTTACTTTAACCAAATTGCCACTATAGAATTTCCCCAGAAGCCAGATGGTGAAGATCTTAGGTACATTATCACCATCAATCAAGCATTTATCTTTGCTGATTCTCCTCAACAGAAGGCTGCTAAAGATTTTCTTGCCTATTTAGTTCAGCCAGAGCATTTGGGAGATTATATTAAAGGTGCACGAGGGCGCTGGTTTCCTGTTATGCCAAAACTACGTCAAGATCCTTTTTGGGAAGATACTAAAGATCCCCATATCGCCATCGCCGTGAAACAATTTACCCAAAGTGAGATGCGCCCCATGTATGATGCGCTCAATCCTGCCTATTCTCAGGTACTCTCAGAGAATATTTGGGGTCAAGCAATTGAGAAGATTATCCTTAGTAGCAAGTCTCCTGAGATGGCTGCGGATGAGGCGATTAGAGAGATTAAGGATATTTTTGAGACTTGGGGTTCCCAGTAAAACACCAGGTTTAATTATTATCACTGCTTATTGTTTTTGCACGACAATGTTAAACATTGCTGGGATCGCATCATGATAGGGTTGTTCAAGCATTTGTCACAAATTTACTGGTAGTTGAGAGATTACTGTTTCATCAAAAACTTTGGGTCCCAAACCCCGTCTTTCCAAGACGGCTTTTTATGGTA
>CAZWGS010000060.1:0-29366 GCA_964633315.1 uncultured bacterium | reverse complement strand
GCCATATTCGACCGCTAAATGAGCAATTCTATCTTTCAGTTTAGCTGTGGGAATTAGGACAAATTCTGAATTAATCTTTTTGCCTAGTTCAATTTGATTTTTATTCCCTTTGTTCCAACCAAAAACAATTGTTCCTATTTTATTCTCTAAACAATGATTAATTACTAATATGGCGGCTTTATTAATCCCATCACGCATCTGGCGGTTACGTTTTTCCGTAATCGCTGCTAAATGATTATTCCAAAATCCTTGAGGCTTTTTTTCTTTGATGGTTGATACTTTTTTGTGGTACCAACGGTTCATTGACTTGCGGTGCGACCCCGCGTCGGCGTAAGACGCAAGGGAACGCGCACCAAGACAGATTTGTTTTCCATCAATGATGAAACTAGTTCCTAAATTAGAGATACAGGTCAACCAGTTATTTAATCCTGGATCTATTCCTAAGACATTATTTTTGTTTAATTCAACTACATTAATTTCTTTTTCATAGACAAATTCTAGATAGAAACATCTATTTCTCGGTAGTATTCTCAATTCCCTAATCTGTGCAAAGTTAAAATTACTTGGCATTGAGATTAAGAAACTATCTAATCCAAACCAACGTTTACAGGTATTACCTAGGGGAACTCTAATTTGATTTCCTTTCAGTTTTAAGGCTTGTTTAGGATAGGTTAGAGTTGCTAGACCTCCTTTTTTTCTGTAGTTAGGTATTCTGGGTCTGTTTTCAATTTTGCTATTTTGGTATGCTTTAATTAGTCCATAGTATGATTTGAATGATTCGGCTACGGTTCTGAGGGTTTGTTGAGCGGCTTGAGAATATAAAACTTTGTAGTGGTAGTTATGTTTATAGTGTTTTTCGATGTCGTATTTGCCAATTAGTTTTTTAGCTTTAAAGTACAGTTGTCTACCATAATAGATTCCCATGTTAGTGAGTTTATGGGCTTCACTACACAGGAAAGTTAAGATGTTGATTAAGTTGTGATCTCGACGGACGAGTATTTGTTGACAACCGTACATGGAGATTAGTAGATCATGGTGAGACCTTATCAGATGTCGTGACTATTCAAGAGTGACCCTGGGTAACTTGTTGATGATGGTTTTTCCATAGACCTTTTAACCCTTGGATAGGTGGGGATAAATTCCCTATTAACTTTCATCCCCCGGTTAAAACACGGAGGCTTTCAGTTGTTGTGACATTTGGTAATTAAATTACTCTTCAATTAAACTCTTGATTTGTTTCAACAGAGTTTTTTTCTTCTTCCTAATGTATGCGCTACGCGCTAGGGAATAGGCAACAGGCAACAGGTAATAGCTGATTGTGACAAGGTTTCAAGATTTAAAAATTTTCTAACCTCAATGCGTAGCGCTATATGTCTAAAATCTAAGGTCTGGAAAAATTGACAGTCTCAAGAGGACGCACTAATTGACCAGTAACAAGGCGATGGTTTCCGTTAACAATAACTTGGTCGCTATTTTGGAGTGTACCGCGAACAAAAACACGATCACCTTTTGTATGCAGGACTTCTAGATCTCGTTGCTCAACAGGAAAGGCTTTTTGGGTATCAGAAGCAACATTTTCTGATTTTCCCAATACATAACAAGACCATAAACCACGTACTCCTTTCACCAGGGCTGTGGTTGGTAGCCAGTATCCAGAATCGGTAATGGTTTCACTTAATTTTAACCGAACCACCTGTCCAGCTCGAATATCCCCAGTTGCTGATTGCTCTAAACGAAGGATAACAGTTAGAGTACGAGTAGCCGAATCTACTTGAGGAAGAGTTGATAAAACTTGAGCTTGATATTTTTGGGAGCCAATTTGTAACTGCTGGTTGCTACCGAGAGGAATTTGGATGCCAGTATTGACAGGAACACCAATGTGTGCTTCTAAGGCTTGATCTTCTACTAAAGTGAGGACTGGTTCACCAGGAGAGATAACAGTGCCTTCATCAACTAAACGGTTGGCAATTCTTCCAGAAAACGGCGCTTTGAGAATACTTTGCTGCAATTCAATGTCTAGACTAGCTAGTCTAGCTTCTAATTGTTGCACTATAGCTTGTTGGGCTTCAATTGTTTCGGGGCGTGTACCTGCTTGTAACTCATCAACTTGACTTTGGGCTTCATTCAGACGAGCTTGAAGAGTGTTGACTTGTGTTCTAGCTTCGTCAAATTGCTCGCGAGAAATAGCTCCAGATGTATAAAGTTCTTGACGACGTTGGCTTTTACTTCGGGCAAGTTCAAGTTCCGATTGCAAACTTTTAACAGTTGATTTGGCAGCAGCAATGGTTTCGCTGCGAGAGCCAGATTGTAATTCTTTTAATAGTGCATTTGCTTGTCGTCTTTCAGCAATGAGTTCTTGTTGTTTAGCTTTGAGACTTTGTTTATCTAGGAAAGCAAGAGGAGTTTCACTAGTAACTGAATCTCCTTGATCAACGGTGATGTTGAGTAATTTGCCACCTCGTTCAAAGCCAAGAGAACTACGACGACGAGGGATAAGACTACCAGTATAGTTACGTTCAATTTGATAGGAGTTAACTAATTCGACCTTGATAGTTTCCACAGGAAAAATAGTAGTTGATTCAGGGTTTTGTGCAGTTGCTACTTGATTAGGATTAAAAGTTGATAAGGTTGGCAACTTTGAGAGCCATTTACGACCAGGGGGAGTCAACCAAACAAAGAAGAACCCTGAGAGTAATAGCATGGTTGCTCGACTTAATAACATTAATTTTGAAGTTTGGTTTTTGTCATTAAGTATTAACTTAATTTTTTTTTCTTCTAGTTCCCTGTCTCTATATTTTTCATCTGATGGCTTGTTCATAATACTTTTTAATTGAAGTTAATATAAGTGTTATATTCTCGATCTATAAACAGCAAATAAGCACAGGGAACAAAGAATAATGCGAGTAAAGTAGCGCCTCCAACTCCTCCAGCAATACAAATAGCTAAAGGAGGCCAAAATTCGCCGCCATCTATAAATATGGGGATAAAACCAGCGACAGTGGTAATAGTGGTGGCAAGTACGTGGCGAGTAGAACGGATAATTACTTTTACCATAGCTAGATGATCGCCTTTTCTGGCATGGGGATCGTCACGAATCGCAGCTAAAACAACAATTGAGTCATTAATGGCTACGCCAATTAAACCTACTGTGCCCAGAATCGCCATAAAACCAAGGGGATAGCCGAAAAAATACAGGGAGGCTAAGGCTAAACCCACTGAACCGATAGCCACTAGAAAGATAATCCCAGCACTGCGGAAGGAATTGAAGGAGAGGACGAGAGTGGCAATCATTACCATAATAAGAGGGCCGAAGCTAGCAAGTAAATTGCCCACAGCTTTATTGCGTTCAGCCGATTCTCCATCCCATTCGAGAACATAATCAGGAGGAAGTTGGAAATTAGTGTCTATGAGACGCTGTTTGAAATCATTTAATGCTGTTGAGGGCAATACACCTGCTCTAATAAAACCTTGAATGGCATTGACCCGTTTCCCATTGCGCCGAGTAATAACGGCAGTTTCAGGAACCAGGCTAATTTCTCCCAGCGTTGATAGGGGGAGGGACGCAGGACTTTCTGAAGATAATGGGTTATTGGGAACTAGATCAAGGGTCGCAATTTGGTCGAGGTTAGCGCGATCGCGATTGGATACGCGGACCCTAATTGGTAGTTCTTCTGTACCCTCAAAAACTGAACCACCAACAGTTCCTTCTAGTTTGGCATTCAGTTGTTGGGCAATTTGGGTGTTATCGAGTCCAGTGAGTTGAGCCTGCTCTTCATCGAGGGACAGGGCAAGTTTGGGTAGAGCGTCTGCTAAAGTAGTACGAGTCTGGATGATATTAGGAACCTGAGCTAGTTGCTTTCTCATTTGGGTTCCCAACTCTTGTAGGGTGTTTAAGTCAGACCCATAAAGGACTGCGGAAATAGGAGCTGCAGACGGATTTGGCTCCAATTGTTTCAACAGGACTTGAGTTGAAGGTAAGGCTTGGTCTAATTCCTGCTGTAGGGTTTGAATTAAGCGACGACTTTCACTGGCTGAGGTAATTTGAATAATCCCATTGGCATAATTCGGTGATTCTCTGCCAATATTCGGTAGGGTTATATAGAATTTAGGGACATTAGTACCAATAAACCAATGAACATTGGTTACTTCAGGGTGATGCAGAATGATTGCTTGCGCTTGTTGTACCCTAGCTTGAGTTTCAGAGAGGGAAGCAGATGCGGGTAATTCTAACTCAATGGGGAATTGCTCTCTTTCTGATGGCGGCAAAAATTGTTCAGGAAGAGTGGAAGCAAATACAAAACCTGTGAGGGGAAAAATTAAGGTCAGGGCGATTCCTAATACTGGTCGTGTCAAGATGAGACTAAGAAGATGGTAATAACTCGACGTTAATTTAGGGCTGGAAAATCCAGTTTTCCACCAGTTTTTTGCGGATGAAAAAAATACAAAAGACTCTTTTTGTCTCTTGGTATCATTGTTGATAGGGTCTATCTTGCCCATTTTTGCAACGAGAGCAGGGATAATCGTTAGCGTCAGAAATAGGGAACTAGACAAAGCTAGAATCACGGAGATACCGATAGACCTGACTAACTCACCAATCATCCCAGAAAGAAGGGCAATGGGCATAAAGGTTAAAATGGTCGTTAGGGTAGATGCCAACAGGGGAATGGCAAGATAGCGAATGCCTTGAGATATCGCTTTTTGGGGTTTGAGACCTTGTTTTAGCAGCGTCTGGATTTCATCGACAACAACGATTGCATTATCAATTAACAAGCCCAAAGCAATAACCAGCCCTGTTACTGATGTTTGATGTAGGGGAATCCCTAACACTCTCATTCCTCCAAATACCATTAGCACGGTTAACGGTAGGGAAGAACCTACAATGAGGGCAGATTTCCATCCCAAGATGAAAACGGTACTGCCGATGACGCAAAACGCTCCTAAAAGCAGGTTTTTGAATAGGTTATTGAGTCGTTTGTTTACGTAAAGGCTTTGGTCAAAAATGAGATTTACGTCAATACCTGAGGGTAATCTGACTTGAAATTGTTCTAGGGCTTGGCGAGTTGTTTTTGACCAGTGATCAATTTGTTGCTTGGGTTCCATCAAAACAGCTAAAGCAATGGCTGGTTTGTTGTTAACTAAGGTTAATTTTGAGGGTGGTTCTCTGATTCCTTTGCTGACGAGGGCGATATCTCCTAAAGGGACTAATTCTCCCACTCCATTAGCCGTCCGAATGGGAATTTCTCGAATACGCTCTAAATGGGAAAGTTGGGCTTGAACTTCTAAAAGGAGGTTATTCTTGCTCCGTAGTTGACCCGCAGCAACTTTAGCATCACTTAACTGAATTTGTTGGGATAATTGTTGGGGAGTTATGCCGAGTGCAGCTAGGTTGGACGGATTAATTTCTACTAAAATTTCTTCAGTAGGAGCGCCGAATAACTCTACTTTTTCTGTTCCAGAAAGGTTACGAAGTTCATCGGCTAGTTCCTCAGCCCAACGGTTTAAAATGGCATGGTTAACGGGTGAATCTAAATTCCACGTTAATGCCGCAATTAGAGTATTGGCAGACGTGGCTTCTATATATTCTGGGCTTGAACTCTCTGGGGGTAATTTAGTTGTAGCATCTGCTAGGCGATCGCGCACGCGAGACCAAACCTCATCATGATTCCTGACGCTATCTTTTAATCGGAGTAAAACTGTAGAGTTGCCTACGCGAGAACTAGATTCTATGGTATTGATTTCATCAATTTCTAATAGCTCTTTTTCAATGACATCGGTGACTAACGCTTCAACTCGGTCAGCACTAGCCCCAGGTAGCCGAGTCCTCACATACGCGATCCATTGACTAGTATCTGCATCTTCCATGCGAGGGAGGACTTGCCATGAGGAAAACCCCCAGACAACAATGAGGCAGATGGTTAGAATTAACAGGCGTGAGTTGCGATAGAAAAGCTGCATTATTTAGTCGAGTCTAAAAAAAATTGAATGAGTAAGGTATCATTTGCCGATCACATCTTCCAGAGAATTCTTAAAAACTTCAGTTGGCTCTTGGGGGGACAAGTTTTTATTGCGATCGCCAACTTTGGCTATTTAAGTTTGACTGCCCATAGCTTAGGCGTTGAATTATTTGGAAGATTGATATTGGTAAGAGCCTATATTGAAGTTATTGTTGGCTTAACGACGTTTCAATCTTGGCAAGCTTTGATTCATTATGGTGCAATCTTTTTACAAAATAAGGATCGCAAGGCTCTCCAAAACCTGATTAAATTAACAACTTTACTTGACGGCTTAGGGTCACTGACAGGATTTATTATTGCTGTTGTGGCTGCTCCTTATGTAGGTTTATTTGTGGGATGGAATGAAACAGCAATCCATGAAGTCCAGTGTTTCAGCATTTTGATTTTGTTCACACTTGATTCAACACCCACTGGGTTACTGCGTCTTTACAATCGCTTTGATTTGTATGCGTTTCAACGAGCGATTCCTCCCATTATTCGTCTGCTGGGAACGATTGTAGCCATGTTGCTTCACACTCCTCTTTGGGGATATCTCTTAGCGTGGTTTATTGCAGAGATGTTCAATGGACCTTTTTTATTGTTTTTAGGTTGGCGAGAAGGTAAACAACAGGAATTGTTAAAGGATATGGATTGGTCTTTTTTGAACTTAACCCAATCTGAGCCCAATATTTTGCGATTTTGTCTGGTTTCCAATCTCAATTCATCATTACCTCTAGCTACACTTATAAGTCCGTTAATTATTGGATTATTTGCTAATCCGATAACGGTTGGATTATTCCGGGCAGGTTATGAACTATCAACTCCCCTCAAGGATTTAGCCTTGCTCCTTACCCAATCGCTATATCCAGAACTCGCTCGCTTAAGTAGCCAGAAAAACTGGAAAAAGTTCGGTACTATTCTTGTGCGATTGGGAGCCATCATGCAGGGAATAGGAATGATTCTTTTTATTCTCTCCATTGTTTTAGGCAAAGAATTGCTGCACTATTCTATGGGTGAAACCTTTACTCCTGCCCATAGCACCTTAATTATTTTAGTGATAGCAGGAATCTTTAAAATGGGAAATTGTCTCTTAGAGCCAGCCTTGTATGCGATGGAACTTCCGCATTTTTCCTTGCGAGTGAATGCGTTCGCTATTCTAGTTGTTTATTTGCCACTATTAATGGTTTTAACTTACCAATTTGGTGCATTTGGTGCCGGATTAGCTACTCTTTTAGCCAACGCATTAAGCTTTGCTCTCAACAGTCTATTAACTTGGAGACAACTACGCATGAGAATAGCCTTATCTTGAAGTTTAGATTTACAAACATAGATTTAGTTATTAAAAAATTAGCTAATCAATGATTTTTGCTTCTCTTCAATACCAGCTTTTGTTGCTCTAAAGTCAACCATTTGAGCTTCAATTTCATCTCTGACAATTTGACGATACTCAATGAAGTGCTCTAACTGTCCACAAGCAGATAAATATCTTTTGAAAGCTTTTTTATTATGCATAATAATTGAGAAAAGTTGTTGCCAGAATTGGAAACGTGTGCTGCGTTTTAGTCCCTGTCGCCAAAAAATAGTTAATAATGCCTTAATCTCAATTAATGAGAGCATTTGAAACTTTTGTTGAGTAGAATTAGTTTTAATGTCAATATAGTGTCGATAAACTCTGCCGAGATATTTTTTTGGTTCGTATAATTGCCAGAAACAATTAATATATTCATTAGTCAGTTCTTCGATGGGACGAGTGGGAATAAAATTAGTCAATGTTGTTTGATTCGCATCTCCTCCTTTCCCTTCTAATAAACGCCCTTCTTGCTGTAAACGATTCCAAAGAGCAGTATTAGGTAAAGCTTGGAGCATGCTACAAAAAGCCTGGGGAATAGCAGTTGCTTCAACAAAATCAATAATGCGATCGCCAGCCCCTGTTTTTTCTCCATCAAAGCCGACAATAAAACCAGCCATAACCCGCATTCCTGACTGATTAATTTTTTTCACTCCTTCTATTAATGATTTTCTGGTGTTTTGATATTTTTTAGTTAACTTTAAACTATCTACATCTGGTGTTTCTATACCTAAAAATACTGACCTAAAGTTAGCAACAAACATTAAATCCAAAAGTTCATCATCCTGTGCCAGATCTACTGAAGCTTCTGTCGTGAAGGAAAAAGGATGGTTGTGTTTTTGCATCCAGGGGGCAAGTTCCCGCAGCAATAGCTTAACATTACGTTTATTGCCGATAAAATTATCATCAACCACAAAAACGCCCCCTCGCCAGCCTAAATCATAGAGGGTTTGCAACTCTGCTAACAATTGTGCTGGAGTTTTCGTGCGCGGTTTACGTCCATACAGCACAATAATGTCACAGAATTCACACTGAAAGGGGCAACCACGAGAGAATTGAACTGACATTTCAGCGTAAGCATCCAAATCCAGTAAGTCATAACGAGGAATTGGTGTTTGAGTTACGTCTGGTTTCTCACCACCAGCATGAAATACGCCCTTAATTTCTCCTTTTTCTAGTGCTTCTACAAACAGAGTTAGTGTAATCTCACCCTCATCTAAAATTAGAAAGTCTGCTCCTGCTTTTTGAACATCCTCCTGTACAGAGGTAACATAGGGGCCACCTACCGCTACGAGTTTGTTCCTCTGTTTTGCCTCATGGATAAGATAGAGCAAATCTGGTTTCTGAACAATCATGCCAGAAATAATGACTAAATCTGCCCATTCCCAGTCGGCTTCAGTTTCTGCACGAACATTACGATCTACTAAGCGAAATTCCCAAGTTTGAGGTAATATTGCTGCAACTGTAATTAGTCCCAAGGGTGGATGTAAGGTTTTACGCCCAACTAGCTCTATGGCTTTTTCAAAAGACCAAAAGGATTTTGGGAAAAGGGGATAGAGGAGTAAAAATCGCATGATTATTTATAGTAATTATAATTTCCCTATTATAAATATTGCACGATAGTTAATGAGTGAAATCCAGAATTTATTTGTTAGTTTATTAATATCAGTTATGGCTCAAAATGATTTTGTAAGTAAGTAGTTAACTCATCCCCCGTGCTTTAGCCGGGGGATGAGAGTGTTGTTTGTTGTTAGTTGTTGGTTGTTTGTCAAACAACAATTAATAAATAACAAATAACAAAGAGCCCTTGCGGCTATCGGTCCCATCTTTGAAAAAATGGGCTTACCAAGCATTTCGGTCAGGTTAAGCGTCGCAGTTCGACGAGGCTTGCCTGAGTGTTGGTCAAATTAAAGATAAAACTTCTCCCCACCTAACGTCACCCCTCTCCTCTCAGGAGAGGGGATGGGGGAGAGGTCTGATAGTACGTTGAATTATGCATACCTACTTAGTAAAAACTCTATTTGTCCAGACTTTCATATAAGTATTCAATCCATTGAGATATGGAATCACTTTTACTTGATATTTCCGAATCATTTGAGAGAGAATTATTGCGAAGCTTGGCGCGAATATCTGGTTGATTAATGAGTTTGGTCAGCTTGTGGATGAAGTCTTCTCCATCTTGGAGTTGATATAAAACTCCATTAAAATTAGGGTTAATTAGATTTCTTGTCCAATCGCAATCTGGTGCAATAACGGGAGTACCAACATAGAGAGATTCTTGCACAGTGCGCCCAAAGGTTTCCTTTAAAGAAGATGTAACATGAATATCGACATTAGCAAGTAGTTGTAAGACGCGATTGTGTGGGACTTCTCCCAGCATTACAGGAGAAAGTTGTTGCGTGAAAGAACTAGATTTTATAACAGCTTCAAGCTCTCCTCTACCAGCAACTATAATTGTAAATTTCTCAATTCCATGCTTATGTTTTAATTGGGGAAGATATTCACAGTTAAATTCCCAATTCTTATCTGGAGAAAGACGACCCAGAAAGAGTATTTTCACGGTGTTGTCAATTCCTGATAAACCATAATACTCTTCAAAGAAGTTGGAGCATCTCATATTTTCTGGATTGTGGACTAATGGTGGTCCGAGAACAGGAGCATAATCGATATTCTTAATCCCCCATGATTTTAATCTTTGGGAAATAAACTTACTACCCACAAGCGTTTTTGAATATTGATTGTAAACCCATCGAGTTAGCAATAAAAGTGCAGATTTACCTATGGTTACTGCCCACCAAGGTACATAATCCGGAATATAATCAATGAAATTAGTACGATAGGAACTGATACAAGGAATATTATTGCGTTTAGCATAAGATAATCCAGGTAGAGTAAACATAGTCGTCCACAATCGCTCTGGTTCTTCTACCTGAATAATGTCAGGCTTAAATTTTTTCAAAGCATCATTAATTATAGATATTGATGCTTGTGTAGGATTTCTTTCCTCCTTTACTCCCATCCATTGTTTACTGGGGAGAGGAATAACTTCTACGTTATCGAAAATGCAGCCAACATATTCAGACCAATTGGGGTAGATATCTTTTAATTCTGAATAACTAGAAACGAGACATAAAGCTGAGTGACCTTCTTGAGATAGCCTTGCTAAACGTTCAAATAATGTAATACTAACGCCTTCATGTGCTGGTAGAAAAGTGCTAGAAATTATAGCAACTCGCATAGTTGTTTAGTGGTAGTTATACTAAATCCTGCTTGTGTGAGTAGCCTGATACGCTTTCGCCTCAAACCCTCCCCTCCCAACTCCCCATCTCCCTACAAGTGAAAAAGATACTATCACAACCGGATTTGGTATTATGCTTCTCAATGGAATATTTTTCCTGGTGTTCCAGGGACTTGTGTTTTTGAGAAGTTTGTTGGTTGCATAATACTCAAACTACATTTTTTTCACGTTCCTTTGCGAACAGCATTTCTAACCGTTTATCCCATTCTTTCTGCTTATTAAAAGCATCCTTGATATAAGGGGAAATCGAAATTATTTTAATTAATAATGAATTGATGATTGAAAGGGGAAAACGCATAGGTCTCATGATATCGAGAAATAAAACGACGCGCACATCATCAGTTTCATTCCAGGCTTCGTGGAGAAAAGAATCATCAAACATCATGCTCTTTCCTTCCTGCCAGTGACGAGTTTCATTACCTACCCTAATTCGACATTTTTCCTGTGGTTCAGGCACCTTTAGAGCTAATAAATAACGGACAACCCCTTTGTAGGGACCTCGATGTTCAGGAATATGTTTACCTGGTAATAAAATTGAAAAAAATGCTGTCTTCATTCCCGGAACACTTTCGATTAAACGAGTTGTTTCAGGACACCGTTGACAATTTTTTTCGGCTTTAATCCCATAGCCATACATAAAATATGTTTTCCATAAATCGTCAGAACTAGTAGAGTTAGCCTGATCTGGCGAAATGTCTTGGAAATTGGGTAAATCATCTCGGTACTTGAGAATTTCATCCAATTCTTTACGAATCAAGACCCAATTTTCTTCTAATTCCTTTGCCCAAGAAAATTGATAGGGATCGAAAAAAGCAGTATTGCCGATTAATGAATAATTAGGAATTAGTTTTTCGAGAGACCAAACAAGTTTAGCTCCAATGCCATATACCAATATTTTCCTAAATTTCGCCTTGATATTATCTAAAAATAGCTTCACAACAATATGCCTCCCTTAGATGTAAGTTGGATTATTTGCTAGCTCAAATACACTACTTTCTTCGTTCTGAATCCGCCATTGTCCCACAACATTTAGAGTCCTATCTAAAAACTTACTACGACAGGCACTACGCTGAATTTTTCCACTGGTTGTCTTAGGAATGCTTCCTGTCTTCAATAAAGCGATTTCATACACCTCAACCGTATGTTCCTTCGCCACAGCTTGCCGAATTGCACCGACTATTTCCTCAACATTTAAGATTCGTAAATGGCTACGTTTTACCTCCTGAATAACAATTAACCGTTCATCATCTTCTAGTTCTAGGGAAAAAGCTGCCCCACAATTGGGTCTGAGGGCTGAATGACATCTTTCTACGGTCAATTCAATATCTTGAGGATAACGATACTGACCCCGTAAAATCATAATGTCTTTGAGACGGCCAGTAATGAATAATTGTCCATCCTGCAGAAATCCCAAATCCCCTGTCCGTAAAAAGGATCCTCTCTCTCCCAGAATAGCTCTAAAAAATTGATCTGTCTCATCAGGCTGATTCCAATACCCTCTAGCCACGCCAGCGCCTCGTACCCAAATTTCTCCCACTTCGCTGTCTGAAAGTGGAAGATGGGATTCTGGGTCAACAATGGCTATTTCATCACCCAACCAACCCCAACCACAACTGACTACAGCTTGACTTTTGCCACTACCAACTACAACTCGGTGTTCCGCCAAAGCCTCAGCATCTACCTCTTTAATCACTGGAGGTTTTGTTTTTGCGCCTCCGCTGATGAATAATGTTGTTTCTGCCATGCCATAACAGGGATAAAAAAACTCTCGCCGAAACCCACAGGGGGCAAAGGTCTCAGCAAATCTTTCTAAGGTTCCAGCCCGCACGGTTTCAGCGCCAGAAAAGGCTACACTCCAGCTACTTAAATCTAAATTTTCCAGTTGTTCTGGCATTACTTGACGAGAAAGCAAATCATAAGCAAAGTTTGGTGCCCCACTGGTAGTTGCTTGGTAGCGAGAAATCGCCTCTAACCAACGTATTGGCTTTTGAAGCCACGCCACAGGTGACATCAAGGTAATAGGAAAACCACCATACAAAGGTTGTATAACTCCACCAATTAATCCCATGTCGTGGAACATGGGTAGCCAACTTACTCCTCGACTATTTGCATTATGTTCAAAGGATTGATAAATAACTTTTGAGTTATGTAAAACATTGCCATGGGTTACCATTACTCCTTTAGGTTTGCCTGTGGAACCTGAGGTGTATTGGAAAAAGGCAAGGCTGTTTTTATCTATTTTTGGTTCAACCCATTGGGAAGCTTGGGATAGGATAATTTTATCTGTTGCGATCCAGGGTAAATGTTTGAGTTTGGGTGCTAAGTCTGGATTTTTTTCTAATTTTTCTTGAATGTGAAGTAAAAAAGATTCTGTTGTGAGGATAACTTTGGGTTGAGACGATTCTACTCTTTCTTGGAGTTTGGGTATGGCTTCATTGTTTAAGGGAGGGTTACTGGTGACAGCGATTCCCCCTGCATAGATACAACCGAAAAAACTAGCAATAAATTCTAGCCCAGCGTTATAAGGATAGACGACTAAGATGCGATCGCCTGGACTAATTATTGCTTGGAGATGGGCAGCAATGGCTTGTACTTGCGTTTCTAGTTGTCCATAAGTCAAATTACCAGATTCAGTTTCTCCATCAGGTAAAAATGTATAAGCAATTTGATGGGGTAGATTTTGTGAGCGATCACGCAGTATGTCTACTATGGTTAAATACTCAGTCATTCTTATTTTTTTTTACTAAAATTAGTCACTAGCATTCAAAACTTACTTCAATTATTTTTATGCTCAAAAATAATCTATGTACTGCGGAATTTCCTAACAATTTTATCAAAATACCAATTCAGTATTGGAGTTAGTAAACTATGCCAAGATTGCAACAATGTCATTTCTAATCCAGGTGTAATGGCGAAATCTTTTCTTTCAATACCGCGTAAAATAACTTTTGCTACACCTTCGGCACTCCAAGTTTTAGCGGTAGCTGTGATTAACTTGGTTTCCTGAGGTTTTGTTAAATTTTCTGCTGCTAATTGCGGGGTATCAGTATCGGGAGGATAGACAATTGAAACATGAATTCCCAAACATTTGAGTTCTCCTCGCAATGACTCAGCTAAGCCACGCAAAGCGAATTTAGAGGGACTGTAAGGGGTATAGCCATAAATACCAATTAGTCCAGCACCAGAAGATATAATCACAATATTTCCCTGTTGCTTTTGCTGCATCAACGGTAAAACTGACTTAATCGCATAGAGAGTACCGAAATAATTGATTGCCATCGTTTCTTCAAATACTTGCAAGGGAAGTTCCTGAAAATAACCAGGGTTGGCAATTCCTGCAGAGGTAATTAAGATTTCAGGTGTGCCTAATTCCTCCACAGCTTGGGTAATTGCTCCCTCAATTTGAGCTTGCTTTGCTACATCGGCGGAAATACAAATAATGCGTTGCTGTGGATTTACTTTTACCGATTCAATTTCCGCTTTTGCTATTTCTAGTTTGTCTTGATTACGCCCAATTATAGATATGTTGGCTCCTTCTTTTGCCAACAAAATTGCTGTTGCTTTGCCAATACCACTAGAACCACCCGTAATAATTGCGTGTTGTCGTTTAAATTTCATTGATTTTTCTGCTTGTTCTTCGATTAAGCAATTAATTCAAGTTTTTTGCCTACAGAACTAAAAATGTCCAATGCTTGGTCCAAATGCTGTTGAGAATGAGTTGCCATCACACTTGTTCTTAATAATGCTTTAGTTCTTGGTACAGCAGGATAAACAACTGCATTCACATAAACTCCAGCCTCTAGTAATTCTTTGCCAAACATCATACATTTGAGGTCATCACCGATAATAACTGGTGTAATGGCACTCTTGGATTCACCCACATTAAACCCAAGTTGTTTGAGTCCCTCTTGCCAATATCGGGCATTCTGGTTGAGATATTGGACTCGCCAGGGTTCCCTAGTTAAAATATCTAGTGCAGCCCTTGCTGCTGCTAAAGATGTGGGAGGAATGGAAGCAGAAAATAGCATTGGGCGTCCGTGAAACCGAATCCAATCAATGACTTTCGCCTCCGCAGCAACCCAGCCTCCAATGGAGGCTAAACTCTTGGAAAAAGTACCACAGAGAATATCACTGCAGCCTACCATCTGGAAATGCTCTTCTGTTCCCTTGCCATTGGCTCCTAACATTCCTAGACCGTGAGCATCATCAACAGCTAAAGTAACATTGTAGCGATCGCATAATGCTCTAATTTCGGGTATTGGTGCAATATCACCTGTCATGGAATAAACACCATCAACGACTACCATTGTTGCTGATTTACTGGCGACTTCCCGCAATCGCTTTTCTAAATCATCTAAATCGTTATGTTGGTATTGAATAACTTGACAGCGACTCATAAACGCACCATCGTAAATACAAGCATGGGCTTCGCTATCCAACACCAAAGTTGTTTCTTCGTTCATCAGGGCTGAGATAAAACCAAGGTTAGCTTGATAGCCAGTTGTAAATACTAACGCATCTTCATGTCCTAAAAAAGCAGCGAGTTTGTGTTCAAATTCACGATGTTTTGATGTTGAGCCATTTAGCAGACGCGAACCAGTCAAGCTTGGTCCCTCTTCTAGGGCAGCACTAGCAGTAGCTTCGCGTACTCTTTTATCTGCTGTCAATCCTAAATAGTTATTTGAGCCTAGCATAATGACCTGTCGTCCATCAAATATACAGGTTGCGCCTTCATTACTTTCCAATTCTCGGAAGTAGGGTAAAAGCCCTATTTCTCTTAATTGATCTGGTAGTTCAAATTCTCTCGCTCGCTGCAAAACATTTTTACTTGATTTGTATACCAACCGCAAACGAGAATCTAAGTCAATATTTGATGTAGCTTTGTCATTGTTACTAGATTTATCTGAAGTAGAGATTAAAATTTCTTCTGTTGTCGATTTTTTTTGCAATTGAGTATCAAGGCTTGATTCTATTTCAATTTTTGGTTTTTCTTGCTGTAACAAATCAGTTGTCAACTGATTAACTGATGGCTGATTTAACTTGTTATTATAATTAGCCAGCTCTCGCAGTGAATTAAGAGATTCCAAACTTGCCATAACAGAATGAGAATCAACACCAAAATCAATTAAACAGGCAATTTCATTAACACCTATTGCTTGTAAACGCTGAACCATTTTCAAGCAACTATTAGGAGTACCAAATAAAGCACTACTTTGGAAATAACGCTCAAAGGCAAAAGAGAGTAAATCTTCTCGTTCTCTTTCACTTAATTCATCCAGATTTTTTGAGTTCTGTTGCCACAAATTGACGGAACTCTTGAGATATTCTAAAAATGGCTGCCTAACTTTTTGACGAACCTGATTCATTTCTTCGCCAACAAAGGTATGCAACATCAATGTGACATGACCAGTTTCTGGAGCATAACCGTTTTTTTCCCTTGCTTGTCTATAAATAGCGATTTTTTCAGCTAATTCTTCTACAGATTGGAACAGTAACGCCGTTAAAATATTAGCCCCGCAACTACCTGCTTCCTGAAATCTTTCTTGACTACCGCTACAGGTAATCCAAACATCTAATTGGGGTTGCTTCGGTAAAGGATAAATTCTGATTTGAGTTTCTTTTCCAACTCCATTGTGGCTAGAAATTGATTTACCTTGCCACAATGTTTGCACCGTCTTGATATTGTCAAATAAAAATTGATGGCGATTAGTATAAGTATCTGGAGACAATACAAAGTCATTGGGATTCCAACCCATAGCAAAGGCAAGGTCAACTCTACCAGCTGATAAATTATCAACAACTGACCATTCTTCTGCTACTCGAATGGGATTGTGTAATGGCAGTACCACACTACCAGCTCTGATGCGAATATTTTTGGTTACCATTGCCAAAGCTGCACCTAAAACTGAAGGATTAGGATAGATACCACCAAAGGCATGAAAATGGCGTTCTGGTATCCACACAGCTTTAAAATTGTGTTGATCTGCAAACTTAGCCCCTTCTACAAAAAGTTGATATTTATCGTCCGTAAATTCAGCTTCATTACTCGAAAAATATAACAAGCTAAAGGGAATGCTTTGAGCTTGAACATCAACAGCTAGAGTATGATTTGAAGAATTGGATACTGGCGCAGTATTATTGGATATCTCTGGTAATTTTTGTCCTTCTAGCTGATTGATAATCTGTTTAGATTCAGAGATATCAGCAGATGGCATTAAATTGAAAATATCAGTTGCCAATTGAGCCACAGTTATATCTTCAAAAAATTTCTCCATTGGCATGACTAAACCGAAGTTTAGTTCAATATAATTTTTAATTTCTATAGCTTGTAGTGAATCTAAACCTAGTGTGCTAATCAACTGATGAGGCTGAATTTGAGAATTGGGTATTTCCAATATTTGGGCAATTTGTTCACAAAATTGAGAAATTAAATATGGTTTGTCTTTTGGACTCAATTGTTTTGTTAACAGTTGGTTTTGAGAATTAGGCTGATGTTTTAGGGCATTGTTGTCGGGCGTATCCCCCCCCGTAACACGGTTAAATTCATCCCGGCTTAAATTATCAGTCTGAGAACTAATTGATGAAGCCTTCTCTAAAATACTATTACCGACAACCGAGAGATTCCCAGCTAGAAAACCCTCTCGACAAGCATGACGCTGAATCTTACCACTAGAAGTTTTGGGAATAGTGCCAGTCTTTAGCAAAACAACTGCATATACATGTAACTCATTCTCCAATGCAACTTTCTGGCGAATGTCTCCAACAACTTCATCTATGTTCAATTGTCGTAAGTAAGTGCGCTCTACTTCTTGCACTACTACTAATCTTTCTGTTCCTTCCACTTCCACAGCAAAAGCTGCCCCACAGTGGACTCGAAGTGCTGGATTTGCTTGCTGAACCGTTAACTCAATATCTTGGGGATAATAGTTTTGTCCCCGTATAATAATCACATCTTTCATTCTTCCGGTAACAAACAATTCTCCATTGCTGAAAAATCCCAAGTCTCCTGTGCGTAAAAAAGGGCCTTCTCCGGTATCTTTAATATAAGCTTGAAAAGTTTCTTGTGTTGCTTCGGGACTATTCCAATACCCAGCAGTGACACTACCACCAGACACCCAAATCTCTCCTACTTCTCCTTGCTCGCAGCGAATGGATGATTCTGGATTGACAATACTTACTTTTGCATCCAAATAAGGATAACCACATCCTACTAATTTTTTTGCCGCTTTACTCGCTTTAAAATTTTGAATCACTGGCGATTGACTTTTGTCCCCACCTGTGGTCAATAGAGTAGTCTCTGCCATTCCATAGCAAGGATAAAAAGCACTTTCGTTAAAACCACACTGAGCAAATTTGTGACTAAATCGCTCCAAAGTGTCTGCCTGTACTGGTTCTGCTCCACTGTAAGCTAAATCCCAACTGCTCAAATCAAGCCCTACTAATTGATCGGGTTGAACTTTTTTGAGACATAAATCATAAGCAAAATTGGGTCCACCACTGGTAGTCCCTTGATATTTAGAAATCGCTTTTAACCAACGAACAGGTTTTTGGAGAAACGCGACTGGAGGCATTAGAATACTGGGAAATCCAACATACATAGGTTGGAAAACATGACCAATCAATCCCAGATCATGGAATAAAGGCAACCAACCAACACCGATACTCTCTTCACTATGCCCAAAAGCTTTCTGAATCGCCTGCTGGTTATGGATGATATTTCCATGAGTCACCATCACCCCTTTGGGTATCCCCGTAGAGCCAGAAGTATATTGCAAAAATGCTAAACTCTCTGATGTGACTGATTGAGGTCTAAAATCTTGAGGATTAGCTTCAATGGTATCTGTAGCCACCCATTTCAACTGGGTTGATAACTCTGATTCGTGTTCCCACCTTTTCTCAATATCAGCCAGAATTGATGCGTTTGTCAGTGCAACCTTAGCCTGGGCATCATTGACGATAGCAAGTAATCGAGACAACTTTTGATTACGTCTGGGAGGATAAACTGGCACCGCTACTATCCCAGCATACAAGCAGCCAAAAAATGCCACAATAAACTCTAATCCAGAAGGATACAATAATAAAGCTCGTTCTCCTTGTAAAGATTGGAGACTGGTTGCAAACTGACAAGTTAGCGCTTGTGCTATTGCTCTTGCTTGCTTGTCTAACTCCCCGTAGGTGATAGTTGCTGAGGGTGTTTCTCCATTGTTGAGGAAGATATAGGCTTGTTGATCAGGCTGATATTGTGCTCGATAGTTGAGAATTTCTATTAAGGATTTAAATACTAGACTCATTTTATTCATACAAAAAAGTGATAACGGCAGTAGTTGCTAATAGTCAAAGAATAGACTGCATTGCGGTAGAAGTGCAGCAACCTAACTATGAGGGAGAAAAATTAGCTTACTTAGACATGAGTGCCAAGAAAACTACGCAAAGATGGAGTAAGTTCGAGAACGCTTGCTAGAGCTATTGAGGCATTAAAATAAAGTTTTTATTTATATTCTCATGATAAAAAGGCAGGTCATCGGGTGGAATTGATTAGGTTGAGGTGACAGTTTTTCTGAGTAGTTGATAATAGTTATATCTTAATATAAGAGAACATCAACTAAGGTTTTAGCCACAATAACTTCAGCCATTCCTTCTCAGACTCACTTTTTTTGGTGGAAGATCTGAGGTGAAGTTTTATTCTGTGGACTCACTGAACTGTCATGCTATATTGTTGGGAGTAATTCATGTCTAAAAATATTCTTTGATTATATGTAAATCTAGACTCTAAGCATACTTTTAAAAAACAACTGATAATCATCAATGGGTGTCATGAAAATCAAATCACTTTTTCCTTCGCTACTTGCTTTAGCAATGTTAGCTTTATTAACCTTTTTCCATACAACTCCAATATCTGCTACCACATCTGATGCTTGGCGCAATAGTAGTCTATTTCGTAGCTTTTATAAACACGTAGGACCAGTCACTTCAATTGCTGTCAGCAGTGATGGAAAAACTTTTGCTAGTGGTGGTACTGATGGTGTGGTTAATTTTTGGGATTTAAAAACGGGAAAACCAATCAAAACTATTTCTGCTGATGCTCGTGGTTTAGGTGCTATTGTTATTAGTTCTGATGGCAAAAAATTTGTTACCAGTAATCGTGGGGAAACTCTTAAGTTATGGGATTTAAATAAGGGAGAATTACTGAATACCCTGGGTAAGAATTCAGAAACTCCTGAATATAGCAAATATAGTTCTTATCCTATTACTCTTGCCTATTCCGTATATCCAATCGCGATTACTCCAGATGATAAAACTCTTGTTAGTGGTCGTCCTGATTACAATCTTGAAGTTTGGGATTTGTCCACTGGAGAACAAAAAAATAATTTAAAGGGTCATACTCTTCCTGTCTACGCTGTTGCAATTAGTCCTGATGGTCAAACAATTGCTAGTGGAAGTGCTGACGAAACAATTAAACTTTGGAATCTGGAAACAGGAGAATTACTACAAACTATTGAAGGTCATAGTTATCCTGTAAATAGCCTCGAGTTCAGCAATAATAATTCAACTTTAGTTAGTGGCAGTGCTGATGCTACTGTTAAAGTTTGGAATTTCAAAACAGGAGAATTATTACATAATCTTTCTGGACACTCTCAAGCAGTTTTAGCAGTTGCAATTAGTCCTGATGGTAATACTATTGCTAGTGGTGGTGCAGATAAAAAAATAAAAATTTGGAATTTAGAGACTGGCGATTTAGTACACACTATTGCTAAACATGGTGGAAAAATTTACAGTCTGGCTTTCAGCACTGATGGTAAGAGTTTAATTAGTGGTGATAGCAAGGGTAAAGTGAAGATTTGGCAACTGTAAAATGTTTAATTTTTGTCTATGAAATCTACTCTTTTTTGGAGTATTTTTTTTATTACTTCAAGGGCTGGGAAGCCCATTTTTTCAAAAACACCAACGGATGTTGATACGTGGGAACGATGGCTGTCCATTCCTTTGTTATTGGTTATACTAAATCCTGCTTGTGTGAGTAGCCTTATACGCTTTCGCCTCAAACCCTCTCCTCAAATCCCTATATCCTCATCTCTCTACAAGTGAAAAAGCTACTATCACAACCGGATTTGATATATAGCGCTACGGGACAACATTAGGACATTTATCTGTTCCCTATTTCCTTGTTATTGTTCACTTTCCACCAATCTATAGTGTCCTAAGCTATGTGCGTAGCGCTATAATTGCGATTCTCAAATTAATGAGGTATATTTCCATCAACAATGAACAATTAACCATCAACAAAAATCCGGATGTTGCTTGTATCTCAGGAAAATGAGAACCCCTATATTTGTGATTTGTTGTTTGACAAACAACCAACAACTAACAACAAACAACACTCTCATCCCTAAATTAAATAGATTTAGTCTGACTCGAAACTTTTTTCTGAATGAAATTTATTGTTAGTGAGTTGTATAAATACTCGAATAAAGCACCAAAGCAACAGCACAAAAGAGAAACAACTCCAAACCTCAGCCAGTAGGAAGGTAACCAGGGGAGAAGCCAAATCCAAAATAATCCTAATGTGTTCATATGGGTTAGATAAATACCATAGGAAAAATTACCAATGGGATTAAAGGCGATTTTTAGCTTGGGTATGCTATTAAATAAGTGGAAAAAGAGGGAAAATTCTCCGACTCCTAAAAGAACATCAGCGAAAATTTTATAGGATAAGTATCCTTCGTCAGCAGCAGCATCAAAGGCAATACCAATGACATATAATATTAAGTTTAAATAGAGAAAGCGACGTTCAATAACTAATAATTTTATCCAGTGGAATGAAGTCTTAAACGATTTAGCTGGTCGCAAATCTCTATTGTCTAAAAGACTAATTGCGAGAACAATACCAAAGACAAACTCAAATAACCTGGTAGGAAATAGAGCACCTCGTAAATAGATAGAAGTTAATTTAGCTTCTAGAGGTAAAGCAATAATTACTACTCTATAGAAAAGATTAACTGCTAGTGAAATCAGTAATAAATTAGACCAACCCCAGCGTTTACCAACACGAATTAAAAGAGGAAAAACTAAATAAAATTGAATCGCTAGACCAACATACCACCAAGCAGAATTTATGAAAGAGTTATAGTCAACGGAAAAGTTACGTAGGGTAGTGAGACTAGCAATTAAAGCAGTAAGTGAATCAAAAATACCTAGGGTAAATAAGTCTCTACGAGGTATTAATTCAAGATTAATCATACCAATGACTAAGGCTAAGCCATGAGCCATCCAGTAGAGAGGAAATATTCTGGATAATCGGCGTTTCCAGAAAGGTAAAGCAGCAAGTTGATCTTTACTATTACTATCATTGCCATATTTACGCCACCAAGATGCTGCTAATCCAAAACCGCTAGCAATGATAAATATATGTACTCCATACTCTCCCAGTGAGCAAACAACAGAAATTAAGCCTTCAATGAAACCTTTGATTCCAGCTCCTTGGTATCTAGTAAAAATTTCTGGTATGGTCAGAAAACCGCCTTTGGTTCCACCCCAAATATGAAAGTTAACTATCATCAACATAGCTAAACCTTTAATGGCGGGTAAGGTTTTACTTAAGCGATTATAGTTCATTGATTAATATTTTTAGGGTTGATAGTTAATTGTTGATGGTTGATGGTTGATGGTTGATGGTTGATGGTTGTTTGTTGATTGTTGTTTGTTGATTGCTCTATCAATTACTGGTCTAATAAGGCTAGATATTCTTCAATCTTGCTGATTATATCTCTCAGCTTCTTTAAGTTTTTCTAGCTTAAAAGTGCGACGACGACGATACCAAGTGGCTCCAGCAACTAAGGTTCCAATTAATCCCACTGCAAACATTAAAGGTAAAATCTCCCCAGTTTTAAAAGCTCGTAAACCTGAACTACCTAACATAACAAAAGGCAAAACTCCTGGTACTGTACCAAGTGCTGTTCCTAATAAATAGTCCCGAAAACTAACTGAAGTTAAACCCGCAGCAAAATTAACTAAACCATAGGGAATAATAGGTAGCAAACGAATCGAAAATATGTACATCCAGCCGCCTTGACTGAGTTCCGCATCCATCGCTTTTAAACTACCAGCTAACTTTTTTGCTACTAATTCTCGCCCGATAGTACGAGTGAAAGTAAAGGAAACAATTGCGGCAAGTATTGCTGCTATACTTGTCCACAAAGTACCTAAAAAAGAGCCAAAAAGTGCTCCTCCTGTTAGATTAAGAGCAGTGGAAGGTAGGATGAAAACAGTCGCAACTACATAGGTAATAATGTAGACTAAGGGCGCCCAAATACCTGCTTTTTCTAGCCAAGCTTCTATTTGTGTTGGTTCAATTCCCCTTAAAAACCAGAAACCAACAGCAGTTGCAATCAGACAAATTATTGTTAGCAAAAGCAGGCGATTATTTTTGCTCTGGGGAATCAAAGCCATAGGAATTTCTGATTAAATAAAGAGGACGACGTTTAGTTTCTTCGTAAACACGACCAAGATATTCGCCAATTATGCCTAAACTTACTAGTTGCACTCCTCCTAAGAATAGAGTAACTACCATCACTGAAGCATAACCTGGAACATCAATACCAAATATTAGAGTGCGAATTACCAAAAAAGAAGCGTAGATAAAGGCAATTAGAGATAGTATTAAACCAATATAACTCCAAATTTTAAGTGGTCTGATGCTAAAAGAAGCAATACCACTAATCGCAAAATTCCAGAGTTTCCAATAATTCCACTTTGTTGTGCCTTTGTAACGTTGCGGGCGATCATAGAGAATGGAAGTTTGTTTGAAACCAACCCAGCTAAATAAACCTTTCATAAAGCGGGTGCGTTCTGGCATTTGCTTGAGAGCCTCCACTACTTTACGATCTAGAAGGCGAAAATCTCCTGTATCTCTGGGAATGGGAACTGGACTCAGCATACCAATTACCCGATAAAAAGCGTTAGCAGTAAAACGTTTCAGCCAACTTTCCCCACGACGGTAACGACGAGTAGCGTAAACTACTTCATAGCCTGCTTGCCATTCTTTCACTAGCTCAGCAATTAATTCTGGTGGATCTTGCAAATCAGCGTCAATGGGTACCACTGCCTTGCCCCTAGCATAGTCAATTCCTGCCGTGAGGGCAATTTCTTTACCGAAATTACGAGAGAGATTAACCACCTTAATCGCTGAATTGCGGTGATGATGATCTATTAAACAAGCTAGAGTATTATCTCTGCTACCATCATTAACGCAGACAATTTCATATTTTAATTTGAGCTGATTTAGTACTTGCATTAATCGCTCAAACAAGTAATCTATATTTGGTTCCTCATTGTAGACAGGTACCACAACAGAGATATCCACATATTGTTCCCATTGCATGGTTTAAATACCTTTAGCCCCTAATTCAATAAATAAGTTAAATAACTTTTCGCTTTCAAGTCTCTGCTTTCGCTATATTTCCCAGAAACTCGATGTAACTAACCATAGTTAAAGATGAAAACTATGGTGTGAGCAGCCAAGAATGGTTGAATATTAATAACACTAGAATTAGCAAACTAATTCCACTGAGAATTATGCCGATAGTAAAACTTTGCGTCCACTGATAGCGTAATTCAACCTGATAGGAACCAGGTTCTAATTCTACTTGCATTGTCCCGTCATTACCTATCTCGATAGGAGTATTTTCCTGGTTGACGTAAAGATGCCATGCAGGGTAAAAATAGGTGCGAAAGCGAAACTTGGAAGCTGTCGCCACATCTAGCTGCATTTTGCGTTTGTAGCTACCCCAATCGTCAATTTTGACCTCTGCTTCACCACTGAGTACAGAAACGCGAGGTTGTCCCATGATAGGATCTGGTGCAGCGTGTCCACCGTTAATTAAAGGTCGGTAGGGTCTAACATCAATTAGTTTATCTGCATAGGGTTCATTAAAAGCAATGGTAAGATGCTCCAAGTTAGCAACCTTACCCCTACCAGGATTATCAATTGTGGGGATACTGCGAGATAGTTTGTAGCAATAGTGGAAATTCCAGAAGAGAATACCCGCAATCGCACAAGAGAAAATTATTTTAATCGGCAAACGTTGCTTGAGAATGCCCTCAACTGCTAAGCTACACAATGCTGCTAAACCAAAGGAAAATAACCCCATCATCCGCCAGGGAAATTGAACCATTTGTAAGGTAGTGCTAGCTCGCCATATAGGTAGGGAAATATAACTCATGAGGATAGCTATAGCTCCCAGAAATGCTAACCAACACCATGTTTCTTTTACCTTTGCTGGTTGTTTATGATGCCACAGTGAGCTAATCGCAGCAAAGACAAATGCAGCTAAAACCTCCGAGAAGAAAATGTTTTGGATGCGAGTGGTAAAAACGCGATTGAGAGTTAGGGGTGTACCCGCAAGATTAGCAGGAAAACCACCGAGAACAGATTTTAAACCTGTGGTATTGACAAAAACTTGCTCCCTAATCGCAGGTAAAAGATAAAGTGAAACAATACCAAAACCAAGGAAAGCAGCAGCGATGGTAGTAACAACTGACTTCCAAGGTTTACGCCATAGTTGCACGAAGGTGTAAGGTAGCCAAAAGATGAAGCATAATAATAAGCTTGGCACATGACTAATGGCAAAAATAGCAAAAAAGACAGCCAAGACAATTCGCCACCGGGGATATTCAAGGGCTTGGTCTGTGAGCCATAATCCTAAAGGAACCCATAGTAGGGCAAATATCTCTGCTAATCTAGCGGCAAAATAGATATTATGACCCAAAAAAGGAGCTGTCATAAAAGCTAATGAGCCCACTACAGCAGGTAGTTTACCCCAACGTTGGCGACCATAGAGATAAAAGTTAAAGCCACAAAAGAAGAGGGCGATGGAAAATAAACCTATTAATGCTTGTTGAGTGTCTAATCCTAGAGCCTTGAATCCAGAACCCACATAGTAAGCTAAAGGTGGATAGAAAACAAAAGTAGGACTTCCATAGCCAAAATTAGTCCCTGCTAACCAACGTGGATACCAGATACCTTCAGACAACTGTTGTGAAAAGTGCTGTAACCAAGTAATATGCCAACGAATATCAGGCATACCATTCAAGCCATCCCGAATCATTCTAGAATTGATGACAATGGTGGCAAGAATTAAGAAACAAACAATACCTACTTCTATAAACCTGGCTAGAGTGGGAGATTTTTCCTTGGAAAATAAGTTAACAAACGAAGACATAGGTAGATTTTAGTTTAAATTAAAAATGCAATGGCATTTTGGTGATTTTTGATAACTGTTAACACAAAAAAGTTTCGGCAACCATGCCATTATTAACAATTATTATCCATTATTTGCTTTTGAGAAAAACAATAATTGGGATAATTGCTCAACCAAGTTTAACTTCAGCAACGCTGAGCCATTTTCAGTAATCGCTGAAAGTTTTCTCTCTTGTGTTAGTTGTTATATAAAGCCTAAGTAAACAAAAAAATAATTATTAAAAGAGAAATTTAAGCTATCGAAACACGAGTTATACTAAATCCAGTTATAAAAATAGCTTTTTTGCTAGTGGGGAATTGGGGAAAGGGTTCTCAGTTTTGCCAATAAGGTTACTCACAGAACCAGATTTAGTGTTATTCAACATCTCATTTGTAACATCTTTATTCCCGATTGTCGGCTAGAGTTTCTGTAGTGGGAACCTCTGCATAAATATCAAAAACCCTAAAGGAATCCTTGGTTATTGGCGATCGCATCATCCTATTATGGTCGCCGGGAATGGTGGGTTGAAGGGGGCGGTGCGAGAGGTTGCTGCTAATGTTGAGGAGCATCCATTTGTGTTTCGCACTGATGTTAAGGGGTATTATGCCAGCATCAATCATGGAATTTTGATGGATATTGTGGGGAAATACGTCCAGGATGATGCTGTTTTACGGTTGTTATGGGGTTATCTGCGTCGCTATGTTTCGGATGGGGGTGAATTTATTGATATTACCCAGGGGATTTCTTTGGGGTGTCCCTTATCTCCCCTGATGGGGGCTTTGTTTTTGAAGCCTTTGGATGACCGCATGGCGGCTTTGGGCTGCTTCTATGTCCGGTATATGGATGACTGGGTGATTCTGGCTCCGACACGATGGAAGTTGCGTAAAGCCATCAAGGCAACTAACCAGGTGATGAGTGACCTGCGGGTGGTTAAACATCCGGATAAAACGTTCATCGGGAGAGTTGCCAAGGGCTTTGACTTTCTGGGCTATTGGTTTTCGCCTGCGGGGCTGGGTATCGCTCGGAAGACTGTAGAAAGAATGGTTGAAAATATGCGTCGGCTTTACGAGCAAGGTGCGCCCGATGAGCGTATTGAGGCATATTTTCAACGCTGGTGGCGATGGGTGAAAGGTGGGATTTCAGCTAATTTGCAGAGTGTTATTGTTTCATTACGTGTTCAGAGCTGTTCGGTAATCGAGGTTTTTTGGCGTCGCACACCGGATGCGTTAAGGTCACATTCTGATGAATCCACCCTTATTCCGCTTTCCTTTTTTACCCTTTTGCTATTGTCCAAGCGTTGGCTGACCCAGACCAGTCATAGAGCTGTCTGTTGTGAAATGACTTCCCCTCTGAACTATTTTCTCCCATCGCCCCAACAATCCCGCCATTTCCTTTCCCCCCAATCGTCCATCCTTCCTGAACAACATACCCGACTCCTGTCAACTTGCTGGCTTACACCGTGGGTGGGCCAGGGCTACCGCATCACCTAATATATTATTGACATCTGGGATGAGGGTGGAAACGCGGACGACGAAAGCCCCGCAATCTGTGGCAATCATAGATGCTATAAAAAGGGCCAACTTCACTATCGCCCAGAATAGATCCCAGCCGTTTAGGTTTCCTAGCGCTGCCTTTATTACCGCCCACACGTAGTCAAGCAGGTAATGTAATATCGTGGATGTAACATCGCATAGCGCACTGATCCTCTCGATCACTGATGACGCCTTGCCGACTCCCTTTGCTATATTACTCAGTGCTTTCCGGGCCGCCCCAGCATTCCTTGCGACGACCAGTTGGCGTTCCGCTTCCAACCGGACTTCGCTGGCTGATATGCCGCTAGATAGCCCTACGCAGTCGATCAATAGCATTACAATGTCCACTACTAATGTCGCTAACTGTCCGCCTGTTTGGGATTCGGGTGTGCACGATGCGGTTGGTGTCCTCAGGGGGCTGACCGTGCCCTTTGCGTAAGCCATCCTTGATGAGTCGATAAGTGCATCGCCTTTTCCAAATAACTCCTCTATAAACACCTTTTCTCCACCGCCAATAAAGCTATTTGCATAACTATCTAAGGAGCTTCGAAATCTAGCATCGTCATGCCCCGTCGACAACAGCAGCTGCTGCATTTGGTTGTTTTGCGTTACGAGGTTGTTTGCCTTTTCCACGAGCAGATCACTGTGTTGTGTGATGTACTGTCGGGTTGCTTTTACTTGCTCTACGTAGCTGTCGATGTTGTATGTTGTCATGACCTTGATGCCACCTTCTTATTCACTATTGCTTCAATTTTCATGTCTTTGAGAATCTTTTCCTGCATGAGGTTGTCGTCAAGTTTTTATTCGTTGGAAAACATGAACGTTTCACCATGCCTCCTGTATGATGAGTGCGCCCTTTTTCTCTAGAATATCTTTTTATATACTCCTGCTTATGTTTGCTTTCACCTATAAGACGTTTCTCGGTACCAATACCTGACTTTATGGAACTAACAAGGCAAGCCAATGTATGCTTGTTCTTTCCTCTATTGCTTTCTTTTTAGCAACACCAAATTTTTATCTCGTGTCGAAGCCTGGAAAAACACAGTCTGTACCGGCTAGTTTTTATTATTTCTCCGCAACTTCCCAGGGATAAATATTGGATGGGGAAGCTATGTCTATAAGTCAAATCCACCTCCGCGGTCTCTATTCGGAGATAGTTGAACACACCTCCTCCTTCCTTCCATCCCACACCCTGCATAAAACTCTGCCAAAAAACAGAAAGTATAGATAAAAAAGGTAGGTCTCTACTAACATTTCCCACATCAGTAATATTCAACCCAACCATCCCCTTTAATCTCATCGACCGTTGAATACTTATTAATAAGGGAGCGGGGAAAAGAGAAAATAGAGAGATTTCCCCTGTGTAACGAAGATCGGTTTTTTCATCACTAATTATCCGGACTCTATCTAACTCTCCAAAACTATCAACACTCTCTGACTTCTCTACCTCTGGTTGCGATGGAGAAATAGGGCGATCGCCTGAGGTCGTAAGGTCATGGCAACTAAATATAGAATTCTTCTTATTAAGAAATGGTTGAACTTTTGCTATCTCACTTTCAACCGATACAGTCTCCCTCTCCGATACATTCTTTTCATCTGGCTCCACTTTCTGCTGCTGCACTTCCCCATTCTCTTCTGGGGTAGGAGACTGACTCGACTCTGACATCTGTAGGGACGAATGGCCTTTTTCCCCTACTTCCGACTCCGAATCTCGAAAATAGGCACTCAACTTCTGTTTAAGCCGTTTCCGTGCCAAAGATATCCGCTTGCAGACATTATCGTAAGATATCCCTTGCTTCTCGGCAATTTCTTTATGGGAAAGCTCCCGATAAAAATGCAAAATAAACGTCTCTCGCAACTTTTCCGGTAACTGTGCGATCGCTCCTCCTATCCGAGCGAATCTTTCCTCTCTATCCAAAACAGACTCTGGACATTCAACCTTTCCTGTAGTATTAATTC
>CAZWGS010000059.1:0-29693 GCA_964633315.1 uncultured bacterium | reverse complement strand
CAACTATCAGAACTAGCTTCTGTTGACCTCAAAGCAGGTAAAAGGTAATTTTGTTTTGGTTATTTGTTGTTTGTTGATGGTTGATTACATCTCTATGACAAAGAATGTAGGGACGTAAAATTTTACGTCCCTACAAGGGTGAAAAAATAAAACTTCCTTGCTAAAAAAACTCGCCAGACGTATCATCTGATGTCCTTACTTATTACTTATTACTGTCTTGTCGAGCTTTCCCTTGCGCCACCTCTCTAAATCTCTCCTGTAAGGAGAGACATCTGATGTTCCCCCACCTCTCCTACCCTCTCCTGAAAGGAGAGGAACCGATGGTTTCCCCCTGTAGGGGGAAGTTGAAGGGGGTGGGGAGTTTGGGGGTGCGACGCGGGTTCTCGACGCTATTACTTATTACTTATTACTTATTACTTAATCTAAATGCGCCTTCCCTTACCCCAATTTGCTGTTGATCAACATCCACCAAATCATATTGCAGAGGTAATAGAAACAGCAACCACAGAATTTTTAGCTCAATGTTTAGAACCAGAAGAACTTAATTTTCCAGTAATGCCACCTTTTGGTAGTTGGGTAAAGGCGATGGATGAGGAGTCTGGAAATAAAGTATTAGCCCTTGTCAGTCATGTTACCACTTCACCTATTGATTCAGTACATCGAGCAACAGCTTTAGGCTTATCTTTGACAGATTTACGAGAACAGCAACCGCAAATTTTTGCTATGCTCAAAACTGAATTTCGGGCTGTTATTGTTGGTTTTGAAGCACCTACAAATTCAGGTAATGGTGTACATCCATTTCCAGGAAGATTATATCAATACCTACCACCGCGTCCACCTCAAATTCACCAAGCAGTTTATCAGTGTGAACCACAAGAAGTAATTCGCTTTAGTGAACAGCTAGATTTTTTAAGAATTTTGTTAGAAATTCAAGGTGTTCCCACAGAAGCTTTAGTCGGTGGTGCATTAAGGGAAGTATATCGTTTGCGTCAATTAGATCGCCAGTGGTTGGTTAATGCAGGACGCACTTTAAGTATTTTACTTAAGGATGATTATGACCGCCTACGCTACATTTTAAGTCAGGTTCATAGTTAGTGTTTCCAGTCACTTGGGTAAAGAAAACCAGATGTTGGTGCTATTTGCCCTCCTGTAATAAATTCAAAATTGTCTCGCCCAAAAAAATATCTTAGAAATGTTTTTCCTTGAGGTGAATTATTCAAACTTGCTGTTGTTGTCAAATATCTGAATTTTTACCCATTGTAGAGATGTAAAATTTTATGTTCCTACATTATTGGTCCCAGAGGTTTTTTGTCGTGTAAATTTTGCTAGAAATAGGATTGTCTAATAAGTTAAGACAGCGAAAAAATTCGATTTACCACAACCAGAAGGACCAATTAAAGCTACCACTTCTCCACGATAAATTTCTGTGGAAATTTCCCGCAATACTTTAAGATAACCGAAGGATTTAAACAAGCGATCTATTTTGATTGCTACATTACCATTATTATTGATGAAACTGATGTATCCTTTTGGCGTGCCTGGGAACGCTTTTTTCCACTATTATGGGGATAATCATTATCGATGACTCATCAAGATCCAATAACAAACAGACAACCTTCTACTGTTGCTGAGCATAGTAGTAAAAGAATACCAGGCGATCGCAATATTGTTGGCTTTGGTTTTGACTTCCATCCAGAGGTTTTCATTTTCTCTGCTGGATTTATTTTTTTATTTGTTACACTAACACTTATCTTTCGAGAACGAGCAGAAAATGCATTTGGTGCAGTTCAATCAGCAATTGCTGAAGGAATGGGCTCGTTTTTGATTCTAGCTGTCAGTATCTATTTAGGATTTGCTATCTTTTTGAGTTTTAGCAAATTTGGTAAAATTCGTTTAGGCGGACAAAATGCTCAGCCTGAATTTTCAACCTTTGCTTGGATTGCGATGCTTATCAGTGCAGGTATGGGTCTTGGTTTGATGTTCTGGAGTGTTGCTGAGCCTATTTCTCATTTCCAGTCGCAACCCTCAGTGATGGGTACTATTAAACCACTCCCACAAGATACAGTTCAACAGGCATTAGGTCTAACCTTCTTTAACTGGGGTTTTCATGCCTGGGGAATTTATGCTCTGGTTGGTCTTGCCCTGGGATTCTTTACCTATAATAGAGGATTACCGCTAACAATTCGCTCTGTATTTTACCCCATATTAGGCGATCGCATCTATGGTTGGATCGGTAATGCTGTCGATATTCTCGCAGTTGCATCCATCTTGTTTGGTCTTGCTACGTCCCTGGGATTTGGAGTTCAGCAGATTAACGCTGGATTGAATTTTCTCGTCGGAATTCCCATCAGCAATCCAATTGAGATGGGTTTGATTGCGATTATTACTGGTTTAGCGACAACATCTGTGGTGTTGGGATTAGATGCGGGTGTTCGTCGACTCAGCGAACTTAACATCATCTTAGCAGCCATTTTCATGGTGTTTGTTTTACTTGCAGGACCAACACTGTTTATCTTAGGTAGCTTTGTTCAAACTACAGGATATTATTTGACCTCTCTACCAAAGTTAAGTTTCTGGATTGAAACCTTCAGTGAAGATACCTGGGAGAATAGTTCGACTCTTTTCTACTGGAGTTGGTGGGTTTCTTGGTCTCCCTTTGTGGGCATTTTTATCGCTCGTGTCTCCAAAGGTCGCACTATCAGAGAGTTTATACTAGGTGTGTTGCTTTTGCCCTCTCTGTTAACTTTCCTCTGGATGTCGGTTTTTGGTGGTACTGCGATATCTATGGAGTTGGGCGAATTATCCGGTGTCATTAGCAATGCAGTCTCTGAAAATTTAGCCACAGCATTGTTTGTGATGCTGCAACAGCTACCTTTAACTGCAATTACCTCATTTGTGGGTATTGTCCTTGGTGTTATCTTCTTTGTCACCTCTTCTGATTCAGGTTCCCTGGTGGTTGATAGCCTTACCTCAGATGGAAAGCTGGATTCACCTGTACCTCAGCGGGTTTTCTGGGCGGTGATGCAAGGAATCGTAGCAGCAGTGTTGCTTTTGGGTGGTGGTTTGCAAGCCCTTCAAACTGCAGCGATTGCTACAGGTTTGCCCTTCGCAGTTGTAGTGCTGGTGATGTGCTACAGTCTCTATCGGGGATTAAATCAGGAACTGGCGATGCTGGAAAAGCAACAGTTGCAAACAGCAGAAGTCAACACTGAAGAGAAGGTTACCCAATAGTTTGCGATTGAAACCACTATAGCGCGACGTGTCAGGCAAGAGTATTGTAAAAAGTTGTAATACTTTAGCTTCTTATAAGATATATTGGTAGCGCTATAAAATACAAACAACTAACAACTAACTACTAACTACTCTTTTGTAACTGTCTCTCCAAAATATTTGCTGCTAAAGTTAACACCATAACCATCAGATAGTAAACCAGAGCAACAATTAATAAGGGTTCAAAATAAACATATTTTTCCGCACCCACAATTTGGGCACGACGCAACAAATCTTGAGCGCCAATAGTAGCAACTAAGGAAGAGTCTTTAAGTAGGGCAATAGTTTCATTTACTAAAGCAGGCAAAATATTCTTAATCGCTTGGGGCAAAATAATATCTAACATCATTGGTTGATATTTAACACCCAAAGACATGGCAGCTTCAGTTTGTCCTTTATCCACTGCCAAAATTCCGGCTCGAATTACCTCAGAAATATAAGCACCAGAATTAAGAGAAAAAGTGAGAACACCAGCTATAAAAGGTGGGATATCGTAGCCTGTAAGTTGGGGTGTGGCAAAGTAGATAATCGAGAGAGTTACTAGCAAAGGAACACCACGAAAGATAGACGTGTATACCATCGCAAACCAAGACAAGGGCTTGAAGCTAGATATTTTAAACAGTGCAAGAATTGTCCCCCAGAAAAAGCCAAAAACTAGGGATAAACCTGTGAATTTTAGCGTGACCAAAATTCCCGATAAGATAAAAGGGATATTGGGAATAATGCGATTGAAATCCAGATTAAAAGCAGCAAATATTTGCGGTAAAAAAGGTAAGGTAGATAGCCAGCTAAAATTCATAATCAGTCAGATAAATTAGCTATAACCTTACTTTTCGTAGTACTCTTCAAACCACTTAGTAATTAACTTATCTAGCTCCCCATTTTCCTTCATCTCTTGCAACGCTTGATTAAATTCGGCTTGCAGTGGTGAACCTTTGGGAAAAGCAATTGCACTACCCGCAGCTTCCTCATTTTCAATCGTATTAAACTCTAAATCAGGATTGTTTTTGATATAGCCCTTAGCTACCGTATCCTCAACTATCGCGGCATCAATTCTTCCTGCTTTAATTTCTTGAACTAACTCACTAATTTTATTACGTGGTTCAATCTGCAGACCACTAATTTTCTTGGCTGCTTTTTCAGCTGCTTCCTGTTGTGTTGCACCCAGTTGTACCCCTACCTTTTTGTCTGCTAAATCCTCAAAAGTTTTTAAATTAGAACCAGCTGTGGCCACAATGGTATTTTGTGCCTCATAATAAATACTACTAAAATCAACACTTTCCTCACGTTCCTCAGTGGGAGTCATTCCCGCCATCGCAAAATCTGCCCTCTGGGATTGCAAAGATGGGATAATACCATTAAAGTCCATATCTTTAATTTCTAACCCATAACCCAACTGCCCAGTAATATACTTAGCAATATCTACATCAAAACCAATCGGCTCACCACCACCATTAGCTGTCTGATAGAATTCGTAGGGAGGATAGTCTGCAGAAGTAGCCATTACCAGAATTTTTTCCCCTTCTCCTCCTGTAGTAGCTGCCTGTTGATTACTACAACCAGCAATCGCACTCACTGCTAGAGTAGCGGAAAAAGTGAGGGTAAATAGTAGTTTTCTACGTTTCATCTCGACGTACCTGCATATGTTTAACCAATTAAGCTTAATTACTTAGAGAAATCAAGCTTTGGTTGCATAGTATCGTGAGATTTACTTAGTTTGAGTATCAAGTTACTCAATTGTCATCTTCCAGCAGTTGTCTACAAATCATCAAGATCTGAATTTTTACCCATTGTAGGGACGTAAAATTTTACGTCCCTAAATTCTTTCACACGCAGATCTAATACACGATTCACAATTACCATGTCTAACCACACAAACCTGCATTCCTTTCTACTACAGCTCGATGGTGCTAGTTATAAAGCCTACAAAGATATCAAGGGTAGCTACAACTTTCCCGACTTTACCCTGATTATTGACCATGTTCAAGGAGATCCTTTTGCTTCCCCCAGTAAATTTCGTATCCAGATTCCCCAAACTGTAGCTGCTTTCCCCCCACAACTTTATGCTTCCAGCAGCAGGGAAATTGCCCTGTGTGACTATCTAACGCGGCGTTTTGAATTGATTGCTCGAGAGGTGAGTTTACATCGCGGGACGAGGAAAAGTGGGCTGATTGCAATCGCTTCCGTGGGACAAGAAGTTTTACAGACTAGCGCCATCTCTGTTGATGATGAGATGGTAGAAGTACGCTTTGTCGTCAGTTTACCAGCAAGAGGGAGGCGAATTTTAGGTCGTCAGGCAGCACAAATGCTCAGTGAAGATATTCCTGATATTGTAGAGACTGCCCTTAAGTATAGTTCCCAAGACCAGGTTAAAATCCAGCAACACGTAGAAACCGTTGAAGATGCTGATTGGCTGCGTCAACAATTACCACAACAGGGTTTAATTGCTTTCGTTGCCAACGGAGCCATCCTACCACGACGCAGTGGCGTTGATGCCAGACCTTTATTAGAGCAAGCGATTCCCTTTCAAACACCAAAATCACTGCAAGTAGAGTTTACCTGTCCCAATCGCGGTTTGATTCAAGGAATGGGAATTCCCGAAGGTATTACTTTAATTGTTGGTGGTGGTTATCACGGTAAATCTACCTTATTGCGAGGGCTGGAATTAGGCATTTATAATCATATCCCCGGAGATGGAAGAGAATTTGTAATTACTAACCCAGAAGCAATGAAAATACGTGCTGAAGATGGACGTAGCATTGCTGGAGTCGATATTTCTCCCTTTATTAACCAACTACCCCAAGATCGCTCTACTAGAAATTTTGTCACAGCTAATGCTAGCGGTAGCACTTCCCAAGCAGCAAATATTATTGAAGCACTAGAAGCAGGCGCAAAGATGCTACTAGTGGATGAAGATACGGCGGCAACTAATTTTATGATCCGCGATTATAGAATGCAACAATTAATCGCCAAAGCCAAGGAACCCATTACCCCTTTTGTGGATAAGATTCGTCAACTCTACACTGATTACGGAGTTTCAACGATTCTGGTAATGGGTGGTAGCGGCGATTACTTCGACGTTGCGGATACCGTAATCGCAATGGATAACTTTATTCCCCACGATGTTACCAGCCAAGCCCAGGCAATAGCCAAAAAATATACTAGCAATCGCCTGAAGGAAGGTGGCGATAAATTTGGCAATATTACTCCTAGAATACCTCTACCACAAAGCATCGACCCCAGTCGCGGACGCAGAGCAGTTAAAGTTAAAGTACGTGGTGTAGACGAAGTTGCCTTTGGCAGGGAAGATATAGATTTAGCTAGCGTAGAACAAATTGTCAATCCTGGACAACTGCGTGGGATTGCGGCAGCAATTGTGTATGCTAAGGAGCGATATCTCGATGGTCAAACTACCCTACCAGAAATTCTCGACCTTGTGATGAAAGATCTTGAAAGTAAAGGCTTAGATATCCTCACAGACTATCCCCAAGGTAATTTAGCTTACTTCCGTCGCCTCGAACTAGCTGCTGCCCTCAATCGCTTGCGCAGTTTAATTGTTCGTAGTTAATCTAGTGTTTTTCATTTGACTGAGATACAAGCAAAATCCTGATTCATGTTGACTATTGATGGTTAATGCTTGATTGGGATGTAGCTCACTAAGAAAGAGAATTACTATAGCCTTTTCTAGGCTAATAAGGTATACCTAACTATTTCTGAAAATTGTTGATAAAAGAGTTTGGTTTATTGTCTGTACCTCACCAGATTGGGAAACGTTATATATTCCTATTTTGTTTCTTTTGGAGAAGAAATTTTCAGAGGGAAAGCATAACAAAAAATAAGCGATTCGAGTATTGTTTTTAATAAAAACTAAGATAGATATTGCCTGAAAGAAAAAAGTTATAGGATTTAGCAATTGTAAAAATTTTACCGGAGTTACAGAAGACTAATATAGCAATTCTCCTACTGAAAAGGTAAGTTTCAACTAACAAGTTTCGCATCTCTATGGCAAATTAGTTAGTCGATTTTGCTCACCAATCTAAAAAAAATCAGGATTTAATTTGTACTTTATCTACAGGAGAATTGCTATAGTCAGTTGTACTATTTTTGAATCAATCTACCTTCAACATGACTATTGATATTTTGGTGAGAACTAAAGTATTCTTCTAGTACATCTTGGGCGGCAGTTGCTAATACTTTTTCATTTCCTAATTTAGTTAATTCCTCAGTGGTGATATTTAAGGTTTCAGTAGAATTTTTGAAGAAGAATTCCTGGAGACAAAGATTGTATTGAACATCATCTTCTACCGCTTCTCCATTAACCTCTAGAGATTCTAGCTGGTTCTTGGCATCACTGTAAACAGCCTTAACTCCCTGATTAACTTGGAAATAAAAACCTTCGTCAGGCACTCTATTTTCCGGTCTCATAATCGAGGAAAAAATATGCTTGAGTTGCGATCCCGTAACCTTAACTCGATAAATCGCATCATTATAAGGATATACCTCTTTGAGGTCTCTTAATGTTACTAGAGGACCTAATTCTGTACCACGAATTGAAGCACTGCCAACTAGCACCACATCAGTCATTTCCAATTCATCAAAGATATCGGCTACTAAGTTCCCTAACTCAGTTTCTCTTTCGCGAACTGGATGTACTAGTTTACGTGCTAAACGTCCCACTAATCGATTATATTTACGGTCTACTTGTTCTTTAAAAGAATCGATTAATTTTTCTAGATCTGCATCGGGTTCAGCCAGATTACTATCTACAGGTAAAAGTTCCCATGTCCATTCCACAATACTATTGGTATCATCATCCACAACGATATCAAAACGTCCAATTTGGTCTGTACCAACCCCTGCTTGGGCAATTAAAATATTGTTAACTTCAGCTGGCTGTTCTAAAAATGTGTGGGAGTGTCCACCAATAATCATATCAACACCCCATTCTGGATCTAGAAGTGCCGCTAGCTTCTTATCTTCCTCAAAACCAATATGGGTGAGTACAACTGTGAGGTCAATATCATCATTTTTGTAGGCGTTGCAAATTTTACCTACTTCTCCAGCAGCATCTTCAAGACTAATGAAGGTACCAATACTAGCGTCTAATTTTAATGATTTCAACACCTCTTCTGTGGTGATACCGATGAACATAATATCAAACCCATCCACATTGAGAATGACATAGGGGTTCATCAAACGTTTATTATATTTTTTGATGTATAAGTTGGCATTGACAATAGGAAAGTTTGCCATCTTTTCTAGCAACAGTAAGTGAGGGAAACCATAATCTAATTCGTGGTTTCCCAGAGTTACCACATCCGGAGCTAAATAGTTCATAATTTCGATAGTTGATAAACCTTTATACTCGGTATCAATCATCGAACCTTGAACCATATCGCCAGAAATGACAAACAAAACATTTTTCTCTTCCTGACGCACCTGATTGATGTAGCCTGAAAGTAGAGACATACCACCAATTAAATGACCTTCTTCGCCACTACTTTCTGCAAGGAAGTCTCCATGCATATCATTGGAATGTAAAATTGTGAATTTTTTAAATCTTTCTGTGGCTACTACCATTTTTGACCTCTAGTAATTAATTCAAAGTTGGAGTTAATTGTCTATTTTATTCACAGTAGACAAGTAATTATTGCTCTCCTGTGGTCAAAAAAAAGATTTTTATTTTATTTTTTAATTTTTCACCCAATCTGTAACTAAAACTTGAGAAGTAGTATCACCGATTGTGACAAAAATCAATAATTCCTGAAAAATCCACTGAATATTGAAACACTCCAATTGACTGCAAAGTCTCCTATACATCCATAGCCAAATTGATTTCTCATTGTGTCAGTTACTTCATTAATTAAAAGATCTTGAGCTAAACCTCCCAAATTATTACCTTGAAGTATTGAGGAAATCCCCGTGATTACTCTAGAATTTGTTCGGTTAGAAATATCTTCTCTTTCGAGACTACAGACTAAAGCAGTCTCAGCTAATGCGATGGCAAACTTATTAGCAGGACTCACGTAGTTTGCATAAAGATTGTATTGAGACGGTTGTGGACCATAGTTGACTATCTTAATATATGCATATTTATCTTCACTAGAGATTGGCGTGACAACTAACTCTGTGTTTGAACCCTGATTCTCTCCTTTATTTACTAGCTTAAAATCTCCAGAATATTCATACACATAAATGTCAAAGTCCGATCTTCGACTATCATTTTTCAGTGTAAAAACTCCAAAGGTATATGCTGGAATTTTATATTTATAAAAAGCAGTGCCTTTAGAGTTAAGTGTTTCGTCGTAAGATCTATTATCTTGATGCTCAAAGTTAGTGAAATTCTGTGCATTGGCAATACCTGTTGAAGCCATCCACACACCAAATGCAGCAACACCTGTAAGTATTTTATTCATTTACTTTTTTTTTATAAAAAGAGAATATAGTATAGCAAACTAACTATATTCAACTTATTTTAAAAGACTCATATTTTTCTCTAATGGTCAATTTAAATACTTAATAAAGTGTCATATTATTTCAGTATAAATATGCATTTGCAAGTTAAAATGGAAGCTTAATTTGGAGATTATAAATTTAACTTCTTACTATTGCTTCAGTTGTCTTTAATATGTTCAGCTGCTTTGCGAACTGGATTTAGTGTGAGCAAGAAAACATAATATCTTTTTCCACTACTTTCTGAAAACTCTCCTCTACACCCCAATCCTCCTGAAAACCTGTAATCTAGAACTGAATAACTTGTAACTAATCGCGATCGCAGCTTACACATAACATGGCTACCAGTGATTTTTCTGATGCTCCCATAACGAAAACCAAGCAATCAGCACCCAAAGTTGGCGTTTTAACCATGTTCCGTCTGGGGTTATTTAACCTTGGTTTAGGTTTAATGTCGGTGCTTACCCTAGCTGTACTCAATCGCATTATGATTGGTGAGTTAGCTATTCCTGCTACGATTACCGCAGGTGTGATCGCGATGCAGCAGTTTGTCGCACCAGCAAGAGTCTGGTTTGGACAATTGTCGGATACCAAGCGTCTATTTGGTTTCCATCGTACTGGTTATGTGCGTTTGGGAACAGTTCTATTTGGTGGTGCAGTTTTTATTGCAGTACAGATAGTATGGCTATTAGGCAAAGCTGTGCGAAATAATGGTGAGTGGATTGCCAATGTGCAAACTATCGGTTTAACTAGTTTACTAACTCTAATTTTCGTCTTTTTTGGTTTAGCACTCAGTTCTACTTCTACTCCTTTTACTGCCCTTTTGGTAGACATTTCCGAGGAAGATAATCGCTCAAAAATTGTTTCTGTCGTCTGGTCAATGTTGATGGTAGGCATTGTTATTGGTGGTATTAGCGGCAGTATTTTACTCAAACAAGTAGAGCAAGGGGGAGTAATCTTAGCAGCAAATGTGGGCAGTACCTTACTAGTAGGACAAAGGTTTTTAGAAACTCCCATAGAAACCCTCCAAGCACCAATTAACCAGCTATTTCTAGTTGTTCCTCTAGTAGTTTTTGCCCTAGCAATCATCGCCACCTTTGGGATTGAAAAAACTTACTCTCGCTTTGCTTCCCGTTCCTCTTTTAATCAGCGAGACGATAGTATGACCCTAGGTAGGGCACTGAGAATTTTAACTGCAAGTAGGCAAACGGGAATTTTCTTCACCTTCTTGCTACTATTTAACATTAGCCTATTCATGCAAGAAGCAGTATTAGAACCCTATGGTGGTGAAGTTTTTGGAATGTCCATAGGCGAAACCACCCTCCTCAACTCATTTTGGGGTATTGGTGTTCTCATTGGTTACAGCATCACCGGTTTTTTAATTGTGCCTCGTTTAGGCAAAAAAAGAACCACAAAAATTGGTTGTTTTCTGGTGGCAATTTGTTTTAGTTTAATTATTATTGCAGGCTTTACCCAAGAACCAGGATTACTCAAACTCGCCCTCATCCTCTTTGGCGCAGCAACAGGTGTAGCGGCAATTGCAGGTATTAGCTTGATGTTGGACTTAACAGCAGCAGCAACTGCTGGTACATTTATTGGTGCTTGGGGACTTGCTCAGGCGATGGCAAGGGCAGTAGCAACTTTTACTGGTGGAGTAGTATTAGATGTTGGTAAAGTACTATTCAATTCTCCAATACTTTCCTATAGCTTAGTATTTGCCATGCAAGGTGTAGTGATGATTCTGGCGATTACTATCCTCAACCAGGTTAATGTTAAGGAATTCCAGACAACAACTCAGCAGGCGATTGCGACTGTAATGGAAGGGGATTTAGATTAGTTTTGTTGTTGGTTGTTGGTTGTTGGTTGTTTGTGGAAACTGATGATGGATTGTGCTACAGCATAATCGATAGTTAATGACAACGGATGAGTAATGCATTACTAGCAAATCCCACTCTTCCCGTCTCCCCAATTCCCTTTCCTCAAAAAAGAATCGAGAATTAAGAGTTAAAACTGTTTAAATTCTCCCTCAGTTTCCCCAACTTCCCCAACTCCCCCTGCATCCTCTGCTTCCCCTGCTTTCTTCTAAAAGTAGTCTCGTGAAACCGGATACAGCGAAGCTAAACAACCTCGTGTGCAAAACTTGTCCAACGTACAAAATTAAAAGGACCAGCAATAGAACCCCAAACTAATTCATCTGTCTGTGGATCGCGTCCTCTGTCAATGCTAATTAAACCACCTTCGGAGATTTCAAAGCTATTGTCTAGATAGGTCATCTGACCTTTCCTTTCTACCATGCAAGCCTTACCTGGTTCTACTTCGCCCTTAAAGTAGCTTCCAGTCCACTTTACGATCATGTCACAGCCAGGGAGCTTTTCGAGGTGCTCTGGGGTTAATTCTTGCAGGATAGTGAGATCGCGAGAACCGCCATAGAACTGTTTTTCTTCCTTCACTTTATAATTTACTAGGTGCAGGCGATCTTCAACCACACTAAAATTCAAGACTCGCAACCGATAGGGACTATTAAGCATAAAATCATACGCCTGTTCCAAAAACAAACTCATCCCGTCTAGAAAATTTGGGGGAAGGGGACGCATACATACACGAATATGGGCATAGAGGGGCGGATTGTCAAATGCCTGTTGTTGATTGCTAAAATCCCCCGCCATCCACTTTACTAGGGTTTTGATATCGGTTGCATGAGTCATGAGTAATTCAGTTATTTCTCGCCACTAAAATTATCGGCTGATGAGGCGAAATAACAAAAACTGCGTTACCTGTTTCTCTTTGAAGTTATTGTCGCTTACTAAAATTAAACTCTGACTTCCATCTGGTAG
This sequence comes from uncultured bacterium, assembly GCA_964633315.1. GTDB lineage: Bacteria > Cyanobacteriota > Cyanobacteriia > Cyanobacteriales > CAWCAG01 > CAZWGS01. The sequence goes on along the minus strand of CAZWGS010000059.1, from coordinate 17,136 downwards.
ACGAGGACCTAAAGTCATACCTTCTAAATTATCTAACTCTATGCCTAAAACACCTAGATCCAAAACTAATTGTTTGCGTAGAGGTTTCACTTGAGTCAAGTTACCCTTAAGAGTTGGGCTAGTGGAGGTATCTGTGGCGTTACCAGTGGCGATTTGGAAAATTTTAGCTCCAAAGCCAAAAGTGCCGTAGGTACGCTCTAAACTAAGGAAAAAGCCCTCTGGTTCAATGGCGAGTAATTCAGTTAAACCATTACTTAGGGTTCCCGTGGGTGGAAAATCGAGGGGATAGAGATGTTCCGCTACCAAAACTGGTGTGGCAATCGGCTGGATGAGATAATGCAGAAGACGAACTCTAGCTCCTTCCTCGGTTTCTGGTGGTAGAGTATCTTGTAGGAGAGCAGATTCGGTTGCTGTAAAAAGGCGGAAGGGATCGCTAGTGGATAAACCACTCGATTTGATTGTCAGCGATTCAAAAGCAAGATTATTTTGTACTCCCCGTGGTTCTTCTTTTCCTAAATTAGCACTGGGTAAGTAGCGATCAGGAAGGCGTAAACTATTAATTTGTTTTCCTGTAGCTAGTTCAAATTCACCAACCATAGGATCAAGACCTAGACTTGCTAAACCTTCACTGGAGATAAATAAAGTACCTTGGGGTGATAGTGCAATTCCCTCTGGATCAATAGTTCCAGGAGCAAAATTTTCACCTTGAGTATCTTTGAGGAAGGTAACATCTACCACTTGCACCTTGTCAAAATTTACCGCACCTGTTAAGTCGGTGGCAAAAGAAAACTCCAGGGTGTAAAATCGCGCTGGTGCAGTAAAAGAGCGATCATCAGATAGGGCATAAAAACGAGAGTTTTTGCGATTGTAGGTAATAGCAGATAGTCCGCCAATGGGTGTATCCTTATAGCTGGCATCGTCTAGGCGATACTCTCCCAGATATTCTAGGGATAGATCTAGAAATAGGCGTTCTTGTGCACTAATTCTGTTTAAACCAGAATCACCGCAAGCGCTGAGGGTAAATAAGACTAAGATGCTAATTAGTAGTTGTATAGTGTTCTTTTTAACCTGCTGCATCCACTTTTTGGTCATGGTTAACTGTTGGTGATTTGATATCTAAGCTGCGAAGCTAAACCCATTAGCGATTAAGGGGTAAAAACCCACAGCTAAAATATTAAATCATTGCTGTATAATCTGTACCCAAAAGCACAGGCTCCACCAGGATTGAAAAGAATGTCTTTTGGGTCGTAAAATTTCCTGAAACAACCTGGGAAGAGGCTACCACTCTAACTTGATTTAAACTTGATGAGCATGGGCATTCAGCACCTTTTTCAATCAACTTCGCCTGAGCTAGCTGTTCTTGGTGATAATTGTTTAGATTCCATATACATCGGTGTTGACTTTTTTGTGGCGGGAGGAAAAAAATAAATGAGTGATACAACGGCTTTTCTTTCTGGATGCGCCCTTGCTGGAGTGGCGACTCTAGTATGGCTTCAGGGAGGGCTTGGGTTAGATAAAGGAAATTTACCCTATCCAGAGACACCTCAGTATAATCAGCCTGTAATTAGTGATCCTTCTACTTCGGTAACGATTCCTAGTTCCTCAACCTTGGATTTAGAACCTAAACTGAAGGAACAATTGGAGAAGCAGCAAACAGTTAATGATGAACTTAAAGCAGAATTGCAGCAGCAAAGAGCGATTACAGAACAGCTTAAAACTGATTTAGAATTGCAGAAAACGGAAACTGGTGCTATAATATCGCAACTCCAGGAACAACAAAGGATTATTCCTGCTAAGGCACAACAAGCGAGTCGAATTCAAATTGGTATGTTGTGGGCACTAGGAGGTATTGTAATTATCCTGGTTGTGGGTGGTAGTGTAATGTTAATTGGTATTGTGGCGATCTTATTGCGACCCCAGAAACGCTATTCCCAGCCTGCACACATTGTTCACCCCCTCAGTTTACCTCCAGAGTACGGCTACGGCGATTACTCAGGCGAATTTGTTTATGCTCAACGTAGACCAAGACGAGTTAGAGAGGTTGAACAAAGGGAAGAGTAATCTTTTCTTCACTCTACAATTAAATTTGTCCACTAAGCCCTCTCTTTTATCAATCCTTGATGAAGGGTTATTTTCTCTGCTTGAGTAACTCTAAAATGGTTGGGAATAAGAGTGCTATCAGTATCTATGACTCAAACAGAAACCATTTCATCAACTTTTATTGTTAAAGGATTTCAAGCTCTCTCCGAACCACTACGCTTACAAGTACTGGATTTGCTACGCAATCAAGAACTTTGTGTCTGTGAATTGTGCCAACATTTAGGTACTTCCCAGTCTAAACTTTCTTTCCACCTCAAAAGCCTCAAGGAAGCAAATCTAGTTCAAGCTAGGCAACAGGGACGCTGGATTTACTACAGCCTTAATTTACCGCAATTTGTGATTCTAGAGCAATACTTAGCAGAGTATCGTCGCTTCAGCCCTATTTTACCAGCGCGTCCCTGTCCAGATACTCCCTAGTTGATTGACACCTTGGGATTTATGTAGTGCTTGACAAATCAATTTTTTTTGAAATGATTATAAACAGGTAATCATTTCAATCCATGTCTACTAAAAGTCCCAGTGTCAATCCCCAAGCAGTGAAAGCAGGGGGACAACTGAATCTGTTTGAAAAATATCTCACAGTTTGGGTTATCCTCTGCATCCTTGTCGGTATCGCTTTGGGTAGAATATTTCCCACAGTTGCTCAAACATTGGATAGTATGAGCATCTACAATGTCTCGATTCCCATTGCTGTGTGTCTCTTTTTCATGATGTATCCAATCATGGTGAAAATTGACTTTTCCCAAGCAGTGAAAGCAGCGCGCACACCTAAGCCTGTTATCTTAACTTTAGTGGTTAACTGGCTAATCAAACCCCTAACGATGGTAGCATTTGCCCAGTTTTTCCTCGGTTGGCTGTTTGCACCTCTACTAACGCAAACAGAGACAATTAATGGAGTTGAAGTTATCCTCGCCAATTCCTACATTGCTGGAGCTATTTTACTCGGAATTGCCCCTTGTACAGCGATGGTTTTGATGTGGGGTTATCTCTCCCATAGCAATCAAGGACATACTTTAGTGATGGTAGCGGTGAATTCCCTGGCGATGCTCTTTTTGTATGCACCTCTGGGAAAATGGTTGCTAGCAGCGAATAACTTAATTGTGCCTTGGCAAACTATAGTATTTTCAGTACTAGTTTACGTTGGTTTGCCTCTAGCAGCGGGAATGTATAGTCGCTATTGGATTTTACGCCACAAAGGTAGAGACTGGTTTGAGAATCAATTTCTCCAGTATCTCAGTCCCACTGCGATTAGTGCGCTACTAATTACTTTAGTTTTACTGTTTGCTTTCAAAGGAGAGTTAATCGTCAATAATCCCCTACATATTCTCCTAATCGCTGTTCCCTTATTTTTGCAAACAAACTTTATTTTTCTTATTACCTACGTCGCTGCACAAAAGTTAAAACTAAACTATGAAGATGCAGCACCAACAGCCTTAATTGGAGCCAGCAATCATTTTGAAGTGGCGATTGCTACCGCAGTTATGTTGTTTGGTTTAAACTCTGGTGTCGCATTAGCAACAGTAGTAGGAGTTTTAATAGAAGTTCCTGTAATGTTGATGTTAGTAGAAGTTTGTAAACGTACAGCTTTTTGGTTTCCCAGAGAACCAGAAAAAGCAACTTTACTAGACCCTCGTTGTGTGAGTTCCTATCGGTAATCTAGTATTTATTTAAATTGAATCTTGATTACAGCAGGATTCAAGGGGAGAAGATTTGAGCATTTTTTTTGTGACCCAAAAGACACAACTTAAATGCTTAACAGCTTAAATAATTCATCTTAGCTAGAGGTGTTGCCATGACTACTTTCAAAACCCACATATCTTTAAAAGTAAGTAATTTGGATAAATCCGTAGCATTTTATCAGGCAATGTTAGACAGTGAACCTGTTAAATACAAAGCTGATTACGCTAAATTTGACCTCAATAACCCACCTCTTAATCTCACCTTAGAAGTAAGTTCTAGTATTACTCCTGAAGGAACACTATCGCACTTAGGTTTACAAGTAGCAAATTCTCAGGACTTACAAAAAGCAATTACTCGTTTTCAGCAAGCAGGTTTGGTAACATTTGAAGAAAAAGATACCGATTGCTGCTATGCTCTACAAGATAAAGTTTGGGTTAGCGATCCTGATGGCACAAGATGGGAAGTTTTTGTAGTAAAAGTGGCAGATACCACTCCAGAAGAGAATCGCAAAATTACTCAAGATACTATTGAAACTACCAAAAATATTCAACAACCTTGCTGTAACTAAATAATCCACCTCAAACTCAGATTGGAATAAATTAATGCTATGAAAAAAGTAATGTTTGTCTGCAAAAGAAACTCCTGTCGCTCCCAAATGGCAGAAGGTTTTGCTAAAACACTAGGAGCTGGCAAAATAGAAGTTACTAGCTCTGGTCTAGAAGCTTCTCAAGTTAATTCCACAGCGATTGAAGTGATGTCAGAAATTGGTATTGATATCAGCAATCAAACTTCTAATGCTCTCAGTGAGTTTCAAGCAAAAGATTATGATGCTGTAATTTCTTTGTGTGGTTGTGGGGTTAATTTACCTGAAGCATGGGTTATGCAACCAGTATTTGAAGATTGGGAATTAGAGGATCCTGATGGTAAACCGCGAGACACTTTTAACCGTATTCGTGATGAGGTGAAAGCAAAAGTTATAGAGTTAATTGATAAGTTATAGAAATTACATATTTCCGATTAACTTTAATAGTCGTCTCTTCGTTTAAAAGTGCAGTATTTCGAGCTATAGAACAAGATAAGAATGTAGCAGATATGAAAACTATTTGCTAACAAACTATCCCACTAATAATCTTTTTAAGTTATACATCTATTTCAATCCTGTGAACCAATAAAAATTGGTCAACAAGTTTTAATTTGTCGTAACCAAAATTATAGTAGGATAGGTTTATCTGTAGAGTATACAGTAATTATTGAGCTTCTGCTTCCAGGAAACCCTTAATACTCTCCACAGGGATACTTACTATAAGGATGATTAAAAATTGCTTTAAGCATTTCAATACCCCCAGCTTTAAGAGCATTAATCAGACGGTCTTTAAGGGTCGGATTACGGTTGATTTCTGTTTGAATGGCACCGACTAGTATTGCTTCTGTACAATTAGGATGAGTTTGAGCTAAATCGTCAAGCAAACGCTGAACCTCAGCAGTAGTTTCAACAAAGTTTAGTTTCTGTTCTCTCTCAGAAGAAATGCAGGGACAGTTAGAGTTTCTGAGAATTAGATTTGGTATATATAAAAAAATTAGTTTTATACGCTTTAGCCCTTCATAAGTAGTAAAATTGCTTTCTCAAGATCTATTTCTACTAAACCGCGATCTTCATTAGTCAGAATTAATCGATCCTGATGAGGTTTCATATCAGATTGATCGTCGAGAATACAAAAGGAATCTTGCCAACTATTTATCTTTAACCAAGCATCTATTTCCAAACCTCGTGGCACAATTTTATCATCGTTATCACCTTCAGTCTCTAAACAGGGAGTAGCACCTAAAAAGCGATTAGGAACTCCATCATTAATTAGCCGAGAACAGAGTATCTCGTAACTGTAGTAAAGTCGCCAATCTGAACTAATGACGAGATTAGCATCAGTTAATTCAACTAAACGCACCAGCATTTGGACATTGAATGGATCTAAAGTGCCAAAACCATTTTTTGCCATCCAAGGATTGTTATTTAAAACTCCGTCAATATCGAGAAAGATGAGAGGTGACATCAAAATTATTTTCTGATCGCAATTGGTATTAGAAATCTGGGAAATTACAATATCTGAATTTTTACCGATTGTAGGGACGTAAAATTTTACGTCCCTACATTATTTTTTGGATAGTTCTATTAAATTCATCAGTGTTTTTTATAGGTTATTATTTAATTAATCGTATAAATCGCAGTCAGTTTCTAATTTGGACTAACAAATCCAATACTAGAGAATATTTTCAGTTAAATTGAAAAAGTAAAGCAAATAAAAACAGCAACTTTCAATTTATTAATGGTTGAGCAACCCAATCTTATCCTTTTTGCCCAACATGGATGGGCTGATGAGAACAAACAAATTAGTAAACTAGCCCAAACTATAGCTCCAGCTAACACCAAAATTATTGCTCCTAATCTCGGTTGGATAAAAACCTGGTTCAAAATTGAGCCTTTAATTAAGCAAGTAGAAAACACTGCAGCAGCTACAATTGCTTCCTATCCTGATGTACCCTGGAGAATTATTGGTCATTCTATGGGTGGCTTAATTTGGCTAGAAGTTCTCAATCGCAATCAGCAATGGTGGAGTAGAGTAGAATCATTAGTTTTAATCGCTTCTCCTGTTGGTGGTGCAGATTTAGCTCGTTTATTTGATCCTTTCGCTATTGGTATTGGTATCGCGAAAGATTTAGGTAAAAATCGACGAATAATTGCACAATCAATCGCTCAAAAAATTCCCACTTTAACGATTGCTGGAGATGTTGATGGCAGTGGTGATGGCACAATTACTATAGAGTCAACAAAGTTTCGTTACGCTACCTTTGTATGTCTGAAAAACCTCGCTCATCCTGTGATGAAAAATCATCCCCAAGTAGCCCAAGCGATTCGCAATTTTTGGCTTGAACCCAGGGTGAATATAGCACCAGAAGAAGATTTTGCCACAACATTAATTGAATCATTTCAACAAGTGCCAGGCATGACAGATGCTCACAAAAGAGATTTTCATCGTTCTAAAACCTATCTAGTTTTTAGTAATGGAGTCAGGATTAAACGTTGGAAAAACTTTTTGCAAGTCGAGCATATTTTTATTGCAAATAATAAAGGTAAATATCTCTATGGTGGTTTTGTTGGTTGGCTAAACAACAAAGATTTATACGATTTTCTGAATGACTTACCAAAAAAATATTCTCACTTAATTGAATATTTAGATAATTCATAGAAATGATACTTAGAGAGTAGCTATCAAAAAAAACAAGAAAATTCAACAGAAAAATCTTAAAGTATTTTTGATAAATGGAAGACAAAAAGTTTAGATTTTTTTTGAATTTCAGCACAGCAAAAAATGTTATGGTTGTGAAGTCAAATTCACGGAGGATATCGTTAATGAGTAACGAGACAATGATAGCCGTTTCTTCTTTCGCTAAAGATCAGTACGGAATTAGTGCTGCTTCAGTAGAAAGTATGACAAAATACGGTTATGTTTTATTAGCTATTGCGGGAGCAGATGGAGACGTTTCAGAACCAGAACTGCAGTGGTTAATTAAGCACCAAAGCCAATTTGGTGCTCCTGAAGAAGTGATTGAAGCGTACAAAAAATTTGATTACAAAAATGCAGATATTAAAGAACTTTTAGCTAACATAACAGTTGATGTGGACAGTTGGTCTGCAGCACCAGAATTGGTATATCATGCCATTATGATGTCGTCAGCTGATGGTGTTTATGCTGAAAAAGAGAGAGCAAAAGTTCAAGAAGCGGCAAAAATCATGGGCGTGCCTGATGATATCTTTTTAACGATAGAAAGTTTAGTTGAAATGGAAAAAGCTGTGATAAATATGCGTAGAGCGTTGTTCCATATCAAAACTCTATAAAAAAACAAAATGTAGTTGAGGTTAGTAAATTCAGATGTTGATGATTTAATCAATGATTAAAAGCAACAATGCTTAGCTAATCACAGTCTAATTTACTAACCCAAACTTTCGTTAATTGGTTGATTATCTCGACTTTTTCTAAAAAAAAATGTCTAGCAGTTTCTAATTAATTTTATACATATTTTTCTCTCCCATTTAAATTACATTTCCTGAAGATAAAATCTTGCCACAATATCATCTGGATTTTGTCGTAAACATTCCTGAAAAAGTAGTTTTGCTTGCTCAAAATATTTTTGCTGATACATTGAACAGGCTTGCTCAAAAACTTCTTTAGTTGCTAACTTCCCTTCCTTTAATACCACTTCATCAGCCTCAAAAACTTCATAGATAGTGACAGATTTAGACTTACCTTTAACTTGTACCTTATCAATACTACGCATAGCATAGCAGTCAGGATTTTGCAGTTGTGAATAGGTATGATCTGAAATCAGAAAAGGTACACAATAGTGTTTAGTTAACTTTTCCACACGAGAAGCAAGATTAACAGTATCGCTAATTGCAGTACTATCGATGCGATTCTTGCCACCCACTGCACCTAACATTAAATAACCAGTACTAACACCAATTCCAATTTGTATCGGTTTGCGTTTTGGTCTGTCGCGCGTCTTATTATATTCTCTGAGAGTTTTTAACATCGCCACTCCAGCCTTCAAAGCATCATCTGCACCATTACCAAAAAGTGCCATGATCGCATCACCAATATATTTATCAATGAAACCATTATTTTGGGTAATAGCAGGCTCCATACGACTCAAAAAGGCATTGATAAACTTAAAACTATCCTCCGGTGTCATCGTTTCGCTAAGAGTCGTAAAAGAGCGAATATCGGCAAACAAAACCGACATTTCCTTCTCCACCTGATCCCCCAATTGCACACTGACAATGCTTTCTCGACCCAGAAGTGAGATAAATTCATGGGGTACAAAACGTTTTGCAGCCTTAGCTAACTCCGATTGGGCATCTACAGCAACTTCTAAATCGCAAATAGCCTCAAATAACCCTGCCATTAACTCCTGACGTTCAGCTTCAGCTTTCTTTCGTTGTGAAATATCCTGTAGAGCCTGCAGAGCGTAAACTACTTTACCCTCTTGATCATAAATCGGTTTTGCCCAAACCTCCACAGGTATGACCCGATTACCGCGATTAATTTCCAAATCATCTGCTGTGCTACTCTCTCCTTGTAGGGCGCGCATCGAGGGTAATTCCTCATAGGGATAGAGTTGATTGGTTCCTGCACGGTAAACTTGATATACTTCAGACCATTGTTCAATGCCTACAGAAGGCAGTACGCCTTTACCAAATAACTCCTGTGCCCTTTGATTAACATAAAATGGTTTACCTGCCGCATCAAGTACACTAACACCTACAGGCATAGCTTCCAGAAATTGGGTGAGACGGTGTTCATTTTCATGAAGTTGGGCAATTAGTTGTGCTTGCTGACGATTTAATCTTTCTAATTCGCGATTCATGCGCTGTAGCTGCGCATTTTGTTTCTCCTGGTTCATAAGTTTGCCCAATACCAAAAATTACTTAGGTAATGCCCTAAATTTCATTTCTTTTCCTTTGCAATATTGATAATCTCGCAGCACCCAAAATCTAGAATGACAAACAACAAGGTAACATCGCCTGATTGTCTCAAGCCATCTAGTAAATTCAACTATTATTTTTCCTACTACGACAGAAAAAAGTCTAGTTCCGGAGAAAGTCAGTATATTTTCGAGGGTAATATCTAACTTATGCCAAGTCTGGTTGGATTAAACGACTATCAATAAAAGCTCCGGAGAGATTACTGCAGAGGTTTTCAGTTGAGTAGACACCAACATTGAGGCAGCTTAGATTGATTATTATTTGTGCTAGATTACATATTAGACTTCTTCCAAAAATCCAGTAATAAGTAATTAGAAATAAGTAATAATTAACTCATCCCCCGGCTAAAGCACGAGGGATTTCGTGTTGTTTGTTGTTAGTTGTTGGTTGAAAGTCAAACAACAAATAACAAAGCGGTGGGCGGCTATCCCTCCTACGTATAAACATCCGTTGGTTTCTTTGAAAACATGGGCTTAGGGGCCCTTTCGGTGATAAGTAATAAGCACCTAACAGAGAATTCAAAAATAAAAAATAAAAAATGATGAATCGCCGAAAAATAAGGTGAGAAACTATTAATATCAAAGAATTCAGAAATCCTGTAATCATTTCTAGTTTCCACAAGAGTAATTAGGAATAAGTAATAAATACAAACATTGAGAAAAAAATAATGACAAAAATACTTCTTGGTTCGCATTCTCTTGCTGCTCGTGCGTTCCCTTGCTAGGTCATAATTACCTTGAACTGAGCGTCGCGGCGCACTTCTTTGGCTGTCTACATCAGATGAAAGCAAGAGTTATACTGTAATACATTCATTTTAAAACTGCTGTAATAAGTAGCATTTAAAATACATATTTTATAATTAATTATTGTTCTAAAATTACATTTTATAAAAATACGTAGTTAAAGTTATAGTTACACATAATAAAAGTTATTGCTAAAGCATTTCAGCAAGAAATAGACAGCAATATATTTAACTAAATTCTGTTTACATATCCTTAATATATAGCTGAATTTCAAAATTATTGCTGAGACAAAAACAATTCTATTGGCGACAATAAAATACCTAAAATTTTGTCAACTTGATTAACATAATACTCAATTCTATCGATAGAAGCTCGTTGGTTTTCAAGAGTCATAAACTTCCACACTGTCCCCGTTGAAACAGCTCCATAAATAATTTTTAAATAATTTCCTTTCCGTCGATTAAAAATTTGTGCCGCTTTCATTTCTGCTATGCACTGACCAAGTCCACCTTTAATATTTTCATTTTTAGCTTCAACCACTGTAATGACAGGAGCATTAATAAAATACTGTTCTTGAGAACAACTAATAATATAGTCACAATAGCCGGAAAGTCCTTGTGCCGAATCCACATCAAATTCTGTTCCTGAAAATAAACTAACTCGGTAATTACTTTGGCGACGAATTTCTGCCAAAATAGGAGCGATCAAGAACTCTGAACGAGCTTTTTCTGTATTAATAGCAGTGGCAAGAGGTAAATATTCATCTAGGGTTTGCTTAAGATAACTAGATGGTTCGACACTAGGATTATCTTGGAATAGGTTACGATTTTCCTCCAAGGTCAGGTTTAAATCTGTTTGAACTTTATCAAGAGTTTTAAATTCACTATAAGACATTGGTTATTAATACTAGTGTGAAAATCATTTCAAGCAGGCTAAGTTAAGTTTATAAACTACTCGTGTCGTCTATCAGTGTTTTTAGAAAACGTGCCACCCAAAATTAGTATTTACCATGGTACTAATAATTTTGTAAGTAAATATAACCATTCTCATTTAACTAAAATCCAAGCAAAATCCGGATTCTTGTTGATGGGCGAGGGAACCCGGCGAACCTTTTACGGGGAACGCGCGAGCTGTTGATGCTTAACCCTTGATTAAGATGTAGCTCACTAACTCAATAATCGCGATCTAGTGAGGGGAAAAGAATTATCTAATCCTATGCTCAATCCTCTGACTAAAGTGTAAATAGGCTCTAAATCTAAATTAATTCAATTAGATATAGTCAATGAAAATAAGCCGGATTTCGTCTCAATCTATCAAGGTAATATCCCTACTGCTAAAACTTAGCATCGCTCATTGAGAAAAAAGAAACTCTTCCCATGAAAGCGAGTCTATACTTAACATAACCATCTCCTCTCATTTGAATACTATAGAGAACAAGAAATTGAAACTGAAGTGAATACACTCCATACCCAATTAAGGTTTTCATTTGCTTTAAACAGCGCAATTAAGTCAAGGAATTAAAAGACCATGAGACTTAGAGTCAAACACTGGATTCTACTATCTGTTATTGGTTGTCTCCTCTACCTGGGATTACTAATATCTCCCTCTAATGCTAATTCTGCCGTTGACCCTAGCACCATACACCTTTTAAATCGCATCAGCTATGGTCTGCGTTCAGGAGATATAGAACTAGTTCAATCCCAGGGTAGTAAAGCCTATATCGCTTCTCAACTAAACCCAGAATCGCTACCGCAACCACCCCAGCTACAAAGACAAATTGAGGAGTTAGAAACTCTCAGCCTCAACCCAGTAGAACTATTTATGGGCTACGATACAAAAGCCAGTCAAGAAAGACAAGAAACCGAACCTACTGAGGCAGAAAAAAAACTAGCAAGAGAGCGATCTAAAGAGCCCTTAAAACAAGCGATTCAAGCACATATTTTAAGAGCAATCTATAGCCCTCGGCAACTCCAAGAAGTGATGGTAGATTTCTGGTTTAATCACTTCAATGTCTTTGCAGGTAAAAGAATTAATCGCCTTTGGGTAGGTAATTACGAAGAAAGCGTCATTCGTCCCCATGCTTTAGGTAAATTCCGAGATTTATTGGGAGCAACCGCCCGCCACCCAGCCATGTTACTCTATCTTGATAATGAACAGAATACAGCACCAGGTAGTCCAGGAGCCAAGGGTAGATATAAAGGTTTAAATGAAAACTATGCCCGCGAATTGATGGAACTGCATACTCTAGGAGTAGATGGAGGTTACACTCAAGAGGATGTAATAACTCTAGCCAAAATCTTCACTGGTTGGAGTATTGACCGTAGAGGCAAACAAGGCGATACAGGCTTCCAATTTGCCAGAGGTCGTCATGACTTCAATGATAAAGTATTTTTGGGCCAAGCGATCGCAGGTAGTGGCGTAGCAGAAGGAGAAAAAGCACTCGATATTCTGGCTCAGCATCCTGCCACTGCACGCTACATTAGCTATAAATTGTCTCAGTATTTTGTCGCTGATGAACCTCCCCAATCCCTAGTCAATAAACTAGCACAGCGCTTCCAAAAAACCGATGGTGACATTCGTCTTGTCCTCGAAACCCTCTTCCAAAGCGAAGAATTTTGGGATTCTAAATACTATGATGCTAAATTCAAAACCCCCTATCAATACATAATTTCAGCCCTACGCACCACTGGTATCAAACAGCCCAAAATTAAACCCATCTTAGGCTTTATGCGGCAATTGGGCATGATACCCTATGGCTGTGAAACTCCAAATGGCTACCCCAATACTCAGGAAGGTTGGTTAAATCCTGACGGGATGATGCGCCGAGTCAGCTTTGCAATGGCTTTGTCCAATGGTCATTTTAGTCAAGATAAACCAGCCAATACCTCACAAATTGCTAATACTTTAGGTAACCATCTCTCCGCTAATACCAAAGAAGCAATCAGCAGCAGTCCAGAAAATCTCCGCAAGGCTTTGATTATCGGTAGTCCAGAAATGATGCGCAGGTAGAGACTACAGATAGCTGAAGGGAAGCAGGGGGAGTAATAAGTAATAAGTAATAAGTAATAAGTAATAAGTAATAAGTAACACCTGATATGAATTAAAAACGAGCTTTGTAGAGTGAGGGTTTTGAGTCTGCTGTGAAATCATATTTAAAGAGACTACATAAGCAATTACAAGGGTTTCAGAACTTGATTCACATTAGACGTAAGTAATAGGTAATGATTAGTGGAAGTTGGGAAGCACCGAGAGTATAAGTCAGTGTTAATGCATTACTCATCCGTTTCCACATTACTATCAATTACGCTGTAGCACAGTCAATCATCCATTTCCACAAACAACCATCAACAAATAACAAATAACAAATAACAAATAACCACAATGAACAGAAGAAAATTTCTCCAAACAGCCAGTCTCTTGGCTGCGGGAACAATTATTCCTATTGGTATTAACGGTTGGGTAAGTAGAAGTTTTGCTCAAAGCGATAATCGCCAGCGTTTAATTGTAATTTTGCTACGAGGGGGTGTAGATGGCTTAAATGTAGTCGTTCCCTACCAAGATCCAATTTACTATCAATCTCGACCCACCATCGCGATTCCCAAACTAAATCAAGATCAAGGGGTGCTCTATTTAAATAATACCTTTGGCTTGCATCCAGCTTTAAAACCACTAATGTCTTTGTGGAAACAGGAAAATCTTGCCTTTGTCCACGCCTGCGGTTCCCGTAATGAAACTCGCTCTCACTTCGATGCCCAACTTTACATGGAAAGTGGTACTCCTGGAATAAAAAGTACCACTGAAGGCTGGATGAATCGCTTATTGGCAACTTTACCCCAAGGTAGACCAACCCAAGCAGTCAATCGTGGTGAAACCATACCCCTAATTTTAAGAGGTTCCATGACAGTTGCGAACTTACCTCCAGCCAGAAATGCCAATCACCGCTTACCCGTTGACAGACCATACATTAATGCCGCTTTTGACCGTCTCTATCAAGGTAATGATGCTATAAGTCATACCTATCGTCAAGGACGTGAAGCGAGGGAAATAGTACTTGCTGAATTACAAAAAGAGATGAATGCTGCTGATGGTGGTGCGCCTTCTACAATCAATTTCGTTAAAGATTGTCGTAATTTAGCCAGATTGATGGTAGGTGATGCGAAAACACAACTCGCATTTATGGATTTAGGTAGCTGGGATACCCACGTCAACCAGGGAGGAAGTAGCGGTAATTTATCGAATAATCTTAAAAAATTAGGAGCAGGTTTAGCAACCTTAGCCAAAGATTTGGGTTCACTTTTCAATCAAACTACCATAGTGGTACTCTCTGAATTTGGTCGCACAGTACGCGAAAATGGCAATGGTGGTACAGACCACGGACATGGCAATGTGATGTGGCTTTTAGGTGGTAGGATTCGTGGTGGTAAAGTTTATGGGCAGTGGACTGGCTTAGAAGATGAGCAGCTTTATCAGGGACGAGACTTAGAAGTAACCACGGACTTTCGGGACATAGTTATGTCTGTTTTGCAACAACATATGGGACTCAACAATTCCCAGATGGCTCAAGTTTTTCCTGACTACAGTGCCCAACAAAGATTAGATATTTACCAGTAGTTTGTCGCTTTTGAAATGATTCGACAAGAAAAGCAGAGGAAGTAGGGGAAGATTTATCCCTCAATTCAATCATGACAGAAAACTAGGGCAACTTTAGCTAATTTCCCTCTCAGTCGCGATTACAAAACAACTCATACTTGCTTCGAGTTGCCACTGAGGAACTTTGATGTGGGCAAATTCCTGTGAAACCATAGAAGATATTGATATCATTGACAAACTAGGAAAAACTTTAAAAAATAAAATTTTTCTCCGTGCCGATTCCAGGCAATATTTAAAATGCTTAAGCATAACTAGAGAGCGAATTAAGTCCTATGAATTTGGTTACACTCCAGAACTTCCTGGATAACACCTCCTTTGCTGTACTATTTCTAACCATGCTGATTTATTGGTTGGGAGCGGCTTTTAAAAAAATCCCCTACTTACCAGCTTTAGGTACAGCAGGTATGGCAACTGCTAACCTGTGTTTAGCAGCCCTACTGGGAGCAAGATGGCTAGAGGCTGGTTATTTTCCCCTCAGTAATCTTTATGAGTCTCTCATGTTCTTAAGTTGGGGTATTACTGCAGTTCATCTGGTAGCAGAAAATATGAGTCGAATGCGCCTTGTAGGCGTTGCTACCGCACCCGTAGTGATGGGAATTGTAGCCTTTGCTACCCTCTCCTTACCAGCGGAGATGCAACAGTCAGAACCCCTAGTTCCAGCCCTAAAATCCAACTGGCTGATGATGCATGTTAGCGTGATGATGCTAAGCTATGCCACCTTGATGGTTGGTGCTTTGCTGGCAATGGCCTTTTTGATTGTAACTCGCGGTCAGGCAATAGAATTGCGAGGTAGTTCTGTGGGTACTGGAGGTTATCGCCAAATTAACTCCTTGAAAATTGAGGAGCAATTAACCACGCCAACTACAGTAGCTGAAATTCAAGAGAGCAAAACCACTGGAAATACTGCAACTCTTAATTTAGTCACATCCCCAACGCTGACAGACGACACCGTAGCCACCAACCCTTCCCTTTCTCCCCAACGCCTCAACCTTGCTGATACCTTAGATAACATCAGCTATCGCGTCATCGGCTTAGGTTTTCCCTTACTCACCATTGGTATTATTGCAGGTGCAGTGTGGGCTAACGAAGCTTGGGGTTCCTACTGGAGTTGGGACCCAAAAGAAACCTGGGCATTAATTACCTGGCTTATTTTTGCTGCCTATCTCCATGCTCGAATTACTCGTGGTTGGCAAGGTAGACGACCTGCTATCTTAGCGTCTACAGGTTTTATTGTAGTTTGGATTTGCTACCTTGGTGTGAATCTTCTGGGTAAAGGATTACATTCCTACGGTTGGTTTTTCTAGTCCTTAGTGATTTTTAAGTTGCGAAGATTAGCACTCAGGTAGTAAGTTTGCATTTTGGGTTTTAATTTTGCTTCCGGATAGCTATATTCTGAGGCAAAAATTACTACCACCCATTACCCACTCACAAACTGTAAACAATATAGTCAAACTAATGAGGGTGAAATAACAGTGAATAACCAGTTTAAGCCACTTGATAGTGGTGAAGTGCTCTTAGTTCAAGATTCTGTCCGCTTCCTAATTGGACACAACACATTTAGAACCGATGAATTTGCACAAACCCTCAAACAGCAACTAATAGAGCATGGTATTGGTGGGTTAACCTCAGATAAAGATGGTTGGTTTAGCCAAGAGGGTATTGATTGTGAAGTCTTGAGATTTGGTGCTCAAGGCTGGCAAAAAGGTAAAGTTCGTATTCATCTTGAATTTGCTCCTCTTGATGGCAATGGTAGTTCACAGATACCACAATCGGCAAGTAGAGAACCTGAGCCAACATCAGATTCTATAGACTTTGGTAGTGACCAAGCAGATGATAATTTTGATTTAGACTCTTTTGACGAGGAAGATAAAAACACAGGACTCAATTTGAGTGCAGTTGCAGGTTTGACTGCTGCTGGGGTTGCAGCAGGTGTAGCAACAGCAGCGTTGACAGGAGAAACTGATTGGGTAGAAAGTGACTCGGAAGCAGAATTAAATGTTGATTCTGATTTTGGTGAACAGATGGAGTCTGAACCAGAAGCAGAAGAACTAGACTTTGAAACCAGCTTTGGCGATGATAGCGAACTAGATTTAGGTGAAGTTGGAAGCAATGAACAAGAAGAATTTAGCCTCGATACAGACAGCGGAGAACTAGATTTTGAAGCCAGCTTTGGTGATGAGAGTGACCTAGATTTAGGTGAAGTTAACAGCTCACAATTACAAGCAGAAGAACTAGACTTTGAAACCAGCTTTGGTGATGAGAGTGACCTAGATTTAGGTGAAGTTGGAAGCAATGAACAAGAAGAATTTAGTCTCGATACAGACAGCGGAGAACTAGACTTTGAAGCCAGCTTTGGTGATGAGAGTGACCTAGATTTAGGTGAAGTTGGAAGCAATGAACAAGAAGAATTTAGTCTCGATACAG
>CAZWGS010000058.1:0-30105 GCA_964633315.1 uncultured bacterium | reverse complement strand
GGTAAAAGATGGAGCTTTCCAACCAAAATTGCAAACGGGAGTATTGAGTAACATAATTATGTTCTGTTGCTTTTTGTATTAGACAAATCTGGTTTACATGAGTAAGCTTTCTCAAATAAAACTTATGTATATCAAGTTTTAATCAATGAAAAATGTTCCTCTTGAGATAGATTTGGCATTAGTTGATATTTGGTTGATGCCTTAAAAATAGAAAGCGCGATTTTCAAGGCATCTCTTTATCCTTTGGTGTTTACTCAGGCAACATTTCCGCAAACTGCTTTTCGATATTTTTGAGTTCTTTACCTACATCAGTAAGTATGTTTGCTGCCATCGCATCAGGATAAATATCTTCAGTCCCTTGTTCAATTCCTGTCAGCAAAGCATCGGCAACTTGACTGGTAGAAACTTTATCTAGCGGTAAATCAGTGGTCATTCTAGTATCCACAGGACCAGGATATAGACCAATTACCAAGGTATTTTGATTAGCTAATTCGGCGCGAGTTGCTTGAGTTAAAGAGTGTAGTGCAGCCTTAGAAGCACTATAAGTAGCGAACACTGGAACATTAACATAAGAAGCAAGGGAGGCAAGATTGGCGATCGCACCACCTCCATTCTGTTTTAATATTGGTGCAAAGGCACGAATCATATTCAATGTACCAAAGTAATTTACATCCATTTCTGAGCGGGCAGCTTGCACAGTAGTATCAATAAAGAGTCCACCATTACTTACAATTCCCGCATTATTAATTAGCAAATTTACATCAACTGCTTGTTTGGCTACTGCTTCAATTTGAGCCAAATTGGTTACGTCTAAACTTAGAGGAATAATGCTATTGGGGTCAATTGCCACTATCTCTTGAAGAGAGTCAATGTTTCGGGCTGTGGCATAGATTTTTTTTGCTCCTGCTTGATGCAATGCTTCGACGAAAGCACGCCCAATACCTCTGTTTGCACCAGTTATTAAAGCGACAGCTTGAGAGATTTGAAGGCTCATAATGATTTTCCTTGATAGATGATTAATTAGTAAAACCTTATTCAGAACAATCGTTCCATTAAAAGGTAAAAAAAATTAGTCCAGCACTGACAGTGTTACTTTGACAATATTTCTGAGGAATTCTGGTTCTTGGTTGATTTTTGCCATGACTCGTATTCCTTGAAAGCTAGAGGTGAGATATTGTGCTATCTGACTCAAGTCTTTGTGCGGGGCGATTTCTCCTTTTGCTTGGGCCTTTAACAGTACTTTATAAAACGCTTTTTCCACTATCTTCATATCCGTAGCAATTCTTTTTGCCATCTGAGGATTGTGGGGACATAATTCGATTGCCGTATTAGTTAAAAAACAACCGCGTCGTTCTTCGTCACTAATGCTTTGGTCGATTAAGTTATAAAATACTTTAGTAATAGCAGGTTTAGATGCTCCCATTTCCTGCAAAAAATCTACCATACCCTGCATTCTAGTCTTTTCGTAATGGGTAATTGCCGCTTCAAACAAAGAGCGTTTATCACCAAAAGTCTCGTACAGACTACTGCGATTTATCCCCATATTTTTAACCAAGCTTTGCATTGATGTTCCTTCAAAGCCAAAACGCCAGAAGGTATTCATTGCTTTTTCTAACACTTCCTCCTTTTCAAATTCTTTTTGTCTAGGCATAACTGTCAATTTGCTGCTGATAAAAACAATATAACACATTTTGAAACGATTGTTCCAGTAATTAGTTAGAAATTTTATTGACTTCAAAAGTTCATCAGATGTTGCGAACCATGTACGATACTGCATACAACCGGGTAGATAATTCTATTGATCGCTATTTCCCTTGCAATGGCAGTGGTATCCTCTTCGGTGAAGATAGAATCCTAAATATTTACAGACAACACTATCAGCAAAGCGATCCTGATACTAAGTTCGGTTGTAAAAGTAGCTTTTACCCTTGTAGGGAATTAGGGAAATGGGGCGTTGGGACAAGGGTTTGAAGTTGTGCATATAAGGTTACTCTGTGAACAGGATTTAGTATGACAAACTATCTAAATGCTTACCCACACCTGATTGAGTAAAATAAGGACGGAAAAAAAATCCCCCAATACGGAATTGAGGAATTACATATAGTTCTAAATAATTGGAGGAATTACTTCATCCGCTCTAGTAAATGATCGCCTACACGCAACGCATTAGCCAACAGAGTATGGGTTGGATTTAAGGCTGCACTGGAAGGGTAGAAACTGGAATCAGTTATATACAAATTATCCAAATCGTGCGCCTTACAATTAATATCTAGCACCGAAGTTTTGGGGTCTGTACCGAAGCGACAAGTACCGCATTGGTGGGCTACACCTTGAATTCCTACCTTCAAACTTTGGTAAGTAGATTCATTCAAAGTGAAGAATTTATCGCACATTTCTAGACTTTGCAAAATTTCAATCCAACGCTTTTGCAAACGGTCATAGGAAACGCGATTATTTTCTTTGTAGCTGATTTTGACTGTGTTCTGTTCCCAAGTAATTCGGTTATTGGGATCAGGTACATCTTCAGTCATAAACCACCAGTCGGTAGCATGATTATACATCTGTTCGAATGTCCATCCTGGTAATGGCTCATTGAACATGGCTTTGAGCATAACGGGTAGAATTTCTCCAGTACTTTGGATATTACCCATGGGATACTCATAACCTTCTTCACCCCAGTAGAAATCATTGATTCCCACTGTCTTCTCGAAGCGTCGTTCATTGGGTTTACTGGAAACCGCTACTAATGCTCCTAGAAGATGATACATATAATTGCGTCCCACTTGATCGGAGCTGTTAGCTAAACCTGTGGGGTGTTTGTCGTTTCCACTGCGCAATAATAAAGCTGCAGAATTAATCGCACCACAAGCAACGACTACGATATCACCTTTGAAGATTTTGACACCATCACTGAGATTGGTTTCTACACCTGTAACTTCTCTTCCCGAAGGACTGGTGAGTAGACGAGTTACTTTGGCTCCTGTTAGCAGGGTAACATTAGGATATTTAAGTGCAGGACGCGCCCCATTCCACTCTGCATCAGCTTTCGCACCAATTTGACAGGGAAAAGCATCGCAGGTGTGACAGCGCACACACTCACTTAAAAATGATTGGTCATCATTGCGACGAATCGCAGTGGGTAGGTGAAAGGGATGGAGTCCCTGAGACTTGAGCTTCCCTACCATATCCTCTAAAGTAGGGTCATGGGCAATGGCGGGATAGGGATAATCCTCACTCATTGGTGGTGCTGTGTGATCTTCTCCCTGAACACCGTGACAATCGTACATCTTTTCAGCCTCGGTGTAATAAGGCTCAAAGTCCTTGTATTTTAAAGGCCATTCTGGAGAGATACCATCGGGATGTTGTACTTCTTCAAAATCCCTTTCCCGAAAGCGGAATAGGGCTGCGCCCCAGAATTTGGTGTTACCACCCACGTTATAGTGACAGTTGGTGTGTACTGGATTATTTTCTGCATCCAACCACACTTCTGAGTTTTCGTAGCAGCCATTGACTGCAACTTCTTCAGGATCCCAATTACGCTTTTCTCTGGGTAGCCAATCGCCACGTTCTAAAATTAGGATTTTTTTACCAGTGGGAGCCAGTTTTCTCGCCATTGCTGTACCACCAGCGCCAGCACCGATGATTACAATATCGTAATGTAGATCAGCCATTTTCCTTGTGTTCTCCTCTCAATACCAATTGCTAGATTGATAATGAGCAATGGGAACTATAATAGACCTCTTGCTTTCATCGGATGCGATCCCGCGTCGCCACAAGGCGCAAGGGAATGCGCACCAAGAAGTATTGTGGTAATCAGTTTTTCGTAAATTCTTGTACTTATTACTTATTACTTATTACCTATTACTTGACTTCTGCAAGAAGTCTCATCACTCCCATTACCCATTAAAGTGTTCTCATTACCTAGTTCAATGCTGTGGGTTCAACTTCTGTATCCACAGGTACAGGCGCTGCACTATGACAGCCATACATGGTGGTTTGCTGGATTAATTTTGCAACTAAACCAGTCCAACCAGTTTGGTGATTAGCACCAATACCTGCACCGTTATCGCCGTGGAAATACTCATAGAATAGAATCAAGTCTTTCCAGTAAGGATCATTCTGGAATTTCTCAATAGCACCGTAAACTGGGCGATTTCCTGCTCCGTTGCGAGCAAAAGTATCAATCATGCGCTTCGAGAGTTCCATTGATACTTGCCATAGGGTCATTTTATTTCCTGAACCAGTGGGAAATTCAACCTTGTAATCATCACCAACATAGTGATAAAACTTCTGTAGTGATTCAATTAACAGGAAGTTAACTGGGAACCAGACAGGACCACGCCAGTTGGAATTACCACCAAATAAACCACTACTAGACTCAGCGGGTTCATAGTCTACCCGGTGTGCTTCACCTTCGGTGTAGAAAATATAGGGATTGTCCTTGTGGAAACTAGACAAGGCGCGAATACCATGGGGTCCCAAAAATTCGGTCTCATCAAGCATTTTCAGAAGAATTTTGCCCAATCTGCCATCTTCTGGGTGTTCTGGGCTGTGTCCAGGGAAGGTAATCGCCAGTAAGCGTCGTTCCTTCATACCTGGAGTGCGCATACAAGCGACATTGAAAATTAAATCGGGACGGTTATCAATGAACCACTGCAAGCGCTTCTTGAATCCAGGTAGATTGTCGATGATTTCGGGTTCCAGGGTAGTCACCGCAAACATGGGAATCAAGCCTACCATGGAGCGAACCTTGAGAGGAATTTGCTTACCATCAGGTAGATGCAGCACATCGTAGTAGAAACCATCCTCTTCGTCCCACAGTTCCGTCTTACCTTCACCAATATTATTCATAGCATCGGCGATGTAGAGGAAATGTTCTAGGAACTTGCTAGCAATATCTTCGTAAACAGGATTATATTGGGCTAATTCCAGAGCAATTGTCAGTAAATTCAAACAGAACATACCCATCCAACTGGTACCATCTGCCTGTTCTAATTTACCGCCTGTGGGTAGAGGCGCACTGCGATCAAATACCCCAATATTATCTAAGCCGAGGAAGCCACCCTCAAAGACATTATTACCTTCAGCATCCTTGCGATTTACCCACCAGGTAAAGTTCAGCAGTAGCTTTTGGAATACTCTCTCCAAAAATTGAGTATCTCCCTTACCACCAGTCATTTTCTGGTCGATTTTATATACTCGCCAAGTCGCCCAAGCATGGACAGGAGGGTTAACATCGCCAAATGCCCACTCATAGGCAGGAATTTGTCCGTTGGGGTGCATATACCACTCTCGCGTCATCAAGTCTAACTGACGCTTGGCAAATTCGGGGTCAATCATTGCCAAAGGAATGGCGTGGAAAGCTAAATCCCAAGCAGCAAACCAGGGATATTCCCATTTATCGGGCATCGAGAGAATGTCATCGTTAAATAGGTGAGTCCATTCCTTATTTCTGCCATTTTTCCGAGATTCTGGTGGCTTGGGAGTTCCAGGATCGCCTTTAATCCAGTCTTCCACCACATAATGATAGAATTGCTTCGTCCACATCATGCCAGCAAATGCCTGACGCTGGATATTACTCAGGTCTTCTGCCATTCCTGAAGCTGCTACTTCATTGTAAAATTCATCAGCTTCCTGGAGACGAGAGGCAAAAGTTTGGTCAAATTCTGCCCCAAAAGGCTGACCCATATCTGGAGTGTCACTCAGACGCAGCTTGATGGTTTGACTCTCCCCAGCGCCAACGGTGAGGACATAATGTCCTGCAGCTTTAGTTCCCTCCTGTTGAGGATTAACTGCTCCCTTTTGACCATTAACTATGTAATTATTAATGCCATCTTTAACGTAGGGAGAAGGATTGGGCGAACCAAACAGACGCTCGTAGTTAGTTTCGTTCTCAGTGAATAATAACTCCGGTTGCTGGTCAAAATACAGCCAGCGCTGTCCCAAAGTTGGGTGGCTAGCTGCAATCATACCGGGTTTGCTGCCTTTGAGGCTTGGTTTCTCATTATCGTGTCCCCAAGACCACTCGTTGCGGAACAAAACAGTTGGCAAAACGTGCAGTGTAGCGGCTTCTGGACCCCGGTTGCAAACGGTAATTTTGACTAAGACATCTTCGGCTGAACCCTTAGCATACTCAACAAAAACATCGTAGTAGCGATTGTCATCAAATACCCCCGTATCTAGGAGTTCAAACTCCATGCCACCACGTCCCCGACGCTGGTTTTCTTCTACCAGCCAAGAATAGGGAAATTGTGATTGAGGATATTTATATAACCCTTTCATATAAGAATGGGTTGGAGTGCTGTCCAGATAAAAATAATAATCTTTGACATCCTCACCATGATTACCCTGACTACCAGTCAAACCATAAATCCTCTCTTTAAGGATTGGGTCTTGTTCATTCCAGAGTGCAAGGGAAAAGCAGAGCCGTTGGTGATTATCAGAAATCCCCAAAATACCATCTTCTCCCCAACGATAGGCACGGGAGCGAGATTGGTCATGGGAAAAATAATCCCAGGCTTCTCCATAGGGGCTGTAATCTTCACGCACTGTTCCCCATTGGCGTTCGCTCAAATAGGGTCCCCAACGCTTCCAATGGGCACTGCGAGCGCGGTCTTCTTCTAGTCTTTGATGTTCCTTAGTCATAGCTATGTATAAGTTGTAGAGTTTAACTTGAGAAAATCGCGTGTCTAGCAAGCCATCACTATTAAGTGGACTATGCTTACTCTGGCGCAATGGTGGAGTAACATTGACCGGAGATGAAACTCCACAAAGGAGAAAATTTTTCTCCCTAATTAGTTAGCAGCCAGGTTCGTAGCACCTCAGCTACGCTCCAGGCTTGGGCTATACACCCCCGAGGAGTCATGGGCGAATCTCCATCAAAAATTTCGCTGATGTTGCCTAAACCAGCAGCTTGGAGATGGAATTCCATCGGTTCGAGAAGTTGTCTTGCTTGCTCTGGGTTTTGGTACACTCGCAGGTGTGCCTGAACAAAAGGTCCAATGAGCCAACCCCAAGTAATACCTTGGTGATAAACACTATCTCGCTCAAAAGAGTTACCACCGTAATGCCCACTGTAGTCGGGGCTATCGGGAGCTAGAGAACGCATACCATGGGATGTCAATAAAGCGCGACTGCAAGCTTCCATCACACTTTTTTGTTGGCTCGGTGTCAGCAGAGGAGGCACCATCTTCAACTCTGGTGCTGGCAAAGATACCGCTAAAATCTGGTTGGGACGCAAAGCAGCATCATCACCATCTGGAGTATCAATCACGTCATAGCAGTAGCCCAAAGCATCATTCCAGAATTTTTGGAAGCCTGTGGCTGTTTTCTCTGCCATCAGCTCATATTCGCGGTATTGTTGACCTAACTTCTTAGCAAAGTCCGCCATGATAACCAGAGCGTTGTACCACAGGGCGTTAATCTCCACAGGTTTACCAATGCGTGGTGTCACAACCCAGTCACCAATTTTGGCATCCATCCAGGTTAGTTGTACCCCTGCTTCTCCTGCATAAATTAAGCCATCACTACTATCGAGGTGGATATTATAGCGAGTACCCCGTCGATGCCAATCCACTACTTCAGCCAGAATCGGGAAGAGTTCTTGCAAAAAGGCATCATCTTTGGTTGCTTCATAGTAGGCTCGGACTGCCTCAAAGTACCAGAGAATCGCGTCAACGGTATTGTATTCTGGCTCTGCTCCCTTGTCGGGGAAAAGATTAGGTAACATTCCCTGATCCAAATAGCGAGCAAAGGTGCTTAAAATAGTGCGGGCAACCTCAGGACGACCAGTGGATATGGTTAACCCAGATAGGGCAATCATGGTATCTCTGCCCCAATCCCCAAACCAGTGATAGCCAGCGATGACAGTTTTGCCATCGGGATTATCTGCCAAAGGACGACTGACAATAAATTGGTCAGCAGCGAGAACCAGATGTTCTACCCAATCAGGAGTATTCTCGGTATTGAGATAGGGTGTTGCATGCCAGCGCTGGAGTAACTGTTGCTCATAATACTGGCGTGCTTTATAGGCTATTTGACCATCTACTTGATGATTGCTCTCGGTACTCGCAACTACTGTTACAGATTCTCCAACTTGCAAATTAGCTTCCAAATTAGCAGCATGGAGATGATCTTCACTCTCGCTGAGTCCCCGATACCTTTCCACTGCCAAGTCATAGCCCATATACCAATCATGGCAGGGATGAATATTACCTTGATCTAGAAATAAATAGAAAGGGTTTGCACCATCAAAGGCAGTTACTCGCACACCTTTGTCCACCGCATCCACTTGCATCCGCCAATCAGCACCATAGGTACTACTGTGGTAATCGCGATAGTTCACCAAAGCTTTAAGGGACAGATTGACAGTTCCACTAGCCCGCAAGAGAGTATAGCGGATGTAGGTAGTGTTTGCCCCTAGTTCCATCCAAATCCGTTTTTCCAGTAGAGCATCGGCCAAGGCAAAAGTCCAGACAGGTGTTGTACCTTCGAGCCGAAAGCTTTCAATCTCTTGATAACCGTAGGGAGCAACGGTTCCATCTTGCCAACGGTTGGTGTACAAAGGATAGGACTTCTGATTGTAATGGGCAACTTCATCAAGTTTGGTTACCAGTAAAGTCCGACCCAAAGGGGGTTGCAGTGCCGCCACCAATAAGCCATGATAGCGTCTGGTCACCAGACCAGCCACTGTACCTGAAGCATAACCACCAATACCGTTAGTAACTAACCATTCCCTCGTTTCCGCAGCTTCTAAATCGCCACAGATATCTCGTCCAAAGTGAATGCTCATCTTTCTTGCTCCTGATGTCATCTGTCGTTTGTCAACTTTGACCTGTGACCAATGGTTGCTGTGCTGCTGCAAGCTGATTCACTGAACTAAGTGGGGCAATGGGTCGTTTTTCTGAACCATCGGTTGTCACTAGAAGCCATTGTCAAAGAAGAATCATTGGTAGGGGTAGAGAATAGTTCTAGACCTTCATCAACCCCTACACTAAGGCTGATGTCACCTAGAATCAGCTCCTCTCTATTTTGATTTAAGCTTCACCCATGGCTCAGCCACCAGATTCAAATCCGGGATAGAGAGTCATCCCGCCATCTACAAATAAGGTGACACCATGAACATAATCAGAATCATCAGATGATAGCCAAACAGCAGCTTTACCAATATCTTCTGGTTCACCTACTCGTTTGTAGGGAATCAATTTCAACAGTTCGGCTTCTGCTTCTGGTGTTTCCCAAGCTTCGCGGTTAATTGGTGTTTTAATCGCTCCGGGTCCTATACTGTTAACACGGATTTTAAGAGGTGCTAGTTCCTGAGCAACGCTCTTCATAAACAGCATTAATCCTCCCTTAGAAGCAGCATAGTTCACATGACCTGCCCAGGGAATTACCTCATGCACCGAACTCATACAGATAATTTTGCCAATGCATTTTCCTGTACCAAAGGTACCATTTTCTTTTGCCTGACTGATAAATTCTTTGGCTGCTCTTTGAGCACACAAGAATTGACCTGTAAGGTTAACACCAATTACGGTATTCCACTCCTGCAAAGACATATCCAGTAAATTATTGTCTTTTTGCAGACCTGCATTACTCACCAAGATGTCGATTTTGCCAAACGCTGCCAGCATATCATCAAACATCTTGTTGACCTGGTCTTGCTGACTCACATCAGCTTGGAGTGCAATTGCTTCTCCACCCTTCTCCTTAATCTCTGTAACTACTTGTTCTGCGCCTTTGGAACTACGGGAGTAGTTAACTACTACCTTGGCACCAGCTTCAGCTAAACATTTGGCTACAGCAGCCCCAATTCCAGAACTGGAGCCAGTAACTAAAGCGGCTTGACCTTTCAGACTTTGCATGGCTATCTAATTCATAAAGAAATAATCAAGTCAACATCAGGCTAACGATTTTTAGGTACTAATTGGGGAAAAAATCACAAAAAATTCTAAATAACTAAATAAAAGATAAAAAAACTTTATATTTAAAATTCTATGTATTTCTTGATAATTAGCTTAATCTCAATTTAAATATGTTATGTTTTTAGGTTTGGAATAATTATTTATAACTTCAAATCAGGCAAAATAAGTTAACAGTTAGACTTATGGCTATGACATTGAAAAATCAGCTTCTACCCTTGATACCCCGCACAATACTTTTTGGCAATCCCCAACGTACTCGACCCCAAATTTCCCCCAATGGAAAGCATTTGGCTTATTTAGCACCAGATGCTAATGATGTTCTGCAAGTGTGGCTGCGTACTCCTGAACAAGAAAAAGAACAACAATTAACAGCAGATCAAAAACGAGGAATTCGTACTTACTTTTGGACGTATAATCCGGAACAATTAATATATCTTCAAGACTCAGATGGGGACGAAAATTTTCATCTCTATGCAGTAAATATCAAGTCTAATCTAGTACGAGATTTAACTCCTTTCGAGGGTGTAAAAGCACAAGTAATTGCCCTAGACCGTGAATTTCCCTACGAGATTCTGGTGGGATTAAATTTGGAAAATCGTCACCAATTCGATGTTTATCGCATCAATTTAAAAAACTGTGCAGTAGAATTTGATACTGCTAATCCTGGTAATATTATCAGTTGGACAGCCGATGCTGATTTTGTGGTTCGCTCAGCCCTTAGCACTAATCCTGATGGTAGCACTGAGTTATTATTTCGAGAAAACCAAGAACAAACTTGGGAAAGTCTTCGCCACTGGGGAGCAGATGATTCCGGTGGTGCAGTGGGTTTTTCCCAGAATGGCAATAATTTATATCTAATTGGCTCCCACGATGCCAACACCCAACGTTTAATCACTCTCGATTTAGCAACTCGTGAGGAAAGGGTATTGGCCGAAGATAACCAATACGATGTGAGTGGGGTCATGGTTAATCCTATAACCAGGGAAATTGAAGCAGTGTCTTTCTACAAAGAGAAGGAACAGTGGGAAATCTTTGACCGTAGTATTGCTGAGGATTTTGAAGTATTAAGTAAAATTAGTGACGGAGAGTTCTCCATAGTCAGTCGCGATTTAGAGGATAAAATTTGGCTGGTGGCATATCTCACCGACGATGGCCCTGTATACTACTACAGATATGACCGCGAATCCCAAACTAGCACTTTACTTTTCAGCAATCAGCCAGAATTAGAAAATTTGCCCCTGGTACCCATGAAACCTATTAGCTATGTAGCTAGGGATGGCTTGGAAATTCATGGCTATCTCACCTTACCTCTGGGTGGGGAGGTTCCCCTCTCAATGGTATTACTAGTTCATGGTGGTCCTTGGGCAAGGGATACCTGGGGTTATAATCCAGTTGTCCAATGGCTAGCAAATCGAGGCTATGGGGTACTCCAAGTAAATTTCCGGGGCTCAACTGGCTACGGTAAGGACTTCCTCAATGCGGGTAATCGCCAGTGGGCTGCGACGATGCATAATGATCTAATTGATGCAGTGTCGTGGCTAATAGAACAAGGCATTGCCCATCCCCAAAAAATTGCGATTATGGGTGGTTCCTACGGTGGCTATGCCACATTAGTGGGGCTAACCTTTACTCCCGATGTTTTTGCCTGTGGTGTGGATATTGTGGGACCAAGCAATTTAATTACCTTGCTGCAAAGCATTCCTCCTTACTGGAAACCTCTAATGGCAAGACTGCAACATCAGGTGGGAAATTTGGACACAGAAGAGGAATTTTTACGCTCACGTTCCCCTCTATTTTTCGTTGATCAAATTGAGAAACCTCTACTGATTGGACAGGGTGCCAATGATCCCCGCGTTAAACAAGCAGAAAGTGAACAAATTGTCGCTGCTATGCGCCAAGCAGGAAAACCAGTGCAATACGTTCTCTACACTGACGAAGGACACGGTTTTGCCCGTCCTGAAAATCGCCTCCATTTCTATGCCGTAGCAGAACAATTCCTAGCTCAATATTTAGGGGGACAAGCTGAACCCATGGAGGAAATTGATGGTCACTCAGGAATTGTGCAGTAATAGAAATACCTAGTTAAGTTAGTTAGCGAGTGCTGAAAACTAAACAGAATGGAAATATTGCGTAAAGTGCTATTGGGGCTATTGAAAATTGTCCATCTAGTTATTCTCCTCTTCGTAGTCTTCGGTTGGTTGCTACCAAGAAACTGGCTACTGATTCACCTTATTTTTGTTCCCCTAATGGTTTTACAGTGGCAGTTTAATCAAGGAAGTTGCATCCTCACAAATTGGGAAAATGCGATTAGAGGAAACACTAAGATTAAAACACAGCAACAGGGGCAATTCATCAAAGGGATACTTGGCAAATTTTGTCAGCCTTTACCTAGTGATGCAGTAATTAAGCGCTGGGTTTATGGTGTTATTGCTCTCTCCTGGATTCTTAGCGCCATACATTGGAGAGGTTACACTTTTTTGAGTTAACTTGGCTATAGATGATTGATGCACACAGAAGATATCTGGAAAGGCCTGTGTGAAAAGGCTTTAAATCATCTCCCGTACTCTAGCCGGGAGATTTCGTGTTAATTGTTAGTTGTTTGCCCGAAAAATAAAAACCAAGGCATGACTCTAGACTGACTGCTGATGTCAATTGATCAGCAATCAATCTAGTTTTCTTAGATAAAATTAACTAGCACTGCCAGACAAAGATTCACTCAGTGCCTCTTTTTTGAGAATTTCAGCTTTATCAGTCTTTTCCCAGGGCAAATCTAAGTCAGTGCGTCCTAGGTGACCATAGGCTGCCAAATCCTGATAGAAACGACCACCTCGTTGTGCGGGCAAACCTCGCAAATTAAAGGTTTGAATGATTCCCGCCGGACGCAATTCAAAATGCTTTTGCGCTAAATCCAACAACAAATCATCGTCAACCTTACCAGTGCCAAAGGTTTCAATAAAAATGCTCACAGGTCGAGCCACGCCAATAGCATAACTCACTTGCACTTCACACTTATCTGCTAAACCCGCAGCGACAATATTTTTCGCCACATAACGGCAAGCATAGGCTGCGGAGCGATCTACTTTTGTGGGATCCTTACCAGAGAAAGCACCACCTCCATGACGAGAATAGCCACCGTAGGTATCAACAATAATCTTTCTACCAGTTAAGCCAGAATCTCCCTGAGGACCACCAATTACAAATTTTCCTGTGGGATTGACCAAAAACTTGGTATCAGCATCGGGTTTAACGTCTATATCATCAAAAACCGGTTCCACCACTGCTTTCCAGAGGTCTTCTTTTATTTTCGCCTGGACAGCAGCCCCATCGGTAATCTCACCAATAGTCGCCGTATGCTGAGTAGAAATCAAGATGGTATCAATACCAACTGGCTTACCATCTTCATAAGCCACACTTACCTGAGTTTTTCCATCTGGACGTAGATAGGATAATTCACCAGTTTTTCGCACTGCTGCTAGGCGAAGAGAAATTCGATGTGCCAAACTAATAGGCATAGGCATCAACTCAGGTGTTTCGTTGCAGGCAAAACCAAACATCAAACCCTGATCACCAGCACCAATTTTGTCTAGTTCATCATCACTCATTGCCTGACGTTGTTCTTGGGCAGTAGTTACACCTTGGGCAATATCAGGTGATTGTTCATCTAGAGCAACCAAAACTGAGCAACTATCAGCAGAAAAACCGTTATCAGCATCTGTATAGCCAATTTCAGCTATTTTATTCCTTGCTAAATTAACAAAGTTAACTTGACTTTGAGATGTAATTTCTCCGGTGATTAAAACTAAACCAGTATTAACCACAACTTCTGCGGCAACGCGACTGCTATGGTCTTGAGTTAGCATAGCGTCCAAAATCGTATCAGAAATCTGGTCGCAGATTTTATCAGGATGACCTTCAGTAACTGATTCAGAGGTAAAAAAATAACGACGGGACAATTTTAGCTACTCCTTTTATGAGGTAAATAGTAGGTTAACAAAGGAATGCAGCTCATTCAATTATTAGCTACATAATGAATTCACTGCCAAACAAGCCCCTGTGAGAATGCTTAACTAAGCAACACTATCTGAACACAAAGCATAGCTCACCTCGAACAGAAGAAAAACATTCAGCTCCGAATTCTTACTTAATCTTTAAATAATTTAGCCTAAATAATTATTCGACTCTCAAAGCTAAATATTAACCCCCAACAACTTGAATTTCCTCCAGATGGGCAATCGTGATATCAGCTTGTGCCAGATGTGGTGCTTGAGTAGTTCCCCAACAAATGCCAATCGCACCTGCAGCACCTGCTTGATGCGCCATAGCCATATCACCAGCAGAATCTCCTACCATCAAGGTTGTGCTGGGCTCAACAGCTAATTTTTGGCAAGCTTGAAGAAACAAAGCAGGATTGGGTTTTTGAAGACTTTGGGCATCAACCCCCATACTCAGTTGAATATAATCACTCAGTTGATGACGTTCGACGAAGGTTTCTACTCCCTTGGTAGAATCAGCCGAGAGAATACCCAATTTTAAGCCAGCTTTCGCTAACAACTTAACAACTTCTAAACTGCCTGTAAAAGGAGATGAATGCTCTACTCTATCGAGGAAATAGTTTTGAGCTTGGGCAAAGGCACTACGGGCAATTTTCAATGACTCAAACCAACTTCTACCTGTTTCTGCAATGTAAGCAGCAGCAGCAATTTCATTTTCTTGATGACTACCAACTGCCATAAGTCCAGTGGGATCAAGTCTATTTTCCTGAATGCCAAAAGCCATCAGCAGAGGTTCTCCTGTTCCAGGAATCTGAGCATCAATTAAACGAGCTCGTTTTTGCGCCAATTCCCGCAAAAAAGTTTGGGAATCCTCAAGAGTGCCATCTTTATCAAAAATAATTGCTTGGATATTAGCAAATGTCAGTTTTGATACCTGAATTTCTGCCAACTCGCCCTCCTTTTGCAGTAGATCAACTTGGCTTGAGTAAAATAAGACAAAAAAAGAGGGTTGCTCCCTCCATCTTAATTAACTAAATGTTTTGACTATTCGTCAACTGCTACCGATACCATTGCTTCCTCATCGTATGCTTCTGTTTCTAAGTCCGCTTCTTCTGTTTCTACTGCAACTTCACCAGCAGCTTCTTGTAATAATTGTTGACGATACTTTTCTGCCATTTCTTCAGCTTTCTCAAAAACCAAATCACGATTCTTGAGCATATCACCTGGTTCTGGCTCAAGCTGTTTTGTTGATAGGGAAATACGACCCCTCTCTGCATCTAAGTCAATTATCATTACTTTTAACTCATCATTGACATTAAATACACTATGGGGGGTATCAATGTGATCGTGGGAGATTTCCGAAATGTGGAGTAGTCCACTTACACCACCGATGTCAATGAAAGCACCGTAAGGTTTGATGCCACGCACAGAACCGACAACAACTTCTCCAACTTGTAAGCCATTCATCTTGCGCTCTACTAAAGCACGGCGATGACTCAATACTAGACGATTGCGGTCTTCGTCTACCTCAAGAAATTTGAGAGGTAAATCTTGACCAACTAAGTCTTCCTTCGCTTGGCGAGTGCTGATATGGGAACCGGGGATAAAACCGCGCAAACCCTCGATACGAACCAAAGCACCACCACGGTTCGTCGCAAATACATTGGAACGCACAGTTGCATCTTCTGTTTGCAACTGCCGCACCCTTTCCCAAGCACGCATATACTCAATGCGCCTGATAGAAAGTGTTAATTGCCCATCCTCATTCTCGTCAGTCAGAATGAAAAATTCTCTTGTTTCGTTGGGTTGCAGAACTTCTACAGGATCATCTACCCGGTTGATTGACATCTCCTGAATCGGAATATAGGCGGCGGTTTTTGCTCCGATATCAATCAAAGCTCCCCTTGGTTCCATACTAAATACAGTGCCGGCAACGATATCACCAGGGCTAAAGTGATAATCATACTTATCAAGAAGGGCAGCAAAATCTTCGTGGGTAAAGCCAATGTCCGTAGTAGAGTTTATTTTCTGACTGACCATGTGTGTTTAGTTTCCTAGTTTTTATCTCCGTAGTTACTTTGCCTCCTGTCGATGTACACTCACCTTGAAGTGTCGTAACCTATACCCAGAGTACGCCTTAATTCAAATATTTCTTCAATCAACTCATCTACAGGGGAATCTTTCGGGCGTATTCAGACAGGGTGTAGGAACTCTATTCTAACTCAGAAATAAACTCTTAGATAATTTAAAAACAATCATTGGGCAAAAGCCCATCTTAAGGAGTTGCGATTGCTGATGGATTATCCATAGTTTCTTCTACCACTGTAAAATTTTGACTATGCCAATCACTTACATCATTATCATGCTCTTCATTATCTTGCTGTAGCTGGTTGAGGGCTTCAGCAAAATCTTTGATCCCCTGAAACTGCCTATAAACTGAGGCGAAACGCACATAGGCAACTTCATTCTCTTTTCGCAGATACTCTAGTACAAACTCTCCAATACTATTGCTGCTAACTTCCCGCCTGGAACTTTGCTGCAGCTTAGCTTCTATTTCCCCAACAATCGATTCAAGACGCTGGTGAGATACTCCTGTTTTCTCGCAGGCGCGCACGATACCACGTAATAGCTTAGAGCGATCAAAGGATTCCCTGGCTCCATCCCGCTTGATTACGGTAATAGGTATAAACTCCACCCGCTCATAGGTAGTGAAGCGATGCTTACAACACAAACACTCTCGCCGCCGCCGCACACTCATCCCTCCCTCTGTAGAACGGGACTCAAGGACTCGACTTTCTGTGTGTTGACAAGCAGGGCACTGCATGGCAAAAGACCGTTTGAGTGCTAAGGGAAAGTATTTCTTAGAAGTGTTGATGGATTGGCAATCTAGCTACCGATCCAATCTTTTTCTGAATTTTTTGGGGGGAGAGGCTTAAGCTAGAACCAACCTTACCTAACCCTCTCTCTTATTTACCGATACGGGGTGGTTCCCGGAAGGCGATCGCAAAAAAAAGCACACCCACTGCCAAAGCCAAGATTAAAATATAAGCAACGCTTTCCATGTCAAAGTTTCTTGATGACTCCA
Source organism: uncultured bacterium (assembly GCA_964633315.1). Taxonomy (GTDB): domain Bacteria; phylum Cyanobacteriota; class Cyanobacteriia; order Cyanobacteriales; family CAWCAG01; genus CAZWGS01. The sequence continues at coordinate 13,105 of CAZWGS010000058.1, read as the reverse complement.
CTTAGTATCTTACCAAGAAAAGTCACACTAAAGAGCAAGGGAGTAGAAATAATCATTTCTACTCCCCTAACCTAGTTATTCCATTTAGACTTAGTTAATTGAAAACCAAATTTGTTTTCTGGGACCAATTAAGTAGTCTCTTTGGCACGAGTGCTTTTGTCTCCAACTTTCTGGAAGAAACCCCACTCAACTTGCTGTTCACTAAGCTCTGGATCAACACCAGCAAAAACGTCTCGATAAAGGGTACGAGAACCATGCCAGATATGACCGAAGAAGAATAGCAGAGCAAATACTGCGTGTCCAAAGGTAAACCAACCTCTGGTGCTGGTGCGGAATACACCATCAGAATTCAGGGTTTCGCGATCAAAGTCAAAAGCTTCACCCAGTTGAGCTTGACGGGCATACTTTTTAACTGTTGGTGGATCATTAAAGGTTTTACCGTCCAAAGCTCCACCATAGAAGTTTACAGTGACCCCAGTTTGCTCAATACTGTACCGAGATTCTGCACGTCGGAAAGGAATATCAGCACGAATTATTCCTTCTGAGTCAGTCAGAATAACAGGGAAAGTCTCGAAAAAGTTAGGCATCCGGCGCACTGTTAATTCACGACCTTCTGCATCAGTAAAGACGGCGTGTCCTTCCCATTCTTGGGCAATACCATCACCGTCTACCATTGGACCAACGCGGAACAAGCCACCTTTAGCCGGACTGTTGCCAATGTAATCATAGAATGCCAACTTTTCCGGAATTTTAGACCAGGCTTCTGAGGGACTATCGCCTTGTGCTATGTTAGCGTCAACACGACGCTGAATTTCTTGCTGGTAGTAACCATCATCCCACTGATAACGGGTGGGACCAAATAGCTCCACAGGGGTAGCTGCGTTTCCGTACCACATGGTTCCAGCAACAACGAAGGCGGCGAAAAATACAGCCGCAATACTGCTAGAAAGTACGGTTTCAATGTTACCCATCCGCAAAGCTCGGTATAGTCTCTCCGGTGGTCTCACAGTGAGGTGGAATAGACCAGCGATAATACCAACAATTCCAGCAGCTATGTGGTGAGCCACAATACCCCCTGGATTAAAGGGATTAAAGCCTGCTGGTCCCCATTCAGGTGCTACCCCTTGGACGTGTCCTGTAACACCATAGGGGTCAGAAACCCACATTCCAGGTCCCCAGAGACCTGTAAGGTGGAAAGCTCCGAAACCGAAGCACAGAAGACCGGATAAGAAAAGGTGAATACCGAACATTTTCGGTAGGTCTAAAGCTGGTTCGCCAGTACGTGGGTCTCTAAAAAGTTCTAAGTCCCAATAAACCCAGTGCCAGACTGCTGCTAGGAACAGTAAACCTGACAATACGATATGAGCGGCTGCAACCCCTTCAAATGACCAAAAACCAGGATTAACTCCGGTTTCGCCAGTGACGCTCCAGCCACCCCAAGAACCAGTTACTCCTAAACGCGCCATGAAGGGTAGGACAAACATTCCTTGTCGCCACATGGGGTTTAAAACTGGATCGCTAGGATCAAAAATAGCTAGCTCATAAAGAGCCATAGAACCTGCCCAGCCTGCAACTAGGGCAGTGTGCATTAAATGCACGGAAATAAGACGACCTGGGTCATTCAGGACGACTGTGTGTACTCGATACCAGGGTAGTCCCATCGACTACGCTCCTCCTTTTAAGAGTTTAATGTCTACTTGGACGCTTTTGTTATCAGTATGTAAGTCTTGCCTTCTGCCAAACTTTCACTTGCCCAGTACTTAGGAACAAGGAAAATTAAGGTTGGGGCAAAGTGTCTCTTGAAACTGAAGATTATTTAAAGAAGTGTAACTATTGTTAGATCTGATTGCAAGAGTTCTTAAAAGTTTGACAAGCAAGACCTCGATTCTCACTACTGGTTTATGGGCTATTTTCTGAGGGATAAGAAATTGCTTCCGCTGTGGTGAGACGTTCAATCGCTTGATCAGCACTGATCAAACGCTTAAGTACCACCTGACCAATTGTTGATTGAGAGGAAGAAGTGGGTTTAACTTCTACCATCAGCACAGCATCCTCTACCTGATAGAGCCACAGTTTTTCATTTTGTTCGATAATACGCAGACTGAGCCTGGTAATTTCTGGCTTGCGTCTCCAGATATTCTCATTCCACAAGCCTCCTAATTCCCAGATTCTGCCAATTATCCAACCATCAGACAAGAAAAAGTACTTCACCTTTAACTAAATTATGCTCACACCATAGATAACATCACTCTTCAAGTTAAGCTACAAAAACTTAACAGCAAAGTCACAAAAAATGATAGTTTTGTGACAGAATATTAAAACTAGATACAGTGATATTCAATAGTCAGAAAATAGTTTGAGGCTCTATGACTCCTTCATTGACGAACTTTTTATACAGTCTCCTCGCAGGCGGCTTAATCGTAGTTATTCCCGTCATTGTTGGGCTGATATTCATCAGCCAGCAGGATAAAATTACCCGCTCATAAAATTTGGTGACCATACTGAGCTAAAACCCAGTGTCCCATGAATTTTGTCAAAATCCCTAGCTAAAAGCCAGGGATTTTACACTCAATTAAGCCAAGGTTGTTTTTTGTACCCATAATCGCAGCAAACTTAAGTGATAATTTAGCCCTGTAGTGAAAATTAAATTCCCATTTGACCAGAATTTAGGTCAACTAGGTGGTAGATCTCTATCCTCATTAATCGTTACCATAGGACTGACTTAGGAGAGTAGCTAATGGTAAATTTCGGGTTGAATTCAGCCGCCATTCTGGGAATTTTTTTAGCAGTTGCTGGAGCAGGATTGTACTTTGTTCGTTCTATTCGCCCAGAACTATCACGGGACTACGATATATTTTTTGCGGCTGTGGGTATTGTCTGCGGCTTCATCCTGTTGACCAACGGGTGGCGACTAGATCCCATTCTGCAATTTGGTCAATTTCTCTTGGCCGGAAGCACTATCTTTTTTGCTTTCGAAGCTATTCGCCTTCGAGGTATCGCGACAGACCAAGCCAAGCGTAATACACCGATTGTAGATGAAGATAGACCTGTTAGCCGTAACTACCGGGAGGCAAGGGTTTATCGAGAGCCAGAACTTGATGAGTTAGAGCCTTATGAAGAAGAACGCTACGAAAAACGAAGGCTTAGAGGTTACCAAGACCCGCGTAGTAGTAGGAAAATGGGATATGAAGCAGATGATCCTCGTAATTTGAGAATTCGAGGTAATGGTAGTGGTACTGAGAGACCCACTTCACGAGAGCGTCCCCGTCGTCCACGTTCTTCAGAGTCACAGCCAAGCAGGTATGATGAATGGCAAGATAGAGGTGAGCAATGGAACGAGAGGACGACTTCTACTTCTAGAAGACCCCGCCGCCCACGTCCAGAGGATGAGCTAGATGAGGCTTCTCCAAGACCAAGGAGACGACGACCTCGACCCACAGAATCTGATTTTACTTCCCCAAGGGAGCGAGAACAAACAAGGTCTGACTATGTTGATTATCAGCCAATTGACAAACCTGAGAGAGGCAGACCAAACTTGGATAAGTCAGAGGATGATGAAAGATACGAAGATTTTGAGTATTAGTTCAAATTTATGTGGTAAATTGCACATCTGATTGAGATAGCCACAGGAATTTAATTGTAGTGAACTCTTAGCAGCAAAAATCCTTCACCAGAAGCAAGTAGATTTTTAATGCAAGTGTTCAGTTTAAATCTGGTATCTATAATTAGCGATGAAATTAATCATCCAATTGAGCTTAATTCTCTTTGCTATTAGCCTCACCAGTTGTAGTGCTGCACTAATACAATCCCCTCAAATTCCTAGCGGTGGAATTAACAGCAATCGTTCGGAGCAATATCCAGCTTACAGCAGTGATGGTCGTTATCTTGCCTTCGCTTCAGATCGCAATGGACACCGGGATATTTTCCTTTATGATTTGCAGCAAAAAATTCTTGTCCCCCTACCTAATCTCAATCGCCGTGACTCTACTCAAGACCAACCTAGTTTGAGTTCTGATGGACGCTACATTGCCTATGTCTCCACAGAACGGGGCAAAAGCGATATTCTGGTCTATGATCGCCAAAGCCAGAGATCGCAACTCTTAAGCGTCAATATTCGCGGTTCTGTAGCTCAACCGACTATTAGTGGCGACGGTAGTTCTGTGGCTTTCCAGACGACACAGTTAGGGCAGTGGAATTTGGCAATTGTGGAGCGAAACATTACCGAGGCAAAATAGGTCTTGAGTGAGAAATGGGGAAAAGCTCTAAGTACTTGTTTTGCCCAACAATGTTACAAAAAATAATCAGAACTCCAACAATCAAAATCTCACTATGAAGGGAAGCAAGCAGCATTTAGTCAAATCAGGAATTCTGGCTCTAGCAGCAGCAGTAGGGTTTAATGCGATTAATGCTCTAACTCCTTTCAACTTTCTCAACAGCAAGAATTACAGTTTCCTGCCTAGTAATCTAGCTTTAGCACAAAATATTGATGAGGAGACCAATATTCGCGTTTACGAGCAGGTAAGCCCCGCCGTCGTCGCCATTAATTCCGGTAGTAGTAAGGGTAGTGGCAGTATTATCACCTCAGATGGTTTGATTTTAACCAATGCCCATGTGATTGGTGGGGCGAGGACTGTTTCTGTCACCCTCGCTGATGGTAGACGATTTGCCGCACACGTAGTTGGTTTTGGTGATAAGGGTTTAGATTTAGCTGCACTTAAAATCAGTGGCGTGAGAGACTTACCCACGGTTAATTTAGCAGTTCCCAATTCTGTCAGAGTTGGTCAACGAGCCTTTGCTATCGGTAATCCTTTTGGTCTAGAAGGCACTTTCACAGTGGGTATTGTCAGTCGTATTGACCGCAACCGAGAATTAATTCAAACTGATGCGGCGATTAATCCAGGGAACTCAGGTGGACCATTACTCAATAGCCAAGGACAGGTAATTGGTGTTAACACTGCTATCGCCTCTGATGGTAGAAATGGCGGAGGTAATGTAGGTATTGGTTTTGCCATTCCTGTCGAGCGGATTGAGCCTTTTTTAAGCGCTATACGTGAAGGGCGTACTACTCCTCAAGCGCAGGAACCCAGAGACTCACTAAGTGGAGGTAAACCACCCAGACAACTTCCATTGGATGGTTCTGTGGTTAATGGCAGACTGGAGAGGGGAGATTTAGTTTGGCTAGGAGACAACAGTTTTTACGATGTCTATCGCTTTGAAGGTAAGGCGGGAACAAGGATACGTGTGGAAATGGTAAGTGGAGATGTGGATTCTTACCTCTTTCTTGTTGGTCCCAATGGTCATGATGTTGCTCAAGATGATGATAGTGCAGGTGGAAAAAACGCAAGAATTATTGCCACTTTACCTGCAGACGGAACTTACCTACTCATGGCAAATACTTATGGTGGTGCAGAAATGGGGAACTACCGTCTGCGAGCCACAGCAATTAGTAGTGGTAATCAAGGCTCAGTTGTTAATTCGGGAGGCTGGCTTTTGAGACAGCAGGGAATTCTCGCTCCTGGTGCACAGACTTTGCCTTCTGATGGTAGCCTCTATCAAACCTACACTTTTGAAGGTCAAGCAGGTCAATCAGTTACTCTCTCTTTAAAAAGTCCCGATTTTGACACCTATTTGATGTTGCTAGATTCTAGTTATACGAAAATAGCCGAGAGTGATAATCTAAGCAACACCAATACCAATTCTCAAATGAGTGTAACTTTGCCCCGTCGCGGTACCTATCGCGTGATTGTTAATGCACGTGATAGTAGTGGTAGAGGGCGCTATCTTTTGGAAGTTCGCTAAGTTGATGAGGGTAAATTTTTTACCGCTTCTATGAGTGAACGTACCTCATTTGTGCCTTCAGAAGCCTCAAATCCAAGGGGAAATTTACCCTTTGCGAGCATCCGTAAACCCAAGGGTGCTAAACTCAGTAAGCCTTTGAGATCCCGTAGATAGTTGCCCACTACCATGACACCAAACTTGCGCTCATCAATCCAGCCACCTTCTTTGACTAGTTCAACTAGTACCTTGCGATGACGAATAGAGCGACTATCGTTAGCCTCTTTGCGCTCGAGAATTTGCTGTTTAATTTGGCTAATTTGTTCTAGGGGTGCAACCTCCATCGGACAGACAGCACTGCACATATAGCATCGAGTACAACCCCAAACTCCCTGAGTTCCTTGATGATATTTTTCCAACCTTGATTCTTGCTGATCATCACGGGAATCGAGGAGCATTCGATTTGCTTTCGCCAAAGCGTGGGGACCAAAAAAATTAGGATTTACTTCTTTGGCATTACACTCAGAGTAGCAAGCACCACACATGATACAATTACCAGTCTGATTGAGTTGTAAGCGCTCCTGGGGAGTTTGTAAGAATTCTCTTTCTGGTATGCTTCTCGCCTCAGTACTAACATAGGGTTCCACCGCCTCTAAATTCTCCCAGAAGCTTTCCATATCCACCACCAGGTCTTTGATTACAGGAAAGTTACCTAAAGGGGAAATTGAGATTACAGGTGGCTTTGAGTTAGATGCACTCAAATGAGCCAACTGTTGACCTACATTTTCCTTACAAGCCAAAGCTGAACGACCATTAATTCTCATCCCACAGCTACCACAGATGGTGTTACGGCAATTCTTGCGAAAAGCCAAGCTACCATCTAACTCCCACTTGATACGGTTTAAACATTCAAGAATAGTATTTCTTGGCTCTACTTCCAGCTTATAAGTTTGTACTTGAGGAGCTTGATTTTGCTTTTGTCGAACTACTTGGAAAATAACTTGCATCTTTAAAAACCTTCGCCAATTCCCACTAGCAGATTAATATACACCTTGGAGTAGAGGAGAATACTTTTTCCATCTTATAAATGAGATTACTAATCAAGTTGTACCATTTACAGAGCCTGGGAACAACACATTAGCGCAATCGACAAGAGGGTAAAAGCAATTCTTAGATTATCTCTATCTTTAACTAGTCATCAGTGATCATCTTTTTCTTTTTTATTTAACTCGAGCAATCTGAATCGGTCATTATTCCAATACTATTGTTAGTCTATAATCTAGTTATACAAGCATTGGAGTTGATCTATCTAATCGTGATATCTCTGCTAACATTACCGACAATACAATATTGAATAATTTAGCTCACTGTTTAAATTACTACTTCAATTGTAATATTTCTGTAAATTTCAGAACTTGTTACAAAAAAAGTTTCAACTTAGAAGAATTTAACGATATATTTTTTATATAGTCAATCTTGAATGATAGACTATCTTAATTACCTAAAAAACTGAAACAGACTTGACAAAGCTATGGCTGAAAAATTACCTGATACTCCTCCTTTAACAGGGAAAGCATTACTTCAAAAAGTAAAGGAGCTACATGATTACTCAAGGAGAGAAACAGCTAAACTCTGTGGATATTACACGATTACAAAGAATGAACAGACTCGTGTGAATCTCACTGATTTTTATGATGCAGTCCTTGCTGCCAAAGGAGTTCCCTTAGATCCAGAAAGCACAAAAGACGGTCGTGGACGCGAACCTACCTATCGAGTCAGCGTACACAAAAATGGTCAGATTGTGATTGGTTCAACCTATACTCAAGCAATGGGCTTAAATCCAGGTGATGAGTTTGAAATTAAGCTGGGCTACAAACACATTCACCTCAAACAAGTAGAAGCTGAGAAAGCACAAAATGTATCAGAAGCTTTAGAGGCTGAGCCTGCTTAATTGCAATCTTCCTTCAAACCCAAGAAAGGGCAGTCAGTTCTTTAGTGAAAGCACTATACTTGTTTCTAAAGTGAATCTAAAAATTTAGTGCCTAGTATCTACAGTTTTGACGATCTGGAGCAGAATGAGATTCATTTAGCCTGCCGCCAATTCTGCTATCAGAAAAGCAGACAGGTAAAAATGTAATAACTTGCCCAAAACTTGAATAACCGGGTTCTGAGGTAGTAAGTTGCAAAAAATAAACCCATGTAATCATTGATTAAATTACGTGGGTTTTTGCTTGGGTAGTGAGTAAATTTTCTCTCTATCTAATTATTTACTAGAAACAGGATTAAGCCTAGCAGCTTGGAGAGCATTCACTAAATTGTACATTGCATATTCAAGGTGCACTCCTGCATCTACAGGAACCCAACCAGAAGGCATTAAGTGTCGCCATTCAAAGTGAAGATGAGGTCCAGTAGAGTTACCTGTGCTACCAACTAAGCCAATAATTTCTCCTTGTTGAACTGACTCTCCCGGACGTACAAAAATCTGAGCCAAGTGAGCATAACGAGACTCTTGGCTTCCTTGTTCATGACGCAATACTACTGTTAAACCATAACCACCAAGATAGTCAGCATAGGCAACTTTACCAACATAGCTAGCTAGGACTGGTGTACCTAAAGGTGCAGCAATATCAGTACCTGTGTGCATCCGATAGTCACCGGAGATAGGATGAACACGCCAGCCAAAAGCAGAGCTTATGGCTGAAGGAACTGAGAGAGGAAATAGTAGAGAGGTATTGTTGTTGCTAGCATAGACAGGACGACCTGTTTTCGCATAGTATGAGCTGTAACCCTTAGACCCAGTAGAACTAGGACTAGGACTGGCACTAGCAACGGGACTCTTTTGGCTTACCTGTTGATATTGATTAACCGGATAGGTACGCTTAGTAAGAGCTTGAGTAGTTCTAGAACGAACAGGAGTGTACTTTTTCCTATTAGTAACAGCAACAGTTCTAGTGGGAGTAACTCTTTTGGGAGTAACCCTTTTTGGAGGAGCAGGCTTTGATACTGAAACATTACAGCTACCTTGGGTAAGCTGACCCTGTTGTGCTACTGTCCTGCAACCAGTGGCTCGTTCTGTGATGACTACGCTAACTGGTTTAGGAGTGCTGGCACTTGAACCCAAATTGTAGTTGCTGCTATTGTCCACATAGCTATTTTTGCCTACATTTGGGGTTGTTGGTATGGTTGTGAGTACTGGTGCAGGCTGGAAATTAGCCGTAGGAGGACGATCAATTGTTTTGGGTACACTGACCTTAGGTGGAGATAATACAGGTGTTTGTTGGCTGCGAATCTCTGGTACAACTGATTGTCGCTGACGAGCAGGGGTAGTTACTCTAACTGGGGAAGGTGGAGAAGTAGTTGAAGTAACGGGTGCTCGAGGGACTACTTTAGGTTTTACTGGAGCAACTCTAACTGGAGCAGGAGCTGTCACTACGGGATTAGCCTTCTTTTTAACTGGAGGGGTAACAAAATTAACTGGAGGAGCACTAATACCACTTAACTCAGGTTCAATATGACTTTGTCCCCACACAAAACCTGCACTGAGTAAACTAAAACTACTAATTAAACTGACTCCTCCGGTTAAAAGGAGACGATGTGAACATAGATGAAGAGATTTACTTTTTATTGGGGATTTCTGAGTCATTTCCGTCTCGCTACTCAATTAATAATGTAAATACTGATGCAGTTTACGAGTTTTTTTATGGCTGTACGAACAAGAGTTCATTGTAACTAATCATAGCCAACAGTGATCTTACCGGGTTCTCTTAAAACTTCTGTAGTTGCACCTGAAGCAGATAAACGGATACGCAATTTACCGTTAGTAGCAACACCAATAATTTTGCCAGGATAACCATCTACTAAAACTGAACGTCCTCGACTATGAAGCAGTTCTAGATAAGAGGGTAGCAATTCTTCTATTCCTTCAGTAAGATAGTGCTGATATCCGGATAAAATCCCGGTGTAAACAATGGCTGCTAACATTCCTAGAGAATTAATTTGTTCAAAATTTTGCAGATTAATTGCTGTTGTTGGTACACGATTGCTCCAGTTAATACCAACACCGATTACTGCATGAGTAATTATCCTTTGTTGCAAGCGAGTTTCGGTAAGAATACCACCAAGTTTACGTTCACACAAAAGCAAGTCATTAAACCACTTAATCCACACTGGGATATTATAGCGACGTAGGTTACGAGCAATACCCCAAGCACTACAAAGAGTTAGCAATAAACCATCACTCACCGGAATTTGAGGTTTCAAAAATAGGGAAAGATATAATCCTCCTAGTTCAGATTGCCAGTTTCTACCCCATTGACCTTTGCCTGCGCTCTGTTGAGAGGCGATAACTAATGTCTGTTCATCAGCTCCTTGATCTACTAGTTGCCATAGTTTTTGATTAGTAGAAGGTAGGGTCTCAAAAAGATGTAGTTTTGGTAATTGCTTTACACCCAAAGTATGCAGTGTTGCCTCGAACTTTTGCCTCATCTACCCTTGACTCTCAAAACTTCCGGGATTCACGCACTCATAATGTAGCTGATAACTGGTAACTTAATCCTAATACTCCCCAAGCTAAATTTTTGATGAATTTTTTGTATGAAAACTCAACAGATTTTGCTTTTGACAGCAATCGCTTCTGGGTTCGCTTCTAGTGCAATTGCCCAAAGTCAGCTACCAAATAATGGAGATATCCATGCTGCCCAAAGATACATTACCCAATTTATTGAGTCGGTGGCAACAAATCGTCAGGTAGTAAAAGAGTGTGGTATTGATTTGAGTATCAGTAGTATTGAAATTCTTGAGGAGGGAATTGCCCTCAATCCTGAATATCCAGTGTTAGGGGAGATTATTTACGGTATCTCTTTCTTTCCGCGAGGAAGTGGCATTAATCCTGATTTTTGCAATAAAACACTCAAAAGCATATTAGGTTTTCAATTCAATGGAAGATATCTCAATCCTATTGGTGCGGACTCCTTAGCAATTCCCCACTTTTATCAATTTCGTTTTTTAGTACCAACTCAAGGTAATTTTGAAGCAGGTGAGGTGGAGGAAGTGGGTAGCAGGGGAAGTAATAAATAATAAGCGCCTAACGGCGAATTCACGCGTTCACGCGTTCAAAAATGATGAATCGCCGAAAAAGAAGCTTAGAAACCAGTCATATCAAAGGATTTAGACATCCTGTAATCATTTCTAGTTTCCACAAGAGTAATAAGTAATAACTAGAGAGGCTGCGCGAAAGTATAACTACTAACCATCAACCAAACCTCATCTGTTGTCATTACTATTAATGACGCTGTCACACCATAGATCATCCCTTTCTAGAAATAACCAACAACTAGCTACCCAAATGTTTTTTTCCACCTGAAGACGGTTCTATTACATTCCTAGAAGTGGGACGCAAACGCTCTTGGGAACGGCGTTTTCCTGAGGAACGTTGCAAAGTTCTCCAAGCTGCTTTAACTCCCACAACAAGGCTTCTACTACCGACTCGTAAATTCTTCACCTGTTTGCTAGCACTGCTCATCCCCTCATCCACCTGCTTCACTACTCCAGCAGCACTTTTCACACCTTCATTGAGATCATCAGTTAGCTCACTAATTTCCAATCCGGTAAGACGAATTGCTTCGAGAGTGGGAGGGAACTCACGTCGTAGAGTATCAAATAGTTTTTCTGCACTTCTAGCCGCCCTTGCTACTTCCTGAAGGGCAGGTAAAGCTACGATAAGTACAGCACTCAAACTTACTGCTACGAGCAATAGGGATAGTCCCAGCCAAAATAGGGGATCGATCACGCTTCCATTGATTGATAGTTAATTTTTGTCAGTACCCAAACTAGAAGATGGAGGAGAAGTAATGTCATGGGAGTTATGACTTACTTTGGTTTCCAGTTTACTGGCTTCAATGCCTGCTGACACAGCTTCTTTTAATCTTGCCAAAGTTTCATCCCAATTTTGCAGTGCTGACTCAGATAAATGATCTGCTTGTAGCTGGATGCTGCTGGATAAATCTTCGGCTAATTGTGGTAGAGCATCGGCGGATTTTTTCAGAACTTGCCTAGTTTCGCGTCCACTACGAGGAGCAGCTAATAAGCCAATAACACTACCGAAGGCAGTGCCTAATAATATTCCTCCCCAAAACGCTCCAGTGTTTGTTTTCGACATTTTTTAAAGTTGATTTCTATGCTTAACAACAATTTTAGGTCTTGAGTGTAAGCTTAGGAATTTAGTTACTGTTTTTCTAAGATTGACCCATTGCCTGCAATACTTGACGAATTACTGCTGCATCCTGAGCATGGGGAAATGTTGCTAGATAGAATTCTAAATCTTGAGTTGCTTGCTCCCATTGACCTAGTTCGTAATAGATTAAACCGCGATCTCGTAGTTCTCCTACTGCCTGTGGAAAGAGTAGTATAATCCGTTCCACTGCACCTAAAGCTTGGCGTAGTTGTGCTTGATTAAGATAGATTAATTTGAGATTAGTTAGCATCCGAGCTAAAAATTGTTTAGCTCCTACACTATCGAGGAATCTCGGTTGCAGTTTCACACTACGCTGATAAATTTTGCTCAGCAGTGCTTCACAATCCTGCTCAAATAAAATTTCGCCACTATTGAAAGCGTTGACAAAAATTCCCGCCGCTTCAAAATCAGGACGAATCAGAAAATGTCCAGGCATTCCAATTCCCACCATTGGTAAATCGACACGCTTAGCAATTTCTAAATAAACCAAGGATAAAGTAATAGGAATACCTGTGCGTCTTTCTATTACTTGGTCAAGAAAGCTATTACTGGGATCATAATAGTTCTTCGTATTGCCTTGAAAACCCAAATCTTGGTACAGATATTGGTTAATGGTTTTAATAACGCGCAGGGGATAGCGTTGCTCTGGGAGTCTTTCTCTGACTTCCTGCGCCATGGTATCCAAGGCATTGAGATATTCTTGGGGATCAAGATTGGGATTTTCCTCTTGAGCAATATAAAGTGCAGCTTTGGCTAAATCAATTTGCTCCTCTGGCTGCTGTATTTCTTGGTAAAAGTTATTGCGTCCTAGTGAAAAATTCATTTAATTTAGTTGCACTACAAGCTCATAGCCTAGAGCAAGGGCAATGGCGACAACAGCACCAATTGAAGTATTTATAAAATTAACTACTTCGTTAGTGAGCCAGTTAAATCGAGATTGTAGTGTTGCACCGATGACACTTTCTGCATTAGTTGCCACAAAAGCCGCCAAGATAGACCAGATAACGCCAAGCAGGTTGATTAAACCCACACCCCAACCCACAAAGGCAATCGCAATCGCCGCCACAATTCCGGCGACAGTTCCCTCTAAACTAACGG
>CAZWGS010000057.1:6650-30267 GCA_964633315.1 uncultured bacterium | reverse complement strand
CCTCACGTAACATCCTCATTAGAATCCCCCGTCATTTATGCGGGGGAGTAGTCAATCGTAGAGAATTGGAATAAGGCTTCTAGATGTTGCACATAAGGTTACTCTATTTTTAACCATTGTAGGAACCTAAAATTTTACGTCCCTATATTATTGTTGGAGAGGTTTCTTATTCTTTTTCATGCAAAAAAACAACAAATAATACCAAATCCCCCTTCTAGTCACAGGGGGATGATTAAACGATGCTTAAGGCATCAATACTAATTAATCTTCGTAGATTCTCGCCTCAAAAGCACTGGGATTTTCCTCGCAATAAAGCTCAAAATTACTCTTAGGTTTTTCTACAAAGTCACTCTTATTCAAGATATCGCTTATAGAAATGATACCCAATAGTTTCCCTTTTACCACTGGTGCGCGGCGAATTTTGGTATTAGCAAATAAACGTGCTACATACTCTACACCCAAGTCTGGATTGACCACAATGCAAGGCTTAGTCATAATCTCATAAACTCGCATTTTCTTGGGGTCATGACCGTAGGCGGCTACTTTATAGATAATATCTGTTTCTGTAACCATACCGTAGGGATCGCTATTGTTGCGTCTTTCCACAATCAAAGCACGCAATCCCTTTTCTTTGAGCTTCTCCACAGCATCTGCTACTGTAGCTGAACCACTGATGGTGACTACGTCTTTGGTCATAATTTCTTCTGCTCGCATCATAACCGTGCTTCTCCTTGCAGTAAAATAAAACAACTTAAAAGTGCAATCTAATCTTCATAAATGCGACACTCCGCTGCATCGGGATTCTCTTCGCAATAACTGCGCAGAGAGTTGGTTTCCTGCTTTTGCTTGCGTTGATGCGCTGCTGCTGCTTGCAACTCTTCCACCACATCCCAAGCAGCAGCACATTCAGGATTTGTGTCTCCTTTCGCAGCGCAAATCGCCCTTGCATCTTCACGAGCAGCTTCGATACGATCTTCGATGTAGAGTTGTTGTGGTTTGTCGACAAAATCGCTTTTTTTGAGGATATCACTGACAGATACGATACCCAGCAATTTCCCTTCTATTACTGGTGCGCGGCGAATTTTGGTATTAGCAAATAAACGCGCCACATACTCTACACCCAAGTCTGGATTGACCACAATGCAAGGCTTAGTCATAATCTCATAAACTCGCATTTTCTTGGGGTCATGACCGTAGGCGGCTACTTTATAGATAATATCTGTTTCTGTAACCATACCGTAGGGATCGCTATTGTTGCGTCTTTCCACAATCAAAGCACGCAATCCCTTTTCTTTGAGCTTCTCCACAGCATCTGCTACTGTAGCTGAACCACTGATGGTGACTACGTCTTTGGTCATAATATCTTTTGCTGTCAGCATGGTTACTACCTCCTGGGAATAAGTTTGTTTAAATTTGGGTTATTTTGTCTATTAAAAGCCCTTTTAAATCAGCTCCAAGCTAACTTTTACTAATAGTTAAAATCTGCTTTGCATGGGAAGATTGCCAGTAATGAACCGATAGTTCTGGCACTGGAGATGGTAAAGGTAGTCTGCAACTCGCTTTCGTGTCTATAGTCTGGGGCGCAATACCTGGTGAATGTGCTTCTTTGACGCTGCCATTTAAGGAACAGGTAACCATCAGGTAATCACAATGAGGACACTCTACCTGAGTAACTTGGTTACTAGGACATTTTAGATGACTTACCTGATCGCCTGTGAGAAAATAACGTTGCGCTTTGCTACCACAGTTGGGACATCGGACTAATTGAGTTGTGTACATGACAACATTTTCTTCTTGCAAGTGCATTGAGGTAGTAACTTTGACCATCGAAAATTATCAATGGTCATGACAATAAAATAGCTCTCGATTAAGTCTCTTGCAGATTTTTATCGATTGCTTTACTAAATTTTTCGTAGGGAGCAATGCCTACCATATGCTCTAGCAATTCACCATTTTTGAAGATTAAAACAGCAGGAATACTTTTGACTTTAAACTTAGTGGCGACAGGTTTATTTTCGTCGATATCTAGTTTAAATACTTGAGCGCGACCTTCATAATCTCCTGCTAATTGATCAACTATGGGACTAAGGGCACGGCAGGGACCACACCAAGTTGCGGTACAATCAACGACTACTAAACCATCTTTGGCAAGTACTTCTTCTAATTCTTTTTCTTGAATAAATTCTGCTTTAGGCATAGTTTTAAAATCAGATTATTGTTATCAATTTAAATTAAAATAATTCCTCTTCTTGATGAGTCATAATAGTGCAGTCGGAAGTTGGTACAGCAACACAGGTGAGGATAAAACCTTCTGCTATTTGGTCATCTTCCAGGAAGGCTTGCTCTGACTGATCAACTGTACCTGAAATCAATTTTCCAGCACAGGTGGAACAAGAACCAGAACGACAAGATATGGGTAAGTCAATGTCTGCTTCTTCAGCCGCTTCAAAAATGGATTGATCATCAGGAACATCAATGGTTTTATCTATGCCTTCTGCTTTGTTAATTAATTGAACTTTATATGTTGCCATTTTTACTATTCTCTCAGTTATTTTTGGTATATGAAATCAAAATATTTATTCAGTTAAATAAACTTATATCTTGTGGTTCAAACGAGATATTTTATGTTATTTTTTGTTAGCTTTTAGTGATTTTTCAAACAATAACTAACCAATAACCAAGGGTTGAACTGCTATCGGTCTCATCTTTGAAAAAAAATGTGCTTCGGGGCTCTTTCGGTGAATTTATTTTTGCTCTTCACTAGTAGCAAAAGATTGAATAATCTTAACCAAGTTTTGCTCTTAGCCGAGGTTTGAGTTAACATAATCGCCAAAGGTTAACAGGATACGATACGGCTATGAGTGCTGAAAATTTAAAAAACAACAGCATCTGGCAAAAATTGGAACAAGGTAGACAAGCGAAAGCTGCTCAAGGAGGCTATGCAGGCTATGGATCACCAGCTTTTGGTCAACAATCTCTCAATGGTGAATTGATTGATAATCCCAGAGAACAAGAGATAATTGAACTAATACGTCGTCACCACAAGTCTGGTAAATCCCTACAACAAATAGCTAATTGGCTTAACGACAGTGGTTATAGCACCAAACGTGGTCAGCAATGGAAGCGAATTTCTGTTAAAAGGGTTCTTGATAGACTCTATGGCAAAACTCCTCGTATTTCCGGTATGAAAAGACCTGGTAGCTAGATAAGTTGCCATAATTAATGGCACTCTAGTACAAAAATGCCTAAATGCTGGCTCATCTACTGCTAGACTCTAATAGATTCAATAATTAAACCCTTTGGAAAACCTTTAAGCACCTCCAAGCTTTACTGAATAAAAGTTTTTAATTTTTCCGTGTAACATCCCTCTATGATACACCTTAATTAAGGAAAAGTTTTTATTTTTTCAGTTTTGTAGCCGACTAGCACGTAACATCCCTCATAGATCTTGTCTAAATAGTTCACTTGGATGTGATGGAAGACGAGAATTAGCAATAGTTAGAGGATGCTGATTGCAGTTATGAATAACTCACCACAACCTGTTTACACACCCAATTTAGAGGAAGCAATCGACTATCATCCCCTGATTGTTGCTCCCGATACACCAGTTTTGGAAGCAATTGCACTGATGAGTAGGATTCAAGGAATCAGTTGCTCTTTAGGGAACTCTAACTCTGTTGAAACCACATTATCAAGAAGTAATTCCAACTCTAGTTGTGTCCTGGTGATAGAAAAGCAGGAATTACTAGGAATATTTACAGAACGCGATATCGTTAGGCTGACAGCAACTGGTCGTGACATAAATGGAGCTACTATTGCTGATGTTATGATTAGCCCTGTAATCACCATCGAGCAAGAAAACTTTCCAGATATTTTTGCTGCTGTTTTCTTGTTTCGTCGCTATCGCATTCGCCACTTACCGATAGTTGACCAAGAGAATAAGTTAGTAGGAATAATATCACAAGAAAGCCTACGCCAAGTGTTGCGACCAGCCAATTTGCTGAAATTGCGGCGTGTTGCAGAGGTAATGACATCAAAGGTAATTCACGCTTCTGTAAACGCTTCTGTAATGCACCTAGCAAAATTAATGGCGACTTATCGAGTTAGTTGTGTGGTGATTACCCAAGAAAGTGCAGAATTTGCTTTGCAACCAGTGGGAATTGTGACTGAGAGAGATATAGTCCAATTCCAATTTTTGCAACTATCCTTGGCGGAAATTGAAGCCCAGGAGGTGATGAGCACACCCCTATTCTTGCTTAATCCAGAGGACTCTTTGTGGAAAGCACATCAGGAGATGCAGCGCAGGCGAGTGCGGCGTTTGGTTGTATCTTGGAATTGGGGTAAAGGTTTAGGAATTGTGACTCAAACTAGTCTGCTGAGAGTGTTTGACCCGATGGAAATGTATGGAATTATAGAAACTTTGCAAAAAACTGTGGAGCAAATACAAGGGACAACCGCTAAGATTGCAGATAATTTAAGTATTTCTCCTGAAAAAAAAGAGCCACTGCAACTGGAAGCAGAAGTATTTTCAAGACAAGATTGGGAATTACAACATGACTCAAGTAAAATGCCATCTTCTGCTGTCAATCAAGAATTAGCACTGGCAGTCTCTAAAATACAAGTCTGTTTGGAAAGCTTAGTTAACGAGCCACAAATGTCTAAACAAATTAAGCAGATAAAAATAAACTCCATTCTCACAGCTGTAAAAAAAATGAGTGAATTACTCTTAAGTAATTCAACTCAAAAAGATAATAGTCAAGATTCAGAAACAATTAGTAATTTGCAAGTTTAAAGTTGTTTACGCAAAATGGCAACTTGATTGAGTTAAGATTTTAATCTAGTGCATTACCAGGGTAGTATTTTGACTAAACGTATTCTTTTTGTTGAAGATAACAAATATCATCGTTTAATGTTGGAAGAATTTCTCCAAAGCGAAGGACACACAGTGCTAAGCCTAGCTAATGGTGAAAGTTTATTTTCTGCTCTTGAATCTTTTCAACCAGATTTAATTTTCCTCGATCTCAAGTTACCTAAAATAGATGGATATCAATTACTAGAACAACTCCAAAGTTCCACCTGGAAATCAATTCCAGTAATTGTTATTTCTGCTTACGCCTTTGAACATGAGAAAAAAAGAGCTTTTGATTGTGGTGTTTCCTACTATTTAACTAAACCAACTAAATTAGAATCTATTGCTCGGATAGTTGCTGTTGCATAGCTTTCTTAGGTTCTTGCATCTCCATATATTCTTGTTGAGTGAGAAACTGATCCACTATTGTATTCAGACTTCGATAGTCGGCTAAAACTTGGTCAAGAATACTACTTAAATCCGAGGAAAGAATCGTTAGGGTTTGTAGATTGTTACCTAAACTATCTTGAACTTGTAAATAGTTTTTTCTAAACTCTTGCGGTGTCATAAGAAGTGATTAATTGTAAATGTTGTTAACCTGATTCTGTATTTATTGTTTAGTTAAGTAATCTTGTATGGAAGTATTATATTAAGCAACTAAACCCTAGGAAACTGTTTTTTCTTAATCATTGATTGGATCTTGTCGATTGAGCCATACCTCGGTAGAATATTTCCCTTACTTGACACCTTCAACTCTGTGATTTGGATGTAGGTAGGGTTTGATGTTGACAACTTCATCATAGGCTCGCTGATTTTATTCATGGTGTGATTCATGTAAAGAATTTATCTATGTAGATAAAGTTTAAATGAACTTGTAAGTCTTTGTTTTGCGTCGTTTTGTTTTTAAAATGCTTTAACATAAAGTAATATTTTACACATTAAATTTATCTTTTATTTCAGTATTTTCATGTATTTATAAGTTCTGTAACCCAAAATCTTATATTTTTTTTCTTTGGATACAGAATTATGATGCAAAATTTGTTACCACCACTGTCAATAAATTTGCCTAAGCATTAAACAATGGCTGATACAAGCGATACTAAACTGGAATTGGAGCCATGTTGAAGGGAAAATAAAGGTGGCATCAGTAACACCAGAAATTAGGCAAAGAACACAGCAACTGCGCCAACAATTGCAAAAGGCGAGTTATGCTTACTATGTTCTCGATGCTCCGTTGATGGAGGATAGTGTGTATGATCAGCTATATCGAGAACTAGAATCTCTAGAGAAGCAGTATCCAGAACTAGTTGTTAGTGATAGTCCAACACAGAGAGTAGGGGATAAACCAGCATCAAAATTTGCCTCTGTAGCGCACAACATTCCCCTCTACAGCCTGGAAAATGCTTTTAACTTAGAAGAGCTTACCCAATGGCAGGAAAGATGGCAACGTCAAGTTTCTGAGGTGAATAACTTCGCCTATGTTTGCGAGTTAAAAATTGATGGTTCTGCCCTAGCATTAACCTATGAAAATGGTTTACTAGTAAGGGGTGTAACACGCGGAGATGGTATAAAAGGAGAAGATATTACTCAAAATGTGCGTACCATTCGCTCAATTCCCCTGCGACTAAACCTAGAAACACCACCGCCAGTTTTAGAGGTAAGGGGAGAAGCGTTTTTGCCTGTGGCTGTATTTATTAATCTTAATCAAGTAAGGGAGAGTGCAGGAGAATCTCTCTTTGCCAATCCTCGGAATGCTGCTGCTGGTACTCTACGACAACTAGATCCTCAGGTGGTAGCGCAGCGTAGGCTCGATTTCTTTGCCTATACGTTACATCTTACCTCTGAGAGAGAGGAAATCAATTATCAATGGGAATCTTTAGAATTTTTGCGCCAGATTGGTTTTCGGGTTAACCCCCATCGTCAGCTTTGCCAATCATTGCCAGAAGTGGAAGCCTATTATCAGGAGTGGGAAACCAAGCGTCACGATTTACCCTACATGACCGATGGAGTAGTTGTAAAGCTCAATGCTTTGCCATTGCAACAAAAACTGGGGTTTACACAAAAGTTTCCTCGTTGGGCTATAGCACTCAAATATCCAGCCGAAGAAGCACCGACTTTAGTTAAAGATATTACCGTAAATGTGGGACGCACCGGAGCTGTTACGCCAATGGCTATTTTAGCACCAGTGCAGCTAGGAGGCACAACGGTACAAAGGGCAACTTTGCACAATCGAGAGCGCATCACGCAGTTAGATATTCGCGTTGGTGATACGGCGGTGGTACGCAAAGCAGGGGAAATAATTCCAGAAATTGTACGTATTTTGCCAGAATTGCGCCCTGATAGCACTAAAGCCTTTGAAATGCCTAGCAAATGTCCCGAATGCGCCTCCGATTTAGTACAAGCGGAAGGAGAAGCTGTCACTCGTTGTCTCAATAGTTCTTGCCCTGCTATTTTACGAGGTTCTTTGGTACACTGGGCTTCCCGCGATGCTTTAGATATCAGCGGTTTAGGGGAGAAAATAGTTTTGCTTTTGGTGGAAAATGGTTTGGTGCAATCAGTAGCAGATATTTATGATTTGCGAGCTGAAGTAATCGCTTCTTTGGAGAGAATGGGTGATAAATCAGCTCAAAAATTAGTTACTGCAATTGCCTCATCGAAAACTCAGCCCTATTCGCGGGTACTCTATGGTTTAGGAATTCGTTATGTAGGTAAGGTGAATGCACAATTATTAGCAACCTCTTTTCCCAGTGTGGAACAATTAGCTTCTGCAACTGTAGCTTCCCTAGAAGGAGTTTATGGTATCGGTAGCGAAATTGCTCAATCGGTATGGCAATGGTTTCAAATTCCTGGTAATCAAACTTTGATTAAGCGTTTGCAAAATGCAGGTTTAGCTTTTTCTAGTCAAAGTGAAACTGCAACTTCTGTAGCGCAAAATTCTAAATTCCTAGGTAAAACCTTTGTTATTACAGGAACTCTACCTACTTTAAAGCGTAAAGAAGCGGAAGATTTAATTAAGCAATTAGGGGGCAAAATAACAGGTTCTGTTAGTGCTAAAACTGATTATTTACTAGTTGGGGAAAAGGCTGGTTCTAAACTTGAAAAAGCAAAAAAACTAGGCATTAAGAACCTTAGTGAAGCGCAATTATTGGAAATGGTTCAAGAATAAGGCAGGAGAGTTGGGGAAAGTAATAAGTAATAAGTTTGATCGACAGTTAATCGCCAAAATGAACCCAATTACCTAAACAAAGCCAATCTATTGATCCGATCCACAATCAGCAATCTACCATCCACAATTAACAAATAACCAACAACCAATAACAAACAACCAACAACCAAAGACAATGAAAAAATTTTTAAATCGATTTTCAGTTGACTGGGCAAATGATTGTCTAGAAAATGGCGATTGTGAAGGCGCTGCTGATGCTCACTATACTCGTGGTATTGCTTATAGCGTGATTCAAGACTATGAGCAAGGAATTAATCATCTTTCCCGAGCTATTGAATTAGTACCAGATTTTGCCTCAGCCTATCAATATCGTGGTATTGCTTTTGCGGCGATGGGTAAGCAGAAAAAAGCGATTGCAGACTTGCAAAAAGCTGCTCAACTATTTCTTAAACAGGGCAATCTGGAGGAGCATCAAACTGCGCTGTCTACTTTAAGGGAAGTTGAATCACCAGATTAATTTAATCAGTTATTTATCAAAGTAGGTACTTATGCAAGAGCTGAATCTCATACCAAATCCAATTGTGATAGTATCTTTTTCACTTATAGGGAGATGGGGAGTTGAGGGAGAAGGTTTGAGGCGAAAGCGTATCAGGCTACTCACAGAAAAGGATTTAGTATTAGATAAAAGAAAATCAGCTTAATGTTACTTGAGGATAATTTTGGGGAAATATAGCTATAGCTCATATAAATATTGAAGTAACTATGCCTGACCAAGTCAAAGATAGTTGTTTTTGTACCCTAGCACTAGGAAAAAATTATCGACTACTAACTTCACAGTTAGCTCAAGATTTGGCACTATATTCTCCCCAAACTCCCCTTGTTGTTTTAACTGATAAGCCTGAAGATTTTCTCGAGTTAACCAACGTCTTAGCTTTTAAACATAAACCTAAAGGTGTTAAGTTCTATCAGGATAAAAGATTAGTTATTGCCAAAGCTATTTCAATGTTTAATTCCTGTATTTTTGTTGATGCAGATGTGCGGATATTAGGTGATGTTCCCACCAATTTACAGTGGTATCAAGGCATTACAGCTAGAACTGGGTCGAGCATAACTAAGCATAATAAAAGTAAAAGTAAGCATTTAAAAATAATTAAAAAAGTTGCTCAAAAAATGAATCTAAATTTAACTTCAGAGGTTAAATTCGTGAACGAATTTTTGTTCACAGTCACTAGAGCAGGAGGAGCAGAGCAAGATTTTCTTCAGCAATGGGAAAAAATTGCTTATTATTTTGAACTACATGGCATTCATAATGGAGAAGGTAATGCTATAGGATTAGCAGCTGCTAAATCGGGATTGCCAATTCAGTTTGACTCAGTGGATAGATTTCCTTTCTTTAAAGACAAAATTGAAAGAAGGAGAATCAAACATGGCAAATCTAAGCTTGAAGAAAAACTAATTTATTTTGAACAAAGACAACAAATAGAAATTACTCAACAATATTTATTCCGTAAAGCATGGAATAAATTAAAGGCATATTTAGGCTACAATTATCGTGCTTTGCGCTTAAAATTGCAGACACTTAATAACTATCAATTTTATTATCAATAGTAACCTCCATACTGATGAGTAAAAAAATGATATTTGATTTAGCAAACATCAGCCAAGAAACTTTTTATAGTATCGAAAAAAAATCATAACATAGCACTACAGTTTTAAGTTAGGACATTTACTTGTTCCTCATTTACAGTTTCTTGTTCACTTTCAACCGATGCACTCTGTCCTATCGTATGTGCATATTGCTATATTTGATGTAGCTCGGTTAAGGGCGATAGTTTTTTCAGTAAGTGAGTAGGTCAAAAAAACTCTCCCCATCTAACTACACCCCTCTCCTAAAAGGAGAGGGGATGGGGGAGAGGTCTGATAGTACATTTAATTATGCCTAGCTACTTAAGTTTGGGAAACATTTTATCCTCACCTACTAAAAAAAATATATAACTGTAGCTCACTATCGCAATCTTATTGTCATCCTAAATATAGTGTTTCTCATAGCTATGCTATGCAGTACAGTAAAAATCCCGTTTTTTGTTGATTGGCGAGCGAAAACGACGAACTTTTTCGCTCAGGTAATGCACAAGCTGTTATGGCGCTACGGGACAACATTAGGACATTTATCTGTTTCTTATTTCCTTATTATTGTTCAATTTTAACCAATCTATACTGTCCTCACTTATATGTGTCGCACTATAATTTTTGATGGTTGATTGGGTTTCATACTATTTTGACAAATGGCTGCTAGGGAAAACCTATACCTGCCAAGGCTTTTAAGCGACTAATTTGTAACATTCTTTTATGAAATTGGTATAATTTATGATTTCGATAACAGCTATAAATCAAAAGCTCTCCGTATAAATATGTTTCTGGAATATTTAAATATAAAATAATGGGGCAATCACTATTAATTAAAGCAATTACTAACCCAAATGTAGCTATTAAGCAAGTGAAGCTTAAATGGCAATACAGCTATGAAAATGTAGCGAGATACCTGGCTCAAAAATCTAGTTACAATCAAATTGTTAATCAAAAAGAAATTCGTATTTTAGGTTTAAGACGTACAGGTAATCATGCCATTACTAACTGGTTAATAAAGCAACTACCAGGAAAAAATTGCTATTTAAACAATCTTATTATTGACGAAAATCCTTTTTATCGCAAACATGAAGCTCTGAAGCAATATCATCCCCAATACCAAGAAGAAACTCAAAAACTATTGCAAGATCGGCAGGGAAATTTTGTACCAAAAGACTGCTTAATTTACAGCTATGAAGATTATGCTATTCAGCAAGTAACTAAGCAAAGATTTGCCTCCCATCACGAACTTTATTTTGGGAAAAGCAAACGTAAATATGATGTGCTTATTTTGAGAGACCCTTTTAACCTAATTGCCAGCAGAATTAAAGGGAAGAAAATGGAAGTCAAAGCTCGTAAACAAACAGCTATTGATTTGTGGATTGATTACGCTAAAGAATTTTTAGGAGAGACAAATTACTTAACTCATAATAAAGTTTGCATCAATTACAATCAATGGGTTAAGGATGTCAATTATCGTCAATTAATATCCCAAAAACTGGATATAAATTTTTCTGATTTAGGTATTAATAGTGTGCAAAAGCAAGGTGGAGGGAGTTCTTTTGATGGGCGTGAATTTGATGGTCAAGCTTCAACAATGGATGTTTTCAATCGTTGGCAAAACTTTCAAACAGATATGTCCTTCAGAAAATTACTAGATAACGCGGAGTTAAGATATTACTCTGAACTTATATTTGGCAATATTCCTGGAACAGAATCGCTCAAGCTTTCATAAATAAAAAAGGTTTCTCTTTCAGGCATATTTGGTATTACTCTTTTATTTCTTAGCACCCACAATCCATGATTACTGATAATTGTCACAAGCCAAGGTAATTTAAATTTGTCTAATACTAAATCTGATTTACATAGTAGCCTTTCCAGAATTATCTAAATTATTTTTGGGATTAATTTCTATCGTTTGACATAGATATAGGGCTACGCATATAAGTGAGGACGATATAGATTGTTTAAAAGTGAACAATAATACTAAATCCTGTTCTGTGAGTAGCCTTATACACAAAACCTCAAACTCTCCCCCCAACTCCCTACAAGTTAAAAAGCTACTATCACAACCAGATTTGGTATACTCCTATCCTGCTGTAAGATTACCTAAAATGGAAGTAGCGATCTCGAAGAGATCTGCTCCGCAGCACGTGAAGTGGCTGAGCGTAGTTCAGATCGCACAATGAAAGTAATGATTAATCGGACTCAAAAGCTACAAAATCGACAATTGAACCGAGAGAAATGGCAAAAATTCTACTATCTCAATCAACAAAGTTATCTGAGAAAAAGATTGCTGGCAATCAAGTTATTATTTGAAGGTCAAACGAGAAAGGAAGTATCACAGTGACTGAAATGCACTTATAAAACTGTAACTGTTTGGATTGATAAATTTCTAGAAAGAAGGTTGGAAAAACTCACCGAACCAATTCAACATCAAGCTCCACAAAAATTGAATGGGAAACAAAGACAAGAAATTAAACAAATGCTTCTAGAAAAAACACCCAGAGATTACGGTATTGAGAGAAATCTGTGGACAGCTAAAGTCATTATTCAAGTTATTGATAGTCAATGGAATGTCAAACTATCTGATAGCCGTATTTAGGAAATCATTCAAGAGTAAAATATAAGTTATCAAAGGGGTCATCGAGACTATGCAAATGGCGACAAAAACAAACAGAAACAATTTGTAGAAGTATAAAAAAACTGCAAAGTAGAAAAAAAGATGAGAAGATTATCTTTTTCAATGAATTCGCTGTCTATGAAATCTCAATTAGGCATTTTACTTTCCGTTTTATAACTCAAAGATAAAGTTCAATTTGAGTGTATTCATACTCCCCCTTACTCTCATGATTTGAATCTGACAGAATATATTATTCATTTATTAAGACTAAGATTTTTGCATCATTTGCCTTTAAATGTAACTATTGAACAGATTGAAAAAAAATTAAGTAGCTATTTTTCTTATCATCAACTTCAGACACCAGGACAGATTGAAAACACTATTCGCTATATTTGTAATTTAGTTCGGTAATCTTCGGGTGGGATGGGAATAACAAGGAAATGGGTAACAGATAAATGTCCTAATATTCTCCCGTAGCACAATAAAATCTATAAACATGATTTGGTCTAAATTATCAATTTTCTCTCTGATTTGATTCACAAACTTTCTAAGTCAGTGTAGTTAAACCTAGAAGAATAACTGGAATTACAAAAAACACACCAATAATGTAAGCAAAAGCTAGATATTTACGTTCACTAGCAACTGAAGCTAGAGTTTCTGCACCTTGAATTGGCAAACTACGGAGGAAGGGAATACCGTAGATAATTACTACTCCCAAAAAGTTATAGAGTAGGTGTATCATCCCAATTTCTAAAGCGGGAACTGCATCTGCACCAGAAACTGCTGTTGCTGCTAGTAATGCAGTGATACAAGTACCAATATTAGCTCCGAGGGTAAAGGGATAAATTTGTGCTATTCCGAAGACACCTGAGCCTGCTAAGGGAACCATTAAACTGGTGGTAGTAGAGGAAGACTGTACCAGAATGGTGATGATTGTACCAGCAACAATACCAGTAATGGGACTGCGACCAATAGCAAGGTGAAGAAATTCCTTAGCACGCCCTACCATAAGCACTTTAAGTAGTTTACCAATAAGGGTAATAGTTAAGAAAATTAAGCCAATACCTAGGATAATTAAGGCAACACTATCAAAGGGTGCAGAAAAGAAATGGGTGATGGATTTAAATATATTCACCACTGGCTTAGTGGCGGCTTTTACAAAGTTGAAATCCTTGACATTTACTGAGCCACTGCCCACTAAACTATTAGCTAGGAATAAGCCTATTTTTTCTAGGGGATGAAAGAGGATTTCTAGAGGTAGGAAAATAATAACACTCAGTAAATTGAAAAAGTCATGTACCGTGGCGGCGGCGAAAGCACGCTTGAACTCATTTTTGTCGCCAATATGCCCCATACTGACAAGGGTATTGGTAATAGTTGTCCCAATATTGGCTCCCATCACCATCGGTATCGCTGTTGCGACGGGTAAACCACCAGCCACAAGACCAACGATAATAGAGGTAACGGTGCTAGAAGATTGGATTAGTGCTGTGGCTACAGTGCCCACAATTAAGCCCAAAAAAGGGTTTGTGGCAAAGGCAAAGAGTTCCTCAGCGCCCTCTCCAGTAGCAGATTTGAAGCCGGAGCCAATCATACCCACGGCGACAATGAGAAGGTAAACTAGCACAATAACACCCAGCCATTGAAGGAAATTATTGACCTTCTTTTCTGGCTGAGTTACCTCCGCTGTTGACTCTGACATCTGGCTCATTAATATCTTGTTCCTTAAAAAATTTGGCTAGATGCCCTTAACGCTATGGCTGAAAATTGAAATTTAGTTATTTTTAGGTTAAAAATAAATCGCCTTAACTCTAAAATAAGTTGCATAACCTCAATTTTGCACTAACTATGAGTACAAGCACACCCCAAAATCAAACCGAAATTACCACTAATTCTGAACCTAAAGCCAAAACTGTTAGTGTTTGGAGTTGTTTATTGGGTGCTATTTTTTCTGGCACAATGGCAACTTTGCTCTACTCTCTCACCTCTGCCATTGCGAATAATTTTGCCAGTAAATCTATTGCCTCGAGCAATCTTACTGTGATTAAAATTACGATTGCAGTGCGTACTTTGGTGGTAGGTATAGCTACCTTGGGTACTTGTATTTTTGCTTTTACAACTGTTGGTTTAATTGCTTTGGGAATACAAATTTTAGTTAAAAAGTTAACTAGTAAGAGTAATAGCTGATTAAGTAAAGTTGCTTCGCTCCAATTCACGCGTTATCAATTAAAAACTAAAAAATCTTACCTCCAGCACCACCAAGAGGCTTCAAATAAAGATGTGCTATGCACGTTAATATTTTTTTCCTTCTTGAAAGAAGGTGCTTGTAACCAAAACCCATCAATTAAAAATTACCTCTTCTTAATTTTTAATTTTTAATTCAAAAAATGGTCAACATTTTTGAGCCAGGTGAAAGACTGCACGGAAACTAACTTGCACACCTTCTCGCCAATGTTTTGCTATCTGCTCTCTCATACCTGAAAAGAGTAAACCTCGAGCTTTGGATTCAAGTTTCAGATAGGGAGAAAGGGTGCTCAAAAGAGCTAAATAATCTTCAATAGTGTAGGTAGCTTCACTCACCATTTCACCAGAAACTAGGTTTTTGAATTTACCTGATTTAATGCTGCTTTCTCCAATAATTCTTAAACTTTCTCGTTGTGCTTGGGGACTTTCATATTCTCCAATGGCGGGAGCATATGCTTGATATACTTCTTGACAAACTTGATAAATTTCAGGATTTGGCTCCGGCACAACATTCCACAATAAAATGATGTAACCATCATCCTTTAAGGCACTTGCTGCTTTAGGATAAACAATATCTTGTGAAACCCAATGAAGTGAGCTTGCGGCTAACACAGCATCAAATTTACCCTCCTGTAATTCCCACTCTTCAAAGGAAGTATTTTGAATCTCAACATTTGAGTATGGGCTGCAATTTTGCTTTGCAAGTTGGCAAAAATTCAGATTAGGTTCAAGGCAAACCATGGCATAGCCTAATTTAGCAAAATCAACCGTTGCTTTTCCAGGACCACAGCCAATTTCCAGAATACTATTAGTGGGTTCAAGTTGGGCTAATTCAACAACACGATTAATAATTTTTTGGGGATAGCTAGGTCTAAACTTGTTATAGGCATCTGCTGTGGGAGAATACCAAATTTTCTTCTCCTCTAAATTTTGAGAATAGGGAGATGGTTTTGGTTGCAAGTTTTTCATCTCACGGATTTTCTGGTAATTTGATTAACTACTATAGAGAGGTTGTTGTCTGAGCAACATATTTTCAATTTCTTCTTGAGTTAGGGAACTAGAGAAAAAGTAACCTTGACCAAATTCACATCGTAATTCCCGTAGTTGCTCCAATTGTCCTGAGGTTTCGATGCCTTCTGCGGTAACATCAATACCAAGATTATGTGCTAATTGAGCAATCGCTTCCACAATTTCGAGATTATCTCCATCATCACTAATACAACTGACAAAAGAATGGTCGATTTTGAGAGTATCTACCTGGAAACGATGTAGATAACTCAAAGAAGAGTAACCAGTGCCAAAATCGTCAATACTCACCTGAATTTGACGTGCTTTGAGTTGAGTCATGATGATAGCTGCAGATTCGGTATTCTCCATAATCGCGCTTTCAGTAATTTCAATTTTTAAGCAATGACTAGGAAGTTGAGTCCGATATAAAACTTGATCTAGCTTCTCAATTAAACCAGACTGGGAAAAATGTTGAGCAGATAAGTTAACACTAATCTTCAAATTCAAATCTGCTAACTCTTGAATACGCCAGGCTTGGAGTTGACGACACGCCTGCTCTAGTACCCAAAAATCAATCTCCACAATCAATCCTGTCTGCTCTGCCACCAGGATAAACTGTTCTGGTGCAATCATACCCCGACTTGAGTGTTGCCAGCGCACCAGAGCCTCTAATTCCGTAATTTGACCTGTAATTAAGGAAACAATAGGCTGGTAGTGAACGATAAATTCTTGGCGAGTAATGGCTACTCTCAAATCTGTTTCTAGTTGCAACTGGAGTAAGGCGTGGTGATGCATCTCCGGATGAAATACCTGATAGCGACACTTTCCTGAAGCTTTAGCGCGATACATGGCGGTGTCTGCATCTCGCAATAAGTGTTCCGGTTGAGAGTAAGTTTGGGAACCTAAAACAATACCAATACTAGTATTAATAAAAACTCGATATTCTTGGAGGCTAAATGGTTGCGACATTTCTTTGTGGATTTGCTCAACAACCTTAATTGCTTCGTCTAAGTTGTCCACACAATCGAGTAAGATGACAAATTCATCTCCTCCCAAACGTGCCAAAGTTGTGGCTGAAGGCACACAGGATTCCAGACGACGCGCCACTGCAACCAGCAGTTGATCTCCCACTAGATGTCCCAGAGAATCATTCACCAGTTTAAAGCGATCGCAACCGAGAAACAAGACAGCAAAGAGGTAATTTGGTTGCTGTTTAGCGCGATTGAGTATCTGCGCTAAACGTTTCATCAGCCAAGCTCGATTGGGCAAACCTGTTAAAGAATCGTGCAGTGCTAAATGGAGCAATTTTCCTTGTGCTTTCTGGCGCTCAGCAATTTCTTGCTCTAGTTGAGCAGTGCGCTGAATTACTCTTTGCTCTAATTGTTGATTAAGTCTTTCTACCTCTAGTTGAGCAAAGCGAATCGCCAGTTGATTTTCCACACGGGCCAATACTTCTTCTAGCTGAAAAGGTTTGGTAATGTAGTCTATACCACCGACTTTAAAGGCTTTGACTTTATCTAATACCTCATCTAGGGCACTTAAGAAAATAATTGGAATCGCCCTAGTTGCTGCGTTTGCTTTCAGTTGTTGACAAACCTCATAACCATCAATGTCAGGCATTTTAATGTCGAGCAAAATCAAGTCTGGCTCAGCTGCTTGTGCCACAGTCAAAGCCATTTGCCCATTCATGACACTTCTAACTTTATAGCCTTTCTCGGTTAGAGTATGGGATAAAAAATGCAGATTGTGGGGAGTGTCATCAACAACTAAAATGTTTCCTTGTGGGTTCGAAGTCATTGCATTATTCTTCATTACGGATTTTTGTTGAGTAATAGGTCATTTTTTGATGGCTAAATCCTCTCTCAATTTTGCCCCACTTATACCAAAGTGAAGCGACTTGTTTAACCCCACACTCCTTAATGGATACCTTAGTTACTAGTATCCTCTTTTGATGTTAAATGCATAATCTTATCCCAACGAAAATTATGAACTAAATTTTTGATTTCCTCCCTTAAGGAGCCATGAGTTTGAGGAATTTGCTGAATCAGCTCTAAAGTTAACTCTGTGTCAGCTAAAGTGGATGCATCATGAAGTTGGGCAATCCAGGAATCGGGCATAATACGCAAACTGTTTGCCTCTAACTCAATTGATTTTGCTGCCATCTCTAGATTTTTATCTTCTAGAGTTGCCTCTTGCTCATATAAATAGCGCAACCCCAAGTGTTGTGCCATTTTATCGAAAATAACTTGTTCTTGAAATGGTTTACGCACAAAATCATCACAGCCTGCTGACAAAATAACTATTTGTTCTTCTGCCAAAACACTGGCGGTGAGGGCAATAATTACTGTTGCTTGACCACGCAAATGGGCTTTAATTTGTTTAGTTGCTTCGTAACCATTCATCACAGGCATTCGCATATCCATCCAGATGAGATGGGGTTGCCAGGTTGACCAAATTTCTAGGGCTTGTTTACCATTACAGGCTTCGCGTAGCTCTAATTTTAATGGTTGTAGCATCTGGATTAAAAGCTGACGACTTTCCCAGCGATCTTCGACAATAAGAATGCGATACTGGGGTTGATGGGCTGCTAAACCAGTGACATGTCTATTGTTTTCTGAAGCAGCAATTGTCTTTTTTCCCCTCAGTTGCACAGGTAAGAAAAAGGCAAATTTACTACCTAGATTAACCTTACTCTCCACCTTAAGCTCACCACCCATAATCTGGATAAATTTGCGGCTAATAGGTAAGCCTAAACCTGTTCCAGATTGGGATTGGCGACCAGATTCTGTTTGGATAAAGGGTTCAAATATACTGGCGATTTCTTCTTGAGCAATACCTAAACCTGTATCTTTAACTTCAAAGTAGAGTGTTACCACAGATGGTGAGAGTTGCTGATGT
The DNA here is from genome assembly GCA_964633315.1 of uncultured bacterium. Taxonomy (GTDB): domain Bacteria; phylum Cyanobacteriota; class Cyanobacteriia; order Cyanobacteriales; family CAWCAG01; genus CAZWGS01. Next base: position 11,853 of record CAZWGS010000057.1, on the reverse strand, counting down.
TTTCTAACACTCAGACTGACACTACCTTGTGAGGTAAACTTAATCGCATTACTGAGGAAATTGAGCAGAATTTGACGCAACTTACTTTCATCGCTATTGATATATCGAGGTACATCAGCACCACAGATAAAATTAAGCTGTAAACCTTTGCTTTCAGCCTTAATTTGCCACATCTGTTTCAGGTTATTGAGCAGGCGATATAAGTCAAAATTATTGCTAGATAAAGCAATTTTTCCTGCTTCAATTTTCGACATATCTAGAACATCATTAATTAGATTGAGCAAATGCTCACCACTGTTGTTGATAATCTCTAGGTGGGATTTTTGCAGCTCAGTGAAAGTTTTATCGCGTCGTAAAACCTGAGCAAAACCGAGAATCGCATTCAAAGGAGTGCGCAATTCATGACTCATATTGGCGAGAAATTCACTTTTAACTCGATTAGCTTTATCTGCTGCTTCTTTAGCTTTAAGGAGTTCCATTCCTGCCTGATGGCGAGTTTTGCCTACAGCAATAATTTCTGCTACTAATTGCAGGAAATTAATCTCTTTTTGGTTCCATTTTTTGTGAGATTTGACAGCATCTAAACCCAAATAACCCAAAAGTTTTCCGGCTCGTAAAATAGGTATAGTCACTAAAGATTTATTTCCTTGGCGCTGCCATTCCCTTTTTTCTAGCTCAGCTTGGGATGTTAAAGTATCGATATCTTCAACTAATAGTGGTTTTGCAGCTAGCAATTGACTGTGCAACCAGGGATAGGATTGGGGCGAAATCTTCTGGCGACAGTTAATACAAGCCTCTATACCAGCTGCACACCATTCATGGATCAGAGAAAAATCCCTAGCCTTGCTATCGTAGCGAAAAATGCAAGTGCGATCGCAATCCATAAACTTCCCCAATTCTGGTAATGTCGCCTCGATTGCAGTCTCTAAATTTTGGTCAAGAAACAGACGAGAAATTCTACTGAGTAAAGCATCCCTTTTCGCTTGCACTTTAAGTTTTGCTTCCATGTGCTTGCGTTTGGTAATATTGCGAGCAACCCAAGCTACACTATCTTCTGCTACAGGTGAAATACGAGCTGCAAACCACACCTGTTTATGTTCAATCTCTAAACTATACTCAAAGTGGATTAGATCCTCAGTTTCAAGAGCACGGTTTACTTGTGCTAAAAAAGTATCTTTAGTTTCCAGAGCAAAAAATTTATCAATGGTTAAATTGACTTCCCAAGGGTTAAATTGAGCTGCTTGAGTAGGTGCAATTTTGATATTTGCTCCCCAGCGATTCACCAGCAAAACCACATCTGTCATTGCTTCAAAAAAGCCCCTAATCTCTGATTCTGAAGTTATTAACTTTTCCTCTAGCAATTGTCTTTCCCTAATTTCCTGTTGCAATTGCTGGGTTCTTGAGGTAACTTCTACTTCTAGGGATTGGGAATAATTTTCTAACTGCTGACGAGATTGCCATAGTTGCTCTCTCATGTGATTGAAAGAGCGAGATAATACTTCTAATTCCCTAACTCCAGGAAACCAAGGATAGGAATTAATTGGGTATACTTTTTGCTCTAAATTACCATTACTAATTGCCTTGCTGGCACGACTCAAGCCTAAAACTGGCTCACTAATATAGCGAGCAGCAACAATACCCACAATTATGGCGCAGGTCAAAGCTGTTAGGCACAGAACGATGGTTTTGAGGGTATTAGCGTTAATTTGCCCCATAAAGTCCGATTCTGGCACTACTACCACCACCAACCAATCCAAACCAAATTCATCGCCAAAGGGTGTCACCTGCATTAAAACTCTTTCCCGATTGAGCAAAAACTCTAATTGCAGAGGTTGTTGAATTTGTTGCCAATCGTTGAAATTCTCGATTAAATGCTCCGCGCTAGCCTTCAGCAAAGGATTTTTTAGCTCTTGCACTTGCAGGCGTTGATTTGTTTTCTTAATTGCTAGTTGAGCATCGGAAGTAGCTACCAAGGCTCCTGATCGCTCGAAGATCATAACCTTACCAGAATGACCAACCTCCAGGCTAGTGAGAAAATCATTAATACCTGAAAGTGTAAAGTCTGCACCAAAAACACCAACTAATTGCCCACTCTCATCATAATAGGGATGGGCAAAGCTAATACCTACAGTTGGTGGCACATCGTTGAAATAATAAATTTGTGTCCACAAGGGCTGCTTGGCGATAGCTACCCCTTGATACCAAGGTCTTTTTCGTGGATCGTATTTAGTAGCACCCGTTTTGCGCTTTGTTTTGCCCTGATTATCTAACTCGTAATGATGGACAATCAGCTTATCATTGGTTCCACTCTTGAAAGCATACTCAAAGTTACCATTTTTGAGTTTTCTTAATTCAACATATTTACCTTCTTCGCTACCAAAATAAATATAGTTTAACCCTGTAAATAACTGATGCTGCTCCCATAAAAAATTTTGCCAACTGCTCACATCAGAAACTGATAATTCCCCACGACGCATAGCGTTGGCATTGATTTGAGTAATCAGAGGTGGTTTAGTAGTATGAGTTCTCAGATGCTCTTCAATATGCACACTGGTAGCACTTAATAATTGGGCTGCTAATTCATTAACTGCTTGTCTACCATTGCGAAATGCAAGCCATCCGGTTATGCCCACAGCAACAAAAATTTGCAGCACAAAGGATAAAACGAAGATGGATTGCAAAGGTATAGCCAGACGGGAATTAGTGGTGTTGTGAGAGCTGGTAGATGCCATGAAACAAGGGAAACTCAAGAGCCAACACTCAAATTTAATTAGGACTTATGCTGTGAAAACAACGGTCAAAGGTTACAGTTATGAGGTTATAGTCTCTAATGCACCTTTTCAACTTCTAAGTTTGTAAGCCCTGTTAATTACCAATTCCCAATTTCTGCCGAATCTGATCACGACTTACAATCGCCGCTTCTAAATCTGGTTTAAGAGCGATTACTCGGTCATAAGCTGCTAACGCTTCGAGATCTCGCTCCATCGTCTTCAAAACATTAGCACGACCATTCCAAGCATAGTGAAGTTCTGGCTGAAGGTCAATCGCACGGTCATAGGCTGCTAATGCTTCTTGGTTACGTTTCCAACTAGCCTGTAAATTACCCAGATTATTCCAAGCATAATAAAGATCTGGCTGAATTTGCAGTGCTTTTTGATAAGCAGTTAATGCTTCTGAGTGACGCTGCAAATTTTTCATCGCACTACCCCTATCATTCCAAACTACTGCGGAATTAGGGTTAATTTGAACAGCCCGATTGCAGTCTTCAACAGCTTTACCTTCGCGCCCCAAGCTAGCCAAAACTAAGCAACGTGAAGACAAAGCTTCAGCATGATCTGAATTAATTTCCAAAGCGCGATCACAAGCTATTAAAGCTGCTTCATGCTCCCCTAAAGAGTTTAACAGTTGACAAAGTTCGCGCTGGGCTTCAAAGTACTCTGGTTGCAGTGTTAGGGCTTGATAATAAGCACTGAGGGCTTTTTCATGTTTACCCTGTGCGATAAATTCCTCGCCCTCTTGCAAGAGAGTTTGTGCTTCTCTGTTTGCTGCTTGTGTTACTATCTCTGGAACTGGGGAAATAACAGCGCGACTAGCTGAAGTGGTGGGGAAGAGGGGAAATAATCTGGGTATACCAACTACAAAGCCGACAAAACTAGACACCGCAACCACGGGTAAGGCTTTGAGCCAAATTTTACCTTGAGATTTTACTAAAACTGGACTATCGTTAATTTTAGCGATTACCTGAGTCAGTACATCTGGAGATTGATAGATTTGTAAATCTTCCAGCACTTCCGATACCGACTGATAACGTTCACGGAAGTGGGAACGCACCATTTTGTCTATAATTGTGGCTAATCTGGAGTTTACCTGTGCCTGATCGCGCCAAATTATTTCCCCTGTTTCGGAATCTTCGTTTAAATGATCGGGTAAAATTCCTGTTAAAGCCCGAATCGCGATCATTCCCAAAGCGTAGATGTCACTATTCAAGCGGGGTTTGCCAGCCCTTTGTTCATTGGGCATATAGCCAGGGGTACCAATAGCAACAGTTAGCCCCGTTTTTTCTGTCGGTTGGATGGCTAGAGTTTTTATTTCCTTAACCGCCCCAAAATCGATTAAAACGAGTTTGCCATCGCCAGCGCGTCGGATAATATTAGCAGGCTTGATATCGCGGTGAATAATTTGCTGTTGGTGAACAAATTTTAGAATCGAAAGAGCATCGACTAAAAAATCAATGACTTGTTTCTCACTCCAGCGTTGATTGAATCGCAATTCTTCGCTTAAATCATGTCCTTGAATAAATTCCTGAACCAGGTAAAACTGCTTATTTTCCTCGAAATAGGCTAAGAGTTGGGGAATTTGATTGTGTTTACCCAAGCGAGATAAAACTTTGCCTTCTTGGCGAAAGAGTCGCTGTGCTGTTTGTATTACTAAAGGGTTACTCGAGCGCAGTTGCAATCGCTTTACCACGCAGGGAGGATTGTGAGGAAAGTCTAAATCCTGCGCTAGATAAGTGTCTCCGAAGCCTGCACAAGCTAGAGGCTTGATGATTCGATAGCGATTTCGCAATACGGTTCCTTGCATGGAAAGAGGGAGCCAGTAAAGGGGTAGTTAATCCTGATTTTGAAGTAGATTTTGAGGAAATCTTAGCAATTAAGTTTTTCTCCTATGAGACTATGAAGACACAATTTTGTTACCAATTTGACCTCAAAAGTTAGTTATGAGCACTGCGAAAGAACGACAAGACCAAAAACATCCCCAAGAAAAAAATGATAGAGAACTGGTTAACCGTCTTCTACAAGAGAAAGCCAGTGATTATAGTTTAGTTGAATTAGGGAGACTTTTCATCCGCTATCAGGATTTTCCTGGTGCGAGGGATATTCAAATAGATTTGAAATTATTGCTAAAAAAGTGGCAACTTTCTGAGGAAGAGCTATTTGAAAAAACTCGTCAAATCCATGCCCAGGGAGAAATTTATCGCCGTAAAAATGAAGAAGAGCAGCAAGATTGGAGTTAGGCTATATAGCGTTTTTTATTTGGTTGAGGTACGAGCAAAGTTTTTATTTTTGTTGATTGGCGAGGGAACCCAGCGAACTTTTTCGCCCAGGGAACGCGCGAGCTGTTGATTGTTGATTGTTGATTGTTGATTGCTGATTGCTGATTGTTGATTGTTGATTGTTGATTGCTGATTGCTGATTGCTGATTG
>CAZWGS010000057.1:0-6550 GCA_964633315.1 uncultured bacterium | reverse complement strand
TGATTGCTGATTGTTGATTGTTGATTGTTGATTGCTGATTGCTGATTGCTGATTGTTGATTGCTGATTGTTAATTGGAATTTAACTCATGACTTTGAGAATAAATCTAGCTATTTTTTTCGATTCTTAAACTGCTTCTCTCGCAGTCAAATCATCAATATTTTTAACTGCATCGAGAAAAGCATAAACTGCTGGGGATTTCAATTTGTTTTTTACTACGACAACTCCAATTCTCCTTTCCACTGTGATTGGTAGGCTACAAACTTTGAGTTCTTCTGGTATGGGTTGGGCGGCAAGGCGAGCTAAAATAGCAGCACCCAAACCTTGCTTAACCATACTGATAATTGTGGAATCAGCACGAATTTTGTAAGCTCTGAATAAGGTTACGGGTGATTTTTTGATACTTTGATTAATTAAAGTAGCACAGCAACCAACAGAAGGTAAAATCAGGGGATAACTAGCTAATTGCTCCCAGGTTAATTCGACATTATTTAAAGTTGCAGAAGGTGGAAGAAGGACAACATATTCATCTCGAAAAATTTCCCAAGTATCAAATTCTTCCTCATCAACAAAGTTCAAATCCGTAAAGCTAATATCTGCTTCACCTTGACGTAGTTTTTGCTCTATTTCAGGAGTATCTTCAAACTCGTTTACTGTGATCGCAATTTGTGGCAGATTATCACCAAAGCGAGCAATTATCTGGGGCAAAATATTAGTGGCGATACTGCGAAAGGAAGCAATTCTCACCTTTCCTCCCTGTAAACCTCGATCTTGCTTGGCATCATCTGCTATCTGCTCAAGTAAAGATAGCACTTGTCTGGCTTTGCTGGTAACTTTTTCCCCCACAGGTGTTAAATTTGCACCATGTCTACCCCTAGAGAGTAAGACGACACCCAACTTTTGTTCTAGGGCTGCAATTGCATGACTAATTGAAGACTGGGATAGTTGTAGTTGCCAACCTGCTTCGCTGAAGTTGCCAAAATCTGCGATCGCAACTAAGGCACGCAATTGGGAAATTTTTAACTTGTAGGGGTTAATTTCGCTCATCGGGCAGACCTATTGTCTAATGATAGATAACTTAACAAAGTTTTTGTATGAATAAAATTCATACAAAGTATGAGAGTAATGTTTTGATTGTTAATTGAGCAACCGATAGATTTAGTTTGTAGAGCAAATAAAGATCAATTCCTCGCAACAAGGAGTTTGGTAATGACTCATTTGAGCAGCTATTCAGAAAGAGAAAAGCTAGAATTTATTTTTCACAATAGTAAACCAAAATCACCTCGAGAAAGCAATTTAGTTACCAGAGTAAAAAAAATTAGTAAAACTATAATTACTTGGCTTATTCATGGCAATGAAATGCAAGTTTGGCACTCACAAGACCAAGCAGGTAACATAGTTTGGAATGCCTATGATCCGGTCAAGAATGTCACTATTCGTGGTGCGAAGGAATCAGAATTGAGAGCTTGGCTGGAAGAGCGCTACTATAAATAGTTTTATCCTAAAGGTACACTATCATTGGTGTACTTTTAGGAGATGAGTAATTTTATCCTTATTATTACTAATGTGCATATTTTCTGAGCTTACTTTTGACCCTTTGAGGATCGATAGGTTTAGGTAAAAAATCAGTAGCTCCAACCATTTTGGCACGCACTCGATCTACAATACCATCGCTTCCAGTTAGGATAATAATCGGAATATCCTGAAAAATCGAAATTCTACGAATTTGAGCGCAAATTTCATAGCCATTGGCAATTGGCATTACTAAATCAAGGAAAATTACATCAGGTTTATGCTTCAATAGTGTGGGCAAAGCCTGCACTGCATTCTGAATTGTAATACAACGATAACTGTCTGCTTTGAGCATGGCTTCCATAATTTTGCAGATTTGTAAATTATCGTCAATGCAGACAACTAAAGGTGGTTTAGTACGTACAGGTTTTGGTCTTGTAGGGGGCTGTGGTTGCTGGTGTATTTTCCCTGCAATAGGAGTAGTAAAATCTGGTAATTTGTTGAGGAGAATTAGCTTTTGGCGAATATAAGGCAGTAAAGATTTAGTTACCTTAGTTGCATCCTGCTTCATTAAGTTAGCAATATCTCTCAGGGTACGTTTGCCATTAATTAACTTCACTAAATTCTGATAGACAACAGGAGAAGTCTGTTTCTCTAGTAAAGATTTGTACTGGAGTATTGGTGCTAAATTAGGAGAATAGGAACTCAAACCTGCACTAGACCAATTTTCCCAACTTTGTTGAGTATATTTGAGTATTGCCTCTGCTTCAAGCATACACCATGGTGGCAGGATGCCCTGCTTGCAAGGTCGTACACTGGGTTTCCATTGCAACTGAAAAACTTCTTCAATTGCATAGTAATTGCTTTGATTTTGGTCTACTTTATCTAATATTTGGTAAATATCAAATAATACCTCTGTCAGATTCAGTCGGATTAACTTGATTATTTGTTCGAGATGGAGTTTCTGCTCTTTAACTAGAATGGTAAGAAGGTAATAATCCTGACATTGGTTTTTCTCTGCCGAAGGTAATTGCAATCCTTTTGAAGAAAGCATTTGGTAATAGGGAGATAAGAGGCGATAACTACGTCTATTGGGGTGATTACCCCCACTTGCCCAAGTTAAACGACCTAAATTAAAGTACAGTTCACATTGCTGCTGTTTTAAGAGATTTAGCTTTAGTTTACCTGTAAATTTCCTGTCGCTAGCTAATAGCAGTGTTGACTGGAGATTACTAATTTGGGATGGAATCTCTTTGATCGCTCTCATATTTGTTACCACCGCTTTTCTTGTAGTATTTATTTTTCTTATAAATATTATCTATATATTACGTATACTGTGTCTGAAAAGCTCATTGAAACACCTTGCAGACAAACTGTAACAACTCATAGTAAGGGTTAACTGAACTTTCCCTATCTTAGTAAAAAATACTTATTGAAAGTATGAACTTATAATAAATATAGTTGAAATCAGGGTAAAGAGTAAGTGAATTCAACTACTTCAAGAGAAAAATATTTTAATTATTTTTGGATTTATTATTAAATTTATTAAACTATCTACCCAAATGAGGATTCTGTATGCAGCTACTTATGCTGGCTACATACAGACACGGAGAATTATTGCGCCACAAGTTGCTTACAAAGCCTTACCAGTTAAGGGATTACGGATTCGCAAAGGTCCCAATTTCACCTCCACCAATAAAATTCCCAGGAAGATTACGGCGATTTCCATTTTGGGTTTGACTACCTGGTAGCGGCTGAAGCGCTGGACTTCTAAAATTAGGTTGAAATCCTGGATTAGTAATTAACCTTGGTACATTAACCTCATTTGTATTTACCCCTGTCAGTGTATTGGGTAATTGTGTAGTTGCTGGTGTTGGGGTAGGAGCAAAAGTAGACGGGGTGGGAGTTAGGGGAGTTGTTGAACCAAAAGTACCATTGAACTGTGGCTGAGTTAACACAGTGAAAGAGTTGGGCACGGGTGCAGGATTTGTGGGCACTGTAAAACCATTGTTAATACTAAGTTGTCTTGGTATCTGGGAATTATCTAGCTGTAGCTGTCCTGGAAAGTTTTGTGCTAGGCTACCCTGGTTTGTATTTTGCCTGTTTTCGGCAGCTGCTCCATCCTCACCAGAGGTGTTAGATGCCGCTGGTGTTAGTCTATCTAGAGCTTGTTGTAAGAAATTTTCTGGTGGTAAATCTGGCTGGGAAGATAAATTGATGGGCGAATTGCCAATGGTAGTTTGCCCTCTGGTTGTGGTAGTAGCTAAATTAGCTTGGTTTGAGGAATTATTAATGTTGCTAGAGGAACTATAGCTAAGAGGAGAATTATTACTCAAGTTATTGAAAAAGCTAAGTCCAGAAGTTGGTAAAAAGTTGGGTGATGCCAAACTAGCTTCCTGTTGTTGTCCATCAACTTGAGTTGATGAGGGAGGAATCAACTGTGCAAGAATATCATCAGCAGATGGGGATGGGGGCTGATTAGATTGAGTATTATTATTGTTGGTTTGCTGTCTTCTCCTATTTTTTGACTTAGTAGTTCTGTCATATTCTTTTAACAGTAAGTAGGAGTTATCTAATTCCCAACTAGAATCTAATTCTTCAACCTCTGCACCAGTTGCTGGCTCGCTTGATTGCGCTTCTGCTTCATCAGTGGGAGTATTATTTTCGCTAGTAGTTGTGCGGTTAAATAATTGGTCAACCCAGTCAGGATCGCTAGAATATTTCCAGGCAAATGCCAATAATAGTGATAGTAGAGTTGCAGAAACCCAAAACGAAGTTCTTCCCAAGGGTTGGAGTTTTGCTTTCCAGAAGCGTATTTGAGGTGGGCGCTTGCGATTCAAGGATGACATGGTAATTACAAGTAAAGATCACGAAAATTAATTCAGTCTGGTTCAGAAAGCAACCCTGGGCTATACCACTGCCCCAATTTTAGAAGAGGTTTAGCTTAGGTAAAAGACATTATGATTAGCGCTGGTATTTTGGTGTTCTTGACTGGTAGTTTCTCCTTTGAGAAATGATATTTAAGTCTACAACCTTGGTTTAGATCAATACTAACCAATACCTGTAGCTTAGCAGCATCTTCCATAGGTATTATGAGTTCACCAAAAAAAGAGGATGAATCTTTAAAATAAGTATATGTACTGGGTAAAGAATATTTATGAAGCGCTGGATTATTAATATTATGCTTGTGTTGTTGCTCTGGTTTCCGGCATTGCCAGCAATCGCAGCTACCGAAAGTGTACCGTTGACGCAGGAGAAATTACAACAAGGAGAAGAGCTCGCACACAAGGCTTTTATTGCAGGAGATAGGGGTGATTTAGGAACAGCAGAAAGCTATTGGACACAATTAGTAGAAATGTTTCCCACCAATCCAGCAGTTTGGAGTAATCGTGGTAATGTTAGGGTTGGGCAAAATAAATTGGTGAGTGCGATCGCAGATTTTAATCAAGCGATTGAGTTAGCACCACAATATCCAGATCCCTATCTTAATCGTGGTGCTGCTCTGGAGGCACAGGGAAAGTATGCTGAAGCGATTAAGGATTATGAACAAGTTTTAGCTATTGATCCCAATGATGCCATGGCCTATAACAATCGTGGTAATGCTAAAGCTGGACAGGGTAACTGGGAAGAGGCTCTGGTAGATTATAAACAGGCGATGACGATTGAGCCTAATTTTGCTTTTGCTCGTGCTAATTACGCTTTAGCTCTCTATCAAACTAATCAGCAACGGCAAGCGATTGGTATAATGAGGGCTTTGGTGCGTAGGTATCCAATGTTTTCTGATATGCGCGCAGCCCTAACAGCTGCACTTTGGGTTCAAGGAAAGCAAGGAGAAGCGGAAAGTAACTGGGTAGCTGCCGTTGGTCTTGATGATCGCTATCAGGACTTACAATGGGTAAAAGATGTCCGTCGTTGGCCTCCTCTATTAGTTGGCGATTTAGAAAAATTCTTTAATCTGGATTAGAAACTAGCCAGGGAATCGAGCAAAGTAGCAGCGCGAATCGGCTTACCCAATTGATATTGGAGATAATCGCGTAGTAATCGCTCTATTCTACTCCAAGCAATATCTGTTCCTGTGGGTAGTGGTTGCGTTGCTGCTAATTCTTGCAAGATTCCTAACTCTACACCATTTAGCTGCGCATTAACTTGGGGCTGAGTTTGGCTGGGTTTGGTAGTTGCTGGTGGTGTTGCTAAACTCACGATACCTCCCGCCTCAAAGCTAAAACCAGCTTGGGATTGATAGAGATTTTCTGTATCAGGAGAAATGGATTTTTGAGTTACACAGCAGCCATGGATTTGGGGTGCGATTCCCGCTACAGCTAACAGGTGGAAGATCGCCTGGGATAAATGAGCCAGAATAAGACTCTGAGTGATACTCTTTGTAGATATTTGCTCTAAGCGCTCTAAATGCTCCTTGAGTATGGAGTAAAGCTCTTGTTGAGGTTGTTCACTCAAAGCCAACCCCAGTGAGATTTCGGCTAAATATTGGCTGGCTGCTAGTTTGCCTAAATGCAGACTTAAACCAGGAAAAGAAGCAATAGTCTCTGCCTGAATAATTTTATCCAGATTTTTGCCTTTAACAATTAGTAGCTCGTTAATGACAAATAGTTCTACCCTACCTCTAAGCCTCGATTTATGTTTCCTGGCTCCTGGCGCTACTGCTCTGATGATACCGAATTGTGGAGTCAAAACTGTAACCAGGCGATCTGCTTCTCCCAAAGGCATACCTTTAAGATTAATTCCAATGGCTTTGTAGGTTTGACTCATATATTGCGATGGCTGGGCTGTTTTTTTCGAGCAGGGAGCGATTATTGATAACTAGCTTTTGAAAAGCCTACTTGGTATTAAAGTAGAGCTAATTTAAGGGATAAAGAATAAATCATATAGTCATTTTAAATAATAATGAAACGCTTTTCTGTCGAAAAAACTTCTATCTCGAGCCCTTTACAGCAGAAACATTTATCTCAATCTAAACTGAAATGACTTTACTTATTACTTATTACTTATTACTTATTACTTATTACTTATTACTTATTACT
>CAZWGS010000056.1:0-30416 GCA_964633315.1 uncultured bacterium | reverse complement strand
TGTGGAGAGACGGAACGCATATATTTAAGGGTGTCCAGACGCATTAATTTGCGCTGCAATGCCATAATAGAACCCTTATGACCTTGTTTTTCCTCACAGAAGATTTGGATATCTTCATTGGTCATATTTAGCAGTTGCATAATCCAGGATTTGCCAAATTCTGCCTGCAAAATATTGGCGTTGTCAATGCTAGCATCAGATAAACTCAGTTCATGTCCCACTAAACGCAGGTCTTCAATTTCAATTTGGTCATAGCTAAGATACAATTCTTGGGCATCCCTGACACCGCGACGTTTGGTAGATTCGGGATCTAGGGTATATATTTCCACCTGTCCAGGAAAAAGTTGGCGTAATCCTTTAACAGTGCTAAATTGCTTCCCTTCGCTAACTGCTTCCCAACCGTATTCCGAGTGCATATCAAACATCAAGTTTACAGCCGCTTTTTTGCGAATAATGCCGGAAAGCAGCAAACGAGTGAGAAAAGATTTGCCAGTTCCCGATTTACCGAAAACGCCGTTGCTACGCTCCACAAAACGGTCTAAATCGAGGCAAATTGGCACTTCCATATCCAAAGGTTGACCAATGGCAAAATTTTTGCGCTGGGGATCATCTTCCCAACCAAAAACAGCACGAAAATCGCTTTCACTCGCATCGTAAACTTGGCTAAAATGGCTGGGAATTGTTTTTACGGGTAGCAGGGTCATTTCAGTGCTACTCTGGGCTTGAAAGGAACCCACATTAACCTTACCACTGTCGTTATTGTTAGCTCCATCTTGTAGCGAAACACCGACTTTATTTCCTGTACCCTCAGGCGTAAACATCAGCATTGGCGATAAATTAATTGTGCCGTAGGTACCGCTACCAGCCAACACATCCCGCATAAAATCATCTCTGGGATCCGGTGGATTGGCAAGAATACGCTGACTCGCCGTACCTAGAGTAACATCGGTGAGTAGACAGAAAAACCGTGAACGCAAACCCTCAATTACCAAAAATTTACCCACCCGCATATCTTCCACTGAGACATCGGGGTGCAACCTTACTTCAATTCCCTGACTTAGAGAACCTTGAATGACTGAACCTAGGGGTTGATCTGAATTCATCAGAGAACTATCAACTATAAACTACTAACTCTAAACCTTTGACTGATGACTATTGCAGTATAGGTAAACTTTATTAAATTAAGTATATTAATTTAATTGCCTTCCTTTGCCAATGAATTATTTAGCAGATTCTGAGGCTCTTTATGCCAGCATTTTCAATCACTCTAGCGATGCTATCTTTCTGCTGCAAGTCGGTGCACAGGGACAGTTTATCTACAAAGCTGTTAATCCCGCCTACGAACGAGCATTGGGTAAATTTAAATCAGAAATAGTTGGCACAACCCCAGAAGCAATTTTCCCTGCTGCAATTGCTCTCCAGTTTACACAACGTTGTCGCTCTTGTGTGAGAACAGGAGAAACTATTCGCTATGAAGAAACCCTTCTGATTAATCAAACAAAGATTTGGCGCACCATCCTCGTACCAATTCGCAACGCAACTGGTGAAATTATCAGAGTCCAAGGTAGTTCAAGAGATATTACCCAGGAAAAAATAGCCTTAACTCAACAACTACAACAGACTCGATATCGTAATTTGTTGACATCTCTCGCCCTAAAAATTCGCCAATCGCTACAAATTGAAACGATTCTTGAAACTACAGTCATAGAAGTGCGCCAAACTCTCCATGCAGATAGGGTAGTTTTTGTTCGCTTCTTAACCAATGGTGCAGTTCAAGTTATCCACGAGTCGGTAGCATCAGGATTACCAAAGATGCAAAATCAGGTGATTACTCACGATTATCAACCTCATCACCATTGGCGAAAATATCCACAAGAATATATCCATAGTTGTACAGATGTCACGCAAGAGGATTATCCTCCTCTTTACCAAAAATTCCTCAAAAGACACCAAATTAGTGCCTATTTACTAGTTCCTATTTTTATCAGTTCTCCAGAACATAAAGTACCTGCAAATCCCAACTATCTTTGGGGTTGGCTAGCAATTCATCAATGTTTTCAACCACGCAAATGGCTAGCTTTAGAAATCGAACTTTTGCAACAACTAGCAACTCAATTGGATATTGCTTTGCATCAAGCTCAACTTTTAACTCGAGAAATTAGTCACCGTCAACAATTAGCTCGCTCGAATGCCGATTTAGCACAATTCGCCTATATAGCTTCTCACGATTTGCAAGAACCTCTACAAACAATTTCTAGTTATGCCAAACTACTGCGAAAACGCTATCAAGGAGAATTAGATCAAAAAGCCGATAACTTTATTGAACACCTCTGGCAAAGTAGTCAGCGAATGCAGACAATGATTCAGGATTTACTGACATATTCCCAGGTAGGTAGGAGTGAGGAGGCTTTTGAGTGGGTTAATGGTAATCTCATTTTAGATAAGGCAATTGCTAATTTGAAACATACCATTGAAAAAGAGCAAGGTTGTGTTACTTATGAGCCTCTACCTTCCTTTTTTGGCGATCCTAGCCAATTAATGCAATTGTGGCAAAACTTATTGAGTAATGCCTTAAAATATCGCAGCCAAAAACCTCCACAAATCCAGATTAAAGCTCAAATGCAGGACAATTTTTGGTGTTTTAAAATTACTGATAATGGTATTGGCATTGATCACAAATACCAGAAGCGCATTTTCCAGATTTTTCAACGTCTACATACTCAGGATGAATATTCTGGTAATGGTATTGGATTAGCAATTTGCCAGAGAATAGTCGAGCGTCATGGGGGACAAATTTGGCTAAAATCTCAACTGGGAGAAGGAACCACATTCTATTTCACCATTAATACGCAAGTGAATTTACCAGTTATCTAGAGCTAAATTTTAAGTATTTACCGATTATAAGCTTACTATTATGTAAAAAAACTGAATAAAATAGAGAATTTTTTTGAATTTGTGAGTATAATTAGGTATCACTAGGTCAAAGTTGCAAAATCACCCCAAGATTGAGCATTGGAGTTTAGTATTCAGTGAATTCCCATAGGAGTGTATAGTAGGTTTTTAGTCAATCAACCAAGTTTGAGTGAAAGATTACCCCGCTAAAATTCTCCTGGTTGAAGATAATCGTGCTGAGGTGGAACTGGTACAAGAGTTTCTGAGTGAAGTTAACAGCACGTCATTTCTGCTGACATCTGCTTGTTGTATTCGAGAAGCTTTAATTCATTTACATAAAGAAAAATTCGAGGTAATTTTACTGGATTTATCCTTACCTGATAGTCAAGGATTAGAGACAGTAACTCAAGTACAAAACCAAGCGCCTACCATTCCTATCTTAGTTTTAAGTGTTCTCAGGGATGAAACAGTAGCCCTAAAAGCTGTACGTCAAGGAGCACAAGATTATTTAATTAAGGGAGAATTTGATTCTGGATTATTAATTCGTGCTATTAATTATGCCATGGCACGACAGAAAATAGCAGAAGCTCTACGCCAACAAGCTGAACGCGAGAAATTACTGAGTAAAATTCTAGATAAAATCCGTCAGTCTCTCGATCTCAAAGAAATATTGCAAACAACTGTTACGGAAGTGCGAGAGTTTTTAAATACAGATCGGGTACTAATTTGTAACTATATCTCAGAACAATCAGGAGTTGTGGTTGTAGAGTCTGTAGGCTGTGAAGATCAAACAAATGATGCTCGCTGTATTTGGAATCCTCGGGTTAGAGCAGCCCTTGATATCCTTGAGTATAAGTCCTTAGATGCGATCTCAGTGCAACAGCAAAAGCAAGTGGAAGCATCAACGCCTAACTTATCAATAGATTTACTGGCAAAGGGAATTTTAACAACTCCTATTTGGCAAAGTGAATGCTTAGTACCGATGGCTAATGGCAATGGCAATGGCAATGGCAATGGCAATATTATGTTATCCACATCCCACAAACTTTGGGGTATGTTAATTGCTCACCACTATAGCGCTCCTCGGCAGTGGCAACAGTGGGAAGTAGATTTTTTGAAACATTTAGCTAGTCAGGTTGCAGTTGCAATCCAACAAGCAGAATTATTGCAGCAACTAGAAATTGCTAATCATGAGTTACAGAGAATCGCCTGTAAAGATGGCTTGACGGGAGTTGCAAATCGCCGTCAATTCGACCAATTTTTGGCTCAGGAGTGGCGTAGACTAATTCGTAGCCAACAACCCCTATCTCTAATTCTGTGCGATATTGACTTTTTTAAACTCTACAATGATTACTATGGTCATCCCGCTGGTGATACTTGTTTGCGTAAGGTAGCACAAACACTCAAAAAAGTAGTCAAACGTCCCCATGACTTAGTAGCGCGCTATGGAGGCGAAGAATTTGCGATTGTTCTACCTGCAACTGATATTAATGGTGCAATGGTAGTAGCACGGGAAATACATCAACAACTACACAGCTTAAAAATTCCCCATCTCAAGTCTCCGGTACAAAAGTATGTCACCCTGAGTTTAGGAGTTGCCAGTGTGATTCCTGATCAGCTACGCTATCCAGAGGCACTGGTTAAAATCGCCGATCAGATGCTTTATCAAGCAAAACAGCAGGGAAGGGATCAAATCTGCACTCAGAAATAGCAGAATGCACAGATGCAAGATTGTGCGTCCCTGCAAGGGGTAAAAATTTAGATTTTCTATGGCTCTACAGTTACACTCGTCCCCAACTCTACCATAGAGTAAAGGGCAAGAATATCTCGATTGTACATACGGACGCAACCGTGGGAAGCGGCGTTGCCAACGGAAGCTTCATTGGGTGTACCATGAAAACCAATGTAGTTGGTACCATCAGTCCAAAAACCAATCCACCTCTTACCCAAGGGATTATTGGGACCTGGTGGTACAATTTCTCCAGTCCAGGGATGTTCCCAAATTGGGTTTTCCTGCATATCCATCACAGTATAAGTGCCTGTGGGTGTTTCCCAACCATCTTTACCCACAGCAATAGGGAAGCTAGTTTGCACTTCATCACCTCGATAGACATAAACTTTGCGATCGCCTAGTCTAATTACTAAACGAATCACCTCTTCTGGCGCAGGTAAATAGTCAGATGGTTGTAGGGGCGGTAATTTAGGCTCTTCTAGAAGCCACAGACGGGGATTTTCTGGCTTAATTGAAATCTGTGTGTTGCTATCTGAGACTGAGGCGATTGCTTGGGGTGAAATACCAAGACTGAAAATTGCAACGCAACAAAAGAGTAATTTTAAGTTTCTCTCAACCACATTCACACTCAATTTAGCCTCAATAACTTACAACTAATTACTCTGGGGTAGTTCCCCAAATCTGGAAATGCTGGGTTTTTATCTTGCTCATGATCGCTCAAAAACCCAGTATTTAACTATTTTTCAGAACCTTCATCACAATTTTCAGAAGGCACACAGATACAATTTTCTAGCTGCTGCTTTAGCTTATCATGGTCTAAATTTTGTCCAATTAATACTAACTGATTTTTGCTGGGTGCTATTTTTTCCTCATCTTCAATGGAAAAACGCTTACCACTGAGGTGGAAAACATGACGCCTTGGACTCTCATCAAACCAGAGAATTCCTTTAGCGCGGAAAACATTAGCGGGTAGCTGGTTATCGAGAAAAGATTGGAATTTGCGAATTGCAAGGGGTTTGTCACTCTGGAAAGATAGAGAGGTGAAACCATCATTCTCTAAGTGATGGGAGTGGTGGTGATGATGTTCGTGGTTATGATCGTGATTATGGTCATGGTCATGATCGTGGTCATGATGGTTATGGTGTTCATGATCATGGTCATGATGGTTATGGTGTTCATGATCATGGTTATGATCGTGATCATGATCATGTTTATGTTCTACTTCTTGTGTCTCAAAGTACTTATCTGACTCAAACAAACCTACACTTAGGACTAAAGGTAGAGGAACTTGGGACTTTTGGGTACGGATAATCCTTGCATCTGCTTTGATATCGCGGATACGTAACTCCAATTTATCCGCCTCAGCTTTATCTACCAAGTCAACCTTATTGAGCAAAACCACATCGCCATATAATATCTGACTGTAGGCAGCCTCACTGTTGAATAAATCAAGGCTAAAATTTTCTGCATCTACCATCGTGACAATGGAATCAAGACGAGTCATATCTCGCAACTCCGTACCCAAAAAGGTGAGTGCAACAGGTAGAGGATCAGCAATTCCAGTGGTTTCCACCACCAGATAATCTACCTTATCTTCTCTCTCAAGTACTTTATAAACGGCTTCCACCAAATCATTATTGATGGTACAGCAGACGCAGCCATTATTGAGCTCCACCATATCATCTTCAGTGTCAACAATCAGCTCATTATCAATACCAATTTCACCAAATTCGTTAACAAGAACTGCAGTTTTGACTCCTTCTTGGTTACTCAGAATATGGTTCAATAAGGTAGTCTTACCGCTACCCAAAAAACCAGTGATAATAGTTACAGGTAAACCAGTTTTGGGAACCTCCATGGCTCCGGAAGCAAGGGGTTTGGTATCTGCTGATGACATACTCATAACAGTGGATAATAGGCAAAAGAGACAATCAATAAGTTTGACATCAAGATACTTGCTTGCATCTGCTGTCTACACTTAACCTATTATTGCTTATAACTCTAAAAACAGTTATCAGTTTTGAGTCAAGGGTTTGCACACAGAGTTATGAGTGGAGGAGATGGGGAGAGTAGAAGTCGATGGTAATGCACTAATTATCCGTTTCCAGATTACGTCAATTACGCTGTAGCACCATCAATCATCCGTTTCCAGATTACGTCAATTACGCCGTAGCACCATCAATCATCCGTTTCCACAAACAACAAACAACAAACAACAAAACCAATGACTATCAGTGTCTATAACACCTTAAATCGTCGCCAAGAAACTTTTACGCCCTTAGAAAGTGGTAAGGTGCTGATGTATTGCTGTGGCATTACGGTGTATGATCGCTGTCATTTGGGTCATGCAAGGACTTGTTTAGTTTGGGATGTGGTACGTCGCTATCTACAATGGCATGGCTACGAGGTGCAATACGTCCAGAATTTCACTGACATTGACGATAAAATCCTCAAGCGGGCGCGTCAAGAAGGTGTTTCGATGCAGGACATCTCTGAGCGCTATATTAAGGCTTATTTTGAAGATATGGAACGTTTGCAGATTGGACCAGCAGACGCTTATCCCCGCGCTACCCACACTCTTGACGGTATTAAACGTTTGGTAGCACAGTTGGAGGCAAAGGGTTATGCTTATCCTTCTCAGGGAGATGTATACTACCAAGTGCGTAACTTTTCTGATTATGGTAAGCTCTCAGGACGTAAGCTGGAAGACTTGCAGGCAGGGGCTAGTGGTAGAGTAGAAGTGGCAGATCCTGAAGCCGCCAAGAAGAAGGATCCTTTTGATTTTGCCCTTTGGAAAGCCGCTAAACCAGGGGAACCTTCCTGGGAATCTAAGTGGGGAAAAGGTCGCCCGGGATGGCATATTGAGTGTTCAGCTATGGTGCGTGAAGGTATGGGGGAAACCATCGATATACACGTGGGTGGTAGCGATTTAATTTTTCCCCATCACGAAAACGAAATTGCTCAATCGGAAGCAGCAACAGGGAAACCTTTGGCACGCTACTGGCTCCATAATGGCATGGTAAAGGTGGATGGTGAGAAAATGTCCAAGTCTTTGGGTAATTTCACCACAATTGAGGATTTATTGGATCGACCAATTGAACCGATGGCGATGCGTTTGTTTATCTTACAGGCGCACTACCGCAAACCTGTAGATTTTACTGATGAGGCGCTAGCAGCAGCAACCAATGGCTGGTATACGTTGCGAGAAGGGTTATTGTTTGGTCATCAGTATGGCACAAAACTGGGCTGGGATTTAGACTCTGAGTTTACCTCTGATGAGGCTTTAAACCAGCGTTTTGCGGAAGTTGTGGATGATGATTTTAATTTTACTGGTGGTTTGGCGATTTTATTTGAATTAGCCAAAGAGTTGCGTAAGGAAGGCAATATTATCACTCACGAGGGTAAAACAGAAACACCATCCTCACAACTAGCGCAGCAGTGGCAAACACTGGTAGAGTTAGCTGGGGTTTTGGGTTTCGTCGCCCAACCAGAGGAAGAAGAAGCAACTAGCGATGGTTTGAGTGAAGCGGAAATTGAGGCGAAAATTGAGCAACGCGCCGAAGCAAGGAAAGCCAAAAATTATGCAGAAGGCGATCGCATTCGCGATGAATTGAAAGAGCAAGGTATCATCCTAGTGGACAAACCAGGTGGTGTAACTACTTGGCATCGCGCTTAGGTGTATTGATGGCAATTAAAATGTATGATTTAGCGGGAGCAGAAGTTGAGAGACGTTTTAGTCCTTTCTGCTGGCAAATCCGCATGGCTGTGGCGCATAAAGGTCTAGAATTGGAGACGATTCCCTGGTATCTGACTGATAAAGCTACCATCGCATTTTCAGGACAAGGTAGAGTTCCTGTTATAGTCGATGGCAATACCACCGTTGTTGATTCTTGGAAAATAGTCAATTACCTCGAAAGTGCTTATCCTAATCATCCATCTCTTTTTGGTAGTGATGAAGCTAGGGGAGAAGCGATGTTTATCAAGAAATGGTGTGAAAATACTCTTGCACCAAAGATACTTCCTCTGGTAGTTCTGAATGTATTTCAACATCTGCATCCCCAAGATCAAGCCTATTTTAGAAAAACTCGCGAACCTAGATTGGGTATGACTATTGAGGAATTTTCAGCGCAACCAGACTCGAAATTACCTCAATTGCACTCAATTTTGACTCCTTTGCAAGAAACTCTCAAACAGCAATCCTTTCTAGCGGGAGAAAAACCTAATTTCTCTGATTATATGGTTTTCAGTTTCTTCCAATGGGCGCGTTGTGTTTCTCCCTATAAATTACTACAACCAGAACATCCTGTATTCGCCTGGCGAGAAAGAATGTTAGCACTTTATGATGGTTTGGCTGGCAAAGCACTAGGATACGATGTTTAATTTAAAGGAATTATGCTGCGTCTCTACCAATCGCAACCTTCGGGAAATTGCTACAAAATCCGTCTTTTACTGACTCAGCTAGGTATCTCTTTTACCAAAATTGAAGTGGATATTTTTCAAGGTAAAAGTCGTACCCCAGAATTTCTCGCTAAAAATCCCAACGGTCGCGTGCCTCTGCTAGAACTAGAAGATGGTAAGTTCTTAGCAGAATCCAATGCTATGCTCTTCTATCTGAGTGAAGGCACTAAATATTTCCCTACAGACCATTTTGCCAGAGCGCAGGTAATGCAATGGCTTTTCTTTGAACAGTATAGCCATGAACCCTACATCGCCACCTCTCGTTTCTGGATTTCTTTGTTGGGTAAACCAGAAGAGTATCGAGAACAACTGGAGAAGAAAAAGCAACCAGGTTACGCAGCTTTAGCGGTTATGGAACAACATCTAAGCCAGCATAGCTTTTTTGTGGCAGACAGCTATACCATTGCTGATATCGCCCTCTTCGCCTATACCCACGTTGCTGAGGAGGGTGGATTTAGCCTCACTGGTTTCCCTGCTATCAATACTTGGATTGCACGTGTACAGTCTCAACCAGACTACATCACCATAGAAGAATAGCAACTTTCAGCCTTTGTGCCGGGTTAATCTTTCCAGAAAACAAAAATCTTATCGTAATCTCATTTTTTAATCAGGAGTTACTCAGTTGAGTGCCTCATTCTATTAATTAATGACACAAAGGTTTTGGAGTTACACAACCATGATTAGCGCAGATAAGAACACAAATATTGAACTCAACGAAGAACAATTAGACGAAGTTGCTGGTGGTAAAACTGTTAACCCCGCTAACAACAGAGTTGACACCAACAAGAGTATCCGCACCAAAAACCCTGCAACTGGAAGATTTGATAGCAATCGCTAAGATTTTTTCGATAAAATTACTACCTGTCATTTTTGAGCTTAATCAACCATGAGTAGTGAAGATAACAACACAAATATTGAACTCAACGAAGAACAACTAGACGAAATTGCTGGTGGTAAAACTGTTAACCCTGCCAACAATAGAGTTGACACCAACAAGAGTATCCGCACCAAAAACCCTACAACTGGAAGATTTGATAGCAATCGCTAAGATTTTTTCGATAAAATTATTACCTGTCATATTTGAGGTTAATCAACCATGAGTAGTGAAGATAAGAATCAACAACCTGAACTCAACGAAGAACAATTAGACGAAGTTGCTGGTGGTAAAACTGTTAACCCCGCTAACAACAGAGTTGACACCAACAAGAGTATCCGCACTAAAAACCCTACAACTGGGAGACTCGATAGCAATCGCTAAATAATCTTTGGACATCCTCTCTGAACTTTTTCTCTTACACACATTTGCAACTCCCTCAAAGTTAAATTTGAGGGGTTTTTTTTTGCTCTTATCTAGCAAATTTTCAGCCCGCCCCAGAACTACCTGCTTTTTTTGCACTACAGTAAAAAAAGAGATGTTTTCTGGTTCAGTACTTTACTGACGAATTCAAGATTTCTTGTGCTATTTAGTTAAACAATCGTAATGCTGCTGAGTGATGAGCTGCTGCTAAACTACAAACGCTGTGAACGTCGTGCTTTTCTCGATATCTATGGAGATGACACTCAACAAGATCCCGAACGAGAATTCTTACATAAACTGCGTCAAGAACATCAAAAGCATATTAGCCAAATTTTAGCTCAGCAAGGCCTCTACCAGCGACCAGAAGCTCCTTGGCACGATTTGCAAAAACGAGCCACACAAACTCAAATTTTGATGGAACAAGGAGTCGAATGCATTTATGGTGGAGTCCTGTGGCAAAACACAGAGGAGAGTTTAGAATTACTCTTAGCTCAAACTTCTGGTCAAAGTATAAATTTTAACTGGCAAGATATTAACCTGATTAGTAAACCAAGTCTGTTAGTTAAACAACCTGGTGATTCAAACTTTGGCAATTGGCATTATTCCCCTATTGATATCAAATTAGGTCGTCGTCCCAAACCAGAATATAAGTTAGTGGCAGCTTTTCACAGCTATTTGCTAGCAGCAATTCAAGGTACTTTACCCACTTCACCTGAACTCATCTTACGAGAGCAAAAAAAACATCATGTTCATTTAGATATTTGGTTACCACGCCTGCAAGAAATTATCTCTCATCTGTTAGAAATGTTTCATTTACAAACAGAACCAGAGGTTTTTATTTCTCGCCAACGCTGTAATTTGTGTCGTTGGTATACTCATTGTCATAATCTTGCTCAGCAGCAAGCACATTTATCCCTAGTGCCTGGAATAACGCCCAGAAGATATATGCAACTGCAAACTCTCGGTTTAACTACCTTGGAGTCTCTTGCAACAACAAATATTGAGCAAATTAATGAAGAAGTGGGAGTCGAAATTACTGCTCAAATTAAACAACAAGCTCAATCCATTCTGGAAAATCGCGCTTTACCCAAACCCAGTTTATCTCGTAGTCAGATTCTCCCCACTGCTCCCATTGAACTTTATTTTGACATTGAAGCAGAACCTGAGCGTAATTTAGATTACTTACTAGGAGTACTATTAGTTAATCGCCACACTAATAGTGAAAAATTTTACTCTTTCTTCGCTAACAAACCAGAAGATGAATCATTAATTTGGTCAGAGTTTCTCTCCTTTGTGGAAAGCTATCCCCAAGCACCTATTTTCCATTATTCAGAGTACGAAGTGGAAACAATGAGACGGCTAGCCAATACCTATCAAACTCCCCAGCCACGCGTAGCAAAAATCATCTCTCGTTTGATCGATCTTCATAAATACGTCATAACCTCTGTTACCCTACCAGTGCACAGCTATTCTCTAAAATCTTTAGCTAATTGGATTGGCTTTCAATGGCGTGATGGGGGAATAACTGGAGATCAATGCATTTGTTGGTATGACCAATGGCTCAAAGATGGTAATCAAGAATCTCTAGCAGCAATTTTACGCTACAACGAAGATGATTGCCGTGCCACCCGAATTCTCAAAGATTGGTTAGTTCAATTTATTGCTAGTGTCACAGAAGAATGAATTGTACATTTAGTCATACAAACTAGATTCCATACTCACAAAAATTAAGTCCGAGATAAAGTTATGCAAAGATTCCTGAATTTAGATTCAGTTGTTAGCTAGTTTACGGAATCTAGTTTTAAAGTTAATGATATCTTTAAATTAGAAGAACGAAATTTCTGCTAGTAAATTTATTGTTACTTCAATTACCAACATACCAACCAACTAACCAAGATGATTGATATGATGCTCCCAATGTTGACAATTTCCCTACTAATGATTGCTCTGGGGAGTATTATTTTGTATCAGAAAACCTCCCATGAGCTTTCGCGTCTGCTTGCTGTTTGTGTTGCCGTTGTTGCCTTGATTTGGAGCTTTGCAATTGCTCATTGGTCAATCAATTTGATTTGTTTGATTCTACTTTTCCAATTGAAACGGCGTTGGTCCAATCAAGAAGTTTAGACTAATAATTCTGAACTAAAGTCCCGGCGTTTTTGGAAACAATAGGGACCCATCAGTGCTCCCCAAATCGCTTTTCCTGTTTTGGGGTCTATTCCTTTGTCATAAACTAGCATTTCTTGGGCAGTAACAGCAAAGCCCAAAGACACTTGATAAGTTTGATTTTGGTAAGTAAATTTGCAAGGACAACCGGAAGGGTTTGTCGTAATAAACTTGTAACTATCAGGAGCTACCAACTCAACTCTAACTTCCAGACGACAATCAGGTAAAAATTCCAGATCTTGTGGAGTTAACTGCTTCAGCAGCGCTGGATTTTGACCTGCACCTCTTACCGCCATCAAATCTTTGCACATATAATACTGAACTTCGATTACCGCAGGTTTTGTTTGTATTTGCCGCAGTCGCAAAATTCGCGGACGATAGGGTTGATCTAGGTTGACAATGTTTGCTTGCTCTGCGAACAGAGTCACGCTATCTTGTGTAAATAAATATACAGGACGTTGCCACAAACGTAAATGTACAAACCAAACAGGTTCTGTTATTGCTTGTTGCTGGTTATGAAATTCACCTGCCAAGTAACGTCCGAGGGTAACTAATTCTGGAGAAAGGTTCATTTTTTTTGCTTAAGTAAGGAACCAAAGATGATTTCCATAACTTCTTGAAAAATTTATATTTCATGCATTTATGAAATTTTAAGCCATTTTTGAGTCAATACTCTTACGGGTTAACTGATCATTTCTACATCCATTACCCAGGAAAAAGATTTTTTTTTATTTTTTCTTAGTGATGTAGTTAGTTTGCATAGATTTTAGGGAATATTAGACAGATGAAATTCAAATTTCTTATTAACTTTTACGGGTAATTTTACCGAGATACACGTAGGATTATCTAAAGTTATTTGTAGCTAAACTATGCTTTCTCTGATCAGTAATACTTCCATTCATCAACAATTTGAATTTCAAGCATCTCAAACTCCTGATGCAGTAGCAGTTGTGTTTCAGGGACAACAGCTAACTTATCAGGAACTTAATACCCAAGCTAATCAGCTTGCTCATTACTTGAGAGGATTGGGAGTTAAATCTGAAACCTTAGTGGGAATTTTCACTGAGCGTTCTTTAGAGACAATTGCAGTGCTGCTGGGAATCCTCAAGGCTGGTGGAGCCTATGTTCCCCTCGATCCGAGTTATCCTCAGGAACGTCTGGCGTTTATTGTTGAGGATACGCACTTACCCATTCTCATCACTCAACAGAGTTTACTCGCATCTCTAACATCCCATCAAGCTCAAACTGTTGTCATCGATCGCGATTGGCACTTAATCGCCCAACATAGTAAAGATAATGTAGATAGTGGGGTTACAGCCAATAATTTAGCCTACGTTATCTACACATCCGGTTCCACAGGTAAACCAAAGGGAGTAGCTATTGAGCATCGTAGCACAGTTGCCCTTATTGATTGGGCCAGGAAGTTTTTTACCAGTGAACAATTACAAGGTGTTCTTGCTTCCACCTCTATCTGCTTTGATTTGTCTGTATTTGAAGTATTTGTCACCCTCAGTAATGGTGGCAAGGTAATTTTAGCTGAGAATGCTCTAGAATTGCCCTATCTACCTTCAGCCTCGCAAGTAACCCTGATTAATACTGTACCTTCTGCCATTGCAGCCTTGTTGCGTATTGATGGTATTCCCACTTCAGTGAAAACTATCAATTTGGCTGGTGAACCATTGCAGAATTCTTTAGTACAGAAATTGTACCAACTCGGTCACGTAGAGGAAGTTATCAATCTTTATGGTCCTTCAGAAGATACCACCTACTCCACTGTTGCTGTAATTCCTCAAGACTCAAATCAAGTTCCCTCTATCGGCTATCCGATCAACAATACTAAAATTTATCTGTTAGAAGAGCCTGAACAACGCACAGATGAGAATCTTAACCCTGTACCTGTAGGTACCCCAGGTGAAATTTACATCGGTGGTGCAGGTTTAGCAAGGGGGTATCTCAACCGTCCCCAGCTTACAGCAGAAAAGTTTATTCATCATCCCTTGAGCAACGATGCAGATGCAAGGCTGTACAAAACTGGAGATTTAGGTGTTTATTTACCAGATGGTAGCCTAAAATTCCTCGGTCGCATCGATCATCAGGTAAAAATTCGTGGTTATCGTATTGAATTAGGAGAAATCGAAAATGTCTTGAATCAGCATCAAGAGGTGCGCGAATCTGTGGTGATTCCCAAGGAAGATACGACAGGAGAGGAGCAACTGATTGCCTATGTTGTACCACAAGCTGCCACAGAGGAATCTAATACCAACACAGAAAAGCTTCAGCAGTGGGAGGAAGTTTGGAATGCAACCTATGATCGCGAGATTGAAGATTGCGATCCTAATTTTAATCTTGTTGGTTGGAATAATAGTTATACCGGTTTAACTATACCTGAAAAACAGATGCACGAATGGGTGGAGTCTAGTGTTAATAGGATCTTAGACTTGCGTCCTCAAAAAGTACTAGAAATCGGTTTCGGTACAGGTTTACTCCTATTACGTATTGCTCCTCACTGTCAAGTGTATCAAGGGACTGATATATCTCAAGTTGCAGTGCATCGTCTCCAGGAGTATTTGCAACAAGACGAGGAAAATTGGTCACAGGTTAAGCTGACTCAGAAAATGGCTCATGAATTGGAAGGATTTGAACCTGGTAGTTTTGATACAGTCATTATCAATTCTGTGATTCAATATTTTCCCAGCATTGATTACCTGGTGGAAGTTTTGGCGAAGGTTGTCAAACTAGTTGAACCAGGAGGAAAGGTATTTATTGGAGATGTTCGTAGTTTACCTTTACTCGAAGCTTTTCACACGGTCGTTGAGCTTCATCATGCGTCTGATTCACTTCCTTTGACTCAACTGCAAAAGGATATCAAAAAACGTATTAATCAAGACCGCGAGTTAGTAGTAGATCCAGATTTCTTTGTTGCACTCGAGCATTATCTTCCTCAAATTAGCTATACAGAACAGAAACTCAAACAAGAGCAATTTGATAATGAAATTACTAAATTTCGCTCCGATGTAATCCTTCATATAGGAGCAAAAGTTACAGTGGCGGAGGAAGCTGTAATTTGGAATTGGCAAGAAAATGAGGTTTCAATCTCGAATTTACGCCAATTTTTGCAGGAAAAACAGCCAGAAATACTCAAAATCTCCAATATTCCTAATTCCAGAATTACTCAGGAAATTCAAACCATTGAACTTTTAAACCAGAACCAAAATCTGGAGACGGTGGGGGAAGTTCGAGCCAATCTCCAGAAAAATGGACGCAAAGACATAAATATTCAGGAATTTTGGCATTTAAGCCAAGATTTACCCTATCAGGTCAATCTTACTTGGTCTAGCTCCTCAAAAACTGGAGCTTTTGATTTAGTTTTGCGGCGTAAATCATCTCTAGTTACTCAAGAATCAATTTCGATGCTACCAAAATCACCATGGGAGTCAAAACCCTGGAATGCTTACGCCAATAATCCCCTACAAGCAACTGAAACTGGTCACTTGCTTCCCCAACTGAGAACCTTAATCAAAGATCAGTTACCAGACTATATGATGCCTTGTTCCTTTGTCATCATGGATAACTTTCCCCTTACTCCCAATGGTAAGATTGACCGACGCTCACTTCCTGAACCAAAGAAAAATCGACCGACTTTAAGTACAATTTATGTTGCTCCCTTCACACCTATAGAGAAGCAATTAACTCAAATTTGGTCACAGGTTTTAAGCATAGAAAAAATTGGTCTCAATGATAGCTTTTTTGAGTTAGGTGGACATTCTCTACTAGCAACTCAGTTATTGATGCTAGTGGAAGAGGAAATAAAGATTAAACTACCTCTATTTTCCTTACTCGAAGAACCCACCATCTCAGGTTTAATCAAGACTATTGATACCATGACTCAACTTGATACAGAAATCGAAACTCAAATCGATTGGGAACAAGAAATAGTCCTAGATGAATCTATTTACCCCGAGACTCCCTACGTTGAGCCAACACAACCAGCGAAACATATTTTCCTCACTGGAGCAACAGGTTTCCTCGGAGGCTTTTTACTTCAAGAATTACTCCAGCAAACCCAAGCAAAAATTTACTGCTTAGTGCGCAGCACTAGTGAAGAGGAAGCAAGAGAAAAATTGTACACAAATCTTGAGCGCTACCTAATTGCAAAAGGAGAATTAGATCCTCGCATTGTACTTATTTGTGGCGATTTAGCTCAACCTTACTTCGGGTTGGAAGCAAATCAATTTCGCGACTTAGCCAGTAAACTTGACATCATTTATCACTGTGGAGCCTTCGTTAATCTAGTTTATCCCTACAGCGATCTGCGAGCCGCTAATGTGCTGGGAACTCAGGAAATTCTCAGACTAGCCAGTCAAGGTAAAACCACTCCTGTCCATTTTATGTCCACCCTAGATGTCTTTAACGGTATAGTTAGCTCTACCCAAAATCTGATTAGCGAAAAAACTAGCCTCCCAGATATAAAAACCCTTGATAATGGGTATTCTCAGAGTAAGTGGGTAGGTGAAAAGCTAATTTTAGCAGCTCAAGATCGAGGTATTCCTACTTGTACCTATAGACCAGGTATGTTATCAGCTCACAGTCAAACTGGCGCATCCCAAACTAATGATCTTATTTGTCGCATTATTAAAGGCATAATTCAGATGGAAAGTGCACCTGAGTTGGATCAGAGTATCAATTTAATTCCCATTGATTATGCAGCTCAAGCGATCGTCAAAATATCTCAACAGCCTCAATCGTGGGGTCAAGCCTTCCATATTATTAATCCTAAACCATTGCCCTGGAACCAGCTCATAGATGAGATGAATAATCTGGGTTACCCAGTGCAACTCTTACCTCATCAGCAATGGCAAACAGAGCTAAGGAAACTAGATAATAGCGGAGATAATGCCTTAATACCGATGAAATCTCTGTTTAGCGAAATAAATCCCACTAATCAGATGACATACCTGGAAAATTTCCTGATGACAGCCCAAGCTTTTGATTGCCATAATACTTTGCAGGGACTTGCTCAGACTTCAATCTTATGCCCAAAAATAGATCGCACTCTCTTGCAATCTTGCTTATTTTATTTTGATTTCTGCGGCTTTTTACCTCAGAGGAAAGAGCCATCAGTACAGAAATATGTGGTAAACCAAAAATTGAACCGAAGTATGGTTCAAGAACACAGTTACCACAATGTAACTAAAATGTAGCTAAGTTATACCAAATCCGCTTTAGATGGGTACCTTATTTTTAATAAAAACTGATATATGTCAAGCTTTTCTCAATAAAAAATGGTTCTCTTTGAGGTGGATTTGGTATTAATAGCGAATCTTTTTAGTGCTTGCTCACTAATAAAAAATTGATCAGAACAAGCTATGAAGAGCTTCTTTCATCATTCCATTGGCTCTAAATTATTTTTCTACGTCTTGAGTAGTGCTTTAGTAGGCATTGGCGGGATGTCCTACTTTTTCTACCAAGAATTAGAAAATCGTGCAGAGAAGGAAATTCAAGGTAATCTCAGCACTAAAGTTAGGTCAATTGAGGGAAAACTGGCTGCAGGAGAACAAACAATGTTGAGTTTGGTTGCTGCAGTTAAGACTTTAAATCGTATGGGCGTGGAGGATACCGAAGCTTATAAAAACCTGGTTATCGATGTACTAGAAAAACGCTCATCTTTGACGGTAGGAGCTGGTGTTGGTCAAGCACCCTATAAAATTATTCCAGATCGCAAGTTTTATTGGCCTTATTTTTATATTGATCAAAATACTCCTGGACAAGTTGGTAAAATACTGCCACCTCCTAACAGTCACTACAGAGAAACAGATATCTGTGAACTAGAACCAGATTGCTTTGAAAATCACTATTACACAAGACCTGTAGAAGCTAAACAAGCGGTTTGGTTAGAACCCTACGATTGGTTCACTATCCCCATGACAACTACTACTGCTCCCATTTTCAACGATCAAGATGAGCTAATTGGTGTCATTGGTTTAGATGTTACCGTAGAAGACCTCACCGCAGAAGTTAACCAAACACCTTCAAGCTGGAGAGGTGGCTATTTTACCATACTCTCTCAAGAGGGAAATTTACTTGCCTATCCACCTAATCCCGAAAAAGCACACAATTTAGCTACCTATCAAGATATACCGGAATTAAAAGCTATCTGGGAAAAAGTTGGTGACCAAAGCATTGGAATAGTGCGATTAGATGGTACTTATTGGGCCTATCAACGCATTGAAGGTACAAATTGGTTGATGCTAGCTGCAGTACCCCAATCTGTTGTTTTAGCGCCTGTATTGGGAATTACCTTGGGAGGTGCACTGGGCGCTGGTACTATTTTGGCAGTAGTCGTAACTTTGTTTGTCCGGCGACTCAATCATAGGCTTAAACCAATTTTAGAAGAGTGTCAGAAGTTAGTAGCCACCGATACTCAAAGAGCTATGCGCTTAAAAGATGGTTCTAAAAATGCTAAAACAAATCAAGCAGAATTGGAAGTTCAAGGTACAGATGAAATAGATGTTTTAGCACAATCTTTTCATAAAATGGCAAGTCAGCTGAAGTCTTCTTTCGAGGAGTTAGAGTTGCGAGTGGAAGAACGCACAGCGGAACTTAAAAAAGCCATGGAAGCTGCGGATAATGCTAACCATGCTAAAAGTGAATTTCTTGCTAATATGAGCCATGAATTGCGTACTCCTCTCAACGGAATTTTAGGATACGCACAAATTCTACAAAATTCTCGCAATATGAATGAGAAGGAACTACATGGAATACAGATTATGTATCAGTGTGGCTCCCATCTTTTAACCTTAATTAATGATGTTCTTGATATCTCAAAAATTGAAGCAAGAAGATTAGAACTTATTACCAAAACCCTTCATCTTCCTTCATTTTTGCAAGGCGTTGTTGAAATTTGTTCTATTAAAGCACAGCAAAAACATATTAAATTCATTTATCAACCGCCAGAAAATCTTCCCATTGGGATTGTTGTAGATGAAAAACGTCTGCGACAAGTTTTAATTAATCTTTTAGGTAATGCTATTAAATTCACTGAGACCGGAAGTGTAACTTTAAAGGTAGATTTTAACCACGAATCAGAAAATGAAGTTTACATTCATTTTGCAATCCAAGACACGGGTGTGGGAATGGAAACAGAACAATTGGATAAAATCTTTCTTCCCTTTGAACAAGTAGGAGAAAATAAACGCAAAATAGAAGGTACAGGCTTAGGACTTGCTATCAGCCAGAAAATTGTGAATATGATGGGTTCGCAAATTCAAGTTACCAGTAAGCTGGGTAGTGGTAGCTTATTTGAATTCTCAGTTGTCTGTCCTCTGGCAGCTGATTGGATGCAAGATTATACTAAAAAATCCAGAGGAAAAGTCGTTGGTTACTCTGGCGAGAAAAAAACAATTTTAATTGTTGATGATCGCTGGGAAAATCGCTCTGTAATTGTCAATGTTTTAGAACCTCTTGGATTCCAAGTTTTGGAAGCTAGCAATGGAAAAATTGGTTTAGAAACAATAGAAGAATACCAGCCAGATTTAACTATTACAGATTTACAAATGCCTGTAATGGATGGCTGGAAGTTGCTGGAACATTTCCAATCAAGAGAAGAGTTTCAAGATAGTGTAATTATTGTCTCCTCTGCTAGTGTTTTCGCAGAAGATCGCCAAAAGAGTATTAATGCGGGAGCAAGAGATTTCCTTTCTAAACCAGTAGAATCTGAAGAGCTGTATTCTATGTTATCTAAATATTTAGAGATTGAGTGGGTTTATGAGCAGGATGCAAAACCAAAAACTGTTGATCAGCTTAATTCCAAAAAACAGACAAAGCAAATGGTAATTCCTCCTGAATCTGACCTGGTTAAGCTCATAGGATATGCTAAAAAAGGACAAATTAAAGGTATTCAGGAAGAACTAGAAAAGCTCAATTCCGTAGCCAATGAATATCAAGGATTTGTTCAGCATCTCACTAAATTAACTAAGAATTTTGATATTCGTCAGATTCGTCAATTCCTGAAGGAATCAATTGATTGATTGAATTTGCTTCTATCTAAATTAAAGTTTGAAGATGAACAACGAATCTACCAAATTAACAATTTTAATCATTGATGACAGCCCCACCAATTTAGAAGTTTTATATAGTGCTTTAATTGATTACGGTTATGAAATATTGGTGGAAATGGATGGTTGTAGTGGTATTGAGCAGGCAGAAGATAACAGACCAGATTTAATTCTCTTAGACGTAATGATGCCAGGAATAGATGGCTTTGAAACTTGCCGTCGTCTTAAGGATAATTACCTAACTAAAGATATTCCTATAATTTTCATGACTGCCCTTAACGATACAATTGATAAGGTTACAGGACTCAAATTAGGGGCAGTAGACTATATTACTAAACCGTTTCAACATGAAGAGATAATAGCACGCATTCAAGTGCACCTGCAACTGCGTCAAGTAACCTTAGAACTAGAAGAACAAAAACAACTGCTGGAAGTAAAAGTAGAGGAGCGTACTGCACAACTAACTCAGACTTTAGCAGAATTAAAACAAGCCCAACTTAAACTAGTGCAAACAGAGAAGATGTCTAGTTTAGGGCAATTAGTCGCGGGAATAGCTCATGAAGTTAACAATCCAATTAACTTTATTTATGGCAATTTAGTCCATATTAATTACTATAGCCAAGGTTTAATTAATTTAATTCGTACCTACCAAGAGAAATATCCAGGTAAGGACGATGATATTGATACGATAATTGAGGATATAGATTTAGATTTTCTCATCGATGATCTGCCTAAAACTGTGTCTTCAATGAAGTTTGGAGTAGACCGTATTCGTGAAATTGTAGCTTCCCTACGCAGCTTTTCTCGCCTTGATGAAGCCTCCATTAAATCAGTAGATATTCACGAGGGAATTGAGAGTACATTACTGATTCTGCAGCATCGCATTAAGGAAGAGAGAGATACACCAGCTATTGGTATTATTAAGGACTATGGTGATTTGCCCCAAGTAGAATGTTATGCAGGGCAGTTAAATCAGGTATTTATGAATCTACTGAGTAATGCAATTGATGCTGTAGAGGAAGGTGTAGCGAAGCAGCGAGACTATAGCAAATCTAGGTTATTACCTATTCCTTGTATCCGAATTTCCACTAAGTTTGTTGATGGTTGGATCGCGATCCATATTGCAGACAATGGTATGGGAATTAAAAATGAAATTCAACAGAAAATTTTTGACCCTTTCTTCACCACTAAGCCTGTAGGCAAAGGTGCAGGATTGGGTTTATCTGTTAGCTATCAAATTATTATGGAAAAACATAAGGGTAATTTGAGTTTCTGCTCACAACCTGGTGAAGGGACAGAATTTGTGATTAAAATTCCTCAAAAACAGTATCATTATGCTACGGAAAATAAGACCCAAAAATTAGCATCAGTACCTGTAAAGTAAGGTCTCCAATGTCAGAAAAAAAAATGTAGGGATATAGAATTTTACCTCCCTACACAGATAGTTATTTATGCACTTGTAACAATAAATTCATCTAGTTGAGGCAGTACAGCAACTTCGGGTAAATTAGGAGTGAGTTGCTCACTGTTATTTTGCTGTGATTGCTCTAAGATCTCAACTTTAAGTTCAACGGAAAGAAGATAAGCACCTGGTTGATTCTCCAAACTTTGTGCAATTGCAGCAGTTAAATCGGGACGTTCCCCAGTCAAAGGATCGCGTAGAGTATACTTATCCCATTCGTGTTCGGCATGGGGATTAATGCTAAAAATGTAGTGTTTAATCATGGGTTAAAAGCCTGAATCAGACTGAAAGTCCTGCCTCTACTATTATAGTACTTTTGAACTAGCATGGTAGTATTCAGAAGGGTATGGGTTTAAGCTATCCTCCATAGTGAAGAAGCGAATTTTTACCTCACCGTTTGCTAACTATGCGCTTTCCACCCCTTTCCTCCCTGCGACAATTTTTACCCAAAACCCCTTCTCCAGAAGATGAGAGAACTCTTTATGAAGAATTATCCGCCGATGCGCAGTGGAATCTGAACTATGTTGTACTGATAATCAGTTCCTGTTTGATTGCCAGCTTTGGTTTAATTAGCAACAGCAGCGCTGTTATTATTGGGGCAATGTTGATTGCACCTTTAATGTTACCCCTGCGTGCTTTAGCCTTTGGTGCACTAGAGGGAGATTTCAAGCTATTTCAAAAAGCCCTCTCTGCTATCGCTGGTGGTACTGTAGTCGCAATATTACTTTCATGTGGTATTGGTTTAATAGTACGCATTCCTGAATTTGGTCAAGAAGTGCTCTCGCGTACCCAACCAAATTTAGTTGATTTAGGAATCGCCATTACTGCTGGAGGGATTAGTGGTTTTGCTAAAGTTAGGCGTGGAATCAGTGATGCTTTAGCTGGTACTGCAATAGCTGTAGCTTTAATGCCACCTTTATGTGTTGTGGGTTTATCTTTGTCCCAAGGTATGTGGTCTTTTAGTAAAGGTGCATTTCTACTATACCTGACAAACTTACTCGGTATCACCTTGGCTTGTATGCTGGTATTCATTGCTTCTGGTTACACCGAATTAAGTCAATCTTTTGGTTGGACTTTAGCTTTTACCTGTTTGTTATTTTTACCTTTGGGAGCTAATTTTGTGCAACTACTCAGACAGGGTAAGTTAGAAGCAACCATAAAAAATATTCTGGTAACACGTACTGTTACTGTGGGACAACCAGAGGTAGAGTTGGTAAGAACTAGGGTAAATTGGTCTGCAACACCACCAGAAGTTTTCCTTTTCGTCCAAACCAAGACACAAATTACAGCCAAACAGGTACAGTTAGTCCAAAATTTTGTCTCCCGGGAAATTGGGGTGGAATTAATTTTGGTCTTTTTAGTTAGTGAATTTGAAGAAATTAGGGGTGAGAGTGAGGAAACACAAGCAGTTTCCCAACAGGAGAATCAAGAGGGTACCCAGCCAGTATTGAACTACGAGTTTCCATCACAGCTAGATTAAGGTACGAAATGAGCAATTCTACAACCAAACAAACAATCGAGATTAGACAGGCAACTAAGGAAGATGATACAAGCATTGCCCAACACTTTTACCTCATTTGGCGAGACAATAATGTGAGTGATGAATCAATTAAACCTGATTGGTTCAAGATGACACTTGATTTTATCGATGATGCTCGCCAAAATCAAAACTACCAGGCTTTTGTGGCGGATGTGGAAGGGATTGTCGTTGCTTCAGCTAGTTGTCAGCTTTTTAGTGGACTTTACCCTCGAATTCTCCAGGAACAATATCGTCACTACGGCTATATTTGGAATGTCTACGTCAAACCAGCTTATCGAGGTCAAGGAATCGCAAAGCAACTTTTAGCTTCCACGCAGGAATATCTTAAATCTTTAGGTTGTACTCGGGCAATTTTACACGCTTCTCCCTTGGGTAAGCCAGTTTATGAACATCTTGGTTTTCAGGTGAGTAATGAAATGCTTGTAGATTTATAGCTTTTTCTAATAGTGGGTTGGGGATGTTGGAAACGGATGATTGATTGTAATTTGGAAACGGATGATTGACGCTACTACAGCATGATTGATTGTAATTTGGAAACGAATGATTGACGCTACTACAGCGTGATTGATAGTAGTGACAACGGATGATTGATGGTGCTACAGCATAATTGATCGTAATCTCGAAACGGATGAGCGACGGTGCTACAGCCTAATTGATTGTAATCTGGAAACGGATGGGTAATCCATTACTACCGACTTCTACTCTCCCCATCTCCCTCAACTTCCCCAACTCTTTACTTATTACTTATTACTTATTACTTATTACTTATTACTCCCCCAACTCCCCAACTCCCCTCTTGTCTTCAACCAATTAAAAAATGAAAGTCCCACGCCTTCACCCGGATACTATTGAGGAAGTAAAACAACGAGTTGATGCTTACGAAATAATTGCGGAAAAGGTGGTGTTACGTAAGCGAGGAAGGGATTATCTTGGTTTATGTCCCTTCCACGAAGAAAAAACCCCCAGCTTCACTGTTAGTCCCAGTAAACAGATGTATTACTGTTTTGGTTGTGGCGCGGGGGGTAGTGCGATTACTTTTCTCAAACAGATAAATCAGAGTTCTTTTACTGAAGTGGTGCTAGATTTAGCGCGCCGTTACCAAATTCCTGTTAAAACACTAGAACCAGAACAACGCCAAGCATTACAACGTCAGTTATCCCTCCGGGAGCAACTTTACAGTATTTTGGCAGTGACGGCTAGTTTCTATCAACACGCCCTACATCAACCCCAGGGAGAGATAGCTTTAGATTATCTTAAATCCCAAAGGCGGCTAGAGGAAGGGACAATTGGGAGTTGGAAACTAGGTTATGCGCCGGGAGGTTGGGAAACTCTGTATCATTATCTGATTGATGATAAGTGCTATCCTGTGGAGTTGGTAGTGCAAGCAGGGTTGATTAAGCAGCGGAAAACAGGTAATGGTTATTATGATGTTTTCCGTAATCGCTTGATGATTCCGATTGCGGATTCTCAGGGAAGAATTATTGCTTTTGGTAGTCGCACTTTAACGGGTGAGGAACCAAAATATCTTAATTCTCCAGAAACCAGTTTATTTGCTAAAAGTAAGACTCTATTTGCCCTAGATCGTGCTAAAAGTGAGATTGCAAAGCAGGATCAGGCGGTGGTAGTGGAAGGTTATTTTGATGCTATTGCCCTTCATGCAAGAGGAATTACTCATGCTGTAGCTTCTTTAGGTACTGCTTTTTCCCAGGATCAAATTAAGCAGTTGTTACGCTACAGTGAATCGAAACAGGTAGTGCTTAATTTTGATGCAGATGGGGCGGGTAGGAAGGCGACACAGCGAGCGATTGAGGAGGCTGAGTCTCTGGTATATTCGGGACAGGTACAATTGCGAGTTTTGAATCTTCCTGATGGTAAGGATGCTGATGAGTATCTTCGGGGGGATAGCAATGGAGTTCAAAATTACCGTCAGTTGCTCCAAAATGCCCCTCTGTGGCTCGATTGGCAAATTAATCAGCTTTTGCAAGGTCAAGATTTAAACCAAGCAGATTGCTTCCAGAAGGTGGCGCAGGAGATGCTAAAGTTGCTCTCTCGTCTGGAAGATAGTAATAAACGCACCTATTATGTACATTACTGCGCCCAGTTGCTGGCGCAGGGAGATGCGCAACTTATCCCTCTACAGACACAAAATTTGCTGGCGCAACTGAAAAAACCCCGTCTGCGTCAGGAAAAAGCGAGGGTGGTGAATCAGGTTATCGATAGGGAAAGTAATTTACTTCAGCAAGCAGAAGCTTGGCTGTTGTTGATTTATATCCACTGTAGTGAATATCGCCAGGAAATTGTTTCCGGGTTGGAGGAGAGAGATTTATGGTTTTCTTTTTCCCATCATCGCTTTTTATGGCAACAAATTCTACAACTACAAGCATCTCAAGGAGATAAGTTACATTTGTATCCAGCGGAAAAGTTAGTTTCACATTTGCAGGATTTGCGTTTAGAATTTCCTGAGGCGATTAGTCAAGTTGCACACCTATTGCAGTTAGATGAAACGCGTCGGGAAACAATTTTACGTACTTCTTTGGTGATTCAAGCTGCGATTGCATCCCTGGAATTAGTAAAGTGTGAACGTCATAAGCGTCGTTGTCTCGAGAGATGGCGAAATCTTGAGCTGACACTAGAAGAAGATCGCTACTATTCTCAGGAAGTTTGTAGTGTACAGAAGAGAATTGGAGAATTGCTACAACTGCGACAATTTACCTTTAACGATATTACCGAAATCCCCTTGCCCTAGTCTAGATTTTGTTCCCAGTCTAATAATCTATCTAGAGTATAAATAAATTCCGTATTTTTATTGCCATCAATCATTGATAATTGGATTAATAAGATCGTAGGCACAAGTTAAGAGAAGTCAATGTCTAAGCAAAAACTTCCAAAACCAGAATTACGCCGAGAAATTCGTCTGGGATTAGTAGTTTATGGGGGAGTTTCCCTCGCTATTTACATGAATGGCGTTTGTCGAGAATTTTACAACGCTGTGCGTGGTCGTGGGCTATATAAGTTAATTAAGGCTATAACTGATGCTGATATTGTAGTTGATATCATCTCTGGAACTTCTGCAGGGGGAATTAATGGCATTCTCCTAAGTTATGCTTTGAGTAATAGTAGCGAAGAGGAAGTGGTTGACTTTGCTGAATTTGCTAGCATCTGGCGAGAAAGTGGCGATATTCAAAAGTTGATGTATCAGCCTTCTAATGACCCAAGAACTAGCGGATGTGAATCGCTTTTGGATGGTGAAGGTTACTATCAAAATGAGTTAAAGAATGCTTTTAAACAAGCCTCATTTAATAAAACTCAAGCGACGGGAGATGAGTGGTTTTCTGATAGTAATGAGCTAGATTTGTTTGTCACAGGTACAGATATTTTGGGGAAAGTTCATACCTTCTTTGATGATACTGGTAAGGTGGTGGAAGTGAATAATCACCGTGCTATTTTTCACCTCAAACATCGTCGAGGGAGAAAGGAACCTTTTAATCCTGATTGCGGTGAAGATCAATCTGAGAATACTTATCAAGCATTGGCTAAGTTATGTCGCATTACCTCCTGTTTTCCTGTGGCTTTTCCAGTGGTAACGGTAAAACTAGAAGCAGGAGAAGAACCAGCAGATGAAAAGTTAGTTTTATGGGGAGATCTGAACAATCGCCAGTTACCAGAAATACCGCCCCCAGGAGGCTATCAACTACATTTTGTCGATGGTGGTGTGTTGGATAATCGACCTTTTAGCTACACGATTAATGAGATGTATTACCGAGTAGCTAATTGTCCGGTAGAACGTAAATTATTCTACATTGATCCGAAGCCAGATGTGTTAATTGGCAGTGAGAAATTTAAACAAATGCCCAAACCAGATGTGTGGCAGATTGTGCAGGATTCTTTAGTGGGAATGCCTACCTATGAAAGTATTAGTAGCGATTTGGAAATGATTAAACAACACAATGAAACTGTGTTGCGCTACGAAGATTTATTTGCTCAGGTAGAACCTCCTATTACTTCTATTTCAAATCCAGAGTCTGGTTTGGGTGTGAGTGAAGAAATTTATCTGCGCAGTCGTCTCATTGGTTTGCGAGAACGTGTCCTACCTCTAGTATTGCGGATGGACCAAAATGATACTGAGTTCTCGAATCAATATAAACAGTCCATCTTGGCAAAAGCAGCTAGTATTTTAGTTCAAGATTTTGGCGATTATGAACGCAATAGAAAAGAAAAAGAAGAGATTTTAAATCGCACTAGTCAGCAAATTAGAAATTTAGATGTTGACTATGCTTTGAGAAAACACCAGTATATTGTCAGGAAAATTCGTCAATTGATGGATCAGAAACCAGAATCTGCTGAGTACAATAAATTGAGGACTCTGGTATCGCGTCTCAATCGGCAAATTAAGTTACTTGAAGTAATTAATACTGGACTAAATAGATTTCTGAGTAATTCGGTAGTTAGTTATAATTTCTATTTGTTACTGGAGAAAAAACCTACTGTTGATCAAGAGCAGAGCAGCGAAGAAGTTGTTAATGAGGATATTTATGACTCTCTGATTAAACTACACCGCTTTTTCTTAGATGCCGATAGTCTGACAGAATTAAGTGCTCAAAACACAACAGCGTCAGAATTGGACTTAGAGTATACCCCAACGTACTTTTTCCATAATTTACCCTCAGATGCAGCTCATTTAAACTCTATTTGCGATCTATTTGAGACAGGAGTACACGATTGGTTACCTCAAGAAATAATCTCTGATGTTTTGAAGCAACTTGAAGCCAGAGTTAATAAAAATTGTAGCAATCAAGAACAAATAGACCAAATTTTATCTAATCCTATATATGGAGATAATAGCAGTGAAAATGACAGTAGTAAATTTTCCACCAGCTTGCGGAAAGTGGAATATGCTTCCGAACATTTAATTGCTATGAGTGAATCTCGCTTCAGGAAAGAAATTCTACTCAGTTTCCAGCGATTTCGAGAACTAGATGAGGTTTTATATTCCTTTGAATATGTGACTAAAATTGGCTCTAAAGATTTAATTCAAACCTTCCGCATCTCTCCTGAAGATGCAGCTTTAGGTTTTGGTGCTAGTTTTGAAGATGGTAAAAGATTAGATGGAAAATTAGCTGGCGATAGTTTGCGTGCTTTTGGTGGTTTCTTTAAAAAATCCTGGCGTTCTAATGATATTCTCTGGGGACGCTTTGATGGTTTAAATCGCCTAGTTGAAGCTTTAGTCACACCAGAATCTATCACTAATTTTTCTAGTTTTCTGCAACGGCAATATCTAGAGCGAACGGGAGAAAAACGTAATCAGAATTGGGATGAATTTAAAGACAACTACATTACCTTGCTACTCCAAGAATCTTTCCCTAATTTAGCAGGAGAGCGTTACAACAAACTCAGGGGCAATCTATTACTCTTGGCAAATACTAGCTCCAATCTCACAGAATCTGAGCTCAAGGGAATCATCAATGATTTAGTTCTAGAAGGACAAAGAGAAATTCTCAAAACAGATTTAAAAATAGTGATTGAGGATGAAATTGACGAGCAAATTGAGTGGAATCAACAAAAAGTAAAACCAGACTCTGAACTAGACAATATCTTACAACCAACTATTCCCAAATATGAACCAGTACCGGGATATTTTGGTCAAACAGTTACTTCTCTAGTGGCAGCACAATTAGCTAAAGATGCACTCACTTCTCTACCAAAAGGAGAAGAATATTTCTTTCGCCATCAATATAAAATTGGTTCGGAAAAGTTACTCACTGATATACCCACAGTAATTTTAGCTAGCCTTGCAGTGAGAGCAAGTTTAGTCCTGCGCGATGTCTTCGCAAACTTATTTGGTCCAGAGCGTGCTAGTAAAATTGGTCGCAGCATTATCTATCGCATTGTAGATAAAACTTTACGCGTCTTTTATTGGTGGCTACAATTGCGTGGTCCTCAGGTATTTAATACTCTCAATTCCCGCAACAATCCACCCCTGATTCCCCTAATCCAAATTGTTCTTTTAGTGATTGCGCTTTTGGGAATCATCATCACCATATCTCAATCCCTATTGTGGTCTATTATTGCCCTAGTTGCTGCTCTAATCGTCTGGTTCCTGGAGAGCATTCAAGACAATGTGAGAAAGTAATCTCTAACTAGAATTGTTAGCCTAGAACAACAAGCCCAATTACCATTTCAGTTATCATGGCAGTTAAAAAGCAATTTTCCACCTTTAGCGAACTTCTGGCTTCATATGAATCGCCTGTCTTAGTCGACTTCTATGCTACTTGGTGTGGTCCTTGTCAGATGATGGCTCCCATTTTAGACCAGGTGAAGAGCCAGCTCCAAGATCGGCTCCAGATAGTTAAAATAGACACCGATAAGTATCCTCAGTTGGCATCCGATTATCAAATCGAGGCTTTACCAACTTTGGTACTATTTAAAAATGGAGAACCTGTACACCGTATCGAAGGCTTAGTACAAGTACAACAACTGATTGAGCAGTTGCAACCTCTGCTGTAATTGCGGGCCACAAACCTAGTTAACAGGAGTTATTAAAGAGCTATCTTACCAAAATCAAAGCAATCGCCTTGGTGGGATAGCCTCTTCTATTTTCTACCTCTAAACCCGTAAACCTTTAGGCAAAATAATGTAGAAACGTAAAATTTTACATCTCTACCAGGGGTAAAAATTCAAATATCTTAATTTCCCAGATATCTAATGAGCGCCGAAGCGCACTGGTTTTGATATAGTTTCTATAAAACCATTGAGCTAGCTAAACGAGCAATCCATGTCACAGGATGTCAGCAATCAGCAAAGTGCCAGAAAGCAACTTA
>CAZWGS010000055.1:5887-30652 GCA_964633315.1 uncultured bacterium | reverse complement strand
CGGCGTTTCCTCTCATCAGTAAAACTGAGAGTCTCCACGCCGAAGAAAAGATGATCAACGTGATGATTTACCAGATGCTGTTTCCAAAACCTACAATTTACTGTGTTCTCAAACAATTTAATTCTGATGCGGAGGTGATTTCTCAGCAAGAATCTACCATCCTTAACCTTGAATAAATTAAAAATTCGTAGCCAAGTTTTTTGGGAAGTAAAACTTTCAATTAATCCTCTTTTTGCATCGCATGAAACAGCCCTGCGCCCAACCCTTGGTTATTAGTTAGTTATTTTTTGATACACAACCAACAACTCACAACCAACAACATTCTCATCCCCCAGCTAAAGCACGAAGGATGAGTTTAAGATTGTATCAGCCAAAATTTACACAGCTTCCTTAGTATCAAGGTCAAACAGCATCTGTAAAGATTGTAGAGCAAGACGACGAGCCTCAATATCTTGCTGTGCCCTTAACTGTACCATTGGCTCGTGGAGAATTTTGTTCACAATTCCCCTCGTTAAAGCCTCTATTATTTCCTGTTGTTTTTCCCCAAATTCACTACCCAAGCGCGACAGGGCTTTTTCTAATTCTTGGGCGCGAATGGTTTCTACCTTACTTCGCAAGCTGCTAATTGTGGGTACTGTTTCTAGGGAACGCACCCACAACTCGAACGCCTGTACTTCTTCGTCAATAATTCCTGCTGCTTCTTCAGCCATCTGGCGGCGAGAGGCTTGATTTTGAGCCACTACAGCTTTCAAATCATCTACATTATAGGCGGTGACATTATCTAGTTCATTGACATTTTCGTGAATGTTGCGAGGTACGGAAATGTCAAATAGCATTAACTTATGCTCACCGTCTACTACCGCTTCCAGTTTCTGGCGGTCTAAAATAGGTTCTGTGGCTGAAGTTCCGGTAAATACCAAATCAGAGGCGGCGACAACATTCATCATCTCCGGGAGGGGAGAGATGGCGATTTGGGCATCACAAAACTGATTTGCCAATTCCTGCGCCCGTTTTTGGGAACGATTGACAATGGTAATTTGGGTTGCACCTTTAGCTATAAGGTGCTGTACTAGCAAGCGAGACATCTTACCAGCACCGATAATCGCGATTTTGTAGGGCGCTAAATTCTGGACTTTAATCTGTGCCAATTCTACAGCAGCGGAACTAATGGAAACAGCACCAGTACCAATATTAGTTTCACAGCGCACCCGCTTACCAGCAGAAATAGCTTGCTTGAAAAGACGATCTAATAATCTGCCTAAACCTTTGTTTTTCTGTGCCAATTTGTGGGCGGTTTTTACCTGCGCCAAAATTTGCCCTTCCCCTAATACCAAGCTTTCCAATCCTGCTGCTACTCGCAACAGATGGCGCAAAGAGTCCTGGTGTAGCAAAATAAACAAGTGTCGTCGCAATTTGTGCAGGGGAGAAGAACCTATTTCCGAGAGAAATTGGGTAATTTCCCTCACTCCTGCTTCCGTTTCCTGAACCACAGCATAAATTTCCATGCGGTTGCAGGTACTAATAATCGCAACCTCTTCAATGTGGGGATAAGCCAGCAAAGATGAAACTGCACCTTCCATATTAGCTTCTGGAATGCTCAGTTTTTCCCTAATCTCTACGGGCGCTGTCTTATGGCTAAGACCTACAACTACAATATTCATGGGCCCTTGTATCTTGATAGTTTTGGTAGCGAGTTTGTAATTGACTATTTTTTATGCTTGACGTCTAATGTGAACTAAGTATCTAAACCCTTGTAATTGCGTATCTAGTCTCGAAAAAATGATTTTTTATCAGGCTCAAAACCCTCACGCGACAAGACTCATTTGTAATTCACATCAGGCGCGATTAATTAACTACTAACTGATGAGTTTCTGGTTGCTAGTTATGCTGTGGTTGTTTACCCCATAGAGTTAGATAAACAACCGACAACAGATAACTAACAACTAAAAGATTACTTCAGTTGGATATATTTTGGCTGCTCAAACATATGCACTGTATCCACAAAACGAGCAGTTTTAGACTGGGAAGAAATTACCAGAGATTGGGTACGCGCACCACCTTTAAAGAAGCGCACTCCTTCCATTAGAGTTCCCGGTGTGATACCACAAGCAGCAAATAGTACAGTCTCGCCATTTGCTAATTCTTCAGCATTATAAACCTTGTCAGGGTCAGTAATACCCATCGATTTCAAGCGTTCAAGATTGCTTTCCTTGCTCTCACCAATTAAACCAGTTTTGACAATTGCTGGATCGTAAATCAATTGTCCCTGGAAGTGACCACCTAAACAACGCATAGCTGCTGCAGAAATAACACCTTCTGGTGCAGCACCAATTCCCATCAAAGCATGAATATTAGTTCCAGCAAAAGCACAGGAAATAGCAGCAGATACGTCACCATCACTAATTAAGCGTACCCTAGCTCCAGCACCACGAATTTCTTTAATCAGACCCTCGTGACGAGAGCGATCCATTACTACTACTACTAACTCTTCGACGCTACGCTCCAAGCAGTCAGCAATAATTTGTAAATTTTGAGTTGCTGTTTTATTAATATCTACATGGTTTCTAGCTGCTGGTGGCGCGGCTAGCTTTTTCATATAAAAGTCAGGGGCGGCGAATAAACCAC
Organism: uncultured bacterium; assembly: GCA_964633315.1. Taxonomy (GTDB): domain Bacteria; phylum Cyanobacteriota; class Cyanobacteriia; order Cyanobacteriales; family CAWCAG01; genus CAZWGS01. Next base: position 28,027 of record CAZWGS010000055.1, on the reverse strand, counting down.
CTTTTTCTGCAATCGCTAACACCGCCATAGAACCATTTTGCCCGTAAGCAACCAGGTTTGTTCCTTCACAGGGATCAACAGCAATGTCAATCTCGATTAACTCATCAGGATTACAATATTCGTGGGCATCTTCGCGGGTGCAAACACCTACTTCTTCCCCAATGTAGAGCATGGGAGCATCATCGCGCTCACCTTCCCCAATTACAATACGTCCACGCATGTAAATTTTGTTCATGCGTTCACGCATTGCTTCTACAGCAACTTCGTCTGCTGTATTCTTTTCGCCTTTACCCATCCATTTGGCTGAAGCGATGGCTGCTTGTTCAACAACCTCAATAATTTCTAAACCTAAAGTGCTTTCCATTTATATTTCGCCTTCTTAGTGCTTAATTTTTTCTTCCACTCTCCACCTCAAAAGTCTATCAGAAGGCGGGTTCCACTCTGACGCAACTGGGCAAAAGGAGAATGTTAAGTTTTGTGGATTATGTTGTCTCAAGAATTATCTAATACTGTGTCCAGTTGAAATTGAAGGATAAATCTCCCCCAGCATCCCCAGCATCCCCAGCATCCCCATCTTCCCCAGCTTCCCCATCTCCCTTTGTGGTAGGCTAACAGCGAGCGACACTAAATGGTAAGGTGGGTTATGGAAAAACTAAGGGTAGGACTGCTATTTGGCGGATGTTCGGGGGAGCATGAAGTATCCATTAGTTCTGCCCAAGCTATTTTTGGTGCCCTTAACGCCGAGGAAAACACCGCAAAATACGAAGTAGTGCCAGTGTACATTCAAAAAGACGGTGCCTGGCAAGCTGGGGAAGTGGCACAGGAAGTTCTTGATTCAGGTATACCAAGGGAAACTGAGGGTAATAGTAAGCAGCGTCTCTGGCATTTTCCTACCCTCGCCAGCGAAATTGAGCTTTGGTTTCCCATGTTACATGGTCCCAATGGGGAAGATGGTACAATTCAAGGTCTACTGACGTTGATGCAAGTTCCCTTTGTTGGTAGCGGTGTCTTGGGTTCAGCTTTGGGTATGGATAAGTTGACGATGAAATCAGCATTTGCCCAGGCTGGATTAGCGCAGGTTAAGTATCTGGGAATTTCTCGGCATGAAATTTGGTCAGATCCCTGTCGCTACACTAAATTGTGCGATCAGATTGAGGCTGATTTTGACTACCCTTGCTTTGTTAAACCTGCAAATTTAGGCTCATCGGTAGGCATTTCCAAGGTAAGATCTCGCAGCGAGTTAGAAACTGCCCTCGATAATGCTGCTAGTTATGACCGACGCATTATCCTAGAGGCAGGGGTTGTGGCGCGAGAGGTGGAGTGTGCGATTTTGGGTAATGAATCGCCCCAAGTTTCGGTTGTGGGTGAGATTACTTTTAACAGTGATTTTTATGATTACGAAACCAAATATACTCAAGGGCAAGCCCAATTAACAATTCCAGCAGCGATTCCTGATGCGATTACAACTAAAATTCAGGAGATGGCGATTGAGGCATTTTTAGCTGTTGATGCGGCAGGTTTGGCAAGGGTAGACTTTTTCTATGTGGAGGCTACTGGAGAGGTATTAATTAATGAAATTAATATTTTGCCCGGTTTTACTGCAACTAGTATGTACCCTCTTCTTTGGGCTGCCAAGGGTATTACTTTTCCTCAGTTGGTAAATCGCTTGATTGAGTTAGCCAGGGAAAGACATCGGGTTTAGGGGAAAGGGAAACTTCTACTCTCCCCCTGCATCCCCTCCCTCACGCCTAACGCTATCTGATTCAATCAACGCCTGCGATTTACTGTGATTAAATCTGGGTACAAAATAGCGCAGATACCACTAAGAATAAAAATTACTCCAAATAGGGAACCAAACCAGCGATTATCTTGTCTAATTGTTAGTGATTTTTGCTCGATATCACTGACAAAGAGATTAATCTGATTGGCTTGGTTAACCTTTCCTTGTTTTCCTATTGTGTATGATTGAGTTAGAGGGATAATTTCACTCTCAGTTAAGAGCATAACTCGATAGGCATTTTTGCGTTTTTTTACTTCAGCACCTTGGAGTTTTCCAGGTGCTATTAATGTAGTATTTGTTGATAATAAATTAGTAGAAGTGAGTTTACAATCTATTTCCGTTGACCTCAAGCGATTGCATTCTAGTGTTGAGAGTTCAAAACCTAGAAACATAATTAATAAACCGCCTAAAACAAAAGGAATTCCCCATAAGCTTTTGGTAATTTGAATTAACATTTTTCTCAATTAAAAGTCATTACTTTTTCTCTGATTTTTGAGATAATTTTAGTCCCTTAATTAGGTTTGACCTCGATATTAAATTGCATGGAAACTGAGGATGTCAGAAGTATCTATTAGTAACACTAATCCCAAGATATTGTTAGTCGCTTCCAGGGCACTAGCAGCACTAAGACCATCTTTAATCGCTTTTTTAATTGTTAAAGCCTCTGAACTCAGTGGTGGCGGTGAAACACCTATTTCCTTTTGTAATGTGCTCTTTGTGGGTAACTTATGTGCAGCACTATTAGTAATAGGTTGGTTTGGTTTTAAACCTATTATTAGCGATCTTAAAGAGATAGAGTGGCGTTTATGGTTGGGCTTGTTTGTCAATGCTTGTCTTGCCGCACTTCTGTCTAGTTTAATCTTTATCGGACTGGGATACACTAGCGTTACCAATGCAGTTTTGTTGGGGCGATTTGGTCCGGTACTCTATGCAATAGCAGGAGCATTTCTCTTCGATAGACGCTTGCATAAGGCTGAGTGGTTTGGCTTTTCTTTAATTATGGTAGGCATTTTGGCAATTGTCTTGAAGAGCAATGATTTTCAGATCAATCGAGGCGATTTATTTATTCTCGGTTCTGCCTTAGTTTATGCTGTAACCTCAGTATTAGGGAAAGTAATGCTGTTTCAGGATTGCACTCTGCGGACAATGGTTTTTACCCGCAATTTCCTTTCTTCAATTATTTTCTTTATCATTGCCATGAGGATTTTTGGACCCAAACATTTTGCCGATGTTTTCTCGGGTCAATTATGGATTGTGATGGTAGTTTATGCCTTAATTGTCATTGTGATGGCTCAGTTTTTGTGGTACGGGGCGCTAGAAAAACTAGATGCTAAAACCGTTGGTAGATGGACGGTACTTTCCCCCGTATTTGGCGTTGTTTATGCTTATTTACTCAATGGAGAACGTCCCACAGCGATTCAAGGAATCGCCTTTGCTGTAATTATGGCAGGCGTGCTAATTTCTACTTTTGGGAAACAACCTCTAATGCCTAAAGAATTAGCTGGTGGGGCAGAAAGTACTATTTCTAGTTCCTAAATTTTATGAAATTACTTTGTATTTGCGATTCTCCAGCTTACTCTAGTCCCAAGCTAGAAGTACCCATTTTTTACCAACATCTTGCCCTCGATTCTAGAGTTGATTTTTTCCATGTACCTACGCCATATGTACTGCAACAGGGACTAAATCCCCAAAAGGTTACCGTGGCTGCAATAGAAGGGGAATTGAGCTATCAAGCCTTTTTACAACTGCAACAGGAAGCTCAATTGTCCTATGCTCTAAGTCACTTTGATTTAGTTTTTTGTCGCACTCTCAAACCTTTTCCTCCTGGTTATTTAGAACTTCTTTCTTCCTGGGAAAAACAGGTGCATTTTGTCAATCGCCCTAGTAACAAAATAGAACAGATGCGTCCCCATTTTCTACTCGAAGCCGCGTCAGAGTTTACACCAGAAATACTGGTTACAAATCAGGCAGAGGAAATAGAATTATTTTGCGATCGCCATCAAATTATTGTTGCTAAACAAGCTAATAGTTGCGGTGGTAGGGGAGTATTTAAAGTCTGGTATCAGGATAAATTGTGGCACGTAGATAATCTACTTGCAGGAACTAGGGAATTTGCCGACTGTGAGTTGGTAATGAGTTATCTGTTAGCTAGGCAAAGTGAACCTCTGCTATTAATGCCTTACCTTAAAGGTGTGGGGGCTGGAGATAAACGAGTGATAGTGGTAGATGGCGAGATTTACGGGTCTTATATTCGGCGTTCACGTAGTGGCTATTGGGTGAATAATGTAAGTGGTGATGGTGATTGTTTTTTAGCAGAAATTAGTGAGGGGGAACAAGAAGCAATCGAGAAAACAGTAGGCTATTATCGCGATCGCGATTTGCTCACTTTAGGTTATGATTTCCTCCTCGATGAAACTGGCAATTGGCGCATCAGCGAGATTAATGCAGGCAATATTGGTGGTTTTGCCCGCTTAGAAATGCTGACAGGAAAACCCATAATGAGGCGTTTTACCTCTTGGTTAATAGAGTTTGCACTCTCACGTTGAGGATAGGGGAAAATGTAGTCTCATGGCGCTTTGAACCTCCCATCGTCACAGACGAGGGATTCCCATATAGACTCTTATCTAGACATCGAAATGTCCCCGACAGAACGCCGTTACTGGGCTGTTTGTTTAACGTTCACGGGCGCACCGACCGCAAACGGATCTCAATTCTATTTATTTTTTTAGCTATGCTTTCAAGCTTGAACTTACTAGTCGCGTCACCATTACAATTTCTAGGGCGATATTTGTCCCGACGATCTAAAGTTGGGGAGGCTAGTCCCTGTAATTTTTAATTGCGCATTAGCGCCATCTAATATTTTACTACAGATGGTTCCACTCTCTGCGCACTCGCCTTGCCTGTAAATTCATCCCTCACGGGACATGAGGGTCTTCTTTTGGAAGAAGATAACTACTGTGAATTCCACACTCTCAAAACACGACCAGTAATTTGTTTTCCTAACCAGGGAGTATTAGCACTTAAAGATTGGAGAACAGATTTTTCTGAACTCCAGATTTGCTGAGGATCAAACAACACTAATTGTGCCTTCTCGCCCACGCTACAGCGCGTTGGTTGCTGATTAAGGCAGATTTGAGGTTTACTACTTAAAGCCCTCCACAACTCCAGGGCAGACCATTTTTCGGTAGCAACAAAGTTTTGCCAGAGTAAGGGCAGGGCGAATTCAAAGCCGATAACACCTGGAGGGGCACAGGCAAAGGCAACGGTTTTTTCTTCGTAGGTATAGGGAGTATGATCAACAGCGATCGCATCAATGATACCTTCTTTTACTCCTGCAATTAAAGCCATTTGATCTTTTACATTTCCCAAAGGAGGCTCTAGTCTTAAGTTGGGATCATAGCTTGTTACTGCCTCGGTATTAAGCAGTAAATGCATCCATGTTGTGCTTGCTGTAACTGGTAGTCCCCTCTCTTTAGCTGCTGCAATTAATTCTACTCCCCTAGCGGTGGAAATCCGCATCAGATGTACTGGTGTACCCACATCAGCTACTATTTCTAATAGTGCTGCTAGGGCTGCAGCCTCAGCAACGGCGGGATTACCCGGTAAACCAGCCCGCAGAGAGAAACTACCTTCTCTCACCACTCCACTATCTTCTAGCTGGAAATCGTTAGCAACGAGGGCTACAGGCTGATTTAAAAGCTGGATGTATTCTAAACATTTACGTGTTAATCTCCAATCAGCTATGGCTTTACCTTCGGTGAAACCAACAACTCCAGTTGCTGCTAACTCTGCAAGTTCAGTCATTTGTTGTCCTGACATTGCTGAAGTTAATGCACTCCAAAAATGGAATTGAGGACAGGGAGTTAGGTTAAGTTCTTTTACTTTTTGTTGCAGGGCAATTAGGGTTGAGCAATTATCTATTGGTGGTAGGGTATCAGGTAAGACTGCGATTTGAGTAAAACCACCAGCTACTGCTGCACAGGCAAGGCTTAAAAGGGTTTCTCGTTCTTCATGTCCAGGTTGTCCGCTATGGCTGTATAAATCGACTAATCCTGGTGCTAGTACTAAACCAGTACTATCTTGCACTAGGATGTTTTCTGGTATGTCTGCTATTTCGGGTGCGATTGTCTGAATTACGCCCTCATTGATGAGAACATCAGCAATGCTATCAGTGTTAGAAATAGGGTCAAGTACCCTAACTTGTTTCAGAAGTATGCTGTCCATCAGCAATTTTATTTGATGAAGTCGGTTTTTTCCTCTTTCTTCGACTCAAGCAAGAGGTAAGCAGGAAAAAGGTAAATCGCGATGCCCAAGATGAGCAAGGCGCTTCTTTCCTAAGATACTGTTAGTAGGTGAGGGGTGAAACCCCCAAAACCTTTTGTACTCCAGTAGTTTGTTTGTACCTGAAAAAAATCAAATACAATTGTCTCCTGCTTTAGAGTTCCCCTTTATGCTGTTAATACTTCACACAGTTAGTATTTTTTTTGTAGTTGATGATTGGTTGCTTATCCTTAGTTTTTGGTGTTCTTTTATTTGTGATTTTAGTCGGCTTTAAAAATCAACCGCTGATCCGTTGTCCTCTGAGTTAAAGGTCAATAGCTTATCCGTTGTCTTTTTCACACTCCAATCTATCAGCATCAGTAGTAACTAGTCTGTGATGTGGAGTAGTTGGGAAGATAAAGATTCAGAATCTACTCATTAAAAGCAAGCATACTTCCCTTTTCAAGGTATGAGGCTGTAGCAAAATACCGACACCACCACTACCAAAGCGGTCTTGAAAAAACTGTTGAATTATGCGGGGTAATTGCATTAGTGGTGGCAAAAGATCTTTGGGTCCGATGCCGAAGGTGAGCTGCAAAGCAAGTAAAATGAGGACGACGACAATTGCAGTTTTTAAGCTGGCTTGGGCAACTTTAAGAAACCAGGTAAATACAAGCCAAGCAACAATAACGGCAGCGATGAGAAGGATAATTTCAAAGGACATGGTTACCTCTGCCTCAGTAGATCGAAAGTCAAACTATTCTGATTAAGTACTGCGAGTGTTTCTGTTGTCAACTTCACATCCTTTGACAACTAAACTTTAATCCCAATTGTCTCTGTTGATACAGAAATAGTTCTTGAGTTAACTCTTTTTTTGTGAGTCTCGGCAGTTTTATTTCACCGCCAAAATTTCCATGAGTCAAAACACCTTCTCCAGACTTGCTCCCTTTCTTCAGGAATACATTTACAGCCACAATTGGACGGAATTTAGACAGGTGCAAATTGAGGCGTGTCGGGTAATTTTCGACACTGATGCCCATCTTCTTTTGGCTACTGGCACTGCTTCGGGTAAAACAGAGGCGGCATTTTTGCCAATTTTGACGGTTTTGCACGACAATCCGAGTACTACTGTGGCAGCAGTGTATATCAGCCCTATTAAAGCATTAATTAACGACCAATTTGAGAGACTTAATAATTTACTTAAGCAAACCCAGACTGAAGTTTATGCTTGGCATGGTGATATTTCCCAAAGTCGTAAACAAAGATTATTAAAAAATCCCCAAGGTATATTGCAAATTACTCCCGAATCTCTTGAGAGTTTATTAATTAATCAGGATGCAGCACTATCGCGTCTTTTTGGGGATTTACGCTTTGTAGTAATTGATGAAATTCATGCTTTTATGGGTTCCCCACGGGGAGACCAAATTTTGTGTCAGTTGGCGCGTTTATCTCGCGCGATAAAAAGGGTACCTCGTCGTCTTGGTTTATCAGCAACTTTAGGGGATTATACCTTGGCTCAGCAATGGTTGCGAGGCGAAACTCAAGCAGATGTTATTACTCCCGAAATTGGATTGGGAGGTAGAAAAGTACGTCTTTCTCTGGCACATTTTGCGATTCCACAGGAGGATGAATTAGATGCTAGTGCTTACTATCAATACATTTTTGATTTGAGTCAAGCCCGCAAATGCTTGATTTTTGCTAATAATCGCACGGAAACGGAATCGGTAATCGCTAATTTACGACAAATTGCCCAGAGGGAAGGGAAACCGGATATTTACCATGTCCATCATGGCAGTATTTCGGCTCAATTGCGAGAAAGGGCAGAGATGGCGATGCGTGAGTCGACACCAGCAGTAACAGCAGCAACGGTGACGCTGGAAATGGGTATTGATTTAGGGGAATTGGAAAGGGTAATTCAGCTTAATTCTCCCTTTTCTGTGGCGAGTTTTTTGCAAAGATTAGGACGTAGTGGAAGAAGGGATAATCCTGCAGATATGCGCTTTGTTTGTAGTGAAAAAGAGTTATTAGGAGAAGAATCACTACCGGAGATTATACCCTGGCAATTGTTGCAGGCGATCGCGATTATTCAACTTTATCTTGAAGAGCGTTGGCTTGAGCCGATTAAATCTAGTAAATATCCTTTTAGTTTACTCTATCAACAAACTATGAGTATCCTGGCAGCTAAGGGAGAAATGACACCTGCGGCGCTAGCACAGGAGGTTTTAACTTTGCCTGTATTTACTTCTATTTCTCAGGCAGATTTGCAGCAATTGTTGCGCTATTTAATTAGTATTGAGCATTTGCAACAAACGGAAACTGGTAAGTTAATTTTAGGCTTACAAGGTGAGAAGGTTGTTGGTGATTTTCGTTTCTATGCTGTCTTTACTGGTGGTGTAGAATATTCTGTTCGTAGTGAGTCGGGTATAGTTGGTAGTATTGCCTTTCCTCTACCTGCTAATAATCGCTTTACTTTAGCTGGCAAAACTTGGGAAATGGCAGACATTGATACAGCGAGAAAAAGTATTTTTGTTAGAGAAGTTGAGGGTTTAGCGATTACTCCTTGGCGTGGTAGTAGTATTGCGATTCATAGCAAAGTTTTGCAGCGTATGCGTCAGGTGTTGTTGGAAGATACAGAATACTCTTACCTGCAAGCTAGCGCTAAAGCAAGGCTGATAAAAGCACGGCAAGATGCAAAATTAGCAGGATTAGGACAAGATAAGATTATTCCTTTGGATCGAAAAAGTTGTTGTATTTTTCCTTGGTTGGGAACGGCAGCTTTTAATACATTGGAGCGTTATTTAAATTTCTATGTACGAGAGGCTTTAGATATTCGTAGTATTGGTGGAAAGGCTCCCTATTTTCTGAGAGTGAAGTTGAGTCAAGAGCAATTTAATAATTTATACGAGGAAATCATTGCTTTTTGTCACAAGAGCTTGGCAGCAGAGGATTTGGTAATGTCTGAGGAAGCGCCAAAGTTGCAGAAGTACGACCAATTTGTACCTAATAATTTACTGCGGAAAGGTTTTGCTGCTGATTATTTAGATGTGGATGATTTGTGTGACAGCTTAAAAGACTGGTGATATATAATTTTATTGAATTATTTTTAGAATAAACTGTTATCAATTATATGTCTTCATTTGTTGGACATAGTCTTGTTGGTTTGACAATAGGTATTACCGCTAGCAGTAATCCAATATCCAGAGAGCGTCACTACAATTTTCTCTGGCTAGGATGGTTAGTTATTGTGGCTTTAGCACCAGATTTAGATTACATTGTGCCATTTTTACATCCTAGGTCTCATGAAGGTATACGAATTACGCACTCTCTCTTTTTCTGTCAAGTTTTACCGATATTGAGTCTAGTTTATCTTTACTTTAGAGGAGCAAGTAAAAATATTCTCTGGCAATCTGGTTTACAGCTTGTTTCGGCAGGTTTTTCCCATATCGCACTAGATTTTTTTGTGGGAGTGACAGCTTTACCTCTATTTTTTCCACTCAGCAGTGAAGTTTTTAAACTTACCTTTGGACTTCTTCCCAGTGCTGGCAAGCTTAGCTTATTTAACTACTATTTATATTTCAATTTAGGAATTGAGTTAGGTATTTTAGTTCCTTTGAGTTTGTGCTGCTACTATCTCAAAAAATCACAAAAAATAACTGCTAAGACATGCTTAATAGTTTGTTCGCTATTTTTGATTTCAGCTCGTTTCATGTACTGGGCTTATGGTTTAAGTCGTTAGTTAGAGGAGATTGAATAGTGAGTATTTGTGAGAATCAGTTACTGAGTAAACTAAGCGCATTACTCCAAGACACCATTCGCGACTCTTGGAATCTTGCTACTACTCAACACCCTAATGAAGATATTTATGCTTATATTCTCTACACATCACCATTACTTGGATATGTTGTACCTAGTTTCAATTCTCTGCAAGCACTTGATCGCGTTGCGCGTGACGAAGCTGAAAAAGAATATTTACGATGGAGTCCTTCAGAATGGGAATATCATTTGGAGAACAAAGCTTTATTTGACAAAGTTCAAGAGGTACTTAATGAATTAAATACAGAAAGCTACTACGATGATGAGCAAGCCTTTGAGCGTCGGTGGCAAGTTTTTGTTAGTAGTTTAGTAGAATTAGATTGCCAGGGATTATTTGGAGTTGGAAAATCTCGCAGTCAACTAACATTAAATATCATGTGTGGCGATCTCCGAAGGAGGCGCCGTAGGCGATCAAGATGTAGTTACTAACATAAACACAGCACGAGAGTTAAATCCAAAAGAAAGTTATCTACGATTTGCCCAATCGCAATTGCCATATTTACTCGACTGGCAAGTAGAAATTATGCAACGTAAATCTATCAGTGTAGAAGGGCTGAAAAGAGTCAATAATACTATTGATATGGTAGAGCATGATTTAAACGAAGCCAAGTAATTAAATCATGAATATTTGCAGAGAAATAGAAGATATTTATGGTTATTTACGTTGTCGCATTGTTGAATCTGAATTTTGACCCATTGTAGGGACGTAAAATTTTACGTCCCTACATTAATTGCCACAAGGGTATATATAATATTCTTGCCATAACGAGCAAGTTTTGCACTGGCTAGCAACTGTGACGGAAAATTAAATTTATGAATCTAATTCTTACTGGTGGGATCGCCAGTTTAGCAGCAGGGCTTGCCTCAGTGGTAGGTGCTTTTCCTGTTTATCTACCTCTAAAATACATCCAACGCTTCCAAGGGGCTTTGTTGGGTTTTGGTGGTGGTGTGATGTTAGCAGCGACAGCATTTTCCCTCATTGTACCGGGAACAGAAGCCGCTCTTTCCCAAGGAGCCAGCCAAATTTATGCTGCTTCAATGATGGTTTGTGGTGTCGCTGTGGGTGCAATTTTCCTCAAGTTAACCCATGATTTGGTTCCCCATGAACATTTTACTAAGGGTAAGGAAGGGGGAAATGCTGATAATCTCAAGCGCATTTGGCTATTTGTAATCGCGATTACTCTCCACAATTTCCCCGAAGGCATGGCGGTAGGGGTAAACTTTGGTAGTGGGAATTGGACTGATGCGATACCTTTAACTATTGGTATTGCCCTGCAGAATCTTCCTGAAGGTTTGGTTGTCGCTTTGTCTTTAGTTACTCAAAATTACACCGCTAGCTACGCTGTGGGAATTTCTTTGCTAACTGGTTTAGTGGAACCCGTAGGTGGTTTAATTGGTGCAGCGGTGGTTACAGTGGCTCAATTTTTGTTACCTTGGGCAATGGCTTTTGCTGCGGGTGCGATGTTATTTGTGATTAGTGATGAAATTATTCCTGAAAGCCACTCCCAGGGTCGAGAAAAGGAAGGTACATTGGGTGTAATGGTAGGTTTTGCGGTGATGATGTTTCTCGATATTGGCTTAGGTTAGACATCTTCCCAACGCTAACAGCGAGAGTCTCCATGCCGAAAAAAGATGCCACAATCAAATCAGTTACTGATAAATCTCTCCTTTGTCTTCGCCCAGCCTACAGGAATCGCAACCTACGCCACTAACCTAATTCCCCATTTAAATAAACTAGCACCTACCCTGCTCATTGCTGACCAGGCAACTTCATGGTTTCCGCAAACAGCTAGTTATCCCCGCTACCCCATTCCAGCTAATCTTAGTCCAGCACAAGGCTCTAAAGGGCATTTACGGCGTTTACTCTGGACACAATTCCCAGTGCCTCAAATTTACCAAAAATTGAAGGCAAAACTCTTTTTTTCACCAGTACCTGAAGCTCCTTTATACAGCAAATGTCGCTCTCTGGTAATGGTACATGACGTTATTCCCCTGCGCTTTCCCAATCGCTTCTCTCCCCTCACTCCCTACTATCGCTACTACATTCCCCAAGTATTAGCGCAAGCGAAACACGTTATTTGCAATTCCCACGCCACTGCAAAAGATATTACTCAATTTTTTGCGATTCCCGCTGCAAAAATTACACCAATTCACCTCGCCTACGATAGTAAGCATTTTCAGCCTCCATCACCAAGCAGCAAAGATAGGGTAGATACTCCTTACTTTATCTACATTGGTCGCCATGATCCACACAAAAACCTACAGCGTCTGGTTTCTGCTTTTGCGAAAATGCCCAATTGCCGAGATTATGAGTTATGGTTAGCTGGTGCAACAGATTCGCGTTATACACCCCAACTCCAGCAACAAGCGGCGGATTTAGGCATTGCAGAGCAGCTCAAAATCCTCGAATATGTTAGTTATGCCCAATTGCCTCAACTGCTACAGCAAGCAACAGCGATGGTATTTCCGAGTCTATGGGAAGGCTTTGGTATACCTATTTTAGAGGCAATGGCGTGTGGTACTCCTGTTATCACCTCAAATATTTCCTCTTTACCTGAAGTAGCGGGAGATGCAGCGATTTTAGTAAATCCTTATCGAGTTGAGGAAATAACCGCAGCTATGCATCAGGTAGCAAGCGATAGTAAAATGCGATCGCAACTTCGAGAAGCTGGTTTAAAACGTGCTAGTGAATTTAGTTGGTTAAAAACGGGACAAGAAACAGCAGATGTTTTAGGTTTTTATTTGTAAATGGTTAATTGTGGATTGTTGATGGTTGATGGGTAATAGCTGATGTCAATGGACTTTCCAGAGTACCAAAAGATGCGAAAAGAACATCCAATCCTAGGTATTTTTTGGCGTGTTTTTGACTGTGGTTACTACTTTTTCTCATTCAGTACCATTATTAGTCCTGGTACCGTTATCCTATACAAGCTGCAAGACAAAGAAATTACTATCACCTGGCTTGAATGTTTCCAAATTGCCCTTTTAGGATTTCTAATTAATTTACTACTTTTTCTATTAAGTTCCTATGGTAAGAGTTTTATTTGGAAGCTTGCGGTCGGAGTAGAAAAATACTACAAAGATTAATAAATTTAGTTTTAACTATCCATAAAAATATTACTTATTACTATCTTGGTTAACGTTCCTTTAAGCTGAGATACCAGTGAACCTTTTCGCCCAATAAACACTATAGATTCTGAATAATTAGAAAAGTTTTTTTTGTAAATTGTTATGATTTGGAAATCGCTACTTTTTTGTTTGATGATACTTGAAAAAACTGATGACTGGTGACTGATGAGTGATAACTGAATAAATGCCTGATTCGCTTATAGATTACAGGTTACAGTTCGGAAAGTGAGACTACCTCTTCGTATCGGAAACGCTGATTCCCACAACTCCAAAATATTCAAATATACATCCCCAAGAGGCACAAAGAAACCTCTCAAATAAGGAAAGTGTCCAGCTACTATCAACCCTGACTCATCCCACAAGGAATCTATCAACTCCTTGTAAGTAATCACACAAAAAATGTCAGACATTTCTTGTTCATTGTACCATCTCACTTTTCCTGAAAAACGCCAATATGCTGTCCTATATTTTAACCAAGTAGTATCTTTTAAAAAAGATTCAATTGTTAATTGGTGTAGATCTAATCCTTCTTTTTCTAACTCACTCTTGAGAATTGATGTCTGTACGCTCAAACCGAGATTACCGTTTGAGCTGTCCAACCAAATCCGGTCAATTTTTCTCAATGCTTGGCAATTGAATGTTTCTATATCTTCTACGAGAAAAAATCCTTCTTTTTCCCGATTTGCAATCAACAACATTAATTCTACCGTCAGTCTGTCTGCTTTTGCCCAATCCTGTTCTTTATCTGGATTGAGGTAATTTTCTAGTTGACTAAAATAATGATTTTTTAGAGAATTCCTTGTTTCTTTTAATAGAGATGTAAATTTAGGTTCTTCATACAGCAAATTCATTAATCCTGTATGAATGGATGTAATATTATCAGGTGTCAGAATCAGAGTCTTATTATCCTTAAACGAATTAGTTTGATTTGGATAATTTTGCAGTAGTTGGAATGCTTTTTTATAAGCTGCTCTTGCTTTTGTTGTATCTGTTTTTGTTAGTAAACTACCAATTGTAGATTTTGCTAATACTTTTATTTGTATCCCTTCTGCTGAAGAATTAATGTCTTCCTTATTTTTCAATATTTCTAAAGTATTGTTAATGGCAATTTGTGCTTTCTCAAACTCTTCAAGATGCTGATGTGCTTTAGCAATAGAAGTGAATAGTAATGCTTTGGTTAATTCGCGATCTTCTAATTCCTCTCTAACTTGATAAGCTAAACCTACTTTGGCTCTTGCTTGTTGGGCTTCCTCTGTTTTCCCTTTTCTTTCTAATCTTTTAGCTAGTTCAGCTAGTGTTGATAAATCTTGTTGATGACTCCGAATTTCTTCAATTTCATTCTTCGCTAGATATACCTGCTTAGTTGCTATTACTGCAAATGCAGCTAATATTCCAGCTACTAAACAAGCCAAAGAAACAACAATGGTACTTCGCCGTTTAGCTATGCTAAGTTTCTGTTGTGCTTCTCGATTCGCTTGCGCCTCTATCTGAAATGCTTTCTCTGCTGCTTCCCTATTTTTCCTTTCTCTTTCTAACTTAGCTTCACTTTCCTTTTGTGCAATCGCAACTTCAATTTCTTTTTCCTTACTCGCAGCTAAAAATTGGCGATCTTGAAAACTTAAACTCTTATCATTTGACCACAAGATCGCATCCTGCAACGCCTGTCCTCGTAATAATCGCGATTCATCAGTACATCCAGAAACTACCCAAGCTCGAAAACTCTCCGAATAGGGGCGCAAATTAGATAATTGCTGCTCAATCCAATCCTGATTAAAAACTTCTTGATAAATGCGATTGTAAATACATAGCTTACCCTCTTGCTGTATTACTAAACCAGATAACTTTAACTCACTTTGTTCGCTGCTGTTATTAGAATTAATCGCACCTTGCAGCCAAATTTGCTGATACAACTCCAGTAAATAACCAGCCTTTTGCTCATCCCTAGTAATAAGATGATCGCGAATTGTCCGCAAATGTTCTGGTTCATCTTGAGCTTCCCAATTGTCTATAATTAGCTCTCTAACTACTTGTTTAACTGAACGCTGAGATTTCTTTTCAGACTCAATAACCATCAACTGACAAAGCTTTTGAGTGAGAAAAGGTTGTCCCCCAGTCCAAGCTAAAATCTCTTTCATTACAGCTTGGTAATCGCTGATTTTCCCTACTAATCCTTGGATAAGCGGTTCCACTTCACCTAATCGAAACCCAGTTAACCTAATCGCTTGACCAATATTAAAAGGAGTGCGTTTTTTATCCTCAATTAGATTAGATGGTGAAGCGACACCTAATAAACAAAAAGTAAGGCGATTGTACAAGCCATTATCAGCACGTTGATTATGACAAGCGCGGATAAAAGCAAAAAAATCGTCGGTGGGAAAATTGAGACTTAAAACACTATCAATTTCATCAATGAAAATGACAATTGGTTGTTGTATCTCAACCAACAGTATCTCTTCAATAAACTTGCGAAAGTGCTTAAGATCTGAAAGTAGTTGACGTTGAGACCACCATTTTTCTAAATCTAAGTCTAAATCAAACTGATCTATCAAAGTGTCGATGATACCTACATACCACTGCTGTTGCGTAACCTGTTGTACTCCATCAGAGGATAAATCAATCGACGCACAAGCAAAACCAGCATTGGTGAGGTGGCGCTGGGTACGCACTCGCAGACTAGATTTACCAGTCTGTCGAGAATTGAGGACATAACAAAACTTACCTGATTTTAACCCAGACAATAATTGGTGATCAGCTTCCCGCGTCACATAAGTAGTGGCGGATTCGGGAAGACTACCAGAAAATATATACTCACTAACCATAATTGAACTAGGTTTGAGGCTTTAGAACAAAGTATTATATGTTTTACTAACTTTTATTACTAAAGAAACTCAAAGTATTATATGTTTCACTAATTTGCATTAGACAGGAGACGAGTCGAGAAATACTGACGGTAAAGGTTGCAGCTTGGATAGTAATTATTACCTGAAAGTTTAACTAAACCCAGACTTTCAACTACCTCTACCCGCTAACGCTGAGGTAGAGGATTGGTAGACAAATATCAATTTAAACGTTGAATACCGCAAGAGGAGAGCTTAACCCTGGTACACACGTACGAATACCCCCCTAGTTCGTACCTCTGTAAAACTGTTTGTCAAGTTGCTCTTAAGAGAGGACATCTTGGGTCGAGTGCGGGAAGGGGCTAACAACTTTACTCTTAAGGATTATCTCCATGCAAAGAGTTCCAGTTTTATCACCATCGGGAAAACCATTAATGCCAACAAAACCCAGCAGGGCTAGACGTTGGTTAGAATCCGGTAAAGCAAAAATTCATCACAACGATTTGGGTACATTCTGTATTCAACTAGTTGTCACACCATCTGATACCAAAACTCAGCCAATAGCTGTAGGTTTAGACCCCGGTAAAAGATACTCTGGTATTGGTATCCAATCAAGTAAATTTACTCTTTGGACAGCCCATCTAGTATTACCTTTTAAAACTATTACTGAGCGGATGGAATTAAGACGAGTAATGCGACGGGCTAGACGAGGGAGACGGGTTAATCGCAAACTTCCTTATACCCAAAGAAATCATTACCAAGAGCGTTTTTCTAACCGCAGGAACTCTAAATTACCTCCATCAATTCGAGCTAATAAGCAACTGGAATTAAGGGTAATTAAAGAGATATTCAACCTGTACCCAATCAGTGTTATTCACTTTGAGAAAGTAATGGCTGACGTAGATAGGACATCTGGACGAAAAGGGACTAAATCAGGAAGAGGTTTTTCTCCTGTCATGGTTGGTCAACACTACATGATTGACTGGCTATCAGAATTAGCACCAGTTAAATTGCATCTTGGTTGGCAAAAAGACGGGAATGGAACTAGTCAAGTCAGAAAGTGGCTCAAGCTAGAAAAGGACAAAAAAGATAAATCTGCACAGAC
Organism: uncultured bacterium; assembly: GCA_964633315.1. Lineage (GTDB taxonomy): Bacteria > Cyanobacteriota > Cyanobacteriia > Cyanobacteriales > CAWCAG01 > CAZWGS01. Next base: position 11,103 of record CAZWGS010000055.1, on the reverse strand, counting down.
ACCTGTAACCCATGCAGTAGATGGAATAGCTCTTGCATCATTGGAATTCATCCAATGGAAAGAATGGCATTCTAGGAACGCTAAACATGGCAATTGGATTGGTGATGTAACCATAACCCCTGCCCCATTCACAGTTATTCGTCGTCCTCCAATTTGTCGCCGTCAACTTCATTTGTGTGTACCTGGCAAAGGTGGAAAACGACGCAAATACGGCGGCACTGTTACTCGTCACGGATTCCGTAAAGGAGATTTAGTCAAAGCTACCAAAGCAAAGAAAACCTATATAGGTTGGTGTTCTGGAGATACAGAAAAAGCCGTATCGGTATCAGATATCAACTGGAAAAGGATAGGACAATTCACGGCTTCAAAAGTCGTCCTGCTCCAGCGCTCCACTGGACTTATTTGTAAACAGGAAACTGGTTTTGCTGGAGTAACGTTAATTCGTTGATGCTCGTTTCCTCCCCAAGCTCAACGCAGTGGCTTGGGGTCTCCACTCACATATTTTCTGATGAAGCTTAAAACCCACCTCTGTATTTAAGGGTATGGCATCTTTTGCTGTCACCACCTGTTTATGGGCTGCTTTGAGTTGGGAATGTTGTTGCAAATTCCATAACTGTTGGTGTAAATGACTGCGATAAATACCTTCTTCAGTGGAAGCTAATTTTAGCAGTTGCTCTAAATTAATATTGCCATGAGACATAGCCGAAAACGCCTGCTGTAATAAATCTGGATGTCCCCCAATTAAATCCATTAACGCTTGCAAACCCGCTTCCGTTAACTCAGATTCTAGTTTCCACTCTTGAACCCAATTTACTACTTATTCTTAGGTTAATTGTTTCCTCCTCATTCAACTTCACATCAGAAGTAATTTCCTGAGTTAAATCGTAGCCATCGATAAATTCTTGTACCAGATAAAATTGACCATCTTCACTGAAGTGAGCGTAAAGAGTAGGAATCTGGTTATGTTTACCAAGATGATAGAGAGATTGTGCTTCCCTATCAAATAATTTTTGAGCAATATCTAAAAGCTGAGAATTTGAATTTTTAGGTTGAAGATGTTTAACAACACAATAGGGATTACCAGGTAAATCAAGATCGCTAGCAAGGTAGGTATCTCCAAAGCCTCCTTTGCCTAATTGTCTAATAATTTTATAGCGACTGCGGAGAATTCTACCAATAAGCATGGAATTAATGCTTTTTTTTAGTTAATTGGCGTATATTTGTATTTTAGTATAAGTGGCTAGGCAGAATTAAATCTACTATCAGACCTCTCCCCCATCCCCTCTCCTGAAAGGAGAGGGGTGCTGTTGGTTGGTTGGTTGGTTGGGGATAGGTTTTAGATTTTATTGGACTAGTTACTGAATTAATCACGACTGACGTAGTTATACCAAATCCCGTTGTGATAGTAGCTTTTTCACTTGTAGGGTGATGGGGATTTGGGGGGAAGATTTGAGGCGAAAGCGTATAAGGCTACTCTGAGAAAAGGATTTAGTATTACAGCCGTTTTCAGTTGAGTAGAAAACAACATTAGCTCAGCTAAGATTGATTATCATTTATGCTAGTTACATACTGTAATCCATTCATTTGAAAATAGCTGTAAACAGAGAGTTAGGGAAACCAAGAATCTAGAAAAAAATCATTACTTATTTACGTAAGTAACAAATTTCACTCTTATATGAAATCAAAAAATACTATGTATCATCTCCTCCGCTTCCGCAACTTCCGCAACTTCCGCAACTTCCTTCGCTTATTACTCACCATCCTAATCTAGAAACTAGATTTAAAAACACCTTTCTCACCCAAGGATTCTCCGAAAAAATTTGTCGCCAACACCAACGATAAACTCCTGGAAATACTAATAACAGAATGCGTTTAATTCCTCCCTGCAGGAGCCACGCCATCAAGGGTGGAAAGAGAAACATCCAAGGATTATCTAAAAAAGTGTCTAATCTCGCCAATACTGTAGCAACAACGGTCGGTAAAGAAATACCCCAAGCAGCAGAATTAATCCATCTACTAGCATCAATACGTAATCGCCTCATTAGTTGGTTAATTAGCCAATAATGAGCAGATGCAAAACTAAGAGAAAATTGAGCATCCTGGAGACAATCTTGGTGAATTTGGTGAATACTATCTCCATCAAGAGAAATAAAACTACGCATCAACGCTTCTCTTATTTCTCCTTGCTGGTAGTAGCTACAAAAGCTTAAACCAGAACATAAACCTCCTGGTTGACCAAATAAGAGATAATAGCGGAAATCAGCTAAAATAGAAGCAGAAATCTGAAGATTATTGCTTCTCGCCTGCGCTTGCATAATCGCAGGTATATTTTCCGAATTTAAGTAGAAGCGAACGCCATAATAAGTTACTTGTTCTTTACCAGAAATCGCATCCTTATCATCTTTGAAAATTTCGATGCATGAATCAAGTACTAGAGGCTCCCCTGACTGGCGTAAACTAGAATAGTGCACATTCCCTAAATCTAATTAGAATCATTGCTTTGATCTCGACCGAAACCACTAAATAGGTTAGAACTAAAACCTTTTTCTAGAGTATTACGAACTAGATCAATTACAAAGCCGAATAAATTACGCCATTCTTGATGTCCCGCCTCTACACTGATTTTGTGTATGTTTAAAATAATATCCCGTTGGGGATGATCGAAAATCTCTTCTGAGTAGCGATTGATAATATCGCCATCTACTTGAATTACCGTTTGAGCGTAAATGACATCGGTTTTAACTTCTTTTTCCAGGATAGCAGAAGGCATCTTTCCTTCCTCTTCCTCATGTTTATCATTCAGTGTTTGGTTGCGATTATCTAATGCTGCTTTTAATTCTGAACTTTTGCGCAGTACACTCAGAAAGCGATTATTCGCCAATAATTTTTGCACTTTAATATGATTTTCTGCTGTGCTAGGATCAGGCATCCTGGTTTCGATATCATCCATCTTGATCTCTGATTCTGTCAGGATGGGTAAATCATGACTGTTAGATGCGATTTGCGGATCATAAAGTTCTGAATTGGTATCTATTAGCAAAAGAGTGTATTCTAGCTCCAAGCTACGACGTAAACTCAGATAACGCTCATGCAGAGAAGAATGAATTCCTTCCTGTGTTAAATAGCTCTCTGAAATTGGATAAATATTACGATAGGATTGCCACGGAATGAATTTTTCTCCCGTAATTTGTCTGCAAACCATCGTATTTACTTCCAGCGCTGTAATATCAGTAAGAACATCACCTAACGAATCGACGAAAGTATCAAATCTGTCTTGCAAACCAGACAATAAACCTTCAGTTTCCTTTTTTGGTGCTAATACTACCTGTGTTGGAGTGGCATTTTGCTTATTATCCACCATATTTATTAACCTTCTTTGGTATGTTCATCTTCTTGATTTTTCTTGGAGGAATCTTTACTTCGGTTTACAGTAAAACTACCAAATAGATCATCCTCCATTACAGCAGAAATTTCATCGCGATCTCTTCCATAATCCCATTGACTCGTCACATTTGGAGTAGAATTTGTAAAGCTAATATTTTCCTCTTCTTGGTTTTCTGTTTCGATGTCATCAAACAGGAATCCAAAATCATCATCAGCAGTTAGTGTTACCTCAAAGACGTTAGTTTCTGATGAATCTTGTTTACTATTGTCCCTAGGATAAGATTCTAATTCATCTAAATCAAGATCGTCCCAGTCTTCTTCCCTTTCCCCATCGTTAACTGGGCTGGGATTTGAAACAATAGTACTAGGATTATCAGTTGCTTCCTCAAAGTTATCCCAAGCTTCGTTTCCTTCCCAATCTAAGGCATCTAAACTGGGAATAATTTCCTCCAGACTAGACTCATTATCCGCTGTTGTTGGTCTTCCGAAAAGGGGTTCCAGAGGAAATTGGGTAAAGCTGGATGGACTGGATTTGGGTTCATTTATCCAATCACCCCAATCTTCTTCGTCGTTGCTGTTATTAGTAATCTCTTCTTCCGCAGTAATTTCTGGTGATGCTACTGACGATTTCTCTAACAATCCACTTCTATCTTCTGGCTGGTTGCTAGTATCTATAATTTCTTCTTCAGCAGAAGATGTTTCTAATGGTGTTGTCGGCGATTCCTCGAATAAATTGCCCCAGTCTTCTTCTTCACTGTTGCTGTTATTAGAAATCTCTTCCTCAGCAGAAGACATTTCTAGTGTTGTCGCTGGCGATTCCTTTAATAAATCATCACTATCTTTTTGTTGGTTGCTAGTAGTTGTGATTTCTTCTTCAGCAGAAGATGTTTCTGGTGGTATTACTGGCGATTCATTTAATAAACCACCCCATTCTTCTTCTTGTTGGTTACTGCTAGTATCTATAATATCTTCTTCAGCAGCAGTTTCTGGTGATATTGCTAGGTATTCATCTAACAAACCATTCCACTCTTCTTGTTGGTTAGTACTAGTTGCAATGTCTTCTGTGGAGGAAGACATTTCTAGTGGTGTTGCAAGGGATTCATCTAAGAAATTGCCCCAGTCTTCTTCTTCACTGTTGCTATTATCGTTAGTTTCTTCTGAAGAAGATGTTTCTAATGTTGTCGCTGGCGATTCCTCTAATAAACTACCCCAATCTTCTTCTTTTTGGTTAGTGCTAGTTATAATTTCTTCTTCAGTAATAATCTCTGGTGAGCTTGCTAGAGATTCATCTAAAAGACTATCCCATTCTTCTTCTTTATTACTGTTATTAGTAATCTCTTCTTCCGCAGTAATCTCTGGTGATATTGCAAGGGATTCATCTAATAAATCTTTCCATTCTTCCTGTTGGTTAGTGCTAGTGGCAATCTCTTCATCAATAGAAGATATTTCTAGTGGCGTTGCAAGGGATTCCTCGAATAAATTGCCCCAGTCTTCCTCTTCACTGTTGCTGTTATCGTTAGTTTCTTCTGAAGAAGAAGATGTTTCTAATGTTGTCGCTGGCGATTCCTCTAATAAATAATCACCATCTTTTTGTTGGTTGCTGTTATTGGTAGTTTCTTCATCAACAGAAGATGTTTCTAGGTTGTTTCCTGGTAATTCATCTAAAAAACCATCCCATTCTTCTTCTTGTTGGTTAGTGCTAGTGGCAATCTCTTCTTCCACAGAAGATATTTCTAGTGGCGTTGCAAGGGATTCATCCAACAAATCATCCCAATCTTCTTCTTCAGCAGCAGTTTCTGATTGTACTGTTGGTGACTTATCTAAGAAATTAT
>CAZWGS010000055.1:0-5787 GCA_964633315.1 uncultured bacterium | reverse complement strand
TCTTCTTCAGCAGCAGTTTCTGATTGTACTGTTGGTGACTTATCTAAGAAATTATCCCAATCTTCTTCTTGGTTGCTGGTAGTTATAATTTCTTCATCAACAGAAGATGTTTCTGGTGATGTTGCTGGCAATTCATCCAATAAATCGCCCCAATCTTCTTCCTCAATCTGTAAAAATTCTGCTTCAGTAGATACTTGATCTACAATATTCGGGCTTACTTCTTCTGCTAAAACATCTTCTTGTTGCGTCTGCTTCTCTAACAACACAACTTCCCTAGCCGTAGCTTCTGAAGTATCTGCAAATGACTCTGAGATTAATTCCGTCTCTTCAACCTCCATATCTTCCAGAGACAACATCTCAACTTCAGTATCTGTTTCTGGTGTGATAAAAACAGGTAATGAATTTTCCCAATCTTCTATCTCCAAATCAGAAACTGGCATCTCTGGCGTTGGTGTAGTTTCAATTTCTGCTGCTACTTCTTCCGTTTCCGGATTTTGGAAAATATCAAATATTGAGTCATCCCAGTCATCAATTTCTTCTGCTTCTTCCTCATCTAAAAGAGTAAAATCTTCTGGCGTTGTTGGAAATTTTTCAGTGTCTGTAATCGCAAGAGTAGTTACATTATCCTCTGGCGAATCTACTGGAGTATTATCAACAGAAATACTTTTCAGTGATGCTTCCGGTGTTGCAACAGAAGCTTTACTTTCTTCTTTTGGTTTTACTTTGGGAGTGGGAATAAAAACGGTTTCTGGCTCCAATGCTGCATAATCAAGTAAAATCTTCGCATCTACAGACTTAAGCTCAGGATTAGCTAACTTTGGATCTTGCTGTTTTATGGTGAGCCAAATACCTAATAACTTTTGCAAATTACGCAGATTATTACTAACTATTCTACTACCTTGAGCTGCCTGTTGCCTGTGAAACTGTCTGAGGTGAGCATAAGCTTTCTGCTGCAAAAACTGCTCCCCAATTTCATGGTCAATATCTCCCCCAATTAGGTTAATGTGAGTCCGTAGACGATAACCTGGTTTAACTTCTGGTGTTGCTATAGCTGATTTTTCATCAACTTCAATCACAGAGGTGGTAATCTTTAATTCAATGGCTCTGCTCATGGCAATTACCAAAGCATCAACAAGTTTACCTGCTTTCAGTGCTTCTTTAAAGTCGTCACTCAATGCCATGATTGTTATTTCCTGAAAGTGGGGGATTTATTGCCAGTAATTATCTGGCAAAGTTTTATGGATTATGGGTGATGACAAAGCCTACAAATTATGGCTTGTTTGTGTCTTCACTTTATTTTTCTTACCATACCAGTCTTCAATTTTCCGGAGAGCAGTGAGCAGCTATTTGTGGGAATGCATAATTATAAAAGCAACCCACTAATTACAGGTTGATCGCAAGTAATATTAGATAAGATTATCTACACTTGAAGGTGGCAGAATAGCAGTTTGTGTACCACCTAAACGCTGCGATTCCTTCATATGGGAAGTAACATTGGTAAGCACAAGAAACATCTGTTGCAAACTTTCGAGGTTTTGTTGAATAATATGCCTTCCCTCTTGTACCTGACTGAGATGAAATTCCCTTAATTCAGCATAGGGACCATCTGTCATAAATTCACTGCCAATTTCGTTGTCAATGTCCCCCTCTACCAGATTAATACGTGTGCGCATACGATGTCCTGGTAAAGCCTGGTTAGAATGCACTGGTGCTTGCATGGAATTTGCAGAAGATACCCAGGTGGTTATATTCAACTCAATCGCTTCACCTAAAGCTAGAGTTAGTGCATCAACCAATTCACCTGCTTTGAGTTGTTTTCTAAATTCTTCTGTTACTGCCATTTGTTAAAATTCTCCGCGAGATTAGACTTTTGATCTGATTTATCTAGAATTCCCTTCGACTATATCAAAAGTTGCTGAGTTATTCAGTGATCCCTTTACCAGAATTCGGTGATATTGTAATCTAGCTCCCGGAGCATTTTTTCCAATAAAGGTAAACTTAAACCAATTACGTTGCTGTGACAGCCTTCAAGTTTTTCAATAAAAAGTCCTCCTTTACCATCGATAGCAAAGGATCCAGCGCATCTGAGGGGTTCACCACTACCTACATAATTGACAATTGTGCGGTCGCAAATTTGGGCAAAATAAACTTTAGTAATACCACAACGGATTAGCTTGCGATTTTTTCTAAGATCTAGCAATGCATGACCAGTATAGATCTCACCCACCTTGCCACGCATTTGTTGCCAGCGCACAATCGCCTCTTGGGGTGAGTGAGGTTTACCGTAAATCTCGCCATTAATCGCTAAAACCGAATCGCAGCCTAAAATTAAAGCATCGCTAAATTGATTGGCAACTGTTTGTGCTTTGTGCCAAGCTAGGGTTTCTACCAGTTGCGCTGGAGTATCTGAGTGTACCTGGGATTCATCAAAATCACTAGGACAGATGATAGGTTCTATCCCTGCCGCGATCAAGAGTTTACGGCGCGCAGGAGAAGCAGAAGCAAGAACAAATTGTGGTAAATTCACTGGTAACAGATAAGCAAAATTAGGCTCAGAGCAAGACACCTAAATTTTATCAGCTCTTGATTGTGTGAGGTTTAAGAGCGTATAATTGTAGGCTGTGTCGAATTAGCGCTAATCATGCCAAAACTGAAGACTCGTAGAGCAGCAGCCAAACGTTTTCGTGCTACTGGCAGTGGTAAAAAGATTTTCCGTCGTAAGGCGAATAAAAATCACTTACTACAGCACAAAAGCGCCGAGCGTAAGCACCGTCGTCTTTCTAACATAACATTAGTCCATGAGAGTGACGAGAAGAATGTGCGTTTAATGCTGCCTTATTTGTAAGTTAGCTTTGTTAACCTCCATTAGAAATAATAAAAATTAATCATGCCACGAGTAAAACGCGGTAACGTTGCTCGCAAACGCCGCAAAAAGGTTCTTAAATTAGCCAAAGGGTTTCGCGGTTCCCACTCTAAACTATTTCGCACTGCTAATCAGCAGGTAATGAAGGCGCTACGCAACGCCTACCGAGATCGTCGCAAGCGTAAGCGCGATTTTCGTCGTCTGTGGATTACCCGTATCAACGCCGCCGCTAGAAGCTATGGTATGAGTTACAGTCAGTTGATGGGTAAGCTGAAAAAAGCCGATGTACAGCTAAACCGTAAAATGCTAGCTTATCTAGCAATGATGGACACGGATGCTTTTGCTAAGGTAATAGACACAGCAAAAAATGTTAAGTAACTAAGCTATGCTAAATGGCTACATTAACTCGGTTTCTTAGAGAAGCCGAGTTTTGCTTTTTAGTTATTAGTTAATTGTTAATGGTTGATTGTGGATGGTTGATTGTGGAAACGGATGAGTAATACCCTTCCATCGACTTTTACTCTCTTTTCTCCCCCAGCCTCCCCTGCTTCCCCAGCCTCCCCAGCCTCCCCTGCTTCCTCTGCTTCCCCAACTCTTTACTAATTACTTATTCTCCCCATCGCTAATATTTATGGTGGTATTATGCAAACCGGACTTAATATCAAGGCTTCTAGTATCGCTTTTGCCTTTAGCCTTGTTTTTATGGGGTTTAACCTCAATATACAACCTATTGTTGCTGCGCAGCTAGAAGAAATAGTTGAGAGGGGAAAGCTAATTGTCGCGGTAAAAGATAATTTACGTCCCCTAGGTTTTACTGACACAGAAGGTAATTTGCAAGGCTTAGAAATTGAAATTGCCAAACAGTTAGCAGAGAAATTATTAGGGAATTCTGAAGCAGTTGTTTTGCTTCCTGTGAGTAATCAGCAGAGGATAGAAGTTTTGCTAGAAGGAGAAGTTGATTTAACTATTGCTAGGGTTAGTGCTACCAGTGGGCGATCGCGCCTGGTAAACTTTAGTCATTATTACTATCTCGATAGCACTAGTTTTGTCACTCAAGATTTCAAGAAACAAAACTTGTCTGATTTAGCTAATACCACAGTTGCTGTTCTCAATAATTCTAGTACCATTGCTGTGGTGCGCCACCATTTACCGACAGCAAAGTTAGTAGGGGTAGATTCTTATCAAGAAGCCCTCTCTATTTTAGAAGCAGGAGAGGCGGATGTTTTTGCTGGAGATCGCAGTGTGTTGGCTGGTTGGGTACAAGAATATCCTTCCTATCAGCTTTTACCTGTGCGTTTAGAAGGTAGTGCTTTGTGCGTGGTTTTGCCTAAAGGATTGCAGTATTCTAGTCTCTGGTTGCGAGTGAATGAGGCGATTTTAAGCTGGAAAGAGTCTGGTTGGCTAGAGGAGAGATTAGCCCATTGGGGATTGCTTTAGTAAATAAAAGTTTAACCAAGCCGCAATTTGAGCCTGAGTCATTGACAATAGGATAGATTAATCCTTTGCTACAACTGCCACTTTTATAATTCTATGAATGACACACTGCCTACAGTTTATATTTCTCTATTACTGGTTTTATTGCTGCTAGCTGCGATCTTTGTTTTTCAACAGATTATTAAGACTACCCTCACAGAAAAGAGGTTTTCTCGTCTGCAAAATCAACTTAAAGATGGAAAAGGAACAGCCCAAGATTATTACGAGTTAGGAAGTATTTATTTAGATAAGAAGTTATTTGTCCAAGCAGTCAAACTATTTCAGCTAGCGCTTAAAGCTAAGAAGATTGAACCAGAAAATAAAGCTTTGATTAACAATGCTTTGGGTTATGGCTACTTTGCCCAAGAACAGTATGATATCGCGATTAAGCAGTACAAGGAAGCATTAAAACTCTACCCAGAATACGTTGTTGCTTGGAACAATTTGGGTAACGCCTATGAACGCAAACAACTTGTGACTCAAGCACTAGAAGCTTACGAAAAAGCCCTTGAGTATGAGCCTAATAATGATACTGCTAAACGCCGTGCGCAGTCTTTACGCAAACGATTTGCTCCTTCAAGTTAAACAAATCAAATAAATAAATAAGAAAAAGCCCTGTCAGTGTTGAAACTCACAGGGTTTTTCTGCTTCCAGTGGCGGGAGGCGGATTTGAACCACCGACCTTCGGGTTATGAGCCCGACGAGCTACCAGGCTGCTCTATCCCGCGTCGCCTTTACTAGTATAACCCAAAGTGTCGATTATAGTTAAATTTCTCAGGCAAATCTCAGATAACAAACATTAGTGACAATTTTCAAGAGGGTAAACAAATTGTGTGAAACTGGCACTAGACAAGCAATTGAGATATTGAAGTGGTGATGACTCAAGGCAAAAAATAAACTGAGATTACGCCAAGAAAAAACAACAGCCGATGCTGGAAGAGTAGGAAATAGCATTCATTCAAAACCTTATTGCAGCAAAGACAGCATCATCGGCTACTAGAAAGTTTGCCATGCACTCGGTCTAAATTGGAGGATATTTGGACTTGGACGAGGTTTTAAACTGGCGCTACACAGATTCTTCCTGCTGGTGAAAAGGTTTGATTAGGTTAAATGTTGCACAACTATGGTTCAGGCTTAAGTTATCCCAATTTACCAAAACAGAGGATCTGCCATTCTAATGTGAGTTTATTAATGCTGAGCTCAAATCCCAAAATAACAGTGAGCTGTTAGTTAGAGAAACTTGAAAATACGTCTTTCACCATCTGTAAAGAAACATCAAGAAGCGGTGAAAAAAAATTAGAAAGAACTGATAAGTAAATAACTCACAGGGTGCATTTATGAATTTTATAAATTTAGCAAGCTTTGATTATGACAACTATATTGACGGAAAACCTACCCTTTAACCTAAGTTTTGAAACGGGTGACTTTAGTGATTGGCAAACTATTGGTAG
>CAZWGS010000054.1:0-31113 GCA_964633315.1 uncultured bacterium | reverse complement strand
TTTTTCCGTAAGTCCCTCCCAGAATCCCTCACTTTTAGTGACGGGAGTCGTCAAAACTAAGGAAAAGACTCACAGTATCGCAACCACGAGCCTTTCCACAAGATGATTTTACCGAACTAGTTAACCCACAGGCTGAACCTGCTTGAGTAAACCTTGTAACTGTTCCCCTTCAATCACCTCCTGTTCGAGAATTTCTTGGGCTATTTTCTCCAGTAAATCGCGATTCTCCGAGAGGATTTGTACTGCTTTTTGATGTCCACCTTCCACAATATCTTTTACTTCCTCGTCAATCGCCTTCGCCGTTTCATCGCTGACATAGCGACGGGGATTCATCATCTCATTCCCCAAGAAGCTATTTTGCTGTCCTTTCTGGTAAGCAAGAGGTCCCAAAATCTTACTCATACCATAGGTAGTCACCATTTGCTCCGCTAAATCAGTGGCGCGTTGCAAGTCATTGGCTGCACCTGTGGTAATGCTACCAAAAACCACCTCCTCCGCAGCACGTCCCCCTAAGAGGGTAGCGATTTGGTCGCGTAATTCACTCTCACTCATCAAGAAACGGTCTTCAGTAGGCATTTGTAGGGTATAACCCAAAGCCGCCATTCCACGCGGTACGATGGATATTTTCGCCACCTTACCACCTCCTGGCATCAAAGCACCAACCAGGGCATGACCCACTTCATGGTAAGCGACAATCTTTTTCTCCTTCTCATTGAGGACACGACTTTTCTTCTCCAAACCAGCTACTACTCGCTCAATCGCTTCGTTGAAATCTGCTTGGCTTACACTTTCCCGCTTATTTCGTGCTGCGAGTAAAGCCGCTTCATTGACTAAATTTGCCAAATCTGCACCAGCGAAACCGGGAGTGCGAGTTGCAATCGCCTTCAAATCTACTTCCCCATCCAACTTAACTTTTTGGGCGTAAATTTCTAGGATTTTCAAGCGTCCAGGTAAGTCGGGACGGTCTACTAAAACCTGTCTATCAAAGCGTCCAGGACGTAATAAAGCTGGGTCTAGGGTTTCGGGGCGGTTGGTAGCAGCAAGGACAATTACAGTCGCATCTCCCGCCGCAAAACCATCCATTTCGGTCAGCAATTGGTTGAGGGTTTGCTCCCTTTCATCGTTTCCACCAACAAAACCACCGCTACCAGCACGGGATTTACCAATCGCATCTAACTCGTCAATAAATATAATACAGGGTGCTTTTTGTTTTGCTTGCTCGAACAAATCGCGCACCCGCGCTGCACCCGCACCAACAAATAACTCTACAAACTCCGAACCAGAAATGCTAAAGAAGGGTACACCTGCTTCTCCAGCAACAGCTTTCGCCAGAAGGGTTTTACCTGTTCCCGGAGGTCCCACTAACAAAACACCCTTGGGAATACGCGCACCAATATTTTTGTAGCGTTGGGGATTTTGAAGGAATTCGACAATTTCTTCAAGTTCAGTTTTTGCTTCTTCTACGCCAGCTACATCGTCGAAGGTAATCTTAGTCGCTTCTTCTTCTACATAGACTTTAGCCTTGCTTTTAGTGATAGATAGGGCTCTTTGGGGAACACCACCGCCACCAATTCCGCGTCCAATAAAGAATTGCCAAATCGCAACGAAAATTAGGGGAGGAATCACCCAACCGAGGATGCTACTGAACCAGTTATTTTTGGGTGGTGGAGTTGCAGCAAACTCAACCCCATTATCTTCTAGTCTTTGGGGCAATTCCAAATCGAAAATAGGAGTTGTGGAAAGAATTTGTCCTGCTTCCTCATTTTCGCCTTTGAGTTGATAGCGAATTTCATTTTGACCTAAAGAAACCCGTGTCACCCCCCCATCATTAACTTGGTCAATGAACAGACTGTAAGGCACTTTAGGTAAAGCAGGGGTAAATAATTGGGGAAATAAGAGATTTACCAACAAAAATACACCTGCTACGCCAAATAGAATATTAGCAATCAGCCGGGAGCGAGGTACTTGGGGTTTATCTTTAACACTCATTAGTTATTAGTAATTTCTAAATTTTTTAAACTCTCTTTCTAATAATTGTAAAATTAATTAATAAAGTTTCAGGATTATTTTGCTGTTGTAGTTACCGTAATTCCCAGTTCGGTGATTGGTAATTTTTAAGTTCATATGGCGCTACCTGCAAAGCAGTAGAAGTATACTCACCGAAAGGGCCCCGAAGCCTATTCTTTCAAAGATGGGAAGGATAGCCGCCTAACCCTTTGTTATTTGTTGTTTGACAAACAACACGAAATACCTCGTGCTTTAGCCGGGGGATAAACTATACCAAATCCGGTTGTTACAGTAGCTTTTTAACTTATAGGGAGATGGGGTGATGGGGAGTTGGGGGGAGGGTTTGAGGCGAAAGCGTATAAGGCTACTCACAGAACAGGATTTAGTATTAACCAAGGTTTCAGGACTTGAGCTTGTCCTAACCTATATTGGTAGCGTCATACAATGACTAAAGGACTTGATAGAAGAGCATTATTGGTTATTGGCACACCAACAACCAACAACCAACAACAAACAACTAAATCATTCAAGTGTAAAGTGAAACGGCAAACGAGTATAAACACCTTTGGGGTCATTCAAATTTTGCAACTCAAATAACTCATTACGTAGTTGGAGAAACTGACTGGTTAGAGGATCAAGACTTTGAGTTGGCTGCTGGGCTTGTTTACTCAACAAGTAATCAAAAATTCCCAATTCAAAACCCCCTGGTTGAGGATACTCTTCAATTGTCCAATCATCCTTTAACTGAGCTTCCGCAGCCGCATATTCAATTGCTGCTTCAATACCACCAATTTGATCTACTAAGCCTATTTCCTTAGCATCCTCACCTGACCAAACTCTCCCTTGGGCAATCTCTGCAACCTTTTCCCTGGGTAGTTTACGAGACTCGGCAACCTTATCCAAAAATTTATTATAAACATCATCTACCAATCTTTGATAAAGTGCCAACTCTTGAGCTGTTTTTGGACGCGCTACAGTGTTAAGATTTGCCAAACCACTGGTTTTAACCACATCCCAAGTAATACCATTCTTTTTCGCTAATTCCTGGAAATTAAACAACAATCCAAACACACCAATAGAACCAGTCACCGTATTCGCTTCTGCAAAAATATGATCGCCTCCCGTTGCAATCCAATAACCTCCAGAAGCCGCCATATCTCCCATAGACACAATCACAGGTTTTTCTTGACTAGTGAGCTGCACTTCTCGCAAAATGATTTCAGAAGCCGTAGCACTACCACCAGGACTATTTACCCGCAATACCACCGCCTTAACATTTTTGTCTCGGCGCAGTTGACGTAGTTCTTTGACAAAACTATCAGCACCAATTTCCTGGAAACTACCCTCTCCACCAACAATACTGCCTTCAGCATAAATAAGTGCAATTTTATTTCTCGAAAAAGTTTCTGTGCCTATCGTTGCGTAATCATTACTGTAGTCCTGCAAACTCACTTGATTAAAAGATTCATCTTCATCGCTACTATCAGTGAGTTGCTTAAGTTGACCTACCACCTCATCATAATAAATTACCTCATCCACTAAACCAAAAGCGAGGGCTTCTTTGGGCAAAAGTAAACCCTTTTGTCCAGCGAGATTTTGGAGTTTTTGTGGCGTTAAATCCCGACTTTGACTCACAGTATTTAAAAAATTGCTCCAGATATTCCACAATAGTTGTTGAGTTTGCTGGCGATTTTCGCTGCTGAGATTCTGTTGAATAAATGGTTCTACTGCTGACTTAAATTTACCCACACGAATAGTCTGTACGCCAATACCAAATTTTTCTAGCGCTGCAGCTAAGAACAGGGGTTCAGAACTCAAACCATTGATTTCTATAACACCAATGGGATTAAGCATGATGGTATTGGCGACAGAACCGAGATAATATTCCTTTTCTCCCCAATTTACATCGTAGGCAACAATTCTCTTTCCTGTTTCCCTAAACTTGACCAAAGCAGAGCGAATTTCCTGGAGTGTCGCATAGCCTGTGGTGTTAACTTGCTCACTGCTACCATCAAGCAAAATGCCCACAATATTGCGATCTACAGTTGCTTTCTCTATAGACTTTAGGACTTGCTGTAGGGTCATTGTCTTCGTACTTTCTAGAGAAAAGGCTTCTCCTAGAGTTGCTGGACGTTTAGTATCCTTGACATTGATTGATAAATCAAACACCAATACTGATTTTTGCTTCAGTTTTGGTTCTTGATCCGTTGAAGTTGCTGCAATAATCAACAGTAGTAAACTACTAGCTCCTAAGGTAAAAAAGAGTAAGGTAGCAGCAAGAGAACCAATCAGACTGGCAAAGGTTTGTTGCAGGAATTGACGCATGGAGAATGGGAATTAGAGTGCAGAGTTTAGAGTTTAGGAGAGTTGGAGAAACAGTACAAAGGATAAACTATTGAGTTTTAACCAACAACCAATGGCAAATGACACATGACAAATAACCAACAACAAATAACTATCCTAACTTTTGTAGAGAATTAGAGTGTTTTAACTGCTGAACATTAGCATTACCAGTGCAAAATAATACTGTAGCAATTTCGGCAGTAAGTAATTCTACTAGTTCCTCTAAAGCGTTGCTAGATTCTGAAGCAGCTTGCAGAAAAGGAAAAGCTAAACCCGCAAGATCTGCACCTAGAGCAATAGTTTTGGCTAAATCTAAGCCATTACGCAAACCGCCCGAAGCGATCAAAGGTATATCTGGGTAGAGTTGACGAATAGAAGTAATGCACTCAGCTGTCGGTAAACCCCAATCAGCAAAAGTTCTGCCCAAACGACGTTGCTTAACATCAGCTGCTCTCTCGCTTTCTACCTTAGCCCAAGATGTACCTCCAGCACCTGCCACATCAATAGCACTGACTCCCACCTCAATCAGTTTAGCTGCCATGGCTCCAGAAATACCATTACCCACTTCCTTGGCGATTACAGGAACAGGTAATTGCTCACAGACAATGGCAATTTTATCAAGCAAACCATGGAAATTAGTATCGCCATTACTCTGAACACACTCCTGGAGAGGATTGAGGTGCAAAATTAGAGCATCAGCTTCCAGAAGATCCACCACCTTGCGACATTGCTCAACACCATAGGTATAATTGAGCTGTACAGCTCCCAAGTTGGCAAACAGGAGAATATCAGGAGCTTTGGCTCGCACTGCAAAGGTTTCAGCAACACCAGGATTTTCCACAGCAACACGCTGGGAACCTACCCCCATCGCCAACTGATAATGCTGTGCGATTTCGGCTAAACGATAGTTAATCATTTTTGCCTGTTGGGTACCGCCAGTCATAGAAGAAATCAGAATTGGTGCCCCTAGGGGTTTGCCCAAAAAGCTAGTATTAATTGTGACATCAGCATAGTCTAGCTCTGGCAAGCAACAATGAGTGAAACGATAACGTTCCAAACCATTGGTTTTGGCACTAAACTGTACGTCTTCCTCCAGACAAATTCGCAGATGATCTGCCTTGCGCGTCTGGGTTTCACTCATAATCAATTACTCAACGCAACATCATAATTTTTAATTATTTTAGTTGTTGGTTGTTAGTTATTGGTTATTTTGGACAACGGATGTGGAAACGGATGAGCGATGGTACTACAATCTAATTGATAGTGGTGACAACAGATGATTGATGGTGCTACAGCCTAATTGATAGTAGTGACAACGGATTAGTAATGCTCTGCCATCGACTTCCCCTGCTCCCCAAATCCCCATCTCCCCAACAATCTAACTATGAGTTTTGACAGTAAAAGTCAGCACTGTCTCATCAACTCCCTTCAGCTTCAAAGAGTCACCCTTGACGATATCAATATCATCTAAGTAATCAGCCACAGCCGCAGAAATTAAAATCCCATTGGGTTTTGCAGCTTCCTGGAGACGAGAGGCAATATTCACTGCAGGTCCAATGGCGGTATAGTCAGAGCGATGATCACTGCCAAATAAGCCTACCACGGCACTACCTAGATGAATACCACAACGGAATTGTACAGGAGCTGGTCCCTCGCCGCCCACAAGCCCCTGTTTTTCCCAGCTTTGGTTTAATTTAACTAAGGCTTTGTGCATATCCCGAGAAACGGCAATAGCGCGTCTGACTTGTTCATTGGGACTTAATTCTTCAGGCGCACCAAACAAAGCAACAATGGCATCTCCCATAAACTTATCCACCGTACCACCATTAGCAAATACTGCCTCTGTCATCGTCGCCAGATACTCGTTGAGCAATTTAGCAATGCGACGCGCTCTGAGATTATTAGCCAAGGGAGTAAAGCCCACAATATCACTAAATAAAACTGTCACTAAGCGAGGTTCTGGTTGCAGCGAGAGGGACAGTTCTCCTGTTGCTGCTTTTTTCACCATTGCTGGTGGTAGGAAGCGTCCCAAGACTGATTCTGTCAGATAGGTATTGAGCTGTTTTACTCGCTCCTCATTTTCCTTGAGTGCCAGCAGATTTCGCACTTCCGCCAATAATTCCCTATCATTAAAAGGTTTAGATAAATAGGCATCTGCCCCTTTTTCCGTACCATCGATACGACTAGCCTCATCAGCTTTCGCTGTCAATAAAATAATCGGTGTTCCTTTCAAATCCTCATCATCACGTACCTGACGAATTAAGTCTAACCCTGAAACAACAGGCATCATCAAGTCAGTGATAATCAGTTGAGGATGTCGAGCCATCGCAACCCTAATACCTTCTTCTCCATTGCGTGCAGTGCAGATTCCATAGCCTTCAGAATTAAGTACCCGAGACAAGTAGGTGCGTAAATCGCGATTATCATCTACCACTAAAACCAGAGTTTTTCCTGTTGCTGTTATTTCCACATCGCTACTCGAATTATCTCCATCCTCCGGTGTAGACAAATCCAATAACTCTGTTTCCACATCTGCTAACTCCACAGCGGCGCGATTGGCTTGCATTTCCATCGGTACTTGTAGAACCATTTCCAAAGGTAAATGGGCTGTTCCTGTGGGTAACCAAATAGTAAACGTAGTTCCTGAAACACTGTTAATGGGAACTTTCGTTGACTTTTCTAGATTTTCTCCCTCTGAATTTCCTGCTTTAGAAACGGCTTCATAGCGATATCGTGACTGGACAGAAATTTGACCACCGTGCAACTCCACCAGTTCCTTTACTAATGCTAAACCCAAACCACTGCCCTCATGGGAGCGATTAATCGAGCCTTCTGCTTGACGGAAACGGTCAAACAAATGGGGAATTTGGGAGGGAGCAATACCCATACCAGTATCTGTGACTTCCATACGAACATGATCCCCAGTAGGTTCTAGGGTGACGGTAATTCTCCCCCCTGGATCAGTAAATTTCATCGCATTGGAGAGTAGATTGTAGAGAACCTTATCGAACTTTTCTAGATCAATATAAATTGGTTCGCAGGCGCTACAGAAAGTTTCCAACTGCAAACCCTTGCGATCGCAATAGGGACGAAAAGTTTGTACAATCTGCTCAATAAATTCTTCCAAAGCACAGGGACGAAACCTCGCTTGCATTCGCCCTGCATCCAGACGCTGTAAATCTAGAATTTGGTTCACCAAACGCAGCAGACGACGGGAGTTGCGCAGAGCAATTTCACTAGCTTCAATAGATAAACCTTGATTCTGATGAGTTGCCGCTTCCAAAGGACCTATCATCAGAGTTAAGGGAGTGCGAAATTCATGGGATACATTTTGGAAAAACTCTGTTTTCTGCTGATCCAACTCCAACAAACGCTCTGCTTGCTGCCTCGTTTTCTGATAGAGTCGAGCTTGCTGAACTGCAATTGCTGCTTGAGCCGCCACTGCTTGGGCTAATTCAATTTCCGAAGTTTGCCAGATCCGAGGAGAGTGGGATTGACGCAGGGAAATGCTGCCAATAATATCATTTTCTACCATCAAAGGCACTAACATTAAAGCTCGCGCTGGAGAGCGAAATCCCCAAGACTCTTGCCCAGTTTCCAAATCTGACCTGACCACTGGTTGTTTGGTTTTGAGCATTTGTTGCAGCACTGGATTACCGCTAATTGGTACTACTGATTGGGGTAGTTGGAATACGGCTGACGATTGCTTACCATCCTCGTGATCTTCATCGAGCACATGGGTTACACTGCCATCATACAAACCCACACATTGAACAAATTCATCTTCCTCTGTCCACAGAGACAAAGCACAACCATCTACCTCCAGCGCCTTTCCTAATTGCTTAGTAATAGCGGCAAAAATGTCCTGGGGATCAAGGCTAGAATGAATCGCAGCAGTAATTGTATTGACCAAAGCTTCCCGCTTCGCCAATGCCCGAACCTGTTCATAGGCTTGAGCTTGGGCAATAGCTAAAGCTGCTTGATCTGCTACCATAACAGCCAGTTGAATCTCGTCATCTTCCCAAGCTGGTTCTTGAGGGGAACAGCGATGTAGTGCTAATACTGCCATTAATTCCGACTGGGAAATCAAAGGTACAATCAAGCTGGAGTTAATTCCTGCTCGTGCGAAGGCTTGCAGTTGTTCCTGACTTTCCTTGGTACCTGTTTGAAAGCGTTCGTGGGTACTAATATCAGCAATAATTTCCAATTCCCTAGTTTCCCAAACTAGGTCTAGGGGATCGCAAGTGAGGCTATTAAATTCCTTTTGCTCCTGTGAGGCTAGTTTTGGGTAGATAAAAAGCTCGTTGTGACCAATGAATTGCTCATCTGCTAAGGAACGCAGGATACAAATATCCACACTCAAAACTTGACCCACTGTATTGACAATTGACTGCAAAACCTCCCGTAGAGGTGAGCCGCCTACCTTGCCATACTGAGCATTTCTAATCGTATTGGTGACACTATTGAGAAGAGACTCCCGTTGCAAGCTGCGCTGCAGTTCCTGAGTACGTACCTTCAGGATATTGTGGGTATCTACGGCTTGCTTGACTACCGATTTGAGATGTTCAGCTTCCCAGGGCTTAGTTACATATTTAAATACTTTACCCGTATTAATTGCCCCGACCAAATCCTCCACATCTGTGTAGCCTGTCAAGATAATACGAATGATATCAGGGTACTGCTCTGCCGTTAAGCTTAACAGTTCTGTACCGCTCATATTCGGCATTCTTTGGTCGGAAATAATTACAGTAATATCATTTCGCTGCGCCAAAATAGAGAGCGCCTCTGCCCCATCTACTGCCCTAAGCACGCTGTAATCTCGATAAAACGTGCGATAGAGCAAGTCCAGATTATCTGGCTCGTCATCAACAATGAGAATTTTGGGCTTGCGACTCTTGGGGGCTCTCATTCGCCTCTCTCCTGAAGATCTGGGCTTGCAGATTCAAATTTCATCACCTAGTCTTTACAATCTAAATGCGATAGATTTAGTTGAGAGTTTTTGGGATGCTCGGTATTAACTCTCTCAAGATAGCTTTAATTTAATACCTCTTATGCATTTGATAGACTCTCACACACCAAATGTGGTTGGGCTACTCGTAGCTTTGGAGTTCTGTGGTAGTACAGCCGATGTCTAGTTGTTGGTGATGTTACTCGGGCACAGCAAGACAAGTGTTGATCTTGTTTAAAGATAACCCAAGAAAAATGTAATAATTTATGTTGGTTGAGCATTTTTAGATTGTTTTTTCCTTAAAATTCTACAGACAAATGCCAAAGGTGCTTCAGCATACCGTTTTATCAAGCTTAAAATATAGGGATACTCACCACTAGAGTCTATATCGAGTCATAATCTGTTAGTTGTTTCAACCCAGTCTATGACTCAAAAGTAGAAGCACCAGCACCGTGTTTTTACCGCCCAGACCCTAAAACCTTTAAAAACTAAAAGCTAGTATCAATATGTAATAGATATAGTTCCCTTTTACCGTTCAGATAGTAACTTTTCCCTAGACTTATTTTGTGGTGGCTGTGAATCTCTGCTCATATTCCTCGATACACCCAGAACCAACAGCAAATAGTTCCACTGTTCAGGCTCAACGAGTCATGATTCGTCCTGTGGAACCCCAAGATCTTAGCTCTCTTGCAGAAATCCTGACTCAGAGTTTTCATCCGGCTGAAGGCTGGATGGCGTGGACACACCCTTTACTCAAATTAGGTATTTATGAAGACTTGCGCACTCGTCTTGGTTCCAAGTCTCCCCATTATCTGTGTTTAGTCGCCATTCACGGTTTAGATGATGTTTCAGGTACAGTGGAGATGAGTCTTCGCTCTTGCTCTTGGACTATACAAAATACCCACTATCCCTATATTTCCAATTTGGCAGTAGGAGAGAACTATCGACGACAAGGTATTGCCAGTAAATTACTTGTCAGTTGTGAACAGGTGGCGCTGCGTTGGGGTTTTCGAGATCTCTATCTTCATGTACTTGAGAATAATCAACAAGCCAGAAGACTCTACTTTGAGTGTGGCTATCGTCTGTGTCGGGTTGAGTCCAGCTATATTAATTTGCTCCTCAATCGTCCGCGACGTTTATTAATGCACAAGAGAATTACTCAAACCTAGAAGCAAACACTTGATTTAGATTTTATTGCGTGAGTTTTTGGGGTATTTAAGTAGTAACTAATTCCTCACTGAGCAAGCGTTGGATAATCTGTTTGAGGACCATAGCTGTCCAATCAATATCTGCCTCTGTGGTATCTTTGCCTAGGGTCAAGCGAATGCCTGATAGAGCTTGATTAGCCGAGTATCCCATAGCCAAGAGTATTGGGCTAGGACTCAGTGTGCCACTGTGACAAGCAGAACCAGCACTAATCGCAATTCCCGCCAAATTTAACTGTCTGACTAAGGTTTTGCCTGTAATCTTGGAGTTTAAATTTTTCAGACAAAAGCTAACGTGGTGGGGTAAACGATAGAGGCGATCTCCTGTGGGTACTAAGTAGGGGAAATTAGCTAATAATCCAAAAAGGCGATCTCGCAAGCTGATTAATCGCGGCGTTTCCTGTGCCATCTCTTCAAGGGCTAGTTGGGCAGCAACCCCAAAACCCTTAATAGCTGGTACTGCTTGGGTCCCAGAACGCAGTTTTCCCTCTTGCCCACCTCCTGCAAAAAGAGGACTCAAAGTCACACCAGGTTTAAGATACAAGGCTCCAGCTCCCTGAAAACCATAAATTTTGTGACTTGAGAGCGATAGTAAGTCCACTCCTAATCTTTGTACATTAATGGGCAAACGTCCTGCCACCTGTACCGCATCAGTGTGGAATAATCCTCCTAGACGATGAGTAATTTGAGCGAGTTCAGCAATCATTTGAATTGTGCCCACCTCACTTTGACCGTAAATCACTGACACCAGGGCTGTGTTAGGTTGCCAAGCAGCTTGTAAATCGAGAGGATTGACACGTCCAGTGAGGTTGACTGGGAGCCTGGTAACTTGCCAACCCAATTGTTCCAAAAGCCTTGCTGGTTCGGCTACTGCTGAGTGTTCAACAGCAGAAATTATCAGGTGTTGAGGTTCTTGATATTGCCGCGCCACCCCCATCAAAGCAAGATTATTAGCTTCGGTGCCACCAGAGGTAAAGATAATTGATTCTGGAGTGGAAGCATTAATCAAATTTGCCACTTGCATTCTGGCAGTTTCCAGTACCATAGCTGCCCTTTGTCCCCAGCTATGGAGACTAGAAGGATTACCCCACTGGTGTGTGAGGTTATCGTATAGTGTTGCCATTACCTCTGGTCGTGGTGGTGTAGTAGCACTATAGTCAAGGTAAATTTGCATATTTTTGTGTCTGACGCATTTTTGAGTAGGAACTTAAAATGTCACATCTCTACAATTCCCCTCAAGAGATTAAATTAGCAAAGATTAACTCCCTGGCTTACAAACATTGTAGTCTTCATGGGACACCACACATTCTGGTATGAGAAGATTGCCATAATCACGGCAGAGGAGTCGATAATTACGGGTTACAGGAATACTAATGATAAAGCGGTCATAGCGCAAACGTTTACCGTGAAAACTACGGTAGTTTTGTTCCTCTCGCAAAGCAGCCATAATATTACGGGCTTTGACCACAACATTTTTGGGCAAATGGCGTAGATTAATGGGATCTTGGGTAAAAGTGTCTTCCCATTTTTGTTTTGTTTGTTTCTTTAGTAACTGATTAAGCTGAACTTTAGCGCATCGGTGACAAGTTTGCCCATAACCCCTATGACCACAGCTAAAGTTCTTTTTTCGTCTCGCCATAAGTATAGTGTGTAGATGACCCACACCTCCTGATGCTGCTGATGAGATGCTGCACTTGAATGTCTGCTGATTAATCAAAGTGGCACCACAATTTTTCTCGAAGTTCAAGCAGCATTACTTGTTGAGAGTCCAGCACAGGTAGCTGTTGAACCTGGAGACTGATAATTTTTCATTGCCAAGGTCTGGACTCAACCTTAATCATAAATTAATCTTGGTCTGATAAAGCAACCAATGAATTTAGCCCACAGACAAAGTGGAAATCATCTCATCTTTCCCAGTTACAGCCCATTGAGCAAAATGTTGTGCCAAGGGCGGTGCAAATAAGAGAGTGTTGCTAAATCCAGAGAACAAATATAGCCCCAATTGTCCGTTAATTTTTCCTACAACAGGCAACGAGTTATTGCTGAAAGCCACCAAACATTGATGACAAGTTCCTGGTAAATTAGCCACAGTAGGTAGAATTTTACCTACAGCATCGCGAATTTTTTGCTCGCTGGCTTTTCTATCAATTGTGGCAGTGGGATCAGTTAAAACTCGGCTTAACTGACCTAAGCATAAACTGCCATCCAAGAATTGAATGGCGCCAGGATCAAGAATTGGTGGTACTGGTTCATTACCAGGAACATCCCAGAGTGAATCCACCTCAGGGACACTTGCTTTGGCTTCTAAGGCAAACCTTTGCAGTTGGGCTGGCATAACCAAGGTCCGCAATTTCAAAGCCACTGGTGGCGTTTTAATGACTTCCGCATGGGTAAAGTAGAGACGAACATTAATTCCGGCTTCCTGAAGCAAAGCACGACTTAACCCCCCGGCACAGATGACGGTATTAGCAGCAAATATATTGCCTTGGGTTGTTTTTACCCCCGCTATCATATTCCCCACCTCTAATAAATTCAAAACCTGAGCTATTTGCAGCTTGCCACCCCTGCGTTGATAGGCTTGTAGGTAAGCTTGAGTGGTTTTTCCTGGATTAATATGTCCGTGGGGTAGTTGGAGAACACCAGAAATTGTTTCTCGATTCAGCAATGGCTCTAATTCACAAGCTTGGGAAGCACTGAGAAGGCGAGGGACAATCGCAAAACGACTATAGGAATCTGCTACTATCTGAGGCTCTACCTCAGCGTTAATAGTTAGTAATAAATCTAGCTCTCGAAATTCTGTATCTGCTTCTAGCTGTGTCGTTAAATTGCGGTGATATTCAATGCCTTCTTGACATAACTGACGCGTTAGAGGTGATGTTCCTGACCAATAAGCCAATCCGCCATAACTATAGCAGGTGGCATTATTGGGTGTAGAATTTTTCTCTAGGAGTAGAACGGAAAGTCCTTGTTTCACCAGTTCATAAGCTAAGGCAGCACCAGTGATACCACTACCAACTACAATCCAGTCATAGGTGTTGCTCATAAGTTTCTGCTCGGCTAACAAAGATACCAAGTCTATTTTTAACAGATTTGGTGATCTCACCTCAGCTTGATTGGTTACTATTTTTATGAAACTTGATTGACAAAGGATCTAGCTCCAAAGCCTTGCTATAAGCTTGTTCAAAAGTTAGTTGATGTTTAAGCTTTGTCAATCGCTGGTTAACAACAACTGATGCCATAGTCATCATTTTTGTGGTGTTGAGAGACTTGGTTCAGCTCTGTTGGGAAAAGGAATTTAGTTATCGTCTACGATTACAGACTACAGATACTTATAAACTTGCGTCCAGTCTCTGTAGTAATTGTTTCTTTTGTATCTTCAAAAACTATGCTAATTGTATTACTCATAACAACTGCTAAATTAAATCAATCTTGAGTTTCAAACATAAATTAAAACTTTTTACAAACGGGATTCACTCTATTTCCTTGGTAGTGGACCCTGCCATTTATAAATTGATCCGTTATCATCAGCTAAGATGCTGCCATGGTCGAGATAGGGAAACTTTGAAGCAGATACCTATTCTCGAATTAACTGCAACAATAACCGAGACTAAACTCATTGCTTAGTTTCTACTTGAAAACTAAAATTTTGAATTGATCATGGTCTGTTGCCAGCAACATTGGCAGGGACTTTATCATCCTAGAGTGACAGTGGAAAATTTACTAAATAGCCAAAAATGCTTGCCTGAAGTAAAAAACAATCAATCTGGAATCTTGAAATAGTGATCTGTAGCTAAAGCAATTGACGTTTTCGAGAGCAAATGTTAGTTACCAATGAAATTTGGGCATACTTATCGACGATGGTAGGTGAAGATACTTTTTGTGGAGGCTGTAATTCTTGAGCGCATTTACTTGTTGTTCTCTAAATCCAATTGATTTAGCCCATCCCGGCATTGCTGTAGCCACCGTGAGAGCCGGTGGTGTGGGTCTTCTTGACGGAGAATTCTGTGGTGATCTTGGCGGAGAAGTTGCCCAGAAAAACCTATCTGGACTCATTGATTTAGTAGGCAGCCAAGGTACGATTGGTCTGCGCTTGAGAGTGGAGCAAATTCTATCAAGTCCCTCTTTATTGGAGTCTCTAAATGCCCAATCTCACTGGTTGATTCTTTGTGGTTGGAAGGCACAATCTTTAGCAACAACTCTAGAATCTTTACCTGGGGCTCAATCACGCCAAATTTTACTTGAAATTACTGATGCTGAGCAGTTATCTACTTTAAGTCAGGAACTGATTCATCAAATCAATGGCTTAATTGCTCGTGGACACGAAAGTGGTGGTTGGGGCGGCAGTGATCCGGCTTTTATTCTGACTCAGAAGCTTGTCAAGGAGCAAAACTTACCTGTTTACGTACAGGGGGGAGTGGGAGTCCATACAGCCGCCGCTTGTCGCAGTTTAGGTGCCGCTGGAGTAATTTTAGATGATCAGCTTTGGCTGATGCCAGAATCACCACAGTCGGAGGGCTGGCAAAAGTATTTACGTAATTTAAATGGTCAAGAAGCAATTGCTATTGGAGATCGCCTAGGTAAGCAACTGCGAGTTTTGTCTCGTCCCGGCTTTGGGGTTATTGACCAACTACAAAAATTGGCTGAACAGTTGGAGATTGAAAATGCCACCAGTGAACGCTGGCAGGCAGCTGCAGCCCAGTTAATTTGTTGGAGTGAACCAGGGGTAAAGGCTTGGGTAATGGGGCAGGGAGTGGGCTTAGCGGCACAGTTACGCGAGCGCTATCGCACCACAGGAAGATTAATCCAAGCTATTTTAAGAGCCAGTGGCGAACAAATTCAGCTAGCTCAAGACTTACGTCCTCTACAACCTCACTCTCCCCTAGCAGTTGCCCACAATACCAAATATCCCATTGTCCAAGGTCCCATGACGCGGGTGAGTGATACAGCAGAGTTTGCTGATGCAGTATCTCAAGCAGGAGGTTTACCTCTCCTAGCCCTTGCTTTAATGCGTCAGCCTCAAGTAGAAAAACTACTGACCCAAGCGAAACAACTAATTGGTAATCGCTCTTGGGGTGTGGGTATTCTCGGCTTTGTACCCCAAGCACTGCGGGAAGCCCAGCTCAAAGTAGTTAAGGCGATTAAGCCTCCTTTTGCTTTGATTGCTGGCGGTAGACCAGATCAAGCAGCACAATTGGAGCAGGAAGGTATTTCTACTTATATTCATGTACCCACTCCTGGTTTGCTGAAAATGTTTTTGGACCAAGGGGGCAAAAAATTTATTTTTGAAGGCCGAGAATGTGGTGGTCATGTGGGTCCTCTCAGTAGTTTTGTCCTCTGGGAAAGCGCGATTGCTACTTTGCTCGAACAAGTCCCTCCTGGTGAAGCACAGGAAATTCACGTTCTTTTTGCTGGGGGAATTCACGATGCTACCTCCGCAGCGATGGTAAGTGCAATGGCTGCTCCTTTGGCACAACGGGGTATTAAAATTGGCGTACTGATGGGCAGTGCCTATTTATTTACCCAAGAGGCTGTTGAATGTGGTGCCATTGTGGATGAATTTCAGCAGCAGGCATTGCAATGTCAGCGTACAATTAATTTGGAAACTGGACCTGGACACGCTAGCCGTTGCGCCGTAACTCCCTTTGCTGAGGAATTCTACGCTACCAGAAGAAAAATGCTAGTGCATGGTGCTTCAGCAGAAGAAATTAAGAATACTCTAGAAGACTTGACCTTAGGTCGTTTACGGGTTGCTTCTAAGGGTTTATTGCGTCAAGGCGATCAAATCCAGAGTGTGGACAGTGAGCAACAGCTACGCGATGGTATGTATATGATTGGTCAAGTGGCCACCATGCGTCATCAGGTTAGTAGTGTAGCTCAGTTGCACAGGGATGTTTCTGAGGGAAGTGTGCAACTGCTGGCGGCTCAAACTCAAGCTGAATCTACAGCTAAAGCAAGCGAACCTTCAGATATTGCCATTGTTGGTATTGGCACTGTCTTACCCCAAGCCCAGAGTGCCGATACTTTCTGGGAGAATATTCTGGCTAAGGTGAATGCGATTACAGAAATTCCCCAGGAACGCTGGGATTGGCGTCTATATTACGATGCTGACCCTCAGGCGCGTGATAAGGTCTATTCCAAATGGGGTGGTTTTCTGGATGACGTGCCTTTTGATCCCATACGTTTTGGTATTCCTCCCAAATCCCTTAAATCCATTGAACCTGTTCAATTACTGACTCTGGAAACTGTCCGCCGCGCCTTGGCAGATGCAGGCTATGAACAGGGTGATTTTGACCGCAAAAACACCTCAGTTATTTTAGGTGGTAGTGGCGGTATGTCGGATTTAGGACAGCAATATGCCACACGCTCAGAAATTCCCCGCATGGTAGGCAATGCAGAGCCAGAAACTTGGGAACGCTTACCAGAGTGGACAGAAGAGTCCTTTCCTGGTGTACTTATGAATGTTACTGCGGGTCGAGTTGCCAACCGTTTTGACTGTGGAGGGGCAAACTTTACTGTGGATGCAGCCTGTGCTTCTTCTCTGGCGGCGGTGGATCTAGCAGTAACGGAATTGGAGACGGGGCGTTGTAATGTGGCACTGGCTGGTGGTTTTGATGCTATGCAATCAGCCTTTTCCTACTTCTGCTTTAGCAAAACCCAAGCCCTCTCACCCCAAGGAGTTGCCCGTAGCTTTGACCAAGCCGCTGATGGTATTGTCATTAGCGAAGGGATCTCGGTGGTAGTACTCAAGCGTTTAGTAGATGCTGAGAGAGATGGCGATCGCATCTACGCTGTAATTAAAGCTGTAGCTAGTTCTAGCGATGGTAAAGGCATGAGTATGACTGCTCCTGCTAGTTCCGGTCAACAGGTAGCTTTACAAAGAGCCTATAATAAAGCAGGTTTTGTACCCAGTAGCATCGGCATGTATGAAGCTCATGGAACTGGCACAGCAGCAGGGGACAAAACGGAACTTGAAACCATTAATAGCCTACTAAGAGAACATAACGCCACTGCTAAATCCTGCGTTCTTGGCTCCGTTAAAACCATGATTGGTCATACCAAGAGTGCTGCTGGTATTACAGCTTTAGTGAAAGCGGCTTTGGCTCTCCACTACAAAGTATTACCTCCCCATATGAATGTAGATCGTCCCCTTGAAGCTTTAAATGCAGAAGATAGCCCTCTCTATCTACTCCAAGAAGCCAAACCCTGGCTGCGTCATCCTGAATATCCCAGGCGAGCAGGGGTAAGTGCTTTTGGTTTTGGTGGTACAAATTTCCACGCCGTGGTAGAAGAGTATCAAGGCTCAATTAAGTCAGAAGCACCGGGAGCTAAGGCTTGGTCTTATGAATTATTAGTGTTTTCTGGTCGAGATCGCTCTGGTGTAGCTCAGCAATTAGAACACTTGCAAGCTAGCCTTCAAGGAGGAGCCGAGCCACGTCTGCGGGATTTAGCCTATAGTTATGCCAGGCAAGCCCAAAAGCAACGCAAGCAAAATAAATTTGGTGTTAGTATTGTCGCCGAAAATCTCACCCAACTAGAATCTGCTCTTGAACTGGTATTAACTCATCTACAGGGTACTAATTCAGCACCTTTACCACCTTATATTCAAATCGGTGAGACACAGGCAAGCAGTGAAGGGCAAATTGCTTTCCTTTTCCCCGGACAGGGCGCACAATATCCCAATATGGCAAGGGAAGTGGGATTGTATTTCCCGGAAATGCGCTCTGCTCTCGAAAGTGCCGATGAAAATCTGCGTGATCGCACCTCCCAGCCTTTGACTCAGGTAATTCAGCCTCCCAGTAGCTACTGCGAAAGTGGACAGAAAGAAGCCAAAGCCCAACTAAAAGAGACTCAAACTGCTCAACCAGCCATTGGTGCAGTGGAAGCGGGATATCTGGCAATTATGGCACGTCTGGGCTTGAAAGCTGATGTGGTTTGTGGGCATAGCTACGGCGAATATGCTGCTCTCTATGCTGCTGGAGTGCTGTCGCGCTCGGAATTTCTGCGTCTTTCAGAAACCAGAGGTCGAGTGATGGCTTCTGCTTGTGAAGCTGCGGATGGTGCGATGGCGGCGGTGCAAGCTACCCGTGAAGAATTGCTCGCCCGTTTAGACGGTGTTGATGATGTGGTGCTGGCAAACCATAATGCACCTCTGCAATCGGTGATTTCAGGCGAAAAGAAGGCAGTAAAACACATGGTTGAACGCCTGGAAGTGGCAGAGATTATGGCGAAAATGTTGCCTGTGGCGGGTGCTTTCCACTCTAGTTTAGTGGAGTCAGCCCAGGATGCTCTAACTCGTGCTATCGAAGCTGCACCGATGAGCGAGCCAAAAATCCCAGTGTATTCCAACACCACAGCCCGTCCCTACGAAGCTAATGTAGCAGCAATTCGGCAACAACTTTCCCAGCATTTGTTGAGTTCAGTGGAATTTGTCAGCCAAATTGAAGCGATGTATGCTGCTGGAACACGCAATTTCATTGAAATTGGACCCAAGAGCATTTTGACTACACTAGTGGGTCAAATTCTGGCGCATCAAGAGCATACTAAAGTATCTGTGGATGGGCAAGGAGGAGGACTGAAAGGTTTTCTTTCGGCTTTGGGTACTTTATTTAATCAAGGTCTTGATTTTAATTTGTTGGCATTATTTTCAGATCGCGATGTGCATCAAATTAATCTTTCCCAACTGCTAGAATCAACCCGCAAACCTGCTCTGAGTGCAACAACCTGGCTAGTTAATGGCGGTAGCGCTAGACCTAAAAATGAGGCTGTAGGCTACACAGGAAATAAACCACCTTTAAATAGTACCCAGAAGGTATCGATGTCAGCCCTCAATCAAAAAATCTCCCAACCGCAATCTCTTAACAATGGCAAATCAGCCCAATCACAGCAATCTATGAGCAATAATCACGAGCAAGTGCCTCTACCTACAACCACCAACCAGCAAAATTCTCAGTCACAACCTAATCTACCACCAGTTAATGATGCAGGTGCTTTAGCCGCCTATCAAGCTTATCAGCAAACCATGCGTCAGTTTTTGGGGTTACAGGAGAAGGTAATGGCGCAGTTTTTGGGTGGTTCGACTGGACACCTTAGTCGTCCCCAAATTTCTGGTAATAATATTGCCATACCAGCACCTAATATACCGGAACAAAAAAACAACGGTAATGGTAATCACAAGGTTGAAACTCCACACTTGCAGCCAGAAATTATTCCAGAAAAGCCAGCACCTATTACCCCACAAACAGTAGCGTCAGTAACAGCAAAAGTCCAACTAGATCGAGCAAGTGTGACACAAATGCTGTTAGATTTAGTCAGCGATCGCACTGGTTATCCGGCAGATTTGCTGGGTTTAGACCAAGATATGGAAGCAGATTTGGGTATTGACTCGATTAAGCGGGTGGAAATATTTGGTGCGCTGCAAAAAACCTTACCTCCATCCCTAGCTGCTAATGTGAAAGAGGAAATGGAAAGTTTTACCCAAATTAAAACTCTCCAAGGTTTAGTAGATAAATTACTTGCTAGTGGCTCTGATGTCGCTCCTGCACATCAAATACAACCCAAAGTTACTGAGACACCAGCCCAACTAGATCAAGCAAGTGCGACAAAAATGCTGTTAGATTTAGTCAGCGATCGCACAGGTTATCCGGCGGATTTGCTGGGTTTAGACCAAGATATGGAAGCAGATTTGGGTATTGACTCGATTAAGCGGGTGGAAATATTTGGTGCGCTGCAAAAAACCTTACCTCCATCCCTAGCTGCTAATGTGAAAGAGGAAATGGAAAGTTTTACCCAAATTAAAACTCTCCAAGGTTTAGTAGATAAATTACTTGCTAGTAGCTCTGATATACCGACACTACCTAAGTTAGATACTGAAGCTAAGGAGCTAGTTAGCCTGGGAAAGTCTGATGGCGCAGTAGCTGCACCACGTTATGTGATGCAAGGAAAAGTTCAGCCCCTAACTGATGGCGAACAAGCTACTGCGTCTTTAAAAGGTTTATTCTTAATTACAGAAGATGCCCAGCAAGTGATCGCACCTCAACTGTTGCTGGCGCTGCAACAAAAGGGTGCAACTCCGGCGATTGTCAGTAGTGCTAGCTTGGCAGATACAACCCAATTAGAACAAAAGCTGAGCCAATTACGCCAGGAATTTGGAGCTATACAGGGCATTATTCACCTAGCAGGTCAAAGTGAAGTGACTATGCCCAAGAATTTGATACAGTGGCAGCAATTGGGTCAAATTCAGTCCAAAAGCCTGTTCCAACTGCTACAACTATGTGCCAATGATTTGAGAGAGTGCCGAGGTCAAGTTATTGCTACATCTAGCCTAGGCGGTTATTTTGGTCGCAATGGCAAGGGTGCTACTGGTTTACCTTTGGCTGGTAGCAGTAGTGGTTTGCTCAAAACCATGGCTATTGAATGGGAAGGTGTGAGTGCTAAAATAATTGACTTTGACGACACCTCTGCCACAGAAGTTGCAATCGCCATTACCCAAGAGTTAGTTAGTGGTGACAAGAACCAGGAAATTGGTTACTACCAGGGAAAACGACTGGTGTTTGAGCCACAGCTAATCGCTGCTTCTAGCCTTCCCTCTCAAGGCAATGCTACCATTACTCCTGCTGCTGATTGGGTCATGCTATCTATTGGTGGAGCAAGGGGGATTACCGCCGAAGTAGTTGAGGAATTAATGGTTCCAGGTATGACCTTAATTTTAGTTGGTCGTTCCCCTCAGCCCAAGGCAGAGAGTGAAGCTACTAGGGGTGTTGAAGAGTTAGGTGCTTTAAGAAAAATATTTTTGCAACAAGCCCTGGCTCAAGGTGGGAAACCAACTCCAGTGCAGATAGAAAAGCAAGTTCAGCAATTAAAGCGCAATCGCACTATTAGTCGCAACCTGGAAACTTTTAGGCAAGCAGGAGTAAAGGTAGAATATCACAGCGTTGATGTTAGGAATGCCGCAGAATTCGGTAGCCTAATTGATGGTATCTATGAGCGCTATGGCAAAATTGATGCTGTAGTTCAGGGAGCAGGTATTATCCAAGATAAGCTGCTGGTGGATAAGACCCTAGATTCCTTTAACCAAGTATTTGATACCAAAGTAGATAGTACCTTTCTTCTGAGTCGTTATCTGCGACCAGAATCGCTCAAATTAATCATACTATTTGCCTCGGTTGCTGGTAGAACAGGTAATCGTGGTCAATGTGACTATGCAGCAGCCAACGAAGTTGTAAATCGCTTTGCTTGGTGGATGCAGCAACAATGGCACAATACCAGAGTAATGTCGATTAACTGGGGTCCTTGGGATGTGACAGGTATGGCTTCAGCAGAAGTTAATCGTCAATTCCGTGAGAGGGGAGTAATACCCATTCCTCCAGCGGCGGGACGCAAATTTGTCACCGAAGAGTTGCGCTGGGGTAATAATCAGGAAGTGGAGTTAGTTGCTGGTATTTTTGAAGGTGTACCCCAGGAAGTAATGGCACCGGAAACAGCTACTAGCAAAACTAATTTCCCCCTCTTACCCACCCTACCTGTGATGCAACCCAATGGTAGTGTCAGCCTAGAAAAAACTATTACTCTGACTAGCGATCCCTACCTCAATGATCACCGCCTAGATGGTAAACCCGTTGTCCCGGCTGCTGGTGCGCTGGAGTACATGGCACAATTAGTCCAGGCAGCTTGGTCAGATTGGGTGGTAGCAGAAGTAAGGGATCTACGTGTCTGGCGTGGTATTGTCCTGGAAACAGAAGCTGGCAAAACTGTTTTGCTGAAAGCGCGCGCTTCCACTCATGCAGATTCCCAGTCTCTACAAGTAATTGCAGAAATTGTTGACCCACAAAAGCAAATTCCTTTTTATCGCGCCTCCTTTAACCTATGTCAAAACCTAGAGGAAGCACCAGAAATACGAATTTCAGAGCTTGCAGAAAATTCTAGCTTAGACGTAGGTTTAGCCTATCGTGACTGTTGCTTTCACGGCGAAATGTTCCAGCTTTTAACCTCCATTGATCAATTCACTCCAGAAGGAGTATCCGCCCAGGTAAGATCCAGTAATCCAGGACTGTGGTTGAATCAGCCTCAGGCGCAAAACTGGCTCTTTGACATCGGTTTAGTGGATGCTAGCTTGCAAATGGCGCTAATCTGGACGCATATTCAAGGAGATACAGGTGGTTTACCCGCTCACTTTGGAAGTATCAAACGCTATGGAAACTCTCCTCTGGAAGCAAATTTGCGCTTTGAGTTGCGGGTGAAGGAATTTACACCCACGAGCATGATCTTTGATGCACTATTACTAGATTCTCAAGATTGCGTCCGGATGTGGCTGCAAGATATGACTAATACTTGTAGTAAAGCACTCAAGCGCTTAGCGACCCAAAAATAAATGGGCTAGCTGTTACTTTTTGGGGACTCTGGGTGAATATTAATTACTAGCGACAACTGACCACTAAATCATGACAACTGACATCGCCATTGTAGGTATGGCTGGCTTATTTGCGGGAGCCAGGAATATGCACTCCTACTGGCAAAATATCCTCAACAAAGTAGATTGCATCAAGGAAGCCCCAGATGAGTGGGCACAACCCTATTTCGATCCTCAGGCGGAACCAAGGGCAGACATTTCCAAGATTTATACCCGAAAAGTTGGTTTATTAGGCGATTTAGCGACCTTTAACCCAATTGAATTCGGCATTCCTCCTACTGCAGTGGATGGGGATGCGGGACATTTTCTGGCTCTCAAATTAGCTAGGGATGCTCTTCAAGATGCGAACTATTTAGAACGTCCATTTCCTAAGGAAACCACAGGAATTATACTTGGTCGCGGTTCCAACCCCAATCGTGCTGATATTGGTGGTATTCAGCATGGCATGATTGTGGACCAAACTATGGATTTGCTGGGTCAGTTGTTACCACAGTTGGACAATGTCACCCTTGGGGAGTTGCGTCAGCAATTAAAGGAGAGTTTGCCTTCTACAGAGATAGAGAAAGCACCCTGTCTAATTTCCAACGTCGCATCGGGGAGAATTGCCAATCGCCTGGATTTGATGGGACCAAACTACATTGTGGATGCAGCTTGTTCCTCCTGCCTAATTGCCGTGGAATCAGCGATTCAGGAACTGTTGTCA
Organism: uncultured bacterium; assembly: GCA_964633315.1. Classification (GTDB taxonomy): domain Bacteria; phylum Cyanobacteriota; class Cyanobacteriia; order Cyanobacteriales; family CAWCAG01; genus CAZWGS01. The sequence continues at coordinate 7,501 of CAZWGS010000054.1, read as the reverse complement.
GGTCGTTCGGACATGATGTTAGCAGGTGGTATTCAAGGAGCAATGCCAGCTTTAATCTATCAGCTCTTTTGTCAGTTAAATGCTCTCTCGCGCACCGATATTCGTCCCTTTGATGCGGCGGGTAATGGCACCTTGCTTAGTGAGGGAGTGGGCTTTTTAGTGCTGAAGCGGTTGGCAGATGCTCAGCGCGATGGAGATAGAATCTATGCTGTAATCAAGGGCATTGGTATCTCTAGTGATGGTAAAGCCAAAGGATTATTAGCTCCCCGTTTAGAGGGAGAAATAAAGGCGCTACAGCGAGCCTACGAGCAGACAGGTATTGATCCTGCTACCATTAGCTTAATTGAAGCCCACGGTACAGGAATTCCTTTGGGAGACCAAACGGAAATCCAAGCACTAGGGTCAGTATTTGGTCAGCGTACAGGTAATATACCAAGCTGTGGGATTGGCTCTGTAAAATCTATGATTGGTCATTGCATTCCCGCTTCTGGGGTAGCAAGTCTGATTAAAACCTCTCTGGCACTATACTACAAAACTTTGCCGCCTACTCTTTGCGATCAAGTAAATCCGGATTTAGGTATTGAAAATACGCCTTTTTACGTTAATAATGAGGCTCGCCCTTGGATTCACGGTGCTCAGTACCCACGTCGAGCTGGAGTGAACGCTTTTGGTTTCGGTGGTATTAATGCCCATGCGATTCTGGAGGAGTACAACGCGCCACCTGTAGTTGATAGCACCTCATCGATTATGTTTGCTGGTGGTGCAGCCTTGGAATCGAGAAGGGAGCCTTTACACATTTCCCAGCAACCCACTGAATTGTTGCTATTTGCGGGCGATTCTCGCCAGCAAGTGCTGGAGTTAGTGAATCAGGTACAGCAGTTCCTGGAAATTAATCCAGATACGGAGTTAGCCAACTTAGCTTACACTCTAGCTCAACGTCCTAATGGTAGCCACCGTTTGGCAATCATTGCTAAAGATGTGAGCAATTTGCAACACAAGCTGACGCAGGTAGTTGGTAAGTTAGCTCAACTCAAAAAAGACAAATTACCGATTCGCAATGGCATTTATTACACAGAAAATCGAGTTGAGAAGGGTAAAACCGCTTTTCTGTTCTCCAGTGAAGGCGCTCAATACCCTAATATGTTGGCAGACTTGTGTCTCTATTTTCCCCAAGTGCGTCAGTGGTTTGACTTTTTGGATCAAGCTTTTGAGCGGGAAATACCACCCAGTAGCCTGATTTTCCCTCCGCCCACGAGTTTAACGCCATCGCAGCAGGAGTGGGTAAACGAACAAATTTATGCCAGTGATATTGCTACCGAAGCTCTCTTTAGTGCCAGTATGGGCTTGTATGAGCTTCTCAGTGACTTGGGCATCAAATGTGAGATTATGGTAGGTCACAGTGCTGGAGAGCATATTGCGGCTGGTGCTTCTGGTTTGGCTGGCTACGATAATCGAGATGAACTTAAAGCAGCTTTGAAGAATGTAAATCGCATTTATCGCGATTTAGAAGTCAGCAATAAAATTCCTACAGGTGTGCTGATGTCTGTGGGAGGAGTGGCGGATGAATTTGTGGAGCAATTAATTGCTAACTCTAAGGGAACTGTGCATTTGGTGGCAGATAATTGTGCTAATCAAAGGCTGATTTTCACCACTGAAACACATAGTAATTTAGTTGCGAATCAAATTAAAGAGGCTGGTGGACTTTGTGTCCCACTTCCCTTTAATCGTGCCTACCATACACCACTTTTCCAGCCTGCAGTGGAGGCTTTGAGCTCCCATTACGAAACAATTAAACCCGGTTCTTCAAGGGCAAAATTATATAGTTGCGCAACTACCGAGCCCTATCCCCAAGAACCAAAAGCCGCCCGTGCTTTATCGGCTCAGCAGTGGGTCCTGCCAGTGCGTTTTAGGGAGACAATTGAGAAGTTATATCGGGATGAAGAAGTTAGAACCTTTATTGAGGTAGGTGCTGGAAGTAATTTAACCTCTTTTGTGGATAATATCCTACGAGGTCGCGATTATTTAGCTGTAGCTAGTAACAGTCAGCGTAAATCTGGACTCAGTCAACTGCAAGGAATGCTGGCTCGGTTATTTATCAATGGTAAATCAGTCCAGATGTTGGCGTTGTATCAATATCGCCAAGTTGCAACCCTCGACTTAGCGCAACCTTTAGTTCATCGTCCCCAAAGCGAGCCAGTTTTAAGCTTAATGCTGCCCAAGATGAGTTTAAAGCCCGAGTTTGTCAGCAAAGTGCAAGAAAAAATTTCTGGGAGTAAACTTGAACTTCAAAGCCAAATTCTAGAGGTAGCTGAGCCAAATTTAATTGCTGGTGAACAGACACTAGAAAAATCTAATGAAATTGCGGAGCCATCGAGATCCCCATTGGATCAAACTCTAGGTCAGGACGAGGAATTGAGAGAAAATGGGATCAATCTAAGCCCAGATAACCGTTTAGCTTTGTTGGAAGAGCATTTTTCCCTGATGCAAGAATTCCTTGACAATCAAGAGCGAGTAACGAATTTGCTATTTTCTAGCCAAGGAGGAGAAGTTGAAAGTGATGCTGAACAGAACTAACTTCTTATTGAAAACACATCGAGATGGACAACAGGAGCAACAATTGATTGCACCTTTGGCGATAAATTGGCAGCCTTATCTGTCTTATCCTTTTACTTTAGGCTTAACAGGTTTAATTTGCCGTCGTTTGGATCCTCCCCATTGTTTTGACTATGAAAAATTGGCACAGGCGATACTAACTGAGCGAGAGATGGCTTTTTGGTATCAATTGCCAAAACGAGGAATGCGGCGTAGTGAGTGGTTATTAGGTCGTGTGGCGATTAAGGATGCTACACGTCAGTTTGCCACAGAAGCAGGGAATCTGGAACTCAAATATCTAGATTTAGAAATTCTTCCAGATGAATTAGGTAAACCGATTCTCTCTTGTCCGATTCTAGAAGCTAAGGAGTTATTACCAGAGGTGTCCTTAAGTCACACTCGTGGTCATATTCTTGCAGTTGTAACTAAAAGTCCATGTCAGATTGGTGTAGATTTCGAGCGTTTAGGTTACGTTAATCTAGAAGATTTTCGAACAGTGGCATTTACCGATGAAGAGTTAAAACTTTTACCTCACGACAGTGATGAACTAACTCAATTGGCTTTTTGGTGCGCTAAAGAAGCTGTTGCTAAAGCTGTAGGAACAGGGCTTTTGGGTCAGCCCCATCGGTGGTTAATCACGGACTACAGGGCGCATCAGCAGCAAATAACCATAATTCATAGCGGTAAAGTTGTTGAAGTTAACCTCTGGTTTGGGAAAAATGAAGTTATTGCCATCTGCCAAGAGTAAGTAATTGAGGCAAGGCATTGTCTACTAGATAATCTTAATGGGCAATGCCCAAAACAGAGCAATTACAACAGGGGGTTACTCAATATGCTACTACAGTCATTCGAGATACAAGGAACAGTTATTAGTCTCATTGAAGAGATGACTGCTGATTGGGATTTGGAGCTAGAGGAAGAAATAAGTGGTGAGCAGCAGCTAATCGCTGATTTAAACTTTAGTTCTGTTGATTTTGTTCAACTGTTTGTGGTTATTGAGGAAGAGTTCCAAAAAAAGCTAGGTTTTCATGACCTACTGATGCGTGATGGGACCTATGTGGATGATTTAAGTGTGGCTCAGATCGCAGCTTTTGTACAAAGTAAACTGGCAAGTGAGACAGTAAGTCAATCTACTAATCTCAATCTTGCCTCAACTGCGACCACAGACCAAGCAACAATTAACCAAAATCAAGTCAATCAGTTCCGCAATCGCATTCCAGCACCACCTTTGCCTAGTAGCACCACGGGTGGTAAAAATAAACGAGCGATCTTTGTCTTGTGTCCTTCTCGCTCTGGCTCTACTCTCTTAAGAGTAATGCTAGCTGGAAATAAACAACTATTTGCACCGCCAGAGTTACATTTACTTCCCTTTGAAAATTTACTTCAGAGAAAACTAGCTTTCAGCAATGATCTTAACCAGCATCTGCTCAATGGTACGGTACGTGCTCTAATGGAACTAAAGGGTTGCACTTCTACCCAAGCACAGCAGATGATGACACAGTGGGAAGAGCAAAGTCTGACTACCAAAGAATTTTATACCTTGATGCAAGGGGAATTGGGAGAGAGAATCCTGGTGGATAAAACACCTTCTTACTCTTACCATGCAGATATTTTAAAGCGAGCAGAAACAGATTTTGAGCAGCCCCTCTATCTTCACTTGCTACGCCATCCCTACGGTATGATTCGCTCTTTTTGTGATGCCAAACTTGATCGCCTGCTACCTTTTATGCAAGGGGATGATTTCAAACGTGAGCAATACGCAGAGTTAGCTTGGCTAACTTGTAATCAAAATATCAGCGATTTTTTGCATACTGTACCCCCAGAGCGCCAATTCAAGCTTAAATTCGAGGATTTAGTCACTCAAACCCAAACCGTGGTCACAGATATGTGTAATTTTATAGGAGTAGATTTCCAAGTAGAAATGCTCGAACCCTATAAAGAGAAAAAGCAACGCATGACTGATGGAGTAGAAGCTGTTTCGAAAATGAGCGGTGACCTCAAATTTCACTTGCACAGAACCATTGAACCAGAAATGGCTTATCGCTGGAAACAATATCACACCGTTGATTTTCTTGGCGAAGTAACAAAAGAACTTGCAGCATCCTTTGGCTACCAAATCTGAATTATTGCTCTTTCGAGCTTATTTTGACTAATAGCTGGTGATTACTCAAGATTTTCCCTTACCCTTTTAACCGTCAATTTTTAATTGACAGATTATATGAAATACAAAAAATAATGCTACACATCATTTCCCCTGCTTCCTCTGCTTATATTCTGTAGCAATCATTTACGGATTTCATATTATTAGCCTATGCCCCTTGCACGCTTTGAAAATTTCAATTTAAACTATCTACAAATTTCTCCCACACCTGTTCATCAGGAATTAAAAGTAGATAAACCAGGCAATTTAGTCATGGTACACGGGCTAGCTACCAGTCTAGCTTTTTGGTATCCTCTAGCTCAGAATTTGACCCAAACTCATCGGGTAACACTTTTTGATTTGCGGGGACATGGTAGAAGTTCAATGCCGAAAACTGGCTATAGTCCCAGTCAAATGGCAGAAGATCTCAAACAATTAATGGATTACTTAGAACTAGAAACCGCCGACTTAGTAGGACACAGTTTTGGTGGTTCGGTAATCCTACACTTTGCCCTACGCTATCCTCAGCGCGTCAGAACTTTAGCATTTGTAGATACTAGAATCAAGTTACTACAACCAGAACAAAAACCTACTAATTGGGTTCATTGGGATAAATTGCAACCTAGCTTAGAAGAGGCTGGTATCTATCTTGATGAAGAGCATCCAGAGGCAGGATATCAGATACTTGTAGAGATGGCACGCTGGCGACTTGAGCCCCATCATGGAAAATCTCCCTTCCCAAAACTATTTTCTCTTCTTTTTCCCCAAGGAGGCAGTAAACACGCAGCAAAGCGTTGGTTAAAACTAGTGGAAACAACCACCGCAGGACAAGATTTTCAAGCGCCATCAACCTTAAATTTAGAACAATTGCAACAGCTAGAAAAACCAACTTTTGCAATTTACGGTGAACGCTCTCCCACTTTACCTACCGCAGAAATTCTCAAGCAAATTTGGTTGCATGCTCATTTCGATTTAGTTCCCAAAGCTGGTCATTTTTTTCCCTTGTCCCAACCAGATTTGTTGCTAGCAAAGCTGCAAAACTTTTATTACCATCTCAGCTTGAATCCTACTCCAGTTAATGAACAATTCGTAACTGGTTAATTGTGGATTGTTGATAGTTAATTGCCTACCCTACTTGGCATCTTACAGTTTAATTTATACCTGCTTAATATTAATCATTTTATTTAATCATGCGTGCTTTTAACCCAGAACCAAACCCAGGATTACATAAGTCAGATTTTCGCAAAATTTGTGACAATGGTTTTGGCAATGGTACCAACGCCTACGCCTACTCAATGGTTTGGTTTCAGGACCATTTGTACGTAGGGACAGGAAGAGCTAATCTCATGCTCCTCAAGTATGGTATGCAATTTTTGCATATGGATCAATGGCCTGTAGAAGTACCCTATCCCCCCTACACTCCAGAATTTGAACAAAACTATGCCAGAGGCGAAATCTGGCGTTACAGTCCCATATCTGGCGTTTGGCAGCGAGTTTACCAAGCACCTATGATTAGAGGCGACGATGGTTTGGAATATAGTCGTCATCTAGGCTATCGCTGTATGGTAGTATTTCAAGGCAAATCGGACAGTGCGCCTTGTCTGTATGTAGCCAGTTGGTCTCGTTCTCGTGGTGATGGTCCCGATATTTTACGCAGTGAAGACGGGATTAACTTTGAGATTACACCAAAACCTAAATTTAAATCCCAGAATGAGGAATTACCGATTACGGCGATTCGGGTACTAGTACCTTTTAAGGGAAAACTCTACACCGCCCCCACTGGTGCAGCTAAAGGTAATGTTAATGTATCTTGGGTATCTTTGATTTACGAAAGCAGCGATCCAGCGACAGGTGAGTGGCGTTCAGTAAATGACCCTGGTTTTGGTGAACCACCTGCTCCCGGTAAATGGGCAGATGTAGCTACAGTATACGAGATGGCGGTAATGGGTGACTATCTGTATGCGGGAACTGCAGGTAATGGTTTTCAAGTTTGGCGCACTAAAGCAGAAGGAAAACTTCCATATCAGTGGGAAAGACTGCTGACTAATGGTGCTGGTCGTGGTGCTCTTAACCAAGGTACAACCAGTATGTTAGCCTTTAAAGATGCTCTCTATATCGGTAGCGGAATTCAAAATGGTGGCTATGACCATCGCTATCGAGTAGGACCAGCAGCAGCCGAGATTATTAGATTACACCCAGATGGTTCCTGGGATATAGTTGTCGGTAATGCTCGTGATGGGAAACGACCCCTGAGTGGTATGGCTGCTGGTTTTAACAACTATTTCTGTGGCTATATCTGGCGTATGGGAATCCATGATGGTTGGTTATATGCAGGGACGATGGATTGGAGCGTTATTTTGCGCTATTCCCATCTGGAAAATAAACCAACTAGGGTATCTCGTCTTTTAGCGAAAGCGGGAGTAGAAGACTTTATTGATTATCAAGGTGGTTTTGAGCTGTGGCGCACCTATGATGGGGAAAATTGGTTACCAGTTTGTCGCAAAGGTTTAGGCAATCCTTACAATTATGGTGGTCGCAATATTGTTTCCACACCTCACGGTTTATTTATTGGTACAGCTAATCCCTTTGGTCCCCGCGTTGCTGTTAGGGTAAGTAAGGAATGGCAATGGACTTATCAAGATAATCCTGATGGAGGATTGGAAGTTTGGCAAAGTAATTCCAGTCAGAATTAGGAAGTTTTTCCTAGATAAACACTTGATAATAAACTCTAGAGATTTCTTGTTGTTGGTTGTTGGTTGTTGGTTGTTT